>CAADGV010000032.1 GCA_900696645.1 uncultured Chlorobiota bacterium | reverse complement strand
GTGCTACGAGAATATCGGCCTTCAAATCTGCTGAGGTTTTCATTGTTCATCCGTGAGTGATTAACTATATGAGTATATACTCATATAGAGTGCCAGAGAAAAACAGGCTAATTATCAGATTTGATAAACGGCTATCAGCTCCATTTTCCAATTCTTGGGAAACGGAATCTTACGGCAGGGAATTGCGGGAAGAACAGATACAATAACGTAGGAATGTTGAGCGGATTGGCAATCCGCTTTACAAAGCTTGATGTGGGGTTGGGGTTCCGCGCTCTACTTGCAGGGCGATTCTCCTGAATCGTCTTGCACGGATTCTGCCCCAACGAGGCGGGAGTTTATAGATGCGGGAGACAGATCGATTCCTTCACATAGGAACAGATTGCCAATCCGCTTTACAAAGCCTGATGTGGGACGGGAGTCCCGCGCTACGCCTCACGTCCCCTACCTTGCTTGTCTCTCGCTATTTGGATAAATTTTGAGCACTTAACTCATGAATTTATAGCGTGTTATGAACATCGAGGAACTGAAGTACCCGATTGGCAGATACAAGCGCCCCGACATTATCTCCGAGGCGGATATAGCTCATTGGATTGACGAAATTGCGGCGGCTCCGGGACAGTTTCAAGAGGCGGTAAAAGGGCTTTCCGATGAGCAACTCTCGACTCCGTACCGCGAGGGAGGTTGGACTGTCCGGCAGGTTCTGCATCACGTTCCCGACAGTCATTTGCAGGCTTACGGCCGCTTCAAGCTCGCGCTGACTGAGGAGAGGCCGACCATCAAGCCATACATGGAAGATCGCTGGGCAATGCTTCCCGATTCCGAATTGACTCCGGTAGAGGTGTCGCTTGCAATGTTAGATGCCCTTCACAAGAGGTGGGTTGTGTTGCTGAAATCGATGACGAGAAATGACTTCAAGCGCACGCTCTTTCATCCCGAACATCAAAAAGAGTTCTCGCTCGACGGAATTCTCGGCATGTATGCGTGGCACGGCAAACATCATCTGGCCCATATCCTCAATCTGAAAAAGCGGATGAACTGGTAAGGCCGGAATGAATGCCCAACCCCGGCCGGTCAAAACCCGCTTGTCGGAGCAGCGGCTCCGGATGTACATCGCATCGTTTCTCGATTCGTTCGGGAACTCTGTAACACGCGGAACGTATGAACGGAGCCTGCGCGAGTTTGTCCGTTGGTTCAGAAGGAAGAAGGATTTCCGGTTTCTCGTTCAAGATGTCGAACGATACAAGCGCTATCTCACGAAAGAGAGAAAACTCTCCGCTGTTTCCGTTTCGGCATATCTGACTTCACTGCGCAGCTTGTGTTCTTTTCTTGTTGAGAAGAGAATACTGAAGGCGAATCCGGCGAAATTTGTCGGCGGCAACAGCAGACCGAGGGTTCACGTCAGAAAAGCATTATCGGATGACGATGTACGCAGGTTGCTTGATACTCTCGGTGCGGAAGATGAAATCGGCATGCGGGACACTGTAATTCTTCTGCTGATGCTCGACTGCGGCTTGTCGGAATCGGAGCTTGTTCATGCGAACGTCGAGGATTTAACGAACAACCGGCTGCGTGTGCAGAGCAAGGGGAAGGTATCCAAAGACGAAGCCGTTGTTGTGACTTCCCGCGTGGCTGAAGCAGCAAGACAATATTTGGAATTCCGAATGATTGAGCGGAAGGATGAGTTGAAATCCGGAAGCCCGCTGCTGCTCAGTGCCGGCAACCGGACGAGGGGAGAGCGGATGTCGACGCGGGGCATCCGTGATGTGGTGTACAATTATTTGATTGCTGCCGGCATCAGGAATCATAAGGAAAGCGGAATTACGCCCCACTCGTTGTGTTACACGGCAGCACGGCGGCTGGCCGAATCCGGAGCAACGCCTGAAGAAATCCGGCAGCGCCTGAGACTCGGCACAATAGAAACCGCAAAGATATATCTGAAAGCGAACTCATAATCCGGAATCCGACATTGACAATTCGACATTCGCAATTCTGAAGATGCCTTACCCTTTTCACGAAATAGAACCGAAGTGGCAAACCTACTGGGACGATCATAAGACGTTCCGGACGGAGGATTACTCCGGCAAGCCGAAGGTGTTCATCCTTGATATGTACCCGTATCCTTCCGGTGCCGGACTTCATGTCGGTCACCCTGAAGGATACACGGCTACGGATATTCTCTGCCGCTACAAACGGATGAAGGGATTCAATGTTCTTCATCCGATCGGGTGGGATGCATTCGGCCTGCCTGCGGAACGCTTTGCTATGCAGACGAATATTCATCCCCGCATTACAACCGAGCGGAACATCAACACCTTCCGCCGACAGATCAAGATGCTGGGATTGAGTTACGATTGGGATCGTGAGGTCGATACAACCGATCCCGATTACTACAAATGGACGCAATGGATCTTTCTGAAGATCTACAACTCGTGGTACGACTACCGGGTCAACAAAGCACGTCCCGTTGACGAACTTGTCAAGGAATTCGAGGCAGTTGGATGCTCGAAGATCGACTGCTCACTTTATTGCGGGGATGATCATTGCTGCTTCACCGCCGACGGCTGGAAGCAGATGAACAGAATCGAGCAGCATAACGTTCTCAAGAATTTCCGTCTCTGCTATATTGCCGAGATTCCCGTGAATTGGTGTGAAGGATTGGGAACAGTGCTTGCGAACGAGGAAGTCGCCGAATGGACTGAGAAAGGCTACACCGTTGAGCGCCGGCCGATGAAGCAATGGATGATGCGTATTACCGCATACGCCGAACGGCTGCTTGAAGATGGCAAGGAGCTTGATTGGCCTGCATCAACTGTTGAACAGCAAACGAACTGGATCGGGCGTTCGGAAGGGGCCGAGATTGATTTTCCCGTCAGTGGAACGGATGCGAAAATCCGTGTCTTTACCACGCGGCCCGATACCGTGTTCGGAGCAACGTACATGGTGCTTGCTCCCGAACACCCGCTTGTCGAGACACTCACGACTGCGGAGCAACGAAAGGCCGTCGATGATTACCGCAACCAGGCGAAGCTGAAAAGCGAGTTGGAACGCGGAATTGAGACAGACAAGACGGGCGTCTTCACTGGCGGCTATGCCGTTAATCCGGCAACGAAGCAAAACATCCCGATCTGGATTGCCGACTATGTACTGATGGGTTATGGCACGGGCGCCATCATGGCCGTGCCGGGTCACGACGAACGTGATTGGGAGTTTGCGCGGAAATTCTCGTTGCCGATCGTTGAAGTGGTGGCGGGAGGAAACGTGCAGGAGGCAGCCTTCAGCAATAACGAAAATGGCGTTGCCGTCAACTCCTCAAACGATGAAGTGTCGCTGAACGGCCTGAGCGTAGCCGATGCTAAGAAGAAGATCATCGAGTGGCTTTCAGAAAAAGGAATAGGGAAGGGGAAAGTCCAATTCAAGCTGCGTGACTGGTTGTTTTCGCGGCAGCGATATTGGGGGGAACCGATTCCCATTATCCATCTCGAAGACGGAACGCTGAAGGCGTTGAGCGAGAATGAGTTGCCGCTTCGATTACCCGACTTGCAGAAATTTCAGCCGAGCGGGACAACCGAATCACCGTTGGCGCTCGCAACCGATTGGGTGAATATCGTCGACAAGGAAACCGGACTCAAAGGTCGTCGCGAGACCAATACGATGCCGCAGTGGGCAGGTTCGTGCTGGTACTATTTGCGCTACCTCGATCCGAAGAACGACAATGAGATTTTCTCGAAGGAGAAAGAGAAGTACTGGATGCCCGTTGATCTGTACGTAGGCGGCTCGGAACATGCCGTACTTCACCTGATGTATGCCCGCTTCTGGCACAAAGTGCTGTACGATCTTGGCTACGTCAGCACGAAAGAGCCTTTCATGAAGCTGCGGCATCAGGGGATTATTCTCGGAGAGAATTCCAAGAAGATGTCGAAATCGCTGGGCAATGTTGTCAACCCGGATGATGTTGTGAAAGAGTACGGCGCCGATGCACTGCGGATGTTTGAAATGTTCATGGGTCCGCTGGAGGAGATGAAGCCGTGGAGTACCCGCGGTGTCGAAGGCGTGTTCCGTTTCCTAAACCGCGTGTGGCGTCTCTACGTTGACGATGCCGGAAATCTTGATCCCGATATTAAAGACGTTCCGCCATCGGCTGATGTGGAGCGTGTGTACCATGCGACGGTCAAGAAGGTCGGAGACGATATCGAGCGACTCAGCTTCAACACAGCTATCGCGCAGATGATGATTTTTGTGAATGAGGTGATGAAAAGCGAAACGAAACCCCGGCAGGTACTGGAACCGTTCATCAAAGTTCTCTCGCCGTTCGCCCCTCATATTGCAGAAGAGTTGTGGCAGAAGATGGGTCACACCGTAACGCTGGCGTACGAATCGTGGCCTTCATTCGATCCGGCAAAGTTGGAGGAGACAACGGTTGAGGTGGTGTTGCAGGTAAACGGGAAAGTCCGCTCGAAAATCTCCGTGGCAAAAGATACTTCCGAGCACGATTTGGAAACTCTGACTCTTGCCGATGAAAACGTGCGCAGGCACATCGACGGCAAGAAGATTGCAAAGAAGATTGTTGTGAAGAATAAACTTGTGAACATCGTCGTGAAATGATTCGCTTCACACCATTCCACCCGGCCGACGTGTTATGAAAATCTTTCTGCGCGTCATCAGCTACGTCAAGCCGTACCGGTTGAGGCTGATTGCTGCCAACCTGTGTATGCTTGTCAGCCGGCCGCTGGAATTACTGTCGTACATCCTGCTCATCCCGATGCTCGATGTCGTCTTCTCTCCGCCGAAGGTCGAGGAGATAGCGGCCACGGGTACATCCGTCTTCAATCTTGGAAATTATCTCAAGCAGTTCCTCGCCGGACTTGTAGCACAATACGACCGGCCGACTGCGTTGCTATTTCTCGTGATTGCCGTCTTTGCATCCTTTCTGCTGAAAAATCTCTTCTCGCTCGTGAACCAGTATCTGATGGCGGACATTGAGCATGGGATCATGCACCGGCTCCGCAATGATGTGTATCGCCATTTGCAGCATCTTTCCCTTTCATACTTTACCGAAGAGCGAAAGGGAAACCTCATTGCCACGGTCGTGAATGACGTGAGAATTCTGAACGACTCGGCGATGGCCGTCGTCAACAGCTTCTTCAGAGATCCTCCCACCATCGTCCTTTCAACAACCGTGTTGCTGCTGCTCGATTGGCAGTTGACAGTGATTGTGGCGTTGATCATTCCGATTGGAGGCATCATCATCAGCCGCATCGCCGACAAGCTGAAGAAGCAATCGATTTTTATGCAGGAGAAGATGGCGGATATGATGTCGGTGTTGGATGAGTCGCTGGCGAATGTGCGCATCGTGAAGGCGTTCGGGATGGAAGAGTTTGAGACGGGGAGATTCTCGAATGAATCATCCCGCTATGCGGATCTGATGAAAACAATCCAGCGAAGAAGAAATCTCGCGTCTCCCATTTCCGAAATGTTCGGCGTGATCGCGATTGCTGTGATCGTCTGGTTTATCGGCGGCAGAGTCATCAGCGGAACAAGCTCAATAACCTCGAGCGCCCTCATCGGCTACATCGTGGTACTCTCGCAAATGCTCCCGCCCATCAAACTGTTCGGGCAGACATTCAACAGTGTGCAGGAGGGAATCGGAGCGGCGGGGCGTGTGTTCAAAATTCTCGATACGGAGCCGGCAATTCTTGACAAACCCTCCGCCACTTCCATCACCGAATTCAAACATCAAATCCGGTACGAGAATGTCTCGTTCAAGTATGAAACGGGCGATGTGGTTTTGAAAGGCGTATCGCTGGAAATCAAGCAGGGAGAACGGGTCGCAATCGTCGGGCCGAGCGGTGGAGGCAAATCAACCCTGGTGGATTTGCTGCCGAGGTTCTATGATCCCCGCGAAGGGAGGATTACGCTGGACGGCATTGATCTTCGTGACATCACGTTGGATTCTCTGCGTAAATTGATGGGAATCGTAACGCAAGAGACGATTTTGTTCAACGATACCGTCCGGAACAACATCGCTTACGGCAGAAGCGACACCTCACTTGATCACATTATCGAAGCGGCGAAGATTGCCAATGCACATGAGTTTATTTCACGATTGCCCAACGGCTATGACACGAAAATCGGTGACCGGGGAACGAAACTCTCGGGCGGGCAGCGGCAGCGTATTTCACTTGCGCGGGCAATTCTCAAAAATCCTCCAATCCTGATTTTTGATGAAGCAACCTCGGCGCTCGATACCGAATCGGAAATCCTTGTTCAGGAAGCGGTCGAGAGAACGCTTGCAGGAAGAACATCCGTTGTGATTGCGCATCGCCTTTCCACCATTCAACACTCCGACCGGATTATTGTGATTGAGAAAGGAGAAATCGTTGAAGAAGGGAAACATGCGGCGTTGCTTGCAAACAGCAAAGGCGTGTACAGAAGGCTGTACGAACTTCAGTTCCAGGTGTAGGTGTGAAGGTCAGCGGCTTTTCGATTATCCGGAATGGAGTGAAGTACGGTTATCCCGTCGTCGAGGCGGTATCGTCCATTCTGCCGTTATGCGATGAGTTCATTTTGAATGTGGGGAAGTCCGAAGATGAAACGCTTGAACTCGTTCGCACGATTTCCTCCCCGAAGCTGATTATCATCGAGCGTGAATGGGACATGAGTCTGCGCGAAGGAGGGCTGTTGATTTCTGTCGAGACGAACCACGCCCTCGACCGATGTACCGGCGATTGGTGTTTCTATATTCAAGCGGATGAAGTGTTGCACGAACAGTACTTTCCTGTTGTTCGCTCGGAAATGGAGCGGTATCTGAAGGACGAGAAGATCGAGGCGTTGCAGTTCGGCTATCGGCACTTTTACGGCAGCTACGATTTCTATCAGGATGATTATCGAACCTGGTATGTGAAGGAATGTCGCATCGTCAAGCGCCATCCGAACATCGCGTCGTGGGGCGACGGCATGGATTTCCGCCATCGTGACGGAACATTGTTGAAGCGGAAAAAAATCGATGCTGAGATTTATCACTACGGCTGGGTTCGTCCACCGCAGGTCATGTACACCAAGAATGTCGGCTTTCATCAACTCTACTTTTCCGATGAAGAAGTGAAGAAACGGGTTCCTCCGGTCGAACACACATACTATCATCTCGGCCATTTGAAACGGTTTACCGGCACACATCCTGCCGTCATGAAAGAACGCATCGCAGTGTCACAATGGAATTTTGATTCGAAGATCGACGAACAGCCGCCCGATTGGTGGCGGCATGTAATGCTTTTTTTGCAGCCTCTGACGAAACGACTGCAGCGATGGTTCGGAACAGCAAAGAAGGGATAATGACTCAACACTCGAACATAATAGATGTACGACGGTTTCTCTTCGGCGATGCGGCGGATTCTGCAACGCGTCTCGACGCGGCGATCATCTTGTTGCTGATGGCGTTCCTCTTCAGCAGCACGCTTTCGATTGCCGCGATGAATATCGCTTACGGGTCGGCGGCGCTCTTGTGGATCGGTAGGATGGCCGTCAGACGATCGTGGGGGTTTCCCGCTACTCCGCTGGACAAGTTTTTCCTGGCATATATTGTTGCAGAAGGCATCTCCACCATCTTTGCCTACAACAGAGAACAATCAGTCCTGTACATGTACCGAAGGGTGACACTGTTGCCGATCATGTACATTCTGTTGGCGAACATCAACTCACGCCGGACATTGAAGATTGTTTTCGGGACGCTTGTCCTCTCGATGGTATTCGTTTCGTTGTGGAGTTTGCGTGACGTCATCCTGCACTTTAGCGAGTATCTGCAGTTCGGCCGCCGGCTGCGTGAGTTTCAGATGTACATGACGGCAGGAGGGATGATGATGTTCGGAATGCTGCTTGTGCTGCCGTTTGTCGTTCATCCGAAAACTCCGTCGAAGCTCAGGTGGTTTGCGGTTCTTGCTTTGATTCCTATCGGTACGAATCTTCTCTTCACTTTCACTCGAAGTTCCTGGCTCGGGTTTCTTGCCGGGGCAATCGTCATCGGGGCTTTCCGTGCGAAGAAGATCTTTCTGCCGCTGTTTCTTCTTGTTGTTGCAGTGGTGATGTTTGCATCCCCCGAAATGCAGGAACGAATGTCCAGCATCTTCAATCCGTATCACGAACATAACATCGAACGGCTGCGGATGTGGCAAACGGGAATCAACATCTTCAAAGATCATCCCATTATCGGCATCGGCGACATCGGCATCGAGCAGGTCTGGCCGATGTATGCGCCGCCAGAATGGAAGCCTGAAGGACATCTTCACAACAATCTCATTACGTTGCTTGTGACCGTGGGATTGTTGGGAACTGCGGCAGTTGCTGCAATCTTCGTCAAGTTATGGTTGGTCATTCAAAAGATCGAGCGGCAGTGCCAGGCTGATTGGCTGTACGGATCAATTGCGCTGGGCGCGCTTGCGGCAATGGCGGGATTTCATATTAACGGATTGTTTGAATGGAACTTTGGTGATGCGGAGATTATCATGGTCGTGTGGGCGGTGTGCGGCATGGCGTTGGCTGCCGGGAAAGTAGCACAGACGGAGGCAGCAAATGGCTAAGCTTTCCGTGATCACTCTTGCATTGAATGAAGAGCATAACATTGTCGATTGTCTCGAAAGCGTGAAATGGGCGGACGAGGTTATTGTTGTAGATTCGGGCAGTACCGACAAGACTGTCGACTTGGCGCGACAATTTACCGACAAGGTATTGACAGTAGAGTGGAAGGGTTACGGCGCAACAAAGAATGTGGCGTTGGATCACGCAACGGGAGATTGGATTCTGTGGCTTGATGCCGATGAACGTGTGCCCCCGGAACTGGCTGAGGAAATTCAGTCTGTGTTGCGTGAAGACACAATGTGTGCAGGCTTTGATGTTGCGAGACGGGCGTACTTTCTTGGTAAATGGATCAAGCACTGCGGCTGGTATCCGGGACGTGTGACGAGGCTGTTCCGCAAGGATAAATCACGCTTCACGGAAACCAATGTTCACGAGCAAATTGTCGTTGTCGGAAAAATCGGCAACCTGCAGTATGACTTGTTGCATTTCACGGACCCCGATCTACAACACTATTTCAACAAGTTCAACAAATACACAAGTCTTGCGGCGAAAGACATGCAAGCGGCGGGAAAGAAGTTCTCATTGTATGACATTCTCGTTCGCCCGCCGTTTCTCTTTTTCAAGATGTATATTGTGAGAAGGGGATTTCTCGACGGCATTCAGGGGTTTATTCTCTCTGTCGTGTCATCGGCGTATGTGTTTACGAAATATGTAAAACTGTGGGAACTGCAACACAAGACAATGAAGGAGGAAATGAATGGACATCAAGGATAAGAACAGCCAACTGTTTCTACAACTTGTATTCATGTATCACGCTGCGTGCATGGAACAACTCGGGAAAGTCAAAAGCACGATCACCGGAAAGATCGAGCGGGATCTACATGCGGCGCAAGGGACGATTGACCTTCTCGACATGATGAAAGAGAAAACAAAGGGGAATCTCTCACAAGAAGAAGACCGCTTTCTGACAGAACTCATCCGTGAGTTAAAATTAAATTTCGTGGATGAAAAAGTGAAAGATGAGAAGGCTAAGCAAGAGCAACCCAAGGAAGAGGCTCCAAAACAGGAAGAGACAGGCAAATCGCAATGAAATTCGGAATAATCGGGAACCGGTCGAAGCACGAACTTCCAGGTGTGGTGAAGTTGCTTGTCGATACACTCAACCGCTCGGGCGTCGAGTTCGTGATCGATGGTGAGCTTGTCGAGTTGCTGAAGAGCAAGAATGTTCAGCTTGGAACAGTCGAGACTCGTAATCATGCGGAGTGCGTTCAAGGGGTTGATATTGTCATTGCGATGGGGGGAGACGGAACCATTCTTTCGGCTGCGCGGACGGTGGGGACCGAAAGCACACCAATTCTGGGTGTGAATCTCGGAAAGCTCGGATTCCTTGCCGAGTTTGCTCCGGATGAGCTCGAGACTTCAATCAAGAATGTTATCGCGAACAACTATCACGTTGAAGAACGGATGGTACTGGAAGCGACATCGCCGTCGTTGCCGGGTCAAACATTGTACGGCGTGAATGACATTGTGGTGGATAAATCGCGCTCGGCACGCGTGATGGATGTCGAAACCTACATCAACGGAACATTTGCCGTAACATACAGAGGCGACGGCCTGATCATCTCCACGCCGACAGGTTCAACAGCGTATGCGCTTTCCAACGGAGGGCCAATAGTCACGCCAACGTCAAACGTCATCGGCATTACGCCGATTGCTCCGCATACGCTCAGCGGGCGCCCTCTTATTGTTCCTGATACCGATACGATTCGTGTTGTCGCGTATGCAACTGCCAATGAAGTGTTGCTCTCCGCCGACGGCCAGGAAACCGGAATACTGGAGCCGCCAATCGAGATATTCATCAAGAAAGCAAATCACACGCTACGGCTTGTGAAGTGTGTGGACAGATCATACTATGAAGTGTTAAGGGGAAAGCTCTTGTGGGGGAAAGATGTGAGGCAGGGAGAGTAGCAACTTCAGTTTTTCAAGGCACCTTCAGCAATCCACGTTCGGATGCCATTGATCTGATTTTGATTGAGAGGGTTTGTCGTATTCGGGGGCATGCGCTGCCCGGTTCTTCCTTCAATCCGAAATACCAATTCGCTTGTTTCGGGTGAACCCGGAATAACAACAGGCAATCCGCGGACGCCATACCTCAGGTTCTCATACGTGTCAAGCTTCAGTTGATCGGCCGGCTCCGCCTGGCTGTGACATCCGACGTACATGCACGTCTGGCTGAAAAGCCGCTGAACGTGTTGCGAGTAGCTTATGTTGGTTGTCGGGAAGATCACGTCGGACGGGCTGCCGTCGGGCCCGATAATGCCTTCATCTTTCTTGCAACCTGCCAACACTGAACCAGTTGCCAGAACAAGACAAGCAACGCGTATGAGTGATTTTTGAAAGCAGATCATAACTGAAAACTGTTCAACCTACCCTTGACAACAACAAATCACGACAAAAGAGTTCGACAGAAAAGCAAAAAGGGAAGACTCTCTTCCCTTAAATATGGAACTGAGGGGGATCTCCGCCAGAGGCGGATGCCTGTCCGTCCGGCAGGCGGGCGCCTTCGGCGCAGAACCCCGATCGTTTCGTGGAGCTGAGGGGGATCGAACCCCTGACCTCGTGAATGCCATTCACGCGCTCTCCCAGCTGAGCTACAGCCCCGTGCAAAACCGATTCAATATATGAACTTGGTTGTCCAAAATCAACGCGTGCTGCAGCTAACAAGGATTCTTAAGCCATCTTGCTTTTCTGTGATGCGAATTGTACTATGTAGCCAAGTTCTTTGTCACGCACCACAATCCGTCCATGATACAAGGGGAGTTGATGCACGGAGTTGCCAACAAGTTCATTCCGGTTCGAAGCCGATTGGCAGCATTGCTTAGAGCTGGGTTCTTTCTTTTCCCCTCTATGTTTGTGTCATCCTGCGACACGATTCAGAACCCTTCCTCATCTGCCCAAGTCTGCACGCCGTTTCTTTCTCAAAGCGAAGTTGAAACACTCATTTCCCGCGCAGTCGAACAAGCACAGCGTCTCAATCAAAGAGTCACCATTGCCGTCTCTGACCGGGAAGGAAATATCCTCGGTGTGTTCCGAATGACCGGCGCCCGGTTTGTTTCTGCGCCGCTTACAGTCAACAATATCCCGGTTCAAATAACAACTGTTGATACGTGCATCCGCAAGGCACGTACGGCTGCGTTTCTCAGCAGCAACGGGCACGCTTTTTCGACAACAACTGCATGTTTCATTACGCGTTCGCACTTTCCGCCCGGTGTCGCAAATGCTCCCGGCGGACCATTGTTCGGCGTTGGTTTGTCCAATCTGCCCGGCAGCGACATCATGCCGAACGGCAACGCGCTGAATGATCTTCCCGGTGGTATTCCCATCTACAAAGGTGATTGTCTTGCAGGAGGCATCGGCGTGATCGGAGCCGAATCACAATTCAAGCAATCACTCTGCACGGGAGTCAGTTCCGATGAAGTAATTGCCCTTGGCGCCGTTCTTGGCTACTCCGTACCTGATGATCGAAGAGGAGATCGAATCTTTATTGACGGAATCAGATTCCTCTACGCTACCGCCGAATCGCCTGCCGGAAATTTCTCGCTGACGTTTGCTCAAGCGCTTGCACTGGGATCAGTTGATACCGACTATCCTATTCGGGCGACTCCTGCGCAACGTTTTCCGAACGAAGGCGAAGTGTTGCTGGGTGGCGGATTTGATTTTCCGATTGTTGGAGGATCGATGTTGACGGCTGCCGAGGTTCAGTCGATTGTCGTGCAAGCGAAGACTCAAGCTGAACGAACCCGCGCTGCAATCCGCCGACCGGTGGGCGCGGCATCGCAGGTTTTCATTTCAGTTGTTGATGTGGATGGATCCGTTCTCGGTATCTGGCGAACCCCGGATGCGACTATTTTCAGCTATGATGTCTGTGTCCAAAAAGCCCGCACTGCCCTTGTGTTCAGCAACCCGAACAATCCCAATCCTCAAAATAACACCGAATTCAGTCAGAGAATAAGAACGATTCTCGGCCTCTCTTCCAATTCTCCCCTTGCCATAACAACCCGTGCAATCGGTTTTCTTGCGCAGGATTTTTTTCCGCCGGGGATTGACAGGGATTCGTTGGGCAACCGGACAGGCCCGGGCCCGCTATTTGAAGGAACAAACTTCACGTACCAATTCCGCTTGCTTGCCCAAGGTCTTCCGACGTTTGGCCCGAACCGCGGCAACGGCGTCACCATCTTTCCCGGTGGGATTCCTCTGTACAAGAACGGCCAACTTGTCGGTGCTATCGGCATCAGCGGCGATGGAGTTGATCAGGATGATTTGATTGCCGCCGCAGGCGCCTCGGGATTCGAACCGCCGCCGAACATTCGTTCCGATCAGTTCTACTATCAGGGTGTACGTCTTCCGTACGTCAAGTTTCCACGCCAGCCCGAAATTCAATGAAGCATACTCTTCTGCTCAAAAGTGTGTTGATTCTCGCGGCTGCTTTCTTGAGCTGCATCCAATCGGCTGCTCAAACCCCAACATCTAATCCTGATACACTTGCTGCAAAACAACCTGCACTAAAGGACTTCGAAGTGATTGAAGATCGTTGGAGAATTGTTTCGCCTGCTTCCGAGTACACTGTCGAGGGAAGCGCCGCCGATCCGTACAATCAGAATATCCTCAAGGGCGACTACCCGATTGCCGGACAGAATACGTTCCTGATTCTCATGGCAACTGCCGAGAATGTCTTTGAAATCCTCCGCAACCCGACTCCCATCGGCATAAGCACGCGTGAGCCGTTGGGAGATGTATTCTTTGGAGAGAATAACAGGCTCGTCAACAATTCATTTGCGAGACTCTCCGTTGAACTGTACGGCGGTCAGACAGCATTTCGTCCGCGTGATTGGGAGGTGAAGGCAACTGCCGTCTTCAATCTGAATTTCACGCAATTGAAAGAGTTCAACGGGCTGAACATCAACGTCCGGAAAGGTGACACGAGGACGGAAAATCATATCGGATTTCAAGAGTTGTTTGTCGAGAAACATCTGTTCGATGTGAGCGACAGATATGACTTTGTTTCGTTGAAGGTCGGAATTCAGAAATTCTCAAGCGATTTCAGAGGATTCCTTTTCAGTGACTTCAATCTCGGGGCGAGACTGTTCGGGAATCTCAACGCGAACCGGATTCAGTGGAATCTCATCTACCTGCCGATGTTAGAGAAGGAAACAAACAGTGAGTTGAATACCGTGTTCGACCGGCGCAATCAGGATGTCGGTATAGCGAACATTTACATTCAAGATTGGTGGGCGCTCGGCTACACAACTCAATTCAGTTTTCATTACAATCACGACAAACCCGGCACGCATTACGACGATAACGGATTTCTTGTCCGCCCCGCGCTGGCCGGCAACGTGAAACCGCATGAGATCAAAGCATACTATGTCGGTTGGGCGGGAGACGGCCATTTCGATTGGCTGAATATCACGCATGCGTTCTATCAGGTGTTCGGCACCGATGATTTCAATTCGTTCGCAGGAAAGAAAATCACTATCAATGCACAAATGGCGGCGCTCGAACTCTCGGTTGATGATGACTGGCAGCGCTTCAAGATTTCGGGCCTCTATGCCTCAGGCGACGACGATATCGCCGATGATGCAGGAAAGGGCTTTGATGCAATTCTTGATGCTCCGTTCTTTGCAGGAGGCGCGTTCAGTTACTGGCAACTGCAGCGCATCGGGTTGCAGGGGGTGGGACTTGTGCAGAAGCTCAGTTTTCTGCCTACGCTGCGCAGCAGCAAACTTGAAGGGCAAGCCAACTTCGTTAATCCGGGACTCATTCTGCTGAATGCAGGATACGACGCCGAGCTCACTCCTAAAATCAAGACATCCCTCAATCTGACCTATCTCCGTTTCGTTGACACCGGTGTTCTTGTTGATTTTCTGAATCAGAATGCCATTCACAAACAAATCGGGTTGGAGGCAAGTCTTGGCATTATGTATCGTCCGTTGTTGAACAACAATGCGATCATTACACTCGGATTCTCGGCGTTCTCGCCGCTTGCCGGCTTCAAAGATATCTATGAAAGAGGGGACATGCTGTATGCCGGAACCGTCGGGTTCGCGTTCACATACTGAAGTTCTTCAATGCAACGAATGAAATACATATTCGGGTTGATGCTTCTCGTTTCGGCAGGGAACGCGCAGGAAGCCGATCTCATGCGCCAATCGCAAGCCGATGCTGACCGCAAGAGCAGAGGATGCGTCACGTGCCACGGCGGCATCGAGCCGATGCACAAGAACACCGCGGTGAAGTTGGGATGCACAGACTGCCACGGCGGAAATGCCGACGTCACTACGCAAGAGGCCGGACATGTGAAACCGCGTTTCCCGAATCGCTGGAAGTCAGCGGCAAATCCACAACGTTCATATACTCTTCTCAATGAAGAATATCCCGAGTTCGTTCGCTTTGTCAATCCGGGAGATTTGCGTGCAGCAGAAAAAGCATGCGGCCCGTGCCACAACACCACCGCCGATCCTATTGTGCGCAACGTGCAGAAAAGCATGATGACGACTTCGGCACTGTTGTGGGGCGGAGCAGCGTATAACAACGGCATTCTGCCTGTCAAGACTTACATCCTCGGAGAAAGTTACAGTCGGGATGGAAAGCCGCAACGCATCAATACCGTTCCGGCACCGACACAAGAGGAGATGGAGAAGAAAGGAATTCTTCCGTTTCTTCTGCCGCTTCCCCGGTGGGAAATTACGCAGCCGCCGGATAACTTCAGGAGTTTTGAACGGGGCGGAAAAGTCCCCCGCATCAATCCGTCAGAAATTGGAATCCCAAATCCGTTTGAAGAGCCGGGCAGGCCCGACAACAAGCTGAGTGACCGCGGACCGGGCACGCAGCTTCGCATCAGTTCGCCCGTTCTCAATATCCACAAAACACGACTGAACGATCCGCATCTTTCTTTTCTTGGGACGAATGATCATCCCGGCGACTACCGCTCCAGCGGATGCACGGGTTGTCACGTTGTATATGCTAATGATCGCTCGCCGTTCAATGCGGGACCGTACGCAAAGTTCGGCAACCGCGGCCAGTCGCAAACAACCGACACGACAATTTCGAAATCGGCTTCGGGTCATCCCATCAAACACCAATTCACAAGGTCGATTCCTTCAAGCCAGTGTATGAGTTGTCACATGCACCAGCCGAATTCGTTCGTGAATACATACCTCGGTTTTCAAATGTGGGATTACGAAACCGACGGCGAGTTGATGTATCCGAAGCAGCAGAAATATCCTTCGGACGCTGAGGCGTTCGCCATTCTCTCCGGTAATCCGGAAGAAGCGGTGTTGAGAGGAAACTGGAGCAATTATGAATTTCTAGCGAAGACGAGCGAGTTGAATCCTCAACTCTCGCACACACAATTCTCTGACTATCACGGGCACGGCTGGGTTTTCAGAGCCGTGTTCAAGAAAGACAGGAAAGGAAATCTGCTTGACAAAGATGGCAACATTATTCCGTTCAACGCCCCGTACAAGTTCGAGGGTGTTGTTCCGGTTGAAGGGGCTGCGCCGACGATTCCCACTCCTGCAAGCAAGAATGCACAAAAGGCTGTTCATTTGAAGGATATTCATCTTGAAAAAGGAATGCATTGCGTTGATTGTCACTTCAAGCAGGACAATCACGGCAGCGGCAAATTGGTCGGCGAGTTTCACAACGCAGTAGAAATTCAATGCGTAGATTGCCATGGCACGTTCTCTGAAAAAGCAACGCTGCGAACATCCGGAGTTGCGGCGCCTTCGGGCGGTACGAATCTCGCTGATCTCTACACACCTTTCAGCGAGCGCCGGTTCAGAAAGTCGGGAGGAAGAATCCTGCAGCGTTCCTCGCTTGTCGATACACTGCAGTGGGAAGTTTTGCAGACGGTTGACCTTCATACGAAGGAATCGAAGGCCTATAACGCCAAAGCGGAAGCCGCTCATTTGATGATGAAGGATGGCACAGTCGGCAAGCCGGGTACGGATGAAAACCTGTTTGCGCACTCATACAAAAAAATGGAATGCCAGAGTTGCCACACGTCGTGGATTACCAACTGCTTCGGATGTCACCTTCCGCAACAGGCGAATTGGAAAAAGCAGATGAATCACTATGAAGGTGAGGTCTCGCGCAACTGGACGACGTACAATCCCCAAGTGTTGCGCGATGACGGCTACATGCTTGGCCTGACAGGGACGACGAAGGGAAGCAAGATAACGACCGTACGTTCATCAAGCGCGCTGATTCTCAGTTCTGTAAATGCAAATCGTGAGCAGATTTACAACCAGCAGGCGCCGATTTCATCGCCCGGTTTCAGCAGTCAGGCATTCAATCCGCATTTTGCGCATACGGTTCGCTCGACGGAAACCCGGACCTGCACGGACTGCCACGTGTCATCGAAGAACGATAACAACGCGTGGATTGCCCAGTTGTTTCTTCAGGGAACGAACTTCGTCAACTTCATGGGCAAGTACGCTTATGTTGCGGCCGGCAATGGCGGCGTAGCGGCCGTTCAGGTGACAGAGGGAGACGAACCGCAAGCCGTTATCGGAAGTTACTTGCACAGTCTGGCATTTCCCGACTATTATAAATCACATCTCAGTAGCAAGAAAAATTTGCAAGCGGCGTACTCTCACAGCGGGACTGTCTTGAGAGCGGAACTTCGCGGAGAGTATCTCTATGCAGCGTGCGGCGACGACGGTTTTCGTGTGTATGATGTTGCGAACATCGACAACAAAGGATACTCCGAACGCATCGTGACGGCTCCCGTTTCTCCGCTCGGACAGAATACTCGCGTCAAAACGAAATACGCAACTGCCGTTGCATTGCCGACAAACATGCCGATCGACACACGACGGAAAGTCAGGCCCGAGAATCAAGAGCAGGGCCCGTTGCATCCGTTGTACAGTTACGCCTATGTAACGGACAAATATGAAGGGCTGATTCTCGTCGATGTCATGAATCTTGTCGATGCCGATCCGAGGAATAACTTTCTGGACAGGGCGCTGACATTCAATCCCAACAGCGTGCTCAACGGCGCCGTCAATTTGACGATAGCAGGGAACTACGTCTACATCTGTGCTGACAGGGGAATTGTGGTTGTGAATATCGAGAATCCGCTGCAACCTCGCATTGTGAAAGAGATTGGCGCACCATTCATTCGTAACCCGAAAGCTGTGGCCGTTCAGTTTCGATATGCTTTTGTCTGCGATGAAGAAGGCGTGAAGAGCATCGATCTCACCAACAATGAGGATCCGAAACCTGTTGCAGGAGGTACGCTGGTTTTGCAGGGCGCCAATGATGTGTACGTTGCGAGAACGTACGCGTACGTTGCAGCGGGACGGCAGGGACTCGTAATCGTCGATGTCGAGAATCCGGAAAAGATGAAGTTGGAGAAGATTTTTACCGCGGACGGGCAAATCAACGATGCGCAAGGAGTGAAAGTTGCATCAACGAATGCAAGCCTCTTTGCCTACGTTGCCGACGGTAAAAACGGATTGCGGGTAGTTCAACTGACATCTCCCAAAACCGTTCCCGGTTACTTGGGGTTCAGTCCGGCTCCTGCCCCCGTTCTGATTGCTTCGCGCAAAACACCCGGCCGGGCATTGTCGATTTCGAAGGGGATGGATCGTGACCGGGCGGTGGATGAAAGCGGAAATCAAGTAAGCGTTTTCGGGAGATTAGGTTCCCGTCCGTTCACACTCCCGGAAATGCAGAAGATGTATCTGAAAGACGGAAAGTTGTGGACTGTTTCTGATGATGGGAAAGTGTTTAGAAAGTAATTGGCGTGACTGTTCAGTGAAAAATGTTCTGTATACGATCATTCTCTTCAGCGTTGTGGCTCTTCTGCCGGTCTCCGCGTGGAGCCAGAAGTATCAGACACTCGGTCCCGTAGGTTGCGGTGTCGGGCAGAACAACTGTCACGCCGGCGACAACAAGAACATGATCGATAAGCACAAGAATTCCGTTGATGATATTGCCGACAGCGAAGATGCGAGAAAATATGCTGAACTCTCAGGCATTGGCTCTGCAAATTATCTCAAGGGAACATCGAAGTGCATGGAGTGTCATGGCACGATCATTTCGGGGAAGGAGAGCAAGGATGTTGAGGAAGGTGTAAGCTGCGAAAGCTGCCACGGACCCGGCAGCGGGTACAAGGACGTGCATCAGGAAGGGAAGTATGCTCCCGGCACGATTCGTCCCGGCTACACAAAATCCCTTCCGCTTGGCTTGCTTGATGTCAAACAAGACTTGAATGTTCGTGCAAAAATGTGCGTGCGTTGCCACTATCTGACAGATCAGAAGATTCTTGCCGCGGGTCATCCGTCGGGCGAGAAGTTCAACTACCGATCGGGAATGAAATCTGTTGCCAAACACTGGCGGCATCCCATCACCGACGAAGATCAGAACGTGAAATACTTTGCCGATGCGAAGAAGGCACGCGGACCTGCCACAGCAGGGTCTGCTCGGAAACCTGCCCCGAGTTCCTCGGGTACAGCTTCGGTTCCGCAAGCTGTTGCAGCGCAAAGCGTTGCGGGGTCTGATCAGGAGGGAGACTCAACTCCGCGTCAACGCGTGCGCAAGCCGCCGCCACCTCCGAAGCCCGTACCGGCCGATGTAAGCGCTGCACCTCCTCCCCCAAAGGAGCCGATTGTGCTTCCACCGTTTCCGTCAATCACCGACAGTACCCGGGTAGACTCGGTGCTACTATTGTTGAAGCAGCGGCTTGAGTTGTTGTACAAGAAAACCGGCGGGTAGCAAACGTCTCTCCTGTTGAATCATGTTACTTTAATCTTTGAGTTAGAAGAAGAATAATCAGTGGTTCCATAAATGTCATCCGGTCAAACACAACTCAAACGTCTCGAGCAGTACAAGGATCGTTGGACATCCTTCGGCGGCAATACGGGCATTTTGGAGTTGTCCGAAAAACCTACTCCCGATGTATTGAAACAGTTTGAGATATTCAGAGAGTACGATAACAAGTTCCTTGAAAAAATCTCACCGGATATTTCCATAGCGCGGTGGAAGGCGGGAACTGTTCTCTTTGAAGAGGGCAGCTACATTGATATCGCTTTCTTCGTTGTGTCGGGATCGGTTGACGTGTATTTTCAGAAGCAACAGACTTCGGCATCGCCAATCTTTAATCGCTCACGCACAATGGTCGCAACAGCACCCGTTAAGACCGATGGTAGTGAGCGACCCCGAGTAGCGCAAACAATGTTTCAGGCGCAGATTGCAAAACAATCCCGAAGCGAAGGAGCAATCACATTTCTTGCGTCGCTGGACTTCGATCTGCCGAAAAGCGGTGCCGTGAAACTTGGCGCCGGAGAGATGTTTGGTGAGATTGGCGCGTTAAGCGGATGGCCGCAATCCGCCACCGCAAAAACATCCGCCGAATGCCGGCTGATCCAAATTCGTACCTCGGCCCTTCGGATGATGCGAAAGCGTTCAACTGCCCTCAAGTCACGCCTCGATTCTCTCTACAAGGAACGCTCGCTGAAATCGCAGCTTCGCGCTACGCCGTTATTCAGAGAACTCAGCGATCAGTCGATTGAAGCACTTGCAGAGAAGGTGGAACTTGTTTCCTGTGAGCCGGATGAAGTAATCGCCGCAGAGGGGCAACCGGCCGATTGCCTCTATCTCATTCGTTCAGGTTTCATCAAGGTATCCAAGAAAATAGCAGAAGGCAGCATTGTCGTTTCCTATCTCTCGAAGGGAAACATCTTCGGGCAAGCCGAACTTCTTCTTGATGGAATGGGAAAGTGGTTGTTCACGGCCTCATCGAAGGAATACGCTGAATTGATTAAGATCTCACGAACAGATTTCGCCGCGCTGCTTACCGGGCATCCGGCGATGGAACGCTTGATGTGGGATAGCATCGTTGCTCGAGTCAAGGAAGCCGGCTACAGCAGGAAAAACATCAGCCAATCGGAGTTTATATCGAGTGCGCTCAACAAGGGAATAGTGGAAGGAAACAGCATTCTCGTTATTGATCTGAACATCTGCACACGTTGCGACGACTGCGTACGCGGCTGTGCGGATACGCATGATGGAATTCCCCGTTTTGTTCGTGAGGGAGACAAAATGGGCAACCTCCTTGTCACGCGGGCGTGCTATCATTGTGAGGACCCTGTGTGTTTGGTCGGATGCCCGACAGGCGCCATTCGCAGGACAGATGTGGGAGATGTTGTTGCAATTGATGACAAACTCTGCATTGGCTGTGCCTCATGCGCAAACAACTGTCCGTATGACGCAATCACAATGCACGAAACAGGCGAACAGTGGCCGCCCGACATGATTCCTGAAGGCTTGCGCGGCAAAGAAAAACAACTTGCCTCAAAATGCGATCTTTGCTACACGGATTCGGCAGGGCCTGCATGCGTCCGCAGTTGCCCTCATGGTTGCGCCGTGCGTGTGGGTAACTTGGAAGAGTTCAGAAATCTTTTGTGGAAAGAGGCGTGAGATGCTAAAAGTACTTAGATCATTTCAGTGGCATCGTTACGTCCAGTCCCCCCGATGGGCGCTTGCGTTTGCTTTTGGCACCAGCGCATTCATTCTCATGTACCTTCTGAATGGCCTTGTTGCCGAAATCAATCCCGGAAACTGGTGGGGATTAGCATACGGAACAGCCGCGTCGCTGCTCATGCTCGGCGCGGGATTCTACGCCGTTCGCCGCAGAATGTTGAAACGCGACCTCGGCAAATCGGAAGCGTGGGTCCAATTTCATCTGTATGGAGGAACGCTGGCAGGGCTGCTCGTGCTGCTGCATACGGGTTTTCGCCTGCCGCATGGCCTGTTTGATTGGATACTGTGGCTTCTTTCGATTTGGGTTACACTCAGCGGAATGCTTGGTGTTGCGCTGCAACAATGGATTCCCAAAATCCTCTCATCCGGATTGTCGGTGGAAGCAATGTACGAGAGAATTCCGGAACTTGTCGAGCAGATTCGAGCCAGGGCTGAGAAAATGGTGGAATCATGCCCGGAACCCGTCAGGGATTTCTATCGCTCGAACATTGCGGCAGCGTTGATTGCGCCGCAGCCGCGTCTGATTTACTACATTGACGTTACCGGCGGTATCCAATCCTCCATCAAACAGTTCGGGTTTCTTCGGAAAGTATTGTCATTGGAGGAGAAAGAGAAGCTGGATCAGCTTCAGGATTTGTATAGAACAAAACTGGAATTGGATGCACACTACTCGTTGCAACGTCCGTTGCGATGGTGGCTTGCAACTCATGTACCGCTCTCGCTCGTTCTGTTGCTGATGGTGGCGTTGCATATCTGGGCCGTCTGGTACTACTAACGACTATGGCAAAACAGAAAGACGAAAGCAGGAAGAAAGGAACCTTCGGTGATGTCCGGTTGCCGGTGACGAAGGAGTACGTTTTTCCCGTCTCCCGCAAACAGATGATGATGTTGGGCGGAATTGGTTGCGCCCTGATTGCTTTATACTATGCGGCGGATGCCGTGCTTCTCAACAATACATTCATCTCAAGCGGTGATCTTTCATCCAATCATTCACAATTCGAGTCGAATTGCGCAAGCTGCCACCAATCATTTGCAGGTGTGACAGACTCGAAATGCTCGACGTGTCATGAGAAGGCAAACGACAAATTGGGCGTTTACACCTTTTCTGCCCACTATCTTTATCGCTCAGAAGATGCCGGCAGGATTGGAACAGCGAAAAAAAAGCATGCGTCGGACGAACAACGATGCGCAAACTGTCATCCCGATCACAAGGGAAGAGAGGCGGCAATTACCCGTACTCCTGATTCGAAATGTGCATCGTGCCATTTTTCATCGTTCAACAAGAATCATCCCGAGTTTGCCTTTGCCCGCACAAATACGCCGGATGATTCGACATTGAAGATGACACATGTCCTTCACACGAAGGAAGTGCTGAAGTTGCTAAAGACTCCAAACGCTGAGCAGGCGTGCTTATACTGCCACGAAGCCCAACCCGACGGCAAAGGATTCAAATCTCTCGACTTCGACGCGCATTGCGGCGATTGCCATCTGACAGCGAATGTCGAGACGTCGTCGCTTGCAATAAAAGATGCTGCAAATCCGTCGTCTATTGGTGTTGAGACGCTTGAGATGATTCAGCGACGACGCGGACCGGGCACAACGTGGGCTTTCTACACAAACCCGAACGAGTTTACTGTGAGCGGCTCCCGTGTCAAGAAATCGCCCGTGTATCATCGCGATCCGTGGGTTCTCGAAAACCTGAAACAGCTTTACCGGATTATGCATTCCGATTCGACATTGGCTGATTTGTTGGCCGCTTCAGGTCAGGGTACGACGAGAAGCAAAGAAGAGGTGTATCATGAAGCAATCAAGACTCTTCAGGAATACGTAATTGGTTTGCGTTCGCATCCTGAAGCCGAGATTCAGCGGGAGCTGACGATGATCGATTCACTGCTGAAAGCCGCGCAGCGACGGATTTCATTCGGCGACATGTTGCCGGAACTTCCCGGCCTTGCGCAAAGTGTCAAAGCAGTTACTCAACGACAAGAGATTGATGACTTTGCACAGAAGCTGGCAAAGCCATGTCTCGAATGCCATTACGTTCAAGGAGCATCAATCCTTAACGTCAAAGCGAGTCAGCGATCGTTTCTGCGTGCCGAGTTCGATCATCGGGCGCATATCATCCAGCGACGGTGTCTTGATTGTCACAATGTGATTCCTGTCGAACGGGCAATAGCAGGCGACACAACAGGTGTAGCAGCAATCGACAAGGCGTCAACGCACAACATACCGAAACTTGACAACTGCACCGAATGTCATACACAAAGTGCCGGACTGAGCAACTGCGTGTCGTGCCACTTCATGCATCCGAACAAGCAGAATCGCGGCAGTTTGCAATTGTATGTGGAGAGGAAATGATGAAAGCGCGATTGTTCTGCAAAACAGGTCAGTTGGCCGGAGCCTTGTTCGAAATCGGCAGGGAGGCAACTATCGGCAAGGCTCCCGGGAATTCGATTCAACTCTATCCGCAGTCAATTTCGGGGAAGCATGCACGCATTGTGTTCGATGAGAAAGAGAAGAGATTCATCATCGAAGATCTCGGCAGCCGTAACGGTACTCGTGTTGATGGCGTTCGAGTACGAGGGAAAGAGCGCCTGAGCGAACTGAATATCATCACATTCTCAAACGCGTTCGATTTTCTTTTTCAAGTAATGGAGGATGTATCAGAGGAGCGGGATAGGAAACCCGTTAAGCAACTGCCGCAGAATCCGGCTCCTCTCAAGCCTTCCGTTCCTGATCGGAAGACGAAAGTCAGCGAGGATTTCGTTCCCCTCCCATCATTATCGAAGGAGGATGAGCCTGTGAGTCCCAAAACAGACGAACGGCAGAAGACTGTCTTTGACGATGGCGCATTCTCGCTTCCTGCGTTTCAAGAGAAACCGGAGCCGCCGGTTTCGGATGATATCCAACGCACGAAAGTTGGTGTTGATTTCACGCCCGTTCCGTCATTTGTCGAGCCTTCGAAACCGCCGAAGCCTGCCGCCCCGGAATCGTTGCCGCATTACGTTCTCATTTTTGAGGGATTGAAAGGAGGGCCCGCTGCTTTCGATCTGAAGGAAGGTTCGATGATTGTCGGTCGCGAACAATCATCCGCCATATTCATCGACGATGGCTCGATGTCGCGCAAACATGCCGAATTTGTGTTAAAGGGAGGAACGCTTACGCTAAAAGATCTCGGAAGCAAGAATCATACATACATCGATAATCAGAGAATTTCAAAAGAAGTGGAAGTGAAGGAAGGCATGAAAATCACATTCGGCCTTGTCAAGGCTCGTCTCGTCAGGAAGCCGTCAAGATGACGAGTGTGACTTACTCGGCGGATGGTTCGTTGCTGCTGGCAACATCAGTTGCGCTGCCTGAGGTTCTCGACCTGCTGGTTGTTGGCGGCGGGCCTGCGGGAACAGCCGCGGCATTCCGCGCAAAGGAACTCGGCCTCAATGCGCTGGTGATCGACTACGACGATTTGATGAAGCGCATCCGCGATTATCCCAAAGACAAGCTGATCCTTCCCGACTTCGGCGGTGGTGATCAGATGCGCTTTCCGAAGGGCGGCGATCTCATCTCGGCACTCCATTTCTCCGCTATCGATAAAGATGAGATGGTGGATGAATGGAAGCTCCTGTATGTTGCCAACAACATCCCCGCTCAAATAGGAATCGAACTGCTTGGACTGCACCGGCGCGGCGATGGCGTGTGGCAGATAAAGACATGGAATCACAACACAAAATCCGAACAGCAGATTCTTGCCAAACACATTGCCATCGGAATCGGGCGGGGCGTGCCGCGGCGATTTGATATTCCCGGGAACACAGACGGGATTGCCTACCGCCTTGCCGACGCGCAAGCCTACGTGAAAGGCCCGGCGCTTGTCATCGGCGGCGGTACATCGGCTGCCGAGGCCGTTATCGCCATCTCCAATGCAAAAGTGAAAGCAAACGAGTCCTCGGCTGTGTACTGGTCGTATCGCGGCGACAAGCTTCCCAAGGTGTCGAAGGCTCTCGCGGATGTGTTCTTTGAGGCGTACATCGGCAACGGCAATATCCGCTACTTTCCCAACAGCGAGCCTGTGGCAATTGTTGCCGGAGATGACAAGCAGGAATTTCTTTCACTCAGAACCGATCGGAAAGCGATTGCGGGCCGCCCGAATGAAACGTTGCATCTCGAGTTTCTGAAAGAACTCTGCATCGCTTGCATCGGCGAGGATATCCCGGAAGCGTTTCTGAATTCTCTCGGCATCAGAATGGTGACAGGCGGCCTCACAAACAAGAAGCGAATGTGTGTCACGCCACTTCTTGAAACGCAACAACCGAACGTGTATCTCATTGGCGACATACTCAGCCAGGTCTATCTTGAAACACAAGATTTCACCGCCGATCCGTCGACATTCCGTGAAGTAAAACACAGAGGCAATATCAAGGCAGGAATGATCGACGGAGTAATCGTTGCGGAAGTCGTTGCGCAGCGGGTGGAAGGGAAGAAGGAGATTGAGGTGAACGTCCAGCTTGCGGATGAAGCGCCAAAGATCGAACAAGAGCCGGTTCCCCTATCTCCGCTCATGACCGTGTTCTCAAAAATTACGGAGCCGCCGCAGGAAAAGGCGACGGAGAAACGGGCGTACCTTGTCCGGCTGACTGCCGGCGGGGTGGAGGAGGATGAGTTCACGGTGAACATGAACGGCGTTACAACAATCGGGCGGAAATTTTGCGACATTGTGTTTCCGGAGGACACAAATCTTTCGGAACGTCATGCCTCAATTTCACATGGCGGAGATGGATTCTTCCTGCGTGACGACGGAAGTCAGACAGGTATATTTTTGCGAACAACCGAAGCGAAGCCGGTCGAAGTGACCGACGGAGACCTGCTGAGATTGGGTAGACAGTTTCTTATCTTCAGGGAGGAAAACGGGCAGCTGGCAATCTTTCATTACAATCAATCGGGAAGGCAGGTCGGCAAATATTTTCCGACACAAGAAAAAACCATTGTACTTGGCCGCGAAGCTCCAGATATTACGCTTGATGCCAACGACATGACCCTTTCCCGGCGGCACCTTTCCATCGCTACAAAAGATCGAAAGGTGTTTATCAAAGATCTCAAGAGTGTTAACGGTACGTACCTCAAGGTTCGAAATGCCGTCAGGATCGAGCCCGGAGAAATGTTTCGTGTCGGGAGTCAGACATTCAGGCTGAGTATGCAGGAAGAGGGTGTCGTTGATCGGGTCAGGGTGACAACAAAAGCGCCACCTGCTGCGAAGCCTGCTGCAAAACCTGTCGAGCCGGTTTCCGCGCCGGCAGCATCCGGAATGGTGGTTGTCTTCAAGAATCTCGGCAAGTCGGTTCCGTTTGAGACAGGGCAAACCATTTGTACAATTGCCGAGAATAATGGGATCAAGATCGTTGCAGAATGTCATGCAGGAATCTGCGGCAGCGATCCAGTCAGGATTATTTCGGGCGGAGAATATCTGAATCCGGTTGGGGAGGATGAACGCGGAACGCTCGAAGACATTTGCGGTTTGAAACCGGGCGAGTGCAGGCTTGCGTGCATGGCGAAGCCTTCAGACGCCGTTGAACTGGAGATACTTACTTCGTGAAATCAATTTTGTTTGCAGGGAAAAGTGATGTGGGAATGGTTCGAACCGAGAACCAGGATGCCTTTGCTAAATTTCCGGATGATGATCTTGACCTTTCCGGACCCAAGGGGCAACTCTTTGTTGTAGCCGACGGCATGGGAGGTCATGCAGGAGGACGGGAGGCAAGCAGGCTGGCCGTTGAAACAATCGGCGAATCCTATTTTGCGTCGAACGGCTCAATAGTGGCCGGATTGAAGAAAGCGTTTACCGATGCGAACCGGGCCATCTACGAATACAGTCTTCATCATCCGCAATTTCACGGGATGGGAACCACGTGCATAGCCCTGGTTCTTCAGAAAGGAACCGCGTATGCGGCTCATGTCGGCGATAGCAGATTGTATCGAATTACATCCAAACGCATTGAGCAACTTACACACGACCATTCCAAAGTTGCAGAGATGGTGAGACGCGGGCTGATAACGGCTGATGAAAGCAAGATTCATCCCGAACGTTCGATGTTGTACCGTGCTATGGGCGTGCGGGCTGATTTTGACTACGATCTGATCAACAGTATTGAACTGGGCGGTGACGAATATTTTCTAATGTGCACAGACGGGCTGACGTCGTATGTTGAGGATGAAGAGCTGAAGGAAATTGTTCTCTCCAACTCCCTGCAGAAGTCATGCGACAAGCTTGTTGACCTTGCGAAACAACGCGGCGGACATGATAATATTACGGTTCAGATCATTCAGGTTAAGGGTTCGGACAGTTTTTTGAAAACAGTTTTTGGATCGAGATAGGCGATGCAGCAATCCATCATCGGCAAAACTATCGACAATTACGAGATTACCGGAATTCTCGGCAAAGGCGGGATGGGCGTTGTGTACAAAGCGAAGGACATGACGCTTGACCGTGACGTTGCTCTGAAGATGATGGATGCAAACTTTGCGCGGGACGAGGAATTCCTCAAACGATTCAAGTCCGAAGCCAAGGCTCTGGCGAAGTTGCAGAACTCGAACATCGTGAGCGTGTTTGCGTTGCGTGAAACGGAAATCGGCTTTGCGCTGGTGATGGAGTTTGTAGAAGGAAACACGCTTGCCGACCGCATCCGCCTGAATGGCGCTCTGCCGCTGAACAAGACTCTGCCCATCTTCAAACAACTGCTCACGGCATTGGATCATGCCCATCGTCTCGGCATTATCCACCGCGACATCAAGCCGGGTAACGTGATGCTGACGCCTCAGGATGTTGTCAAGGTGACGGATTTCGGCCTTGCCAAGATTCAACAGGTTTCCAGCGCCACTGTGACAATGGGAACCGGCGGCACGCTGTATTATATGTCGCCCGAGCAAATACGCGGGCTCGCCAATGTAGACGCACGCGGCGACGTGTACTCGCTCGGCATGACGCTGTACGAAACGGTGACCGGGCGGGTTCCGTTCGGGAACAATGCAACGGATTTTGATATCCGTCAGATGATTGTTGAAGGGAAAATTCCTCCCGCGGACAAGTTCAATCCTTCTCTCCCGAAAGAAGTCGTCAAAGCAATCTCAAAGTCTCTTGAAAAGGATCCTGCAAAGCGATTCCAGTCAGCCGCTGAAATGTGGGATATGTTGTCGCGGGTTGATGTTGGACAGTTGGCTGTTGTGAAGGAATCGACAGGGCAACCAATCCTTCCTGCGCCGAATCTCAAAAAACAAACGTCAGCGCGGCGTCCTCTGTACATAACACTCGGCGCGGGGGTAGCACTCATTGCGGCATTGTTCGCTCTTAGGCCTGTACTCTTTCCGTCGGACGCCACGTTGTCTGTTCAATCCAATCCGGACGGCTCGAAGGTGATGCTCAATGGCAAACTCGTCGGCACGACACCACTCAAAGATCTTGCAGTTGATCCCGGAAAGATTTCCGTACGTATTGATCGTGAGGGTTACTATGTAAAGGATACATCCATTGTGTTGTCTGAAGGCCAGGTCTTCGGGCTTTCGCTTGCCCTGAACAAGCTTCCCGAACAGATTATCACGGAAGAAAAGCCCGGACTAACCAGCGAGGTTCCTTCCGCAACTGAAGATAATGCCCTGAACACTGAAGTTGCTGCCACGAAGCCTGTGCGAGATGAAACGCGAACAGCCAGGCCGGTTGATCCGAGACCCGTTGGTCTCGGAACGTTGCGGCTGGCAATGGTTCCTGACGGATCAGTTTCCATTGACGGATCGAGGTCAAGTATCGGAAAAAGCGGAATGTCCTTTCAGGTTGCTGCCGGTGATCGCGAGCTGGTGTTTGAACATCCGCAATACGGAACCAAACGTACAACTATCAAGGTGAACCCGGGCGAGACCAAAACTCTGACATGCTATTTCGAGACGTACTTCAGCATTGTGGTGCAGGGCGATGCCTCCGGCGGCATGATTTCGGTGAACGGCAAAGCTACCGATATTTTTGCGCCTGTTGCTCGATTTCCACTCGGACCGGGAAGGCATCGCGTAACTGTAACGAGATTCGGATATGAAACACAGGGCGGGGAAAGGGAGGTTCTCGTGGCTCCCTCTTTCGAAGAGAAGACGGTTCCGTTGACGTTTACATTGAAGAAAGAAGGGTAGAAAATGCCATTTCAATTGCGAAGTGGAAAGTCTATATTCAAACCAAGGGAGGAAGCTATGATTCGTTCTTTGTGGAGTATCCGTGTTGCGTTGATTTGTGTGCTGACGTGTGGCGTGAGCATTGCTGCTCAAGCGCAAGGCCACGGCGCCAAACAATGGGATGAAGCGATGAAATGGTACAGTTCCGCCAATTTCGACAAGGCGATTGAAATTCTCGCGCCAATGGCGGATGACGTTTCGGTGGACAAGAAGATCAGGAAGAATGTCCTTCTCGCATTAGGCCGGTCGTATGTGGCAAAGGGAGATAAGAAACAGGCGACGGATGCGATGATCAAATTGCTCGAACTTGAACCCCCGATAATTGAGCCCGATCCCGATACGGAAGCTCCGCCGCTTCTCAAGGTCTATTATGAAGCACGGAAAACCAAATCGGGGACACTGCAAGTTGAGCAGCGACCGGATCCGGGAATAAAGACAATTGCCATTCTTGATTTCAAGAACCGTTCTGTTGACGATAAGGACAAGTACGATCCGCTGGAGAAAGGATTTGCCGAATTGATGATCGATCAGCTCAACGGCTCGGTTGATCTGAAAGTGATTGAACGTGAGCGTATCCAGTGGATTCTGGAAGAAATAGGAATGGAAAACGATCCAACCAAGTTCGACCAGTCGTCGGCTGTGCGAATCGGGAAGCAACTTGGCGTGCATACAATTCTTCTGGGCAGCTTCATTAAAGTGAAGAACAATATGAAACTTCTTGCCCGCCTGGTGAAGGTCGAGACGAGTGAAATCCTCGCGACAGAGCAGGCCGACGGCAAAGCGGATGATTTCTTCGAGATTGCCGAAAATCTCAGTCTCAAAGTTGCCAAGAAAATCAACGCGACGCTGACGAAAGCCGAAATTCAGAAGGGGAACGAAACAAAATCCCTCGATGCCATGATGTCGTATTCTGAAGGCCTCGTAATGCTGGAAAAAGGCAACTACAAAGGGGCCTACGATAAATTCATGCAAGCGCTTGAAATGGATCCAAAATACGACAAAGCAAAGATGAAGGCCGAAAGCCTTAAGCCGTTGCTCGGGTAAACGTTTGCAATTGTTCTTTCTTTTGTAAGAAGTACTCGGGGGGGGCAAATCCAACTAACTACAACGAAGCATTGAGGACTCAATGCAGAAACTCCGTTCGTTCCTTATAGCCGGTCTCGTTCTCATCTTCATTCCTTCCTGCGCCGGATTGAGGCAGGGAGGAAAAGAGCAGAACTACTCCTCCGACATGGCGAAGTTGCAACGCCAGTTGACCGTCAATCCCAACGATCCGGCTGCGTTGCGCGATCTTGGCGTTGTGTATTTTCAAACGAATCGCTATGAGCCCGCAAAATCATATCTCTCCCGCTCCTACAGTCAGGTAAAGGACGATCCCCGCACGATCTTTTATTACGGGATGACACTTGAATACTTGGAAGATATTCAAGGGGCGCTTTCCGTGTATATCAACTACTCGGAAGTGCCCGCAATCTCGCAATACCGGAAATTGATCGAAGGACGTTACCGGTCGCTAACGCACGAATTCATTCGCCGGCAGTTCAAGCAGCTTGTTGCCGACGAACAAAAACTCGGGACGGAAAAAATTGCCCCGAAGGCAGTTGCCGTTTTTCCTCTCACATATCAAGGGACGGATCCCAGATATGAGGCGTTGGGAAAAGGATTGAGCGAGATGATTCTGATTGATCTGGGTCAGGTGAAGAGTCTCCAACTGGTCGAGCGCATCCGTATCGAGGCGTTGTTGGAAGAGATTCAGTTCGGACAGTCGGCATCAGTTGATCGTTCGTCCGCTCCGCGGATGGGCAAGTTATTGAGCGCGGGCCGGATTGTTTCCGGTTCGTTTAATGTGAACAACTTCAACCTGCGAATGGATGTTGCTGCGTGGGATATTGTGGCAAAGAAATTTCCCGGCTTCCAATCAGGATCCGATGAACTGGACAAGTTGTTCAGAATACAAAAAGAACTTGTCTTCGGCATTATTCGTGAACTCGGCATCACGCTGACTGTCGAGGAACGGGAAAAAATCCAACTCGTCCCGACGAGAAACACGTTCGCGTTTCTCACGTATTGTCTTGCGTTGAAGAGTGAAGATGCCCGTGATTTCCGGGCTGCGAAGGTATTGTACAACGAGGCAGCATCGCTCGATCCCGGCTTCAATCTTGCAAAGTCAAAAGCAGAGGCGATGGAGGCGCTGAGTATTGCCGGCGGCCCGAAGGAAAATGCCTTGCTCGCAGCCGAAGAACTTGAACTTGGCCCGAAGAAAGCGAAAAAGAAAACCAACCTCGTTCTTGATCGGTTGAGACATTTGGGGCAGGGAATCGGCGGCACGTTCAATTCAGGGGAAGATAACCGCAAAACGGTTGAAGAAGCCGGCAGAAACGGCGCCGGCGTCGGGCGACTTCCTGAACCTCCTCCGCCTCCGGGCAGGTGATGGCCATGAAACCCACGTTCACATTCTTCATCTCTCTCGCCATTCTCGTTCTTTGTTCATGGGTAACGAACGCTCAAACGGTGAAGCAAAGACTCTGGGTTACTGACGGCGAGGTTCGTGCTATCGTAAAGAGCGGCAGAATATCCTATGTCGGCGGCTCATTCGGTTATGTCGGACCGGTTACGGGCGGCGGTGTCACGCTTGGCCTGGCAACCGGGATCGTTCTTCCTTTCTCACCAAAGATCAATGGCGATGTGCTGGCAGTTGCAGGCGACGGCAACAACGGATGGTACATCGGCGGCAACTTCACGGAGGTTAACGGCGTTGTCCGTTCGCGAGCCGCAAAAATCCTTCCGAACGGCTCTCTCGACAATACGTGGAATCCGCAATTCGACGGCCCTGTTTATACGATAGTTGTTGGAACTGCCGGAATATATATCGGCGGGAATTTCTCTCGGGTCGGGGCTACCGTCCGCAATAATGCCGCTCTTCTCAATCCGACAAATGCGGCAGTACTTGCCTGGAATCCAAATCCCAACAATACTGTCAGAACAATACATGTTGTTCCGCCGTATGTGTATGTCGGCGGAGAGTTTACAGCCATCGGCGTTGTTCCGTTCGCCCGCAACTATGTTGCGAGAACGGATCTATCGGCGGGTGTTGCTGACTCTGTCTGGAGTCCTTCGCCCAACGGATTTGTTCTTTCAATTTTCACTGCGGCAGGTCAGAACAATGTATGGTTGGGGGGAGATTTTTCGTTGATCGACACCGCATCGCGGCCACATCTTGCTTCAGTAACGAGCGGGGGTACGGGGTTCGTTTCAGACTGGAATCCCCGCCCGAACGGGCCGGTACATGTGTTGAGATTGACAGGCTCGCGGTTGCATGTGGGCGGGAGGTTTACCGCAATCCTTGATTCCGTTCGCGGCAATGCAGCCGCTGTTGATCCGTTTGTCAACCGGCTTCTGCCGTGGAATCCGAATCTGAACGGGCCGGTCAACACAATGGAATTTTTCGGGGGGATGTTCTACGTCGGAGGGCTGTTCTCGTCCGTCGGAATTGCGCAGCGCAGAAACATAGCGTCTGTCGATTCTGTTTTGGGCGGCGTCTCCGGCTGGAACCCGGTTGCCGGTTCTGAAGTAAAAGTTATCGGTGTTCAATCAAATGTGTTTTTAGGCGGATTGTTCAGAAGTGTGAATGGCGCCGTTCGCAAAAATGTTGCTGCGCTTGACGATACTGCAGGAGCCACGGCTTTCAATCCGAATGTGAATGGCGGCGTCAACGCAATGAAACTTTCAGGAGCCACGCTTTATCTCGGCGGGGCATTCGACACGGTTTCAGGGCAGCGAATCACGAGGCTCGCGGCCGTGAATGCGAACTCGGGCTTCCCGACTACGTGGAGGCCGCAGGTTGGTCCCGATGGAATCGTCAACGCAATCGAACTTTCAGGATCGACCGTCTATGCGGGTGGGACGTTTACTACGGTCGGCACAACTCAAAGGAGATATCTTGTTGCCCTGGATTCGGCAACCGGCTCGCTGACAGCATGGAATCCGAATCCGAACGATCATGTACTGGCCCTGAAGTTTTCCGGGGGAGTAATGTATGCCGCGGGGCTTTTCTCTCAAATCGGCACAGAAACCCGCAATCGGGTTGCCGCAATCAATCTCGCGACGGGAGCGCCAACGTTGTGGGAGCCGAATACGGCCGGAGTGACTTCTGTTTCCGCATTGGCCGTAACCGGGCCTGCCGTGTATATCGGTGGGGCGTTCACCACAATCGGCGGTCAGCAGCGCAATGCACTTGCAGCGCTCGACCTGACACGAGGGGATGTAACGGATTTCAACGCCGGACTTTCGCCGCAAAGCAGTGTGAATGTGATCGTACCTGCCGGAAACTCGCTGTATGTCGGCGGCATCCTCAACTCCACTTCCGATCTGATTTCTGTGAACAGGGTTTCCGGAGCCATCAATCAATGGAATCCACAGGTTGTTGGTGGCGTGTCGGCGATAGCGGTTTCGGTTAACGATACGAGTGTATATGCGGGAGGGAGGTTCACGCACGCGCTGGGTGATCTTCGTCCGTCGTTGGCGGGAATCACAGACCCGGCGGTGCTGCTTCCTGCGTTTGTGATGAATAGAACCTCAATTCCTTTCGGCACGGTTCCTCTTGGCGGTGAGGGATCGGCGGCGGTGGTTGTCACAAATACCGGTGGTTCATCTCTGACTCTTATTGACATAGCGACTAGCAACCCGGCCTTTACAGTCCTCCTTCTGCCCTTCCCTCCGGTTGAAATTTTGCCCGGTCAAAGCCGTGTCTATTCTGTTTCGTTCTTGCCGGTTACCGGCGGGCCGCAAACCGGAGTAATCACGTTTACACACACTGCTGCGGGGTCGCCTGCTGCTCTTCCTGTCAGTGGAACGGGTTTTGGGCCGTTCCTCGTTGCCTCGAAACTTGATATGCAATTCGGGAGTATCCGGGTCGGCACAACCAAACAGGACACGATAACGATTGCGAATGCTGGCAACGACACACTCAAGATCAGCCTTGCAGCAGTCACCGACACGCAGTTCACCGTTTCACCTTCTCTTGCAAACATTCTTCCTTCGGCGAACAGAGTGTTTACTGTTACGTTCAGACCCGGATATCGCGGAGCGTTTGGCGGACTTCTACGATTTGTTCACAATGCTGCCGGTTCTCCGACCTCAATTGATATTTCAGGTACAGGGGTCGCGTCCGTGCTTGTACCGCTGCCGCGTATTGTGCAGTTCGATTCTGTTGCGGTGGGCAGCCGCCGCACACGAATTGTATCAATCGTGAATGCCGGAGATGCAGCCCTCAATGTTTCCAACATTAGAATCATCGGGCCGAACGCGAATGAGTTTGCTATTGTCGGAACAACAGGCCCGTTTCCACCGGTGGGGCCAATCACCGATACGCTGAGAATACCGATACGTTTCTCTCCGGTTTCACTGCAGGCAAACAAGTCGGCATCGCTTGTTCTTCAAAGCGATGCTCTCGTTCCGGTTGATACTGTGTTGCTCAGAGGTTCGGGGAGAAACACACTTATTCAAGTGACGATCGGAGGCGATACTCTTCTGGGTACACAGATCAATGTGATTGCACAAGGGCCGCCCGGCTTCCAGATTCTGCGTGCTGTGTTGCATTACCGCTCAGCCGGACGCATCAACTATGATTCTCTTGATCTATTTGTGAGCGGACAAGCATACACAGGTTCCTTTCCCGACAGCGTGGTCACGTCGCGTGGGATTGAGTATTTTGTGAGGCTGACAGGAACGGAGGAATCAATCACCAACCCCGAACTCAATCCTGAAGAGAATCCTGCTATCGTCCGGGTGAAAGTCGGAGCCCTCTTGACATCGCTGCAATTTGAGCCCCGAAAATACAGGATGATTTCGATTCCGCTGGATCTGGCTGATGCGGATGCGGGAGAGCAGCTTATCGATGACTACGGCCCGTACAATCAAACGCGCTGGCGATTGTTCCGCTGGGAAGATGACAGGAACGTCGAGTTTCCTGCTATTCAACATGACTTCCGTCCCGGTTACGCATTCTGGCTTATCACATCGGATGGAAAGCGCTTCGACGCAAAGGATGGAAAATCCGTGTTGTCGGGGATTCCATTCAACATCCAACTCATACCGGGCTGGAATCAAATCGCGACGCCGTTTGCCTTTTCTGTCGATTGGGAAGGGATCGAAAACAGTAATCTTGTTCAACGGCCTGTGTTCTGGAACGGTGATGAATACGATCCTGATGTCGAGACGCTTCACCCGTGGGAAGGATACTTCGTTCTGAACGATTCATCCCAACCAATCACACTTTCTGTTCCCTCGTTCGAATCGACGTTCCGAAGGCCGAAAAATATCGGGCCATTTCCGTTGAGAAGCGACAGCGATTTTGTCTTGCAGCTTTCCGCTGCCTCCGGCACAATGAAGGATAGCTACAACTATCTCGGTTTCATGGTAAATGCAACGGCGGAGTCTGACAGGTTGGATATCATAGAGCCTCCGCTGATAGGTGAACATATCAATCTGTCAATCGAGGAAGGCGGGAGGAAGTATCTGGGCAACTTCAAGCCGGTTTCTACCGATGGGGAACAGTGGCGCGTCCGTATTGTCTCAACACTTTCTCATCAAACGGCCAACATTTCGGTTCGTGAGGTCGGAACCCGCATCGAAGGTTTTGACGTGTACGTGCTGGATGAGGATGAATTTGCGTATGTTCCGTTGACGAACGGCTCATTCCCGGTTCGTCTCGGCGAAGCAAACACCGCCCGATCATTCAAGGTCATTATAGGAACTCCGAAATTTGCCCGCGAGGCAAGCGGCGGCATTCCTCTCGTCCCTGTGGAATATGTACTCGGTCAGAATTATCCCAACCCGTTCAATCCATCGACAACCATCCGCTACGCAATAGGCAAGCGAAGCAACGTTTCACTTTCTATCTACAATCTGCTCGGACAAAAGTTGAGGACGCTGGTCAGCGGAGAGCAGACGACAGGAACATACGCGGTAGTTTGGGACGGCTTGACGGACAGCGGCTCTCAGGCGGCAAGCGGAGTGTATGTGTATCACCTGCGCGCCGGTGAGTTTCAGGCCGCCAGAAAACTTCTCTTGTTGCGGTGAGTTGACTATGGAGAAATTACTCATGAAACTGACGATAGTCGTATTGTTCTTTTCCATGTTTGTGCTTGAATCGAATGCGCAACCGCGAGCCGACCGGGAAGCACAGCTCATCAGTCAGACGGGGACGTTGAGTGTGATGCCGTTGTATCAGCGATGGTCAATGGACAGCGTTGCATTTGCTGAAGCGAGCTCGATTGTTTCCCTCTACTATCCTGTCAGCAGGGAGGCGAGTGTGTCGCTGCGGGGAGCTTTCGGTTCGACTTCAGGCGATATTTCATCGCTTGGCGGAGTGGCGGATATGGAACTTTCCGGAACGTATCATCTTGAATCTGCCAATCTTGTGTTCAATCTCGGCATCGGGATTCCAAGCGGCAAGAAGGAACTGACAGCTGATGAGTTCGGCACGTCGCTCGTTTTGGCGAACACACTGTTTCGATTCCAGATTCCTCATTTTGGTGAGGGTGTTCGATTGTCTCCCGGCGTTTTGTGGGCATTGCCCATGAGTGAAGATGTTGTGCTCGGATTCGGCCTTACGTACCAGTATCGTGGGCGATTTGAGCCGCTGCAGAATTTCGGGAAATACGATCCGGGCGACGAGGTATCGGCAACCGCAGGGTTCGAAGTCCGTATCGGCGACGCTTCCTCGCTTTCCGGCGATGTCATCTACACACATTACGGCGTTGATAAACTGAACGATGCCGATTTCTTTTCGGCAGGGGACAAGATTTTGTCTGTTCTGCAATACCGGACATTCTTCGATCTTGATGAACTGCTCATTCATGGCACGTACCGGACGAGGGCAAAACCCGACGTTGCTCTCGGAAGAATCCTTACGCCGCTGAAAGATCGGCTTGAGCCGGCGTTGGGTGAATTGTTTGTATCCTACTCATCGGAGCTCAGCAAGAACTTCTCGACGCAATTCTCGCTTGAAGGCCGGTTCTTTGAATCGACTGCCGTACCATTTTCGGGGTTTACCCTCGTTGAAGTCGGGGTACAGCCGACATTTGTTCTTGCCGACGGTATTTCGCTTCCTCTGAGATTAAAGTATGTGTACGGGAATGTGACCAGCACAAGCGGGGCTCTTTCCGGCATCGAAGCCGGCGTCGGACTTGTCTTGAGTTACTGAACGAAACCTCACGTAAGGAATTGACACGCGAGAAACCGTATTCTCGCATTCTGTGCAACACGCATCGGATGAAGACTTGCCATAACGTCTTGCTTTATATGCGATGTTTTCATCTACTTCCTTTGATCCGCCTCCCCGGCAACAAATAGGTTGCAACGACATATCAGCATACTGCTGAAGGCGTATGATGGGGGGCAACATTTGATTGCCATTACAGTTCTTAGTTAGAGAACGAGAAGCAACGAAGTGTGTTACCATTTTCCGGCAGCACCCCTTGTGGCTTGCTACCGCGACACTGGAAAGGTTCAAATGAACAGGTTCCTGCATATCACATCCTTGTTGGTTCTGACCGCTGTTACTTTACGTGCACAAGCGAGCCGTGTGGATTTTTCCGCCTTCGGCATGGGCTTCGGAATTCTTCCCTCATCCAACTCGAACATCATCGGCATCGCCGGTGAACCGACCATCGGCAACATTGAGGCTCAGAATACGCGTATCGAAAGCGGCTTTGTCAACAACGTCAATCTGGGAAATACGGGCCTCATCTTTGCGGTGCAATCGGAGATTGCAACGCTCGGACGGCCTGTTGGAATCAGGATGTTTGTGCCTGCACATCTTCAAACAACGGCGGAGAGTTTGTTCTACCGGAAAGGCGGCGAACAGACATTCAGCCGGATTGCGCTTGCAAGAGTGGGGGACACACTTTCCGCGGCAATTCCGGCGGTGGCCACAACAATCCGGGGTGTTGAGTACTACATCAGCGCTGCTTCCGCCCAAGGGCCTATCCGGTTTCCCGGTTTTGGCGTGGACACTCTACGGGTGAACATCGAAACCTTCATGAGCCCTTCAACCTTCCGAAGTCGTGTTTACAAAATGATTTCTGTTCCCGTAGAGTTGGCGAACCAGTCGCTTCTCTCGGTGTTAGGGGATGATTTCGGCAGCTATGATCCTAATGTGTGGAGATTGTTCCGTTGGGAGAACAACAGAAATGTTGAATTCCCGGACATTCGCGCACACTTCACGCCCGGTGAGGCATTCTGGCTTGTTAGTCACGCCGCAAACGGTTTCGGGATAGACAACGGGAAATCGGTTCCCTCACTTCTGCCGTTATCTATTGTGTTGGATACGGGATGGAACCAAATCGCAAATCCGTTTGCATTCAGGGTAAGCATGAACAGCGTTTCACCCAGCGGCAATGTGAGCAATCTCTACTTCTATGATGGCGAAAGTCCGTACGTGCCGAACGTGAACGTCCTTGAGCCGTGGGAGGGATACTTCATCGAGAACAGATCGGGTGAACAGGTTGTGCTGCAGGTTGCGCCGGTTGAAGCGTCGCCTTCTGTTCCGAAACAAAACGAGCAGACATTGTCCCGCAGTGACTTCATCCTTCAAATATCGGCAGAGTTGGAACAATCCTCTCTGAAAGACGTTTACAACTACGTCGGGTTTATAGAGGGGGCTTTGCCGGGTGATGACATTCTTGACCAGCGCGAGCCTCCATCAATCGGAGATGTTGTTCAACTGTCTATTGAAGATGGGAGATCGTATCTCAGTAACTTCAAACCTCTGCCGGGCGAGGGTGAGCAGTGGAATCTCAGCATATCATCAACAATTCCGAACCGGCGAGTGAATGTAAAGCTCGCGGAATACGGCTCGCGTCCCGAAAGGTTCGACATCTACGTATTAGATAGGGATGACTTCAATGCGATTCCGGTTTTGAATTCCCGGTTCTCTCTGAATCTGCGTGACACCCGCCGTTCATTGAAGTTGATTATCGGAACGAAGGAATATGCTGAAATGAACAATGAAGGTATCCCGCTTGTGCCGCTTGCATATACGTTGGAACAAAATTTCCCGAATCCGTTCAATCCGTCCACGACAATCCGCTATGCGTTGAACAAGCGAAGCGATGTTTCGCTTTCCATCTACAATCTGCTCGGGCAGAAGGTTAAAACCCTCGTCAGCGGCGAGCAGATAACAGGCACATACAGTGTAGTGTGGGATGGCGTAACTGAGAGCGGTTCCGGTGCTGCAAGCGGCGTGTATCTGTACCAACTGCGGGCCGGTGAATACCGGGCAAGCAAAAAACTCCTCTTATTGCGGTGATTGTGTTGCCGCGGGGGAGACAAGTGTACCGCATTCGGAGGCTGGCGAAGTCAGCCTGACGTATGCGAGTGCTTATCTGCTTCTTCGTTCCCCTTTTCCGAAAGCATTTTCTATTTATGAACATTTTTCTTAAAGGTGTGCAATGAAAGCAACAGCCATTGCTTTGCTGATTCTCCTTTCGGGGACCGGAGTGTTTGTCGCGGAGGCTCAGGTGCCGCGCTTCATTTCGTACCAGGGATCCCTCACCGATAGTACCGGGATGCCAAAGCCCGACGGCAATTATACATTTACCTTCCGCTTGTATGTCGATAGCACGGGAGGAACTCCTATCTGGACAAATCAACAGACGCTGCAACTCAGGCGCGGTCTCTTCTCCGCACGGTTGGGAGGGCAACAGGGTTTTGAATCACTCTTCTCGGGATTGCGATGGCTCAGTATTCAGATCGCGGGGGAATCAGAAATATCAAGACGAATACCTCTTGCGTCCACGGCATACAGTTTTCGATCAATCAAAGCAGACACGGCTGCCATTGCGCTAAGTGCTCCGGCACAGCAGACTGTCGATAGCGCCCGCATTGCAGGCACCGTGCCGGACAACGTGATTACTTCTGCAAAGATTCTGAACGGAACAATTCAGCGCATCGACGTTGCCGCAAATTTCAAATCTCCTCAAGCCGACTCGGCGGATTACGTCAAGAATCTTCCGCCAATCGACAGTGCCCGGATTGCAGGAACTGTTCCTGATAATGCGATTACTTCTGCAAAGATTCTGAACGGAACAATTCAGCGCATCGACGTTGCCGCAAATTTCAAATCTCCTCAAGCCGACTCGGCCGATTACGTTAAGAATCTCCCGCCCATCGACAGCGCCCGGATTGCGGGAACTGTTCCTGATAATGCGATTACTTCTGCGAAGATTCTGAACGGCACGATTCAGCGGTTGGATGTTGCAACAAACTTCAAGGCGCCTCTTTCTGATACATCGGATTTTGTCAGAAATGCACCGCCGATTCCTGCCGGTTCAATCGACAGCAGCAAGCTTGCTGTAAACTCTGTCGTGAATTCAAGAATCCTCAACAATTCGATCACTTCCCAGAAAATTGCATCAGGGCAAGTAGTGAAAGGGATAAATAATGTTCGAGATGAACTTCGCCTTGTCGGACGCGGCTCGGCGACAGTAACAACCAGCAACGATACGATCTACATTGATGCGGCAGGTGGCGGAGGGAGCGGAATACAAGGAATTCAGAACACAAACAACACATTGACAATTCTCAACCCGACAGGCCCGACGGCGACCATCAACGTAAGAGATTCGGGGATTGGAACACTGCAACTTACCGACAATGCCGTCGTCACTACAAAAATTGCTGATGGAGCTGTGACACAAGCAAAAATTGCCGCGGGCGTTACGTTGCCTCCGAGCGGTGCGGCCGGAGGGGATTTGACAGGCACGTATCCCAATCCTACGGTTGCGAGCAATGCGATCACCACCGCAAAGCTTGCAGATGGGGCGGTGACTCAAGCGAAGATCGGTGCCGGCGTGACTCTGCCGCCGGGCGGCGCAGCAGGTGGCGATCTTACAGGCACGTTTCCCAATCCAACCATTGCTAACAATGCCGTTACAACAGCGAAACTCGCGGATGGCTCGGTCAGCACGCTGAAGATTGTTGACGCGTCTGTTACTCAGGCGAAGATTGGTCCGGGCGTTACGCTTCCTCCGAGCGGAACTGCTGGCGGTGATCTGACAGGAACATATCCCAATCCGGTAATTGCTACAAATGCCGTTACATCTACAAAGATTCTCAACGCAGCCGTTACCAACACGAAAATCGCCGATGGGGCAGTCGGCACAACAAAAATTGCAGATGCTGCAGTCACGCAAGCAAAGATTGCGGCAGGAGTGGTTCTGCCTCCGGGCGGTGCGGCTGGAGGCGATCTGACGGGCACGTATCCGAATCCGACGATTGCGGCAAATGCAGTAACATCAGCAAAGATTGTAGATGGCGCTGTTACGCAGGCGAAAATCGGAGCCGGAGTTACGCTGCCGCCAAGCGGGGCAGCCGGTGGTGATTTGACCGGAACCTACCCCAATCCCGTCATTGCAACGAATGCCGTCACATCTACCAAAATTCTCAACGGTGCAGTCACGCAGGCAAAAATTGCGGCAGGGGTAACTCTACCTCCCAGCGGAAATGCTGGAGGGGACTTATCCGGTACATATCCTAATCCTGTTGTCAAAGGATTGTTCAATAGGGCAATTGCAGATTCAACGCCGTTTCACAATCAAGTGCTGAAATGGGATAACGAAATACTTCAATGGATTCCCGGGAATGATGAAGTTGGAGGATTCGGAACAGTCACCGGTATCGCTGCCGGGACTCCGGGTACGCCAACAGGAACCAGCGGCCTTACATTCTCACCAAATCCGATCACAACAACCGGCACAATTGCAATCGCAAATGCAGGCGTTGACAGCTTCAAGCTTGCCTCAAGCTCTGTGACATCGGCGAAAATAGCCGATGGCTCGATTCTTTTTCAGGATATCGGGCAAAATGGTGCCACTGCAGGACAAGTGATGAAATGGACCGGCACAGCGTGGGCTCCCCGTAACGACTCCCTCAGCAGCGGAATAACAGGAACCGGCGTGAACGGGCGCGTGGCATTCTGGACCGGAGCCACCACCATGTTCAGCGACAGCAATCTGTTCTGGAACAACAGTCTTGCCCGACTTGGTATCGGAACGACGACACCGTACACCCAACTGACATTATCCAACACGCTGGGATTCAAGAACAGTACTGTGCCAATGACTTACATCTTCGAGTCCGGCTCAACAAATCCCTCGCGTTTGGTTGCAGCCCATTCACCGGCGTTTGCAACGTGGGGACTTGCGTACAACGATCTTACGGATCAGATGATTTTCCAGCAGAGCAACACTGTTCCGGCAGTATCGGTCGGCATTTCCAGCCTTTCCCTCGGCATTGGCACGTCAACTCATGAAGGGGCTCTCGATGTACGAGGGGGTACCGTAGTTCAGAATACAAGTGCTACAAATTCAAATGATATTACCGTTAAGCGGCCCGGCACAGTCTCACCATCGAATGTCCGGTTTGTCCTGTCGCAACGCTCGACAAACAGGGATTTCTGGATTTTTGGAGAAGATGGAACGGGGCTGTTCAGGAATTTCGTCGGCTTCAATTATTCTGCAAACAGAGTTTCATTCCCTGCAGATTCAAACACGCTGTTGATTGATAATGTGTTTCAGAGTGTCGGAATCAGAACGTCGAGCCCGACAGCGGCACTCGATGTAAACGGCGGCATTCGTGCACGACTTCTCAGCACAGGAACGGGCGCTCCCGTTGCCGTGGATGGTGCAGGGAATTTACTGCAATCAGCGTCCAGTATCCGGTACAAAAAGAACATACGCCAACTCGAACCCTCGTCTGTGCTTGATTTGAATCCCGTTCGCTTCCAATGGAAATCGACAAATGAAGAAGATGTCGGATTGATTGCCGAAGAGGTCGAGAAAGTCGTGCCCGATCTTGTTTTCTATAACAATGAAGGAACTCCTCAAGGCGTGAAGTACGACAAAATCGCCGTGTATTTGCTCAACGTTATCAAAGAGCAACAAAAGCAAATTCAGGAACTGCAGTCGGCCGTGAAATCACTTCAGTCGGGATCACCATCATCTTCGCTCGGTGCCAAATGACGAGGTATGCATGAACATGCTTGTCAACAATGTGAATCTTCCCGGACGCTGATCAAGCATGCAACTGCGATTCCATCCTTACACACTTCAACTTCGTCATACGTTCACTGTCTCGACGTATTCACGCACGACAACACCGGCAATGATGGTGGAGGTTGAAGAGGACGGCATTGTCGGTTACGGCGAGGCGGCGATGCCCCCATATCTTGGCGACACTCTTGAATCAGCAACTTCATTTCTTTCGCAAACGGATCTGAGCAAATATGAATATCCGGCTGCGTTTGATGATGTTCTGAAGGATATTGATACTATTGCCTCGGGCAATCATGCAGCAAAGGCGGCAATCGATATTGCGCTGCATGATTGGCTTGGAAAGAAAGGTGGCTTTGCATGGTATCAGGCGTGGGGACTTGACCCTTCGAACACACCTCTTACGACGTTTACGATTGGGATTGAGAGTAACAACGATATCCTCCGGCAAAAGGTGCGGGAGGCTGATACGTTCAAAGTTCTTAAGGTGAAATTGGGGAGTGAGAACGATAGAGATATTGTCAGAACGATTCGCGAAGTAACCGACAAACCGTTGCGGGTTGATGTCAATCAGGGATGGAAGAAGAAGGAGAAGTCACTGGAGATGATTGAATGGCTTTCAACCCAAGGCGTCGAGCTTGTCGAACAGCCTCTGCCGAAGGAGATGATCGATGACCAGGCCTGGTTGAAGGAACGAAGTCCGCTGCCCATTATTGCTGATGAAGCCGTTGTCCGCCTTTCCGATATCGGAGAAGCCGTGGGAATCTACGACGGGATCAACATCAAACTCATGAAATGTACCGGCATGCACGAAGCGTACAAGATGATTCTGCTTGCCCGGGCTTTCAACCTCAGAGTAATGCTCGGCTGCATGACGGAGACTTCGTGCGCAATCTCGGCAGCAACACAATTATCGCCACTTGCGGATTATGCCGATCTTGATGGCGCTTCCCTGATTACGAATGATCCGTTTGTCGGAGCTACGATTCACGAGGGTAAGTTGATAATGCCGGCAGGATTCGGGATAGGAGTAAGCCCGAAACAGTAATCCTTGATCGTCAATCCTCTTGCATCTCTCTTGACGGTTTTCAATATTATTCACGCGGATACATGCGATAAGTCGAACATCCCCCGTCGAAATCAAATCATCTCACAAACTATTTCAAGGATACTGGACCATGGCAGACAAGACTCTTTCCGGCGAAGTTTTCTACCCGACAGAGGACGCAATCCGGCAAGCGCACGTAAAAGACTGGGACAAGATGCGTGAAGAGGCGGAGCGCGACCTCGAAGGATTCTGGGCAAAAGAGGCTAATGAACTGCACTGGTTTCAGCATTGGGACAAAGTACTGGATGATTCGAAGAAGCCCTTCTTCCAATGGTTTGTCGGCGGGAAGACAAACATCGTGTACAACTGCCTTGACCGTCACGCCGAAACAGCCCGCCGCAATAAGCTTGCGTTGCTTTGGGAAGGCGAGAAGGGAGAGTTCCGATCATTTTCCTACTTCGCTTTGCGAAGGGAAGTATGTCGCTTTGCAAATGTTCTCAAAAGTCTCGGCGTAAAAAAAGGTGATCGTGTTACGATTTATATGGGAAGAGTGCCGGAGCTGCCGATTGCGATGCTTGCAACGGCACGCATCGGAGCCGTTCATTCCGTGGTCTACGGCGGCTTTACTGTTGAGGCGTTGGCTGAAAGAATCGAGGATAGTCAGTCGAAGTTGTTGATTACATGCGACGGCGCTTACCAGCGGGGGAAGATTGTTCCTCTCAAACAGATCGCCGATGAAGCAGTTCAGCGGGCTGGGACAATCGAAAGCGTACTCGTTGTGAAGCGAACCGGCGAGCCGATTAACATGGAACAAGGAAGAGATTTGTGGTATCACGAGCTGATGGCGCTGCCGATTGCAAACGGCGGATGTCAGATTGAAGTGATGGATGCGGAAGATCCGCTTTACATGCTCTACACTTCCGGCACGACAGGGAAACCGAAGGCAATCCTGCATACACACGGCGGCTATATGGTCGGCACGTACACGACGCTCAAGTATGTGTTTGATATTCATGAAGAAGATCGCTTCTGGTGTGCCGCCGATCCGGGATGGGTCACGGGACATAGCTACATTGTGTATGGTCCGCTGCTGAACGGCGCAACATCATTCATGTACGAGGGGGCACCGACGTATCCGTATCCCAACCGCTGGTGGCAGATGATTGAGAAATATGGCATTAACATTTTGTACACTGCGCCGACCGCTATTCGCGGACTGATGCGCTTCGGCGAGGCGTGGCCGAACCGGCACGATCTTTCGTCGTTGCGCTTGCTCGGTTCCGTCGGCGAGCCCATCAATCCCGAAGCATGGAAATGGTATCACCGTGTCATCGGCAAAGGGCGATGCCCCATCATGGACACGTGGTGGCAGACGGAAACTGGCATGTTCATGATTACGCCGATGCCGTGTGTGCCGTTGAAACCGGGCTCCGGTACACGTCCCTTTCCCGGAGTCAAAATGGATATTCTCAGCGAAGACGGGAAGCCCGTGAAGCCGAACGAAGAGGGCTTCCTCGTTATTAAAACGCCGTGGCCTGCAATGCTGCGAACGCTGTACAAGGACCCCGAACGCTACGTGCAGCAGTACTGGTCAAAATATCCCGGTATGTACATGACAGGCGATTCCGCCCGCCGCGACGAAGACGGCTACTATTGGGTAATCGGTCGCGTTGATGACGTGATCAAAGTCTCGGGTTACCGTCTCGGCACGGCGGAGATTGAAAGTGCGTTGGTGAGCCATCACGCAATTGCCGAGGCGGCTGCAATTGGCCTGCCGCATGAAGTAAAAGGCAACGCAATTCACGCATACGTAATGCTCAAGGCGGGACAGCAGAAAACCGATACGCTGGTGGAGGACCTTCGCCAACACGTCTCAAAAGAACTCGGCCCGATTGCCAAACCCGAACACATCGAAATCGTCGACTCGCTGCCGAAGACACGCAGCGGAAAAATTATGCGTCGTGTATTGAAAGCGAGAGCGTTAGGGCAGGATCCGGGGAATTTGACGACGTTGGAAGAGTAACACAGGCTGAAGATGTCGCCGACACAAATTGTCCAGTTGTGGATTGACCGTTTCAACGCCACCGATATTGACGGCCTGATGGCATTGTATGCGGAAGACGCTATCAACCATCAAGTCGTAACGGAACCGTTGAAAGGGAGAGCGGAAATCAGGAAATTGTTCGAAACTGAGTTCGCCCGCGCAAAGATGGTTTGCATTCAGGTGAAAATTCATGAGGTCGGCGATTGGGCTATACTCGAATGGCGCGACCCGCTCGGATTGCAGGGATGCGGCTTCTTTGAGATCAAGAACGACCTGATTCTGTTCCAGAGAGGGTATTTCGATCAGTTGACGTTTTTCAAGATTCAGCACATTCCCGTACCGAAAGAGTATCTATGTCCCTGACAGTTCTCCGATTCCATTGTTTAGATTAGTTAATCGTGAACACGAATGCACTTCTGACAGCAGTCAACCTTGCCCTTGCCAGTCAATGGGATGATGCCCATCGCATTGTGCAAGACTACGACGATGAGGTTGCTTGCTGGATTCATGCCGTGCTGCACAAGATTGAAGGGGATGAAAGCAACAGCCGCTACTGGTACCGGAGAGCCGGGAGAGAGTTTTCAGGCTCCCCCTCGACGAATGAAGAACTTGAGCAAATCAAATCACATCTTGAAGAGAGCGCATAGTAGCAAACCAAACAGCAAGGAGGGGGATATGAACTGGAAAATCATCCTTACACTTGCGTTCTTTGGCATTGCAATGGGAACGGCATCGCTGTTCGGACTAACCGAACGTATCGAACCCTTGCTGTGGCTGTTCATAGCATTCTTTGCAGCGTATTGGATAGCGAAACGACGAGCGCCGAAGCCGTTTCTCCACGGACTCTTGTCTGCTGTAGCGATGGGTGTCTGCAACTCGTTGGTGCAAGCCGCATTCTTCGACATGTATCGCGCAAACAACCCGACGGCGGCAAAAGGGTTCAGCCAGATTCCTGATGCAATCCCCGGTCGATATTTCATTTTGTTGATTGGGCCGGCTATCGGCCTCACGTACGGTCTCGTCGTCGGACTGTTTGCCGTTGTCGCTTCGAAGATGTTGCGGAAGCGCTAAGACCAAGCCGTTCAGTTTCAAATATCGGAATGTCCCTTCCTGAATTTGACAAATCCCTCAACGTATTTGTCTAACCATCCTTCCGACCATCATTTTAACTGCCCTTTTCTCCATCATCGCTTGATGTGTTTCGGCACAGATGTTGAAATTTACATCATTGTTTCTGTTTCAGCCCGTTTTTCGTATATTTTCAGCGTTCTTCATTCTTCAATCGGAGTTCATGGATATCGTAACGCTCGTCGACGTTCTTGTTGTGGCAATGCCCCTGCTGTATGCGTTTTTGGTGGGAATCTACGCGGTATCTTTTTTTCGCAACGCGCCAGCCATCACGCGACTAAAAACTCCCGCTCTGCTTTTCACAGTTGGACTCCACATCATTTACATCGCAGTCCGTACCGTTGCTTTTGACCATCCTCCCATTACAACAGTATTTGAAATCATGACGATGCTTGCCGTGTGCATTTCGATTGCGTACACCTACATCGAACTGCGGACAAAGGCAAGCAATACAGGTATGTTCATTCTACTGCTGGCCTTTGTGTTCCAGCTTGTTTCTTCTTTCTACATCAAAGACTTGACAGAAATTGCGCCGATCCTCAGAAGCCGTCTGCTTGGTTTTCACGTCTCTACTGCGTTGTTGGGCTATACGGCAATTTCACTTTCTGCCGTGTACGGCTTCCTGTATCTGATGCTGTACCGCGAAATCAAATCATCAAGCTTCGGGCTGATCTACAACAAACTGCCCAACCTTGAGATGCTGGAGAAGATGAGCAGCAAGTCCGAGATTTTCGGCTTCATCATGCTTACCGTTGCCATTGCCATCGGCTTGATTTGGCTCCCCAAGGCGTTCGACAGTTTCTCATATCTCGATCCGAAACTGATCGGGACAATGACGGTGTGGGCATTGTATGCAATTAGTCTTGCGGCAAAAAGGAAATTAGGGTGGCAGGGACGCAAGATGATGATCGTTTCCCTCATCGCATTCGGATTTGTATTTCTGTCGATGACGGTGATAAACATGTACATGAGCGGTTTTCACAGTTTCTATTGAGATGAATCTTCTTTCCATAGGCATAAGTCACAACACCGCTTCTCTCGATATTCGTGAGAAGATGTGGATGTCGAACGACGAAGTGAAGGAAGCATTGAAACAGTTGAAGGGAAAGTACTTCAACGAAGCGATGCTGGTCTCGACCTGCAACCGCACGGAGTTGTACGGGCTTACGCCTGACACACAAGTTGACGATGCTGGATTGAAGAAGTTCCTTATTGATTTCAAAGGCGCATCGGGAGTCGTAACACCGAACCACTTCTACGGCAGCCTTGCCGGCGGGTCGGTAAGCCACTTGTTCAAAGTTGCCGCAGGCGTTGATTCGATGGTTATTGGTGATATTCAGATTTTGAATCAGGTGAAAGAAGCATTCAATCTCTCGACGGAAATCGGGGCAATGGGTCCGGTGATGAACCGGCTGATGCAGGCAACGCTGCATGTCGGAAAGCGAGTCCGAACGGAGACAACGATTTGCGAAGGCGCTGTTTCCGTAAGCTATGCTGCCGTGGAGTTGGCCAGCAAGATTTTCGCCGAACTCCCCAAGAAATCGGCGCTGCTCATCGGTGCGGGAGAAACCGGCGAACTGACTATGAAGCATCTGATCGGCAAAGGGATTGGGAGAATAAAAATAGCCAACCGCACACGGGAAAAAGCCGAGGCTCTGATTGCAACCCTGGAAGCGCACGCCATTGGCGAAGTGCTGGACTACGAACAGATTTCGGAGGCACTCCGCACGGTGGATATTGTGATTACCTCTGTCAACAGTCCGGCGTACATCGTTCAGCCCGATCATGTACGCAGCGTAATGAAGCAGCGTTCGAATAATCCGCTGTTCATTATCGATATCAGCGTTCCGCGCAGTGTCGATCCCTCGTGCAACAAGGTAGAGAATGTGTTCGTGTACGATATGGATTCGCTCAGCGCTATTGTTGACAAGAACATTGAAAAGCGCAAAGCCGAGTTGCCGAAAGTAACCACGATCGTACGCGAAGAGACGGTCGAGTTTTTCAAGTGGCATAATTCGTTGCAAGTCGGCCCGACAATACAAGAACTGACCTCTGCGATTGAAGCGATTCGCCACTTGGAAGTAGAGAAGAACATCAACCGCTTCAAGCCGGAAGATCGTGAACTCGTGGAAATGCTGACAAAACGCATCATCAACAAAATCCTCCACCAACCGATTACAAACCTGCGAAACGGGGCGCAAAACGGCGCCCGGGGTTCCGAGACAGTGACCCGCATAAAAGCGCTGCGTGATTTGTTCGGAATCGAAGAGAAGGATACTCATGGCGGCTGAGAGGATTATTATCGGAAGCCGTGGCAGTGAACTTGCTTTGTGGCAGGCACATTGGGTGCAAGGAGAATTGCTGAAGCGATTTCCCAATCTCGAAATCCCGATCGAGATTATCAAAACGAAAGGGGATAAGGTTCTCGATTCCCCTCTTTCGCAAATTGGCGACAAAGGGTTGTTCACGCGAGAGATCGAAGGGGCCCTTCTCACCAAACAGATTGACCTTGCCGTTCACAGTCTGAAAGATCTCCCGACACATCTTCCGGACGGCCTTACGCTCGGCGCAATTTGCGAGCGTGAAGATGTGAGGGATGTGTTCATTCCTCATCCCGACAATCCGGAAAAAATATTGTCAGGCCAACCGCAAGGCGCACAAATTGCTACGGGGAGCTTACGGAGGAAGTGCCAGTTGTTGAGCCTTCGTCCTGATTTCGAAATCATTGACATTCGCGGAAACCTCAATACGAGGATGAAGAAGCTTGGGGAAAGCAGTTGGGCGGGAATGATTCTTGCCCGTGCCGGCGTTGTCCGGCTTGGTTGGGAGGCGCGTATCGGCGAGAACATTGATGCGGAGACGATACTTCCCGCAGTCGGGCAGGGGGCATTGGGTATAGAAATCAGAGTGGGTGATGCACGAACGGCGGAGCTTGCGAAATCACTTCACCATCATATCACTGCACAAGCGGCGTTGGCTGAGCGTGCGCTGTTGCGAAAACTTGAAGGCGGCTGTCAGGTGCCGATTGGAACATTCGGGCGTGTCGGAAATGAAAACGGAGATCAAGTTCTGAAACTTGATGCTATTGTAGGCTCGTTGGACGGTAAGACGATTGTCCGCGGGAAAATGCACGGCCACATCTCGTCGGCGGAGAGTATTGGAACAAGACTGGCTGAAACGCTTCTTGCAGGCGGGGCTGATCGCATCCTCGACGCAATTCGGTCAGCATCGGTTCCGCAAGCCGGCGATGGCGGCAACTAATTAATCATGAGCCTCGCCGGCAAGACAATTCTCGTTACCCGTCAGCGAATGCAGTCGGGTCAACTCACCGAGGAGATTGAGAAACGGGGTGGACACGCAGTTGTCATTCCGATGATCAGCATTTCCGATCCGGAGAGTTGGAAAGAATGCGATGAGGCGTTGGATCGGCTATCCACCTATCAAGCGGTTGTGTTTGCAAGTACCAACGGCGTGGAGGCGTTCTTCCGTCGAATTGAGGAACGTAAGCTGGATCCTTCCGCTCTTTCTCACACAGACATATTTCCTGTCGGTGAGAAGACGGCAGAAGAAATCGAGAAAAGGAGCTTTCGGGTTCGTCACATACCCGACCTATTCTCTGCTGAAGGATTGATCGATTATTTCAAACAGAATGAAGTACGCGGAAGACGGTTCTTACTCGTTCGCGGTAACCTCGGCAAAGATGATCTTGGGAAAGAACTTGTGAGTCTGGGTGCGGAAGTCGATGCCGTTCAAGTGTACCGCAACGATCCACCTGAAGAATCCGCAGTGCAGGAACTGAAGCAATGGCTCGATGGCGGGTGTGACGTTGTGACATTTGCCAGTCCCTCTGCTGCGAAGAATTTCAATGCAGTGATTAGTGCAGGAGGCTTACGACTTTCGCGAAAAACAAAAATCGCAGTAATCGGGCCGACAACTCGTGACGCCGTTGAACGGCTCGGATTTTACGTCGATATAGAAGCGAAGGAATCCACGAGCAGAGGATTGGTTGAGGCAATCGACGAATACTATCAAAACAACAACGGACATTAGGATTTCATGAACGACCTATTCCTTCGAGCATGCAAGCGCCAAAAAGTTGAGCGAACGCCAGTCTGGATGATGCGCCAAGCAGGACGCTATCTTCCCGAATACAGAGCTGTGCGAGCCAAATCCGATTTTCTTACAATGTGCAAAACGCCGGAGCTAGCGGCTGAGGTAACTGTGCAGCCGGTCGACATCATCGGCGTCGATGCAGCGATTATCTTCTCCGATATTCTCGTCATTCCCGAAGCGATGGGTTTACATCTGGAGATGGTGGAGTCGAAAGGCCCGAAGTTTCACAACCCGGTTCGTACCCGGGAGGATGTTCATTCTCTCAAGATTCCTGATCCCGAGAAATCACTGCGATACGTCATGCAAGCGCTGGAAACAACGAAACATGCCCTTGCCGGGCGTGTGCCGCTCATCGGATTTTCCGGGTCGCCATGGACACTCTCCGCATACATGATTGAAGGATCGGGTGGCAAGGAGTGGAAGTATGCGAAGCGCATGATGCTCGACGAACCTGAGTTGATGAAAGAACTTCTCGGCACACTTGCAGAGTCAGTCCGTCTGTACCTGGAGGCCCAGTTGGCCGCGGGTGCCGATGCGGTTCAAATTTTTGATACGTGGGGAGGAGTGTTGACGCCGGATCAGTACAAACGGTTTTCGCTTGAGTACATTCATCAGATTGTGTCCAAGTTGCATCGCAACGGACAGCCTGTTATTGTATTCTCAAAGGGGGCCAATCATTCACTAAAGGAGATCGCCGACATTGGCGCCGATGTTGTCGGACTTGATTGGACGATCGACATTGCGGACGCAAAGAGTGTGATTGGAGACAAGGTGGCGCTGCAAGGAAACCTTGACCCGTCGGCGTTGTACTCCTCTCCCGAATCAATTCGTCGTGAAGTGAAATCGATTCTGCAGAAGTACGGGAAAGGAACTGGGCACGTGTTCAATCTCGGTCACGGCATTTTTCCTGATGTGCCGGTGGAGCATGCACAAGCCTTTGTGCGGGCAGTGAAAGAGGAAAGCCCGCAGTATCATTCGTGAACGCTGAACGATGTTCAATCTTCATAAATCGGGTTCGATGTCCCCGCTGGGAGAGCGTGCACGAGCGTACTTCGAGCAACTCCAGCGGGCAATCTGTGCCGGGCTTGAATCGTTCGAGAACGAGAAATATTTTACTGAAGATCGTTGGGAGCGAGCCGATGGGCGACATCCCGACCAATCAGGCGGCGGCGGGTTGACCCGCGTTCTTGAAGGGGGAAAGGTGTTCGAGAAGGCCGGAGTCTTGACGTCAACGGTGTTCGGCGGATTGCCCGAATCACTTGCGCTTAAGATGAATGTCTCTCCCACCGAGTTCTATGCGACCGGTATTTCGCTTATCGTTCATCCCCTTAGCCCCATGGTGCCGACAGTACATGCCAATTTTCGCTACTTCGAACAGGCTAATGGAGATTGTTGGTTTGGAGGCGGCACAGATTTGACACCTTACTATCCTTACGAGGAAGACATCAGGCATTTTCATTCAGTGTTAAAGAAGGCTTGCGATGCAAACGGATCGGAGTATTATCAGCGCTTTAAGAAATGGTGCGACGAATACTTCTTCATCAAGCATCGGGAAGAGGCACGCGGAGTCGGCGGGTTGTTTTTCGACTACTTGCGTGGCGATACGGAACAGTATTTTGATTTTGTGAGATCAGTCGGCGAGGCCTTGCTTGACGCATATCTTCCCATTGTCAGGAAGAGGATGAACGAGCCGTGGGGAGAGCGTGAGCGTGCCTGGCAGGCGCTTCGGCGCGGCAGGTATGTAGAGTTCAATCTTGTGTATGACAGGGGAACGACATTCGGCCTTGAAACAAGAGGGAGAATAGAGTCTATTCTCGTCTCACTTCCGCCGAAGGTGGAATGGCATTACAACTTCCACCCGGCTCCGAACTCGCGTGAGGCAAAGCTTGTTGAATTGTTGAAGTTGCCAAGAAATTGGGTGGAATAGTTCCGAGGAATTTGTGCTCATATGAATCATGACAAACCGGTTGGAGTAGTTCTTCTGCAGTTGGGTGGGCCCGACTCGCTCGAAAGCGTAGAGCCGTTTCTCTATAACCTTTTCTGCGATCCCGATATTATCGACCTTCCGCTTGCATTTCTGTTTCGTGAGCGGCTGGCGAAGTTCATTTCCGTGAAGCGTGCCCCGAAAGTTCAGGACTTGTACAAACATATCGGCGGCAAGTCGCCGATCCTCAAACTGACAAACAGGCAAGCACGGGCATTAGAACTGGAACTGCGCAAATCGATCAACGCAAAAGTGTATGTCGCGATGCGCTACTGGCATCCGACGACGGAGGAGGCGGTTGAACATATCCGCCGTGATCGTGTTGAGAAAATCGTCCTTCTACCCCTTTATCCGCACTATTCAAGATCAACAACGGGGTCAAGCGTCAACGAGTGGAACAGGGTTCTCAATCGTGTACGCTATAACGGGGTAGAGACGAAGTTGATCGAGCAGTATTGCGACCATCCCCTCTACATCAAGGCGTTGGTGAACAATATCACAATTGCGTTGAAGCGTGTGAAGCCTGCCGAGCGTTCAAAGGTGCATCTTGTGTTCAGCGCACACGGTACTCCGATGAAGTTGGTGAAGGAGGGAGATCCCTACTCGCATCACATACGAAAGACGTACGAGGCTGTAGTCGAGGAGGGGAAATTCGGTTTGCCGCATCATTTGTGCTTTCAAAGCAAGGTCGGTCCGCAGAAGTGGCTCGAACCGTCGCTTGATGGAACCATCGAGCGGCTTGCCCGCGAGAAGGTGACACATATGGTTGTTATTCCCATCGCTTTTGTATCCGATCACATCGAGACGCTTTCCGAAATTAACATGGAAGGAAAGCAGGAAGCAAGGGAATTGGGTATCCGGTACTTTGACATGATGCCTGCGTTGCATACGAACCGCCTGTTCATTCGGGCGCTCGCGGATGTTGTCTTGAAGAAAGTGAACACATGAGTCGCAATGTGGTTATCATTGGTGCCGGCATATCCGGTTTGACGGCCGCATACTGGCTTCACAAAGCCGGAACAGATGTTACTGTTCTTGAGAAGAACAATACGGCCGGTGGCACGATGCGTACATTGAGGGAAGAGGGCTGGCTGATTGAAACCGGACCGAACAGCGCTCTGGAAACAACACCGCTTTTCAACGAGATGTTTGAGGGATTAGGAATTCTGAGCGAGCGGTTGTATGCAGAAGAGAGGGCGAACACCCGCTACATTCTCCGTGATGGTAAACTGCAAGCGCTACCAATGTCACCGGGGGCGTTTCTGGGAACATCGTTGTGGAGTGTTCGGGGGAAGTTGCGGCTTTTGAAAGAACCGTTCATTGGCAGGGCTGAGAAAGAGGAAACAATTGCAGAATTTGTCGAGAGGAGACTCGGCCGCGAGTTTCTCGACTACGCTATCAATCCCTTCGTTGCCGGTGTCTATGCAGGAAATCCCGAGCAGTTGAGTGTGCGTGCGGCATTTCCGAAACTCTACGCCTTGGAAGAAAAGTATGGCGGACTCATCAAGGGCATGATCAAGGGGGCGAAGGAACGCAAACAACGGGCAGAGAAGGCAAAAGATCGTGCAAGGATGTTTTCGTTTCTGAAGGGGATGGAGACGTTTCCGCTGGCAATTGCCACACGACTCGGTGATCGTCTCCGGTTTGGTTGCGAGGTGCTATCTGTTTCACGAGACGATGGTTTCAAAATTACGCTGCGTGACAACGGACGTGAGTACACGATTTCTACCGATGCGGTCGTTGTTGCAACGCCTGCTTCAGTTGCAAGCAAAGTCATCAGCCAACTGGCAGGACATCTTTCATCCTCTCTTGATACAATCTATTATCCGCCCGTTGCAGAGGTGTTCTTGGGTTTTCGTCATGAACAAATCAATCGATCACTGGATGGATTCGGGTTTCTTGTTCCGGCGAAAGAACAGCGGAGCATTCTCGGCACAATCTGGTCGTCTGTCCTTTTCCCGGGACGTGCCCCGGAGGGCCACGTTGCACTGACAACATTCGTCGGCGGCTCTCGCCAGCCTGAATTGTGTGACCGGACTGATACAGAGATTGTCAAAATGGTGACTACGGAGTTGCAGTTGTTGATGAATGTTGTCGGCAATCCTGTATTCTCAAAACTCATCCGCTGGCCGAAGGCGATTCCACAGTACAATCTTGGTTACGGCAAGATTGTTGAAGAACTGGAGAGGTGTGAACACAACAATCCCGGACTCTACTTCTGCAGCAACTTCAAGGGAGGAATTGCTGTCGGAGATTGTGTTATGAGCGGGAAGAAGGTTGCTGAGAAGATTATTTCAATGCAAAGTGCAAATGCTGTTGCAGCATGAGCAACCAGCGAATGTGATTATCACGAGGAGATAACAATGCAAACACCACTTGTTCCGGGCACGTATTCAAGAACAGAAACCGAGCCGTTCAAGCGATTGCGGCGTACACGAATGACGGAACCGCTCCGCTCGATGGTACGTGAAACCGAGCTTTCGAAAAACGATTTCATTTATCCTTTATTCGTAGTTGAGGGCAAGAACTTCAAAAAAGAAGTCTCGTCAATGCCCGGCGTCTATCAGATGTCTGTTGATCATATCGTGCGGGAATGTGTTGATGTGAAGAAGATGGGAATTCCGGCAGTAATCTTGTTCGGCATCCCAAAAGAAAAGGATGAGGTCGGGTCGGGGGCGTATGATGAGCTCGGAATTGTTCAACAAGCGACAAGGGCCATTAAGAAAGAAGTGCCGGAACTCGTCGTGATTACCGACGTCTGCCTCTGCGAATACACATCCCACGGACATTGCGGCATTGTTCGTGGCAATGAGATCGTGAATGATGAATCCATCGAACTTCTGGCAAAGGAAGCTCTGACGCATACGCAGGCGGGTGCGGATATGGTCGCCCCCTCGGATATGTTTGACGGTCGCGTCAAGGCCATCCGTTCCATTCTCGATGAGAACGGTTTCAAGAATATTCCCATCATGTCGTATGCGGCGAAGTACGCTTCCGGGTTCTACGGCCCGTTTCGTGAGGCCGCCGAAAGCACACCGCATTTCGGCGATCGCCGCTCGCATCAGATGGATCCCGCGAATTCCAACGAGGCCCTGCGTGAGGTCGAGCAGGACATCATTGAAGGGGCGGATATTGTGATGGTGAAACCCGCAACACCGTATCTCGACATCATCAGGCGCGTGAAGGATAGATTCGGGATGCCTACTGCTGCCTACAACGTAAGTGGCGAGTTCTCGATGGTGAAAGCGGCGGCGCAGAATGGCTGGATTGACGGCGAGCGGGTCATGATGGAAATGCTGACCGGGATCAAACGCGCCGGGGCAGATATGATTTTGACATATTTTGCGAAGGAAGCTTCCGCCGTTCTCGACAAACAGAAATAGAAAACACCGGGGCACGAGTTGTGCCCTTCTCATTCTCAACCTATGAAGTCTTTCATGAATACGAAGACGTCAAATTCACTTTTTGAACGGGCAAAACAATCGATTCCCGGCGGTGTGAACTCACCCGTCCGCGCATTCAAATCTGTTGGACGGAATCCATTGTTCATTGCAAAAGCCGCCGGCGCAAAGCTGTGGGATGTGGATGGCAACGAGTATATCGACTACGTCGGAACGTGGGGGCCTGCAATTCTCGGTCATGCTCACCCACGGGTGATTGAGGCGATCAGGAAAGTTGCAATGGACGGTACGAGCTTTGGGGCACCAACGGAACTTGAAGTGAAAATGGCTGAGTTGATTTGCCGACTCGTCCCATCGGTGGAGATGGTTCGGATGGTCAATTCCGGCACCGAGGCAACGATGAGCGCTATTCGCTTGGCACGCGCATTAACAGGCAGAGAGAAAATCATCAAGTGTGAGGGATGCTATCACGGACATGGCGATTCGTTTCTCATCAAAGCGGGTTCGGGAGCCATGACGTTCGGCGTTCCTGATAGTCCCGGCGTTCCGTCCGCTATTGCGAGACTGACGTTGACGGCAAGGTTCAACTCGATAGAATCAGTGAAGGAGATTGTCGATCAGAACAAGCATGAGATCGCAGCAATCATCGTCGAACCTGTTGTCGGGAATATGGGTTGCGTGCCCCCCGTCGATGGCTTCCTGGAAAATCTCCGATCACTTTGCACGAAAGAAGGAATCATCCTCATTTTCGATGAAGTAATGACGGGATTCAGGCTGGCTCTCGGAGGAGCACAAGAACGCTATAACATCCAACCCGACCTTACAACATTCGGCAAAATTATTGGGGGCGGGCTTCCCGTTGGGGCTTATGGCGGAAGAGGGGACATCATGCAGATCGTCGCTCCAAGTGGTCCCATGTATCAGGCGGGGACGTTATCGGGAAATCCTCTTGCGATGACGGCTGGATTTGAAACTCTCTCGGTTATTCTTGAAGATGAAAAATTCTATCAGAAGCTTGAGAAAAAGTCTCAAGCCCTTGAGGTGGGATTTGCCGAAAACGTCAGAAGTCTCGGAATACCCGCGACCTCGAATCGAATTGGGTCAATGTCAACGCTGTTCTTTACGTCTTCCAATGTTCGAGACTATCAATCTGCTCTCACATCCGATACGAAACGCTATGCTGCATACTTCAATGCAATGTTGGAAGAAGGCATCTATCTTGCGCCGTCGCAATTTGAAGCAGGATTTGTTTCCTCTGCACACACGGATGAAATGATCGAGAAGACTATTCGAGCGAATCGGAAGGCGTTGGAACGGACACTGCGGGCTGAATAGGACAATGATTCAAAATGCAAAGAGCCGGTGTTCCCCCAACACCGGCCCTTTGCGTCCCCCCCTCGACCAACGCGTTTGGTAAAAATCTACTGCAATCGGAACACCCCTGACCCGCCTGTTCCGGCGAGAAGCGCTGAAGACGTAACCGCCAGCGAAAGCACCACAGGATTTGTCAAGCCGGTATTGATGGGAGTCCAGCTCCAAGCCATATTCGTAGAGGCAAACGCGCCTTGATCGGTTCCCGCAAAAATATTTCCGCTGTTATCAGTCACTAATGTGTAGATCGAACTGGCCCGAAGAGAGGTATTTGCCTCGCTCCATGACCCTGCGTAGTCGGTTGAGCGAAACACTCCGCCGCCGCGTGTCCCTGCATAGACTATGCCTTTTGGATCGACGAGCAACGTAAGCACAGCTGAGTTGGTCAGGCCCTTGCTTGCATCGTTCCAAGTATCACCATTGTTGTGTGATCGGAAAATGCCGCTGCCATCTGTTCCGGCATACAAGTTGCCCCCATCGTCGGTTGCCAGGGACAGCACGATGAGGGAGGTCAATCCTGCGTTTACAGGTTTCCAGCTTTCGCCGTTGTCATCGGAACGGAAAATGCCTCCTCCGCCGGTTGCTGCGAACAGAGAACCGTTCTTGCCTACAGCGAGCGCATTCACAAATGTTGTTGTCAAGCCATCACTCGAAAGTATCCATTGCGCCCCGGAATTGGTTGACGAATAGACCCCTTCATCCGTCCCGACAAACACCTTGTTATTCCGGTCTACAACAATTGCATAGACGGCATTTGTCTGCAATCCTGCGTTGCGTTGTTGCCATGCGCTGCCTTTGACCTTCTCGACAACATAGACACCACGGCCGCCGGTTCCGGCGTAGATGGTTCCCGTCGCGTCAACTGCTTGTGAGTATACGAATCCTGTACACGGCCCATTGGTTGATTGCCATGCACTCTGAGCAGACACCAGTGCGGGAACGAGAAACAGGGTTCCGGCAAACAAGCATCTTACAATTACCTGAAACATCTCGCAAATCTCCCTACATGACTGACTATTCTGGTTTGGGTTTGAAAACTCATTCATTGCTCCGGTGATTCGGAGGACACAGCCTCAATGTGTGTTCCTTCAATGCAGAGACAAACTACTTTGATGCCAAAGTAAACCGGAATTAACTGTCATTTGGAAGTGGATTTTCTCAGCCCGAAGATTGATGAAGGCAGTGGGCGGGAGTGTATGTAGGAATGAACGTGGATCGGTTGAAACGTTTGCAGAAAGCAGGGAATATGTACATACATGGGTGTGAGATTGGAGGAATGACGAAGCCCGCTCCGGGCGGGCTCCCTCAGGAAAGAAGAGATGATCTTAGGATGCGCGCAAGGCCGAAACAATGTTCAGACGCGCAGCTCGGAATGCAGGCAGAAAGCCTCCCACAAAACCCATGACCACAGCAAACATTAGCGACGAGATGATGATGCCGGTTGAGAGGGCAAAAGAAAATTCGATTTCTGCAAAAGAGTCGAAGTTGATTGTTGATATGCTGAAGAACTGCAGGAATGATGCGAGCACAACACCGACAATGCCTCCGATGAGTGCAATCATTAGTGATTCAATCAAGTAAGCGGAAAGAACGCTTCTGCGACGGAAACCGAGCGCCCGCAGCGTGCCAATTTCCACTGTTCGATTAGCAACCGCCCCGTACATGGTTATCATCGCTCCAATAACAGCACCTGCACTGAAAATTACTGTAATAAAGATTCCGAGAACGCGTATGAAAAGTGCCATTGTCTCGGACTGTTCCTCGAAGAATTGCCGCTCCGTTTTGGGGACGAATTGTTGCAAGCGGGCATCCGATTCAAACGCCTCTTTGAACGAATCAAACTCCTGCGGTGAACGGAGTTTCAGTGTCAATGTTGAAAAGGCATTACTGCGCCCGAGGGCATCAGTAAGCTGAAGGACATCTCCCCAGATTTCGGAGTCGAATCCGCATCCTTCCGCATCAAACCTACCGACGATGGTCCATTGATCTCCGCCTATCTTGATGGTGCCGCCCACGCGTGCGTTCAGGATTCTGCGTGCAATCGAATTGCCGATGATGATTTCACGTGCGCCCCATTGAAAGGCTCTTCCCTCCACAATCTTCACCATTGGTCGCAGGGCAAATGCATCGGGCGACACACCTCGCACAGTCACATTGGTAATCCCGACATAGTCTGTTTTCGGGAGATTGATAACGGTCGCCACGTCTTTCGTTGCGAACGGAGCACCTGCCGGCGTTCGGGCGACCTGGTTCATAGCGAGAATGATGTTGACCGTCTCGCCGTCGATGATACTCGAAATCTCTCCGTTCGATGCTTTTCGACTGATGAGGATATTCTCCTCGGAACCGGTTGCGACAAGGGTTTTCTCAACACCATGTGCCATCATCAACACGGCCGCAAAGACAAACACAACGAGGGTTATTCCAAGAATTGTCAATGCTGTTGTCAGACGGCGGCTCTGGAGGTTGCGGAATGTATATTTCAATGGAATCTTCATTATATGCCTTTCTGACTTATCCGATGAAGCGCAAGCCTTCAACAATCTTCGTCCGCAGTGTTCTGTGAACAGGGAAGATTGCGGCCACGACGCCGACAAGAATAGCCGCTGTCACCGCCAACACGATTGTAATGGGCTCAATGAAGAAGACAGGGAAGAACCCTTTCGGCATCAGCGCCTGGAAGAAAGTAATCGAAGGAAACGTTGCAAGAAGCCCGAGCAAGCCGCCCAAGGCTGCAATAAGCAGCGATTCTCCCGCAATCATGATAAGCAATTGCCGTCCGGAGAACCCGATTGTTTTAAGAACGGCGTACTCCCGTGTTCGCTCACGCGATGACATAATCATCGTGTTTCCGAGAACGAGCATGATAATGCCGATGATAACGAATGAAATGAAATTCATTGCGTCAATAACCGCGCTGAACGCTGCAATGAAGCCTTGTTGGAACTGTCGCTCGGTTTCCGTCTTTGTCTCGGCACGTGAATTAGCAAACAAATTGTCGATGTTCTGTGATACTTGCGCTGTTGCAGCGGCATCTTTCGTTTTCACAATATACCAACCGACATATCCTGCACGGGTGGGCGAGTCTTGCCGCAACCGCTCGTCAAGGTAATCCCATCGGAACAGAAAATTCGAGGGATCGATTGCAGGCTCACGCGGCTTGTAAACTCCGCGGACGACAAACTGCCATTGGCCCGGGAAGATGTCACCTTCGATTTGAATGATATCTCCAATTTTGAACCCGTATCGCTTAACCAGATCCTCACCGACCACACAGGCGTTGCGCTCACGCTTGAACGCCTGTAACTCCTCGGGCGAGATTAGGAATTCCGGGTACACGTCGAAAAAAGTCTCATGATCAACGGCGAGCCGTGCGAAGAACTGCTTCTTGTCGATGTATGTGCCTCCGAACCAGTTGGCAAACGACACTTGTTCAACGCCATCCACACGCCCTATCTGATCACGATACGCATAGGGAAGCGGGAAGATAAACGATACGGCTTGACGTGTGATCAATCGGTTGGCGGCTGAGACTTCAATGCCGGAGTACCATACGGTAACGACCGTGCGCAGCAGGCAGAAGGCAATAACCGCAATCGCTATACCGAGAATGGTAAGAGACGATCTCAGTACATGCCGGAGCGCATTTTTGATGACAATCCGAAACATGCTACGTGAGTTCTCCTTTCTCAAGATGACGGACGGTGTGAGCCTTTTCTGCCGCACGCGGGTCGTGCGTTACCATCACGATTGTTTTCTTGTACTCCTTGTTCAGCCGGTCGAGTAATTCCATGATCTCGGCGGCGGACACTTTGTCAAGATCGCCCGTGGGTTCATCCGCAACGAGAATTGTCGGATCTGTGACAACGGCTCTGGCAATTGCGACGCGCTGTTCCTGGCCTCCGGAAAGTTGACCCGGCTTGTTATACATTCTGTCGCTCAAGCCAACAAGCTTCAACGCAAATTCCACGTGTTCGTGTTTTTCCTTTTTTGAGAGATTGGTGAGCAGCAAGGGCAGCTCAACGTTCTCGTATGCAGTAAGAACAGGAAGGAGATTGTAGAACTGAAACACAAATCCAACATGCCGGGCACGCCATTTCGAAAGTTCGGATTCGCTGAGCGCCGCAATGTTTACGCCGCCGACAACAACTTCGCCTTCATCCGGTCGATCGATTCCGGCAATCAGATTCAGCAACGTCGTTTTGCCGGACCCTGATGGCCCCATAAGCGCAAGGAATTCGCCTTCGGGGACGTTGATCGAGATATTGTTGAGGACAGGGATTTCGATTGTATCCCGATAGTACGATTTCCTCACTTTGTTGACACTAATGATAGTGCCGTTAGTTCCTGCCATATTTCTCTCCGTAGTAGTGTCTGCTATTTTGCCTTTACTCGTGTCCCCGTTTTCAGGGATGGTTCGGGGCGGATGATGACCTGATCTCCCTGAAGAATCCCTTCCTCTACTATGGTTCGGTCACCGATTCGGCCACCGGAGCGAACCGGTGTCTCGTTTACAGTTCCATTCTTGACAACCAATACGATGTCTTGTCCGTCCCGCGAAACAACTGCACCTGAGGGCACAGTGAGTTTCGGAGGCTGGTTTGCATCTCCCGGTTCCGGCGCTTGAGAAAGAAACGTTACCTTTGCGCTCATTTCAGGTAGCACGCGATCGTCGCGCTCCTTGAATCGAACTTTTGTCAGCACGGTAGCCTTGGCACGATCTGCTGTCGGGACAATCTTGTGAACGAATCCGGGATAGCGGCGGTCGGGATAGGCATCAAGCACGATCTCGCAGGGGCCGCCTGCTGTTACGCGGGTAATGTTAGATTCGGACACATCGGCTTCCACTTCAAGTGACAGCATATCTGCAATGGTGACAACGGCGGCACGGGAACTCGCCGCGGCCGCAAACGGCGCAACAACTTCTCCGACATTCGCATTTTTGCTAAGGACTGTACCATCGAACGGAGCCCGAATCCGTGTGTTCTCGAGCGCAACTTCAGCAGAGCGAACCGCCGCTTCGGCAGATTTGATTGACGCTTCAACCCGCCTGTGTCGCGCTTCTGCTGCATCGAGTTCCGCCTTCGACGTCGAACCCGATCCAAAGAGAGATTTCTGCCGTTCGAGCCATCGGCTTGCATCGTCGAAGTCGGCTTTTGCCAGCTCGAAGTTTGCACGGGCCTGCGCCAGTGCAGCCAACACATCCTGATCTTCAATTCGGGCGATGATCTGATTTTTCTTCACGCGGTCGCCTTCCTCAACACCAAGAAACACAAGCCGGCCGGTTGCTTTTGACGCAATGGCGGCTTTCTGTTGTGCTACCACATAACCCGAAGCAGTCAGCACGGCGTTTGCGGAGGATGGATACGTGAGCGAAGCCGTCGCAACTTCAACTTCAACTGCTGATGAAAAAAATCCATCGAGCCAGATGAGTATGCTCACAAGCAAAACGGCAGCCAACGTTATTGTGATAACGAGTTTCTTTGATTTGGAAGAAGCATTACCATCCCGCTTCTCGTCGTGTATGCGCAACTTGGAAAGGTCGGTTTTTTCTGTTGAAAGACTCATGGTTTTGCCGGATTTCGATAGAGACACTGGAAAAAAGTCGCCATAAGATACAAATTCCCCGCTTTCACTCAAACACTTTCCGGGGCTTCCACAATGTTCGACAAGTATACGAATGTACAGGGCGGAAGTTATGTCATTTTCGGCGAGCATCATCAGCAACTCGGCGAACGGCGGACGGTTTAATACTGAAACGCCGTGACATGCACAAGAGTTCAGTCAGGAATGCGATTCCGAATCTTTTTCCCAATATCCGGCAGTCCGCAAACGTCCTGACGTTTTGATATTCTCAGACGGGTACTTTCCCCAACAATCGATGTGTGTGTTGAAGATGAGGGAGAATTTCTTGCGATAGCTCAGGAGGTAGCCGATCGCGTCGTCAAGTGTTTCGAAGGCCGCCGCATCACGCAAATCGATGAGCCATTTTCCCTTGTAAGCTCTCACTGAACGTTCGATAGGACGTTTCACCCGCTTCTTCGGAATGCACAACAAATCGACAATTGAGTAGGCGTAGTACATGGGGGGCGAGACAGATGAATCCTTGACAAGACAGAAGCTATGAGGGGCGTAAAGTAAAAGTTTGCGGGCCGCGAGATCATCTATGATGAATAACGAATCCTGCGGCATGGAGGCTTCGTTCCAATTCTTCATTGAGAATCGTTGTGCCTTCTCTTTCGCATCGAAGTAAATGTTGTGATCGGGGAGAAAAAAGTCAAGGTCGGATGTGCTACGGGTGCCATCCTTGTAGTTGATGGATTTGGAGGCCAGCATTGCCTTGACTTCTTTCTCAAACATTATTCCTCCGCGGTGACTCTGCATTGCGGAGGAACGAAAGTGCAAGCGCAATCCATCCGGTAATAAACAATACGCCGCCGAACGGTGTTATTGCGCCGAGCCAGCGCAATCCGGTCAGAGTGAGGATGTACAGCGAGCCTGAAAATAGAACTGTTCCGGCAACGAAACACCAACCCGCAATGTTCGCTTTCGAGTTCTGCGTAGAGTGTGCAGCCCAACCCGCCGCAATCAATCCGAACGCGTGATACATATGATAGCGAACGGCGGTTTCGTACACCGCAAGCATATCGGGCGAGAGGATTGACTTCAAGCCGTGCGCGCCAAACGCTCCTGCTGCAACCCCGATTGCAGCAGAGACGGCGCCTGTGACAAAGAATGTTCTCCCAAAAGACGAAGGCAATGACGTCATAGCTTATTTCAGTAAGATGAGCTTCTTACGTTCAATATATGAACCGGATTTCATTTGTGAGAAGTAAACGCCTGTTGCATGGGCAAGATTCTGATGTTGTGCATTCCACTGAACAGAGTGCCACCCTTGATTGCGGATCTCGTCCACAAGGCTGGTGACTTTCCTGCCGGTGATGTCAAACATGTCGAGCGTAACGTGACTCGCCTTACCCACAAAGAAATCAATAGTTGTGGTTGGGTTGAACGGGTTGGGATAATTCTGCAGCAATTGAAAGTCGGCAGGCTGCTCCGCTCCGCTCGCCACGGACGTAGCTCCCGACGTATCGTTAATGATGGCAGTCCAAACGCTCAGGGTCGTTCCATCCATTCTCATCCAAATAGGATAGACTTTTCTGTTGAATGCTGCAATGCCTGTATAGTCGCCAAAAAAGATGCTGGCCTGGGGAGAAAACGATGTCTGACTCACTTTGAAGTTCTCGAATGTCTCTCCGCCATCAGTTGAGCGGGCAACGTAAACATCCGTTTGTGTGCCCGTGTAGTTCCTTCTGTCGTAGAAAACACCATACAGGTATCCTGTAGTCTGATCAATGGTCATCCAGGTGAAGAACTGATGTGTAGTTGTGAGATCGTCATTCACTTTCTTGATCGAACTCCATGTCGTGCCGCCATCAGTTGATTTGATGAGGAAGATGTCGGTGTTATTCAATCCGTTTCGTTGGTCGCTCCAGTTGATGTAGATTGTGCCGCGGTGGGTAGACGTGCTGACGTCGCACAAGGTGATGGGAAATCCGTTTGTTCGATTGATTCCCGGTATGTCAAAATCCCAGCCACCCGGTTGATCCACCACAAACCGGTCAACCCCGAACGTTACTCCGCCATCGGTGGATTTGTCGAACATAAGGCCGAGCGGACCGGACCAACTGAGATACACTTCTCCGTTCGGGCCGACGGCGGGGACTGCTCCCTCAACGGTTTCATCGCTGTCAATGCAATTTCCGCCCTTATCGCTGATGCGGACAGGCGTTGACCACGAGACGCTTGCATCTGTTGAACGTGAGAAGAGAATGCGCGAACTGTCGGCCGCGTTTGATGAACCGTACGAATCAAATTCCGTCCACGCCATGTACAGATTGTTGTGATGCGGAGAGTTTGTTAAATCCACGGCAAGCCATTCTTTATCCTGATTCTTTCTTGGCGGATTGTAGCCCACGCCAACGCCCGTACTCCAATTCACTCCTGCATTTGTCGATTTCTGAACAACAATCCTGTCTATCCAATATCCCGGTGAAGGCGGATTGGATAGATGGGCATAGTACAGATTTCCATTTCCATCAAATACTACGCACGGGTCACCCCAGACTCCCAGCGAAGATGTGAGTGTCGATTGAATCCAGCTTGCGCCGCCATCGGTTGAGCGGTACGCGTAGTTCAGGTTCGAACCCGCAGCCATTTGCATAGGGGTGGCGGGGTTGATAGCAATGCACACTTCTTCCGGCTGGCTTGCAGTCGGGCTGCTCACACGGACGTTTTGGTACTGGGCGGCAAGCAACCAGGGAAGAAGCATAAGTACGACAAAAAGTGCTGTCTGTTTCATGATGAATCTGTTCGTTATCGTCTTGATGGTGCTGCTATTATTCCGGCAGCTTCGGATACTTCAAATGAAAATCGTTCACATCCTCATACATCTTTGCGATATCTCCGCAAGAAAATCCTTGCGGGTTAATTCAACATCCGCAGCGCGACTACCAATGCGCCTGCTACAACAAATCCGAGTCCACCGCCAAGCAGTACTTCACGGACTGAGTGACGGCCAAGTACGATCCGTGACCACCCGATGAAACAAGCGAGAATCAGTACCGCAAATGCGATATCAGATCTTATCAAAAAGAGAGTCAGTGCCACGAAAAACCCGAAGCCCGTGTGTAACGAAACCTTCACCCGTGAATTGATGAAGTGAGCCAAGCCTACTAGTGCAATGATTCCCCCGGCTCCAAGGGGAATAGCCGGAGGCACATCGGCGAGCGTTGCAACAACTGTGATGATCAGAAGCAACGGAAGAAGAATGTTGTAGAATTGTCCCCGCTGTTGTTGATCGGAGACGTCAAGATCACCCCAGGTTCCTTTGCGAACCCGATAGATGGTGTACAGTGCAGCCGGCACAATCACAACACCAAGCGCAACGACTATCGCAACAAGTGCCTGTGGCGGCGGAAGAACATGATAGGCGATAATCCCGGTGAGAACCGGCATCAAAAGAAACGGATGGCCGACGACGGAAATCCATCGGGCGATCTGTATCCGCAGCTCGTTCATTCGATATGATGGCGGGATGGCTTCTCCTCAATGTACCCTTCGCTTATCCACCGCTCGATTTCTTCATGACGCAGATATGCAGTCTTTAGTTTGTGAAACCCGAGTTTCCGGTAAAAATCCTCCTGTTTTGGTGCGCTGACAAGTAGAACGGAACGGCGGGGCAATCGATCTAATAAGTACTGTACAATCGATTTGCCGATGCCCTTGCCCTGGTATTCCGGAAGAACGACAACATCGTAGATTGCCGAGTTCGACACGCCGTCAGAAATGGCTCTGCCCGCGCCAATCAGTTTCCCGTTATCCTCAACAAAGCAGTATACGTAGCTTCCTCGGTACGTCTTCTCGACAAAGTCCGGATCCCGTTTGCCCAGAGGCGCTCTCTCGATCACGGTCGCAAGCTCGTGCCAGTGTATCCGTGAAAGCTCACTATGGTAGTTCAAAACCAGGATACACCTTGCATAAAATCAAAAATCTGCAGAGGGGATCTGCAGATTCTTGACTTTGAATGTGTAGAAAGAAACATCAGGTACTCGATTTCACCATCATCGCAATCTGCTGGGCCTGGGTCTGATTGTACTCGATTGCAATCTTCTTGTGGTTGATGAGGTCAACAATCGTTCCGATGAAACAGAGTCCGACGGTAAAGAAATAGAGAATCCCCATGCCGATCTGATCCGTCATGAAGCGTTGGATTCCTGCAATCCCAAGAAACCCGACGATGGTGACAAGCAGGATTGTCTGCGGATCACGCCGCCGGGTGCGATACATCATCGCAAACTGTTGTGCCTGCTGGTCAGTGTAGTCTTTCATCATGTTCTGCAGGTACATCATTTCTTCGCCGTCGATTTCGGGAAGTAACTGCATTATGTTAGGCATTGGTGTATCCTTTCATTGGTTGGTGGGGAATTGATTTGAGCAACAACGTTGTGAGAGTGAATACGCGATGGATGATCACAATCAGCGCAAAAAGGCCAAGCGGGTGGTGTCGCAGTGAAATAATATACTCGCCGTGAAGGGCATGCGAAATAGATGACCCGAGGCCGCAACCCGGACAGAACGTAATTCCGAGCGCCTTGAGAACACAAAACGTCGGTAGCCCGTTGCCATCAGGATTGATTGCGGCGAGATAGACAAGTGCCGCAACCCAAAACATCAACTCAAGAGGCAATTGACCCAGAATGCGACGGAGATGTGGCATTTATATCAGGGAGAAGGTTGTTCGTGAGCATGATGTAAAATAGCCATGAGAGGGGAGAAATGCAAAGGATAACAGTCCATGGAGATGCCACAAATCAAAAACCTAAAAAGGCTTGCCCGAAGTCGCCAAGACTCTAAGGTTTCGCAAAGCTCTTTTCGGTTTTGTGCGTGCCGATCCCGAGGTACGAGAAAGTTCTTCGATCAATCAGGAATGGTTTTCTTCGTTAATTCTTGGTGTCTTCGAGCCTTTGTGGCTATTCTTTATCTTTTCGTCTTTGGGAATCTTCAAATAACAGTCCCCGCCAACTGCAGGAACTGTCATCCTATGACTGCTTACTTAAGATGCTTGCCCAGCCAATCTTTCAGCTCGCTGTAGTAGAACTTGCTGTTCTCGCCCTTCATGATCCAGTGGTTCTCCTCCGGGAATACAACCAGCTTGCTCGGCACCTGAAGGCGCTGCAAATAGCTCCAGTATTCCAACGACTGGTTGAGGGGAACGCGAAAGTCATTTTCTCCAACACTCACCAACACAGGCGTTTTGAAGTTTGCTGCATAACGGGCAGGATTCTGCTTTCGCCAGACTTCGCCTTGTTCCCACACCGGTCCGCCGCTGCCGACTTCACGATGGTAGATCACGTCGCTTGTTCCCCATTGCGATTCGAGATTGATGAGACCGGCATGACTCACGAAGCATTTGAAACGATCGGTTGTTCCTTGAAACCAGTTCACCATGTGGCCGCCGTAACTGGCGCCCATTGCAGCGATTTTTGTCGAGTCGAGGAATTTGTAGAGGCGCAATGCCTCGTCAATTCCCTGATGAATATCAGCCGCCGGGCCTACAAAAGGATCGCCTTGAATAGCCTGCGCAAACTTCTCGTCGTAACCGGTTGAGCCGCGATAGTCGGTTAACAGCAATACATACCCCGGAGTTGCGAGCAAATGGTAATTCCATCTCAAAAAGAAATAATCACGCCACATATTATGCGGCCCGCCATGCACCATCACCACCAACGGATACTTCTTCGATTCATCAAATCCCGGCGGCACGACGAGCATACTGTGAACCCTCATTCCCTCTTTGTTGGTAAACCAGAAATGCCGAAGCGGCGGCAGATTCAATTCCTTTGTTTTTGCAGTTGTGAATGATGTCAGAAACCGGTGTGTTTTGTTTTTGAGATCGATGGCGACGATCTCGGCGGGTGACGTTGCACTTTCCCATTTACCGAACAACATCGTGTTTGATGTCTTTTCCGGGATTGCGAGTCCTGTGTACACGCCCGCAGTCATGTCGAAAGCCAGCTTTACATCTCCACCCGAAGCCGGAATTGTGAACAGCTTTTCGTGTCCCGCTTCTTCCGCAAGAAAGTAAATGGTTCTGTTATCTGGGGAGATGGCGTAGCTGCCAACCGATCGGTCGAATTTCTCCGTCAATACAGCGGGCTGGCCGACTGCAGGCCACGTGAGTTTTGCTATGCGCGTATGATTGTAGACCCAGTTGTTTGCGGGACTGAAAAGGCAGTAAAGTGTCTTCCCGTCCGGAGAGAAGGCGGGATTGCCATAACTGCCGTTATCGGGAGTGAGTTGTTTCGGCTCGCCGCCCGTCGCAGGCATCATCCACAAATGATAATTCACTTCAGCGTACGCGGCAGTGTGTCTCTTTGTTGTTGCTGAAAATATGATGCTCGAGCCGTCCGGCGACCAAATGGCGCTTCCACCTGCGTAGCCGGGCTCGTTTGAGAGCTTCGTTCCTGCAAGAATATCCTTCGCTTTTGCGCCCTCATCAAGCGATTGGACAAACAGGTGGGTCTTTGTATCCTCCAACCATCTATCCCAATTGCGGATCGGGAAGCCTTCGTACACTCGCGCCTTGTACTTGCGTGCCTTCCGGTCGGCGGCGATTTTCTTGTTTAGACTGTCATTGTCCCCGCCGGGATAAACGCTGCTCGTGAAGAGAATAGCTTTGCCGTCGGGTCGCCATTGAGGCGATCCGGCACCGGTTGAGAGATTCGTAAACCGCATCGCTTCGCCTCCTTCGGCGAAATTCAGAATATACACCTGCGCAACTTCATCCCCCTCACGTTTTGCCGTGAAAGCAATCTTTCTGCTATCCGGACTCCATGCCATGCCACCTTCTCCGGCGAGACTGAATGTGATCTGGCGAGGTTTCGATTTGCCGTCGGATGCGACAATCCAGAGATCCGACCGTTGGTCTTTCTCGTCGTACGAAGGCTCAGTCAATGAAAACAACACCCACTTTCCATCCGGACTCGGCATGGGATTTCCGACACGCTTCATCAGCCACAAATCCTCGTGTGTAAACAGAGGCGTTGTTGTGTCGGATTGAGAAGAGGAAATGGCGGGAATGAGAAAAAGACATACAATTAGTAGCATAAGCAGGCATTGGCGTACAGGCATCATAACCTCGTTGTTTATTGGGGTTAGTATAGATAAGCAATTGCGAGCAGTATTAAGGTCGGATTTTAGGGGGGAAGATGCAAAGGGGGAAAAGAAAAAGAGTCCGTGTTGAGGGCACGGACTCTTTATGGTTGAGGATTGAATGACGATTATCGAAGCAGTAAAAGTTTTCTTGCTTGCTGAAATCCGATTGCAGTCAATCGGTAAACGTAAACGCCACCTGCAAGTTCCGATGCCTCCCATTGTACGGTGTAAGTGCCTGGGTGCTTTTCCTCATTCACCAACGTCGCCACTTCTCTGCCGAGCAGGTCGAAGACCTTGAGAGACACATGGTTGGAATTTGGGATTTGGAATTTGATATTTGTACTCGGATTAAACGGGTTGGGATAGTTCTGCTCCAACACAAACTCCGCAGGTTGACTCTTCTCGGCAACCGACGTCGTTCCGCCCGTTCGCGTGTGCAGGATTGTTCCGTTCCATCCTGCGGCCCACCCTGTGTTTGAATCCAAGAAGAAAACAGACCAGAGGTTGTTCGTGACGCCGCTCGTCTGCGGAATCCATTCGTTCCCTCCATTTTCCGTCTTCAGAATTGTGCCCGCAAACCCGACCGCCCATCCTGTATTGGGAGCAGGGAAGTGAGTCCCGACGAGACGCTCGACCGTACCACTTGACTGCGGCAACCACATTTGTCCGCCGTCCGTTGTATGCCTGATAGCCCCGTTAACGCCCACCGCCCAGCCGGTTTGCAGGTCGGTGAAATGAACGCCGAACAGCCAGTTGCTTGTCCCTGCATCCTGCGGAGTCCAGGTAACTCCCGCGTCGGTGGTTCGCAACACAGTACTTTCCGATACGCTGCCGCCTACGGCATACCCAACAAGCGATGTTGCGGAGATGGGGAAGTTTACTGTGCTGAGCGTGTTTGATATGCCCGTGTGTACAGGACTCCATTGCGCGCCGCCGTCGGCAGTTCGCAGGACAAGCCCGTTGCTGCCGACGATTACGCCATTCGACATATCAGTGAATGTTACGGAATAGAGATACTCACTGGAGCCGCTGGACTGCGGAGACCATACCGCTCCGGCGTTTGTTGTTTTGCGTATTGTGCCGTTCTGCCCGACAGTCCAGCCTGTGTTGGCGTCGATGAAGAAAACAGAGTAAAGGAAGTTCGTTGTGCCGCTTGACTGGGGCGACCAGATGATTCCCGAGTTGGTTGTTTTGAGAATCGTCCCCGCTTGCCCCACAACCCAACCGGTGGTGGGGGAGACGAAATAGACGGAATACAGGTAGTTTGATGTTCCGCTTGTTTGCCGTACCCAACCGGTTTGGGCTGATGCGTTGTCCAGAATCATCAAGCTCGATAAAGCGACTATAGCAAACTTGATCATACCTATTCCCTTCTCATTTTATTGAAGGAGGATCATTTTTCGAGAGATCGTTAAATGCCCTGCTTGCAGTCGATAGATGTATATTCCGCTCGCCAACCCTTCCGCATAGAAGATTCTCTCATACCTTCCCGGCCCCATCTCCTCATTCACCAGCATCGCCACTTCTCTGCCGAGCAGGTCATACACCTTGAGCGTCACAAATCCGTAATCAGTAATCTGGAATCCGATTGTTGTACTCGGGTTGAACGGGTTTGGATAGTTTTGGTACAATCCGTACGTAGTAGGCTTTTCTTCATGTTCCTGAACCTCAGTGATCATCACAGACAAGACTGATCCGTAGAGTTTCCATACGTTGTTGGCAACACCTTCCCACGCTACCCAAAACCGAACGTAGGGATATGACCATACTCCGGGAGAGATATCCGGATTATGGTATGTTGTGAGAGCTGGCGGACTGAATGTTGATGTTACCACCCCTGCCCAAGATGAAACGGCTATTCCATTGCCCAAAGTCGGTGAGTCGGTTTGCCACGTGCTGGCAATATTCCAGGTCAGCGGAGTGGATTGAGTGGTAATGGGAATCGGCGTGTTGTTTACTGCAGGCGATGAATTAACTCCTTGAGCCTGATAGGGCGAAAGTGTCTCAATCCCTCCGAGTCGGAGTGAATCGTTAACAAAACTAAGCTCCCTCGATACGGCAACCCTGTACGTTCCGTAAGCCCTGCTCCAGCAGACTGCGAGGGTACTCCATGGAGTTTGTGGTTTGAAGAAGGACGGCTGCCTGTTATCGCCGGAATAGACAAGCGTGTCCGGCTGCCGCCAAGCACTTCCGAGTTTTGTTGAACAGTAGATTGCATAGGTGGTGTCAGGAGTCTTCCGCTTTGTCCAGACGACAACCGGGCGTGCATTATCGTATGTGAGTTTGGGATTTGAATTGAGCGAATCGCCGGCTGGCGTGACGTATTCGGGCCATGACCAGACGCCTGCGGCATAACGAGAGTACATAATTCGTCCACGGCGTTCCCAGACAATTCCGGCACCGCTATCATGCGGCGCAAGATGCGGATTGCGATCGCCTGCAAAGTCGAGCGTGATAGGCGACTGTTGATTCCACACTCCATTATCCCATGTGGTAAACATGAGAATTGCGCCGGGCATCGGGTACTCGTCGCTTTCCCAAGCGAGAATAAGCATCCAACGTTGTGTGCCGGGAACTTTAGTGTAGGTGATGGTCGGGTTGGCATAGGCGGCAGAATCATTCGGCACGCAGAAAAGTGTATCCGACCACTCTGTCGCATTGTTGCGTGTCCGGCGCACGCAGATATTCCTGTTGTTACGGACAAACGCCAGAGCCTCCTCCGCGGGCTGCATGATACCGTAGTTGAACCTATAGTTGGCAAATGTCGGGTGCCGCTCACTGATGGAATCCCGGCTGATCACAACGGGGATTGTCCAACCGTTTTGCGCGTACCCGCCGCTGAAAACAAACAATGTGCAGCACAAAGAGCAAACAATGGAGGCTGCTCTACCGGATGAGAAACATCTTTCTTGTCGCATTATAGCCTCCGGCTTTCAATTGATAGAAGTAAATGCCACTGGCAAATTCAGCCGCATTCCAAGTCACTTCGTGATTCCCGGCGTGTTTTTCCTCATCCACCAACGTCTCCACTTCTCTGCCGAGCAGGTCGTAGACTTTGAGAGTTACGTGATTGGAATTTGGGATTTGGAATCTGATAATTGTTGCAGGATTAAACGGGTTTGGATAATTCTGCATCAACTCAAATCTTGCAGGCACAACATTTTTCTCCGCAACATCCGTCAGGAAACCCCACACCTTCAGCACGCCGTGGGTTTCGGTCGAGACGAACATTGTGTCTGAATACGGGCTGAGCAGGAGGCTAGTCAGTCTCGTTGTCGGCAGGCCGTTGTTGTACGCAAACCACGTCGCGCCCCAGTCGGTTGACTTGAGTATTCCCGCCTCCGACGCGGCGAAGAGTGTGTTGGGGGAGACGTTCGATTCTGCAATCCCGACGACGCGTTTGTTTGCGTACACATGTGTCCATGAACTCCCTCCGTTGGTTGACCTGAATATGCCGATGTTGCGCGAGGTGTCGAACACCGTAGTCTGGACTGCAACAAGAATAGTATCTCCGGTTGCGATCACGCTGTACGGCGACTCTTCGGGATACTGCATGTGTGGTACGTTTGCTGTAAAGATGGAATCCCAATTCCTTCCCCGGTTCGTTGATCGATACACATGCGCTTGGTATGTCTGCGTCATGTCGCTTTTGTAGAGAATATGACCGAGCGTTTTGTTCATCCCAAGAAGTTTTGCGAACGATACACCCCAAGAGTAACCGGCGACTGTATCCCACGTCATTCCGCGGTTGCTGCTGCGATGCAAACCGCATACTGAAGCGAAGACAAGTGAATCGGATTGAGGCGGAAAGAGCAACCCAAGCGGAGTGACCCAGCATCCTGCTGCAGGCAACTCTGAAAAGAGAGGGTTCGGCGCAAGTGAAACACGTTGTATGTAAAACGCGGGTTCAGTAAATGCTTGCGCATAGCCTGTAAACCCGAACGCAAAATTCGGCTCCCAAGGAGAGAAGTCGAAATAGAAATACGAGGTTCCCGTTCCCCAAAACGGATCGTACCAGGATTTGAATTTGTAATCCCATTGAGTGGACGGGGAGTAGAGGGTAATCCCGTAGTATGCCGACGCTGCCGCAAGTTTGTATTCAGTCGGCGAAAGCCACTTCCCCGACACGCGCCGAACGTTCTGCCAGTTCGTCGAGTCAGGTCCGAAAGATTGCCAACCTTGTGAAAATGTGGTGAGGGTGAAAGAAAAGAGCAGGAATGCAAGGGGAATGAACCGAGTAGACATAGTGCCTCCTTTGGAATAATCACATATCAAAGGGGTGTAAGCATCCCTGATTATGCCTACACTCAGGTCTTCTCGCCGATGAAATGTACCGAGAAGCATTGCGGAAATCAACCCAAACAACTTGATTTTATTGCTTCTTTCCGCACTTCCATTAATTTAGATGACGAGGGTTTGATGCCGTTAATCGTCTCGCTTACACGGCTTATTTTCCCAAAGATGAGAAAGAACACACAAACATGTCCTGTAAGTTGTTTGTTTTTCAGGAGTTTTCGGCGGATTGTGTGGGCACACAAGTTGCCACATTGAGTGGAAAGAACTGCACAACGCTGGAAATTGTCGCGAATGCACGCCATTCTGTAAGCCAGTGATGCGCGTTCCATTCGCGCCTGCCTGCCGTCAGGCAAGACAAATTCGCGGTTGAATACTTCAACAACAATCAAAAGGAATCACGCTTGAAAAAGAACTCCAAGAAACCGGCGTACGCCAAGTTGAAAGGAAAGGATTTCCTTTCGGTGGATGATCTTTCCATTCAGGAAATCAAATCGTTGTTCGAACTTGCGGCTGACATGAAGAAAAAGCCGAAGAAGTATAGCAAGGCTCTGGAAGGAAAAATGCTGGCGCTGATTTTCGAGAAACCGTCGCTTCGTACACGTACAACATTTACAGTCGGCATTCACACGCTCGGCGGCAGCAGCATTGACTATCCGCCCGGCGACAATATTCTCGGCAAACGCGAGTCGGTGTTTGACGTTGCCAAGAATCTCGAGCGAATGGTTGACGGTGTAATGATCCGGACGTTCGGGCAGGATGTTGTCACCTCGTTTGCCGAGCATGCGTCGATTCCCGTTATCAACGGACTGACGGATTACGAACACCCCTGCCAGGCAATGGCGGATTTCTTCACGATTACGGAATACAAGAAGAACCTCAAGAATCTCAAAATCTCCTACATCGGCGACGGCAACAACGTGACACACTCGCTTTTGCTGATGGGAGGAAAGTGGGGAACGACATTCTGCGTCGCCACCCCGCCGGGCTACGCGGCAAGGGATGAAGTGGTGCAGCGGGCAAAGGAACTGGCAGCAAAAAGCAGCGGCTCGATCATCATCACCAATGATCCGATTGAAGCGGCCCGCGACGCCGACGTGATTTATACCGACACGTGGACCAGCATGGGGCAGGAAGCGGAAGCCATCATCCGCAGAAATATCTTCAAGCCGTATCAGGTGAATCGTGAGCTTTTCTCTCACGCAAAGCCCGATGCGTTGTTCATGCACTGTCTGCCTGCCCACCGCAACGAGGAAGTGACGGACGAGATTATTGATTCTCCGAATTCCGTCGTGTTTCAGGAGGCCGAGAACCGGCTGCATGCGCAGAAGGCCATTCTGTATGCGTTAATGAGGTAGCGAATGTCGAAGTTGGTGTTGTTAGCGGTCGGGGGGAATGCGCTGATCAAGGCGAATGAAACCGGAACTGCCGAGTTGCAGTTCCAGAACGCCATTGATACGGCAACGACGGTTGTACGGCTGATCAAAGCAGGGCATCGCGTTGTGCTGACGCACGGCAACGGTCCGCAGGTTGGCGCGGCGCTTACACGCTCGGAACTCGCGGCGCATCATTCGTACCGAATGCCTCTTGATGTCTGTGTGGCTGCTACACAAGGCGAAATCGGCTACTATCTGCAATATGCCATGTGGCAGATGATGCAGAAGATGCACGTGTACGTGCCCGTTGTCTCGCTTATTACACAGGTCCGTGTTGATAAGCACGACCCTGCATTCAGTCATCATACAAAACCCATCGGGCCGTTCTACACAAAGGAAATCGCCGAGCGCTACCAACATCAAATGAAATGGGAGATGATTGAGGATTCCCACGGATATCGGCGTGTTGTATCATCTCCCGAACCTAAAGAAATCATCGAACTCGACGCCATTCGGGCATGTGTGAACAGAGGTTTAGTGGTGATTGCGGGGGGCGGCGGCGGAATTCCCGTTCTCAATGATCATGTTACCGAAAAAGGTGTGGAGGCCGTCATAGACAAGGATTTGACTTCTTCGCTTCTTGCAACACATCTCAATGCCGATGTGTTTGCGATAGCGACGGAAGTGGAGTACGTGTACGTTGATTATCAGAAGCCGACGCAGCGCAGGCTCGAAGCAATTACTGCGGAGGAATGCAGAAACTATTACAAGGAAGGGCAGTTTCCGGAAGGGAACATGGGCCCGAAAGTAAAAGCGGCGCTACTCTACCTCGAACGCGGCGGCAAACAGGCGGTTATCAGCGATATCGAACATTTGTACGATGCAATTGAAGGGAAGTCGGGCACACACATTTTTCCTGCCGAAGAGGATGTGGTGAGTCAGCACGCAATGAGTGAAAAACAAACTGAACTATTCTAATTCCAAGAACAATCGGAGGGGACATGCCAAGAACGAAAGTTATCATCATGGGAGCGGCGGGAAGGGATTTTCATAACTTCAACACCGTCTTCCGGGATAACAAGACATTCGAAGTCGTAGCATTTACCGCAACACAAATACCCAACATCGACGGACGCAAATATCCGGCGGCTCTTGCGGGGAAGCTGTATCCGAAAGGAATCCCCATCTTTGCCGAAGAGGAACTCGCCCGCCTCATCGAAAAGTATAAGATTGACGAAGTAGTGTTCTCGTATTCAGATGTCTCGCACAATTATGTGATGGAGAAAGCCTCGCTGGTGATGGCCTGCGGGGCGCATTTCAAGGTGCTTGGCGCTCGTGAAACGATGCTCAAGTCAAAAGTGCCGGTCGTAGCCGTTGTTGCTGTGCGTACAGGATCGGGAAAGAGCCAAACATCCCGCAAAGTCTGCACGTACCTTCGCTCGCAAGGTAAACGGGTTGTTGCTGTTCGTCACCCGATGCCGTACGGCGATTTGGTGAAGCAGAAAGTACAGCGCTACGCGTCGATTGCCGATTTGAAAAAATACAAATGTACGGTCGAGGAGATGGAGGAATACGAGCCGCACATAGTCGAAGGCGGTATCATCTACGCCGGAGTGGATTACGAGGCGATTCTGCGGCAGGCGGAAAAAGAAGCCGACATCATCGTGTGGGATGGAGGGAACAACGACATGCCGTTCTACAAACCTGACCTGACCATCACCGTCGTTGATCCGCATCGTCCGGGACATGAGTTGACCTACTATCCGGGCGCCGCCAATGTTCGTCTCGCCGACGTGATTGTCGTGAACAAAGTCGATTCAGCCGAGCCGGAGAATATTGCGACGGTTCTCAAGAACGTGGCCTCCGTCAATCCGCACGCAACAGTTATTCAGGCAAACTCAAGGATTGATGTGGAGGATGAAGAAGTGATCCGCGGAAAGAGAGTCCTTGTAGTTGAAGACGGCCCGACTCTGACTCACGGCGAAATGGTGTACGGTGCCGGCATGCTTGCTGCGAAGCGTTTTGGGGCTCGCGAGATTATCGATCCGAGGCCGTATGCTGTAAAGTCGATTGCGGCAACATACGAGAAGTACCCGAAAACCGGAACCCTTTTGCCTGCAATGGGTTATGGGGATAAACAAGTGAAGGACCTTGAAACGACCATCAATCAGGTGCCGTGTGATTCCGTGATTATCGGGACGCCGATAGATTTGCGACGCATCATCAAGATCAAGAAGCCGAGCACGCGGGTGGCGTACTCTCTCGACGAGAAGACAAAGCCCGATTTGGAAGATGTGCTGCACAAATTCTTGCACAAAGAACGCGGGCACGCTTTCCATCGAAGGTAGCCGGACTTCAACAAACACAAAGGTCGGTGACAGCAACTCACCGACCTTTTGTTTCTTCAAGACCTTGATTCTTTTTGACAGGATTTACAGGATGAAGAAGAAAATCATAAGATAATCCTGCAAATCCTGTCTATCCTGACAAATACATCTCCCGCAAACCTACTTCACGCCCGGAATAATATTACCCTGAATCACCGCAAGCTTCAGAATTTTCGTCTCGCCAATTTCCGGCATCTCGACATAACACAAATACATCCCGCTGCCGACGAGGTAGGAGTGTTCGTTCGTCAGATCCCATTCCAGAAATTGCGACTCATTCTCCTTCCTCAATGTCCGAACGGCATGTCCCGCAAGATTGAAGATGCGAATGGTTGCCTTCTTCGGCAGATTATTGAACGTGACGAATTGACCCGACATAACAGCCCCGTCTGATTGTCCTGCGTAGTAGGGATTCGGGAAGACGCCGACACGCCGTGCGCTTTCCTTTATATTTTCCGGGCTTGATTCGGGGGCGGGGATGGTGTACTCAAACACGTCGTTCGGGCTGTTCGGGTGATTGGCGTAGATGAGGAATTCATCGCCCGTAAAGAAGTTATTTCCGCCGCGGCGCTGGACACCCAGCCACCACATGACGGGAAGTCCGTTGTTGAGAATATCCCGCTGCAACTCAGGGTCAGGTGTTGCACCTGTGTACGGTCTATCAAAGATAAACAACCACTCACGTGTGCTGCCTGAGTTACCATTTGTCCCTGTGCTGTTTGCTCCCGGCCACCATTTACCGTCCACCAAGCCAGTGGCTGCATTATTTTCAAGGTGACCAACTGCAAGACGAACGGGAGGATTCACATCAACATTCCAAGCCGATAATGGAACGCCGCGCTTGTAATCTTGGTAGGCAAAACCGCTTGTTGGATTGACAATATAGGGAGCGAATTCCGGTCGGGCTGGTGGCGCTGCGGCAGCGCGTAGATATCTGTATCCGTAAGAGAAATTCTGGTCGCTGCCGGGGTTGTTTTCATTCCAACCTCCGTAGGGGTTGTCACCTGCACCGGGATTTCCTGTCGTCCCGGATGATGCTGATGCGAGCTTGAGGAGAACATTCTTCAGTTGATCTGCCCTGACAGTCTTTTGGCTAGTCACGCCAAAGAAATGTGCCGGGTCGTCCCAACCGATTGTGTGTTCAAAACCCTCGAACCAGACGTATCCATCCGCCCACGTAAATCGGCGTTCGCCGTTCGGTACTGCCCAATCTCTCATTCCATCCGGCGTGCTGATAACCTGAAGGAAAATTCCCCCCTCAACCAGAGGGTAGTTCTTGTCCCCGCTCTGATTGGTTTGTCCGCTCAACAGAATCGTGTCTTTTGTTGTGTTGCGTAGTTTCCAGACTACACCGTTTGTCGCATAGTCAAACCGTACTTCATACGTGTGGCCCGTTCCCGCAAGCGGGTTCACAACTATCGGGATGACTTTCCCGTCGCTGTTGCCGCCGGAATGCGTGACGTTGAGCGTATCGCCGTGCTGCGTTTGCAGCGCCGTACCGAATGGCTTTCGCGGCTTTGCCGTCAGAATGATTGGGGCAGATTCGAGCGACTTCGGCGCTGCGTCGGGCCTGCTCGAGTAGTTGTATGCCGTTACGGCAAAATAGTACGCCGTTCCGTTCCGAAGAGGTGGCCGGTTATACTGTTCTTTCAGCATGTTCCGCTTCACGCTAAGATACCGCTGCACGCCAGAGTCGGTGCCGTGCTGAACGACCGTAGGAATGACGAGGCCGGAATTGTAATCAAACACTTCATCAAGGATGTTGGCGACGCCGTTCACAACATCGAACGTCGCAATCCGGACGCCGTCGCTTAGTGTTGATGTTGCAGAAGGGAGTTGATAGGCGTTGTATCCCTCGAACAAGTATCCGCCTCTTCCTGCAAACTCTTCGACATTCTTTACGTCTTGAATGTTCGATCCCCAATCAAGAATAATTTCCTCATCCAATTCGACCACCTTCACTTTTGGTTGGGGAGGAGGGGAGGGGATTGCAAACATCTGACTTGCCGCCGCCCGTACTGATCGCAGGTTATATTTCATTGCTGTTATGCTGGTAAGATGGTCTGCCCCCAAGCCACCGACGGTTGCGATAATGATCTCCTGAGTGTCGGCAGGGGCAAGCCTTATTGGACCCGTGCTTGCTGTAAACCGGCGGTCTCCGGGACCCCAGGAGTATTCTGTCCATTTTCCATCAATAAAGCCCGTTCTCGCAACAGGATCGCCTGAGAACGGGAATTTTGTCTGCGACATTCCCGGCGGGAATGGGTAGAGTCTCCAAGGCATAGTAGGCGAATCTGGAAGATATCCCTGTATCCAGCGCCACCAACGCAACGCCCCCTCGTATCCGAATTGCGGATCGCCAAAACCTGTACCTGTCCCCTTCGGCGAGAAAGATGTCATTCCAAGGTTAACTTTTCCACGAAGCCATCGGAAGTCAAACAGGGCAGAGTCAACCGCGCCACCCTGAACGATCGGCCCTTGAACTATGCTGTACCCGATGGCAGGGGCCGGGATGTTAAACGGCTGAAACGTTTGATCGATGGCTTTTGAATTGTAGGAATACGCGAGATTCAATTCCGGAGCGCAGCCGAGCAAGTCATCACCGAAGTTGCCAAGATCGGTATCACTCCACTGACCAATGAACAGGCTGTCAATCCAAAACGATCCTTTCGACACGCTGTCAACAAGAACTCCGCCTTTGTTGATCAACCGATAACGCTTGAAATAGACACTCCCCAGCGCATCGGTTCGTTTGAAGCCCCAGATTGTTGTCTGCACTTCAAGTCCGACAGGGTTTGACCCGTACAGTCCTATCGTGATTGCCGGGTTCAGATCGTTGAACACAGTCCAGATAACCTGATCGGCAGGTTGCGCGCCGGGTCCGCCGGCAATGCCGGGTTCATCGTAATTGCCTGCTATGAGCTCTTCCGGGTATAGGCCCAAGGGCGGCCTTTGAAAGCCGGGAATGCCGTTTCGCTCGATGTAGGGTGCCCCGCGGTCAACAGGCCATTCAAGCCAATCCGACCGGTACTGCTCAATGATTGCAGTCATGTTTGCCGCTGTGACATCATTGAAAGGTTTCTCAAAGAACTCCGCGGCATCCTGAGTAATCTCGCCAAAGGCCATTTGCATAAAGTCGCGTCGAATCCGGTAGATGCGTACCGCCGGATCGGTGGGGCTGACTGCTACAGCATTGGCGCCAAGTCCCGTGACCCAGCCAGCCTGTGTGCCGACATTGTAGGTCTGCCCGCCAACTCTGATGGGATGGATGGCAGCCGGGATGGTATGCGCCGAATCAAGAAACACCTTGCACCCCCAGAGAATACCGTCCTGATACACGACGGGTGCGGTTGAGCGTGGGTAGATTGACCCATCCCAGCCGGTCGGTGAGTGGTTTGACTGCCCATCACGCCGCATCCAAGTTGTGATGTTGTTGATGTTGAGAAGCTGATAGTTAGGTCCGGCAGCCGTTAGCTGCGGCGAGACTATTCCCTGCGGCAACTCCTTGCCCGGAGGCTGAGCTGTCGCCGAAAGGAAGAGGGAATATGTCATTGCGAGTAGTAGTAGCAATTGTTTCATAGGCGTGCTCTCCTTTTGTTGGCCACAGAGACGCAGAGACACAGAGAGGTTCTTTGGATTGTTCAAGATGGCATTTTGTCTTTCTTTCATCTCCGTGCCTCCGTGTCTCTGTGGCTATGTTTAATAACTTGCGTTCTGCGGTGTCGCGGTCCATACCGTGGACCTTTACAAATTCGTGCGCGACGTGCTTGCCATTGTTAAGCGCAGTACCCCACTCATTTGCCATGAAGCACAACTGTCTTCATCGGTGACCCTGAAGTCCATCCAATGACAAATGCCTCTCTTCCGTCGGTCCAGACTGCTTGGAAGCTGACATCGGCAAGACGAAGTTGTGCGTACTCATACCAGTCGGTCCCATCGTAATGATAGACGCGGCCAGCAGGTGAAGGGCCTGCACTGCCCGCAACAAACATGTTGCTTGAGCTTGATGCAGCCATCCCGTTTCGTCCAACAGTAAGCCCGGTCAGCGTGCTCACCCAGTTAGGTCCTTGTCGGCGCTGAACGCCCTCATATCCGTAGCGATACAATGTTCCAGCAGGATCGATGAATATCCTTGCAAACTCATAGCTGCTGTCGCGGATCTCCCATTGGGGTCCAGACCGCTCGTAGAAGTAGAAAATTGGATTAAAGAGCGTATCGGGTGCAACAGACAAGACAAGATGCATAGCGGAATTGTCTCCCGTAATCTGATTCACCTGGATATTCATGCCGGTGCTATCGAAGCTGTACGGGAGCGAGTCTCGCGCAAATTGATTCCCGTTGTAGCGAGCCAGATATCCGTCCAATCCACCGATCAAGATGTCATTTGGTGACCGTCCCCAAATCGACAACAACCCCCTTCCATTCAGCACATTGATCTCACGCCATTGGCTGCCATTGAATTGTATCAGGAATGACCTGAAATCTTGCCCTATTCCAGCCGCGTAGATAGTCTCACTTGAGAAGCCAACGATTCCCTCGAAATAACCTATGGAAGTGAGGGTTCCACCTTCTGAAACGTGCAGTCGAACATTTGTCCAACTTTGGCCGTTCCAATGATACATGTTTCCATACCTCGTATCATTGTGTCCGCAAATATAGATGTTACTGCTGGATGACCCCCAAGCATGTCTCATCAAGGTCTGCAGACTTCCCGGATAGGCCAAGGTGTCAACAGTCCAAGAATACTCCCTCGGATTCTTCGATGGTGGGGGTCCCACCGAGTCTTTCTTGCATCCTCCAAGGTGCACCAGCAACGTAAGGATGGCCCCAGCCATCACACCAAGTCCCTTCATATGCCCTCCTGCTACTTTGCAAGAAGGAGTTTGATCGTGTGCGAGTAGAGTACCTTGCCCGAAGCTCCTGTGACATTGAGTCTCGCAAAGTAGACTCCACTGCCCACCGGAGATCCCTGAGCGTTTCTACCGTCCCATGTTGCACTGTAGTATCCGGCTTCACGATAGGACTTGTCAAGGGAAGCTACCTCACGCCCTTGGATGTCGTAGATCGTGAGTGACATACCCCCGTCCTCAACAAGCGAATACACGATGCGCGTCGAAGGATTGAATGGATTCGGACTGTTGCCGAGAGTCCAGACAGTCGGTACGAATGGTGGAGTTGCGATCTTCGGGGCGATCTGGGCGAAAATAGCAACCCAGTTGGGATCGGAGTACGTTTGGTTCAAGGAGAAGTAGGAGCGAACGTCGTACCACACAAGGTCATGCGTGTATCCCTCAGTGACAACGTAATCATAGTCGATGTACTGTGTCGTCGTGCGAGGAACAGTGGTAAGCAGTTGGGGAGGGCCTATCGTGCCCTGATGTTGGTGCTTCACCTGCCGCCAGATTTGATACTGCGTTACGCTATCATGGGGATGGATCTGCCATGAGACGCATACATTGGCACCCACTGGACCGCCTGCGGTAACATTCGCTGGAGGAAGAGGCTTCGCATTGTAAGATGCAGTGTAGGTGGTGTTATTATCGAGGACGGTAAACACACGCGGGTTCACGGTACTTGCATCATTCCACTGCGCAAACGTGTACTCAATTCGGTTAATGGCGTTGTAGATCGCGTCAGCAGTAACCTCTGGGAAGCTATCGGTTACAGTTGTTGCATGGGGAACCGAGTAGGTGACTTGGTTGACTTTAATCTGGCCGCCAGTTGCCCCGGGGAGTGAGTTCTGAAATGTGACGTTGAATTCCCTGTCAAGGTTGGCTGTAAACTCGGTCGTCGAGGTGTAACTAAGCGCACGCACTTGATGAGAAACGCTGACAGTAAATGCCTCGGAATATGGGCTCGACCACTTCCAGAACCTTCTAACATACCCATCATGCAGTCTCCCATCCATAACCGCAACACCGATGACAGAGCTCTCCCAGTGCAGGTTGCTTACGGGATGCGGGGAGTCGTATTCCGTAGGCGGTGATCCTTCGCCCTCTTCCTCAACGCTCTGGCCGTCATCAATGCCAACCTTCCCGCCGGTAAACGAGTTCTGGAGCTTGATACTCCAAAGGGGTCGCTTCCGCCAAATTGAAGTCGGGTAACCCTGCGCCGTAACACCTTGTGCTCCATTGATAACATTCGTGAGCGTTCCGGTAAAATCAGAGATGCTGGTTGGTCCGTCTACCTGGGCAATATGAACGTGGTCTGTGCTTGTCACTGGTTGACCCGTGAGGTATTCTACATAGCATACGTGATCCGGTTGTGATTGACTCGAACCGAAGCCGATAATATCACCCTGCCTTACGTTACTCAGGATGAAGCCGTCGCGCTCAAAATACTCTTCGATCATGCTCTGGACAGCATTGAATTTGTTGGCTGGGCAGCGAGTATCGTTCCAACCCCTGCCGAATGCTCTCGATGTAGCGTAGCTATAGCATATGGTTGCCGTCGTTTGAGTATGTTGATTATTGCAGAGCGGATGGTGTGGATAACCTGATTGTGCCGCGACTTTCTCCGCGCTACACATTAGGAGGATTGTCACACTCAGGCAGAAGCCGATGGCGATAGAGTTTCTTCGTCTCATTTCTACATAGCTCCTTCCAGTCGTTGTTAGTTGATTTTTGGATTGTGGGGCATTGCGCTTAACATACATCTCTGTGCCTCCGTGTCTCTGTGGCTAAAAATGTCATTCTGCCGAACCTAATAACTCACGTTAACCCCCACACGTATTTGCCGCGGCGTGCCGTACAGGTCGTTTCCCGTTGCGCCCATGTACGCCCAGCGGTTCTCGAGATTGATTGCTTGATAGAATGCTTCATAACCGGATCTGCTCCGAAATTGCTCTGCATATGGGGTGTTGAACCAACCGTCATCTTGCGTGCTTCCAGTTTTCGGGTACACGTTGAGCACGTGTTTGGTATTGAAAAGATTGAGGATATTCACAAACAGTGTCATGTCAATGCTGCCGAAGCGAACCTGTTTACTAATGCGGGCATCCACGTTGAATACTGCAGGAGTCGTGGAGTTGTTCAGCGGCTCTGCGGGAGAAGCCACGCGGGGATCAACGAGTTCCGCTACACCGACGTTCCACCAGGTTGTCAGCCCCGCATAATTCACGGGTAACATTCCCGTGTAGTTGTGCCCGCTGCTGTAGTTGAGAATGCAATGCAGCCCGAGTCCGTCGAGAACCGGATGCGTTTCTTCCGGCACGATATAATCGAGAAACAGGGTTGCCTTGTGTGTCTGATTGAAATCGAGCGGAGTGAGAAGGAGTTCGCGTTGTATCCGTTGCTCAACAGTTCCCCGACTTGAGTTGGGATTGGAGCCTGTTCCCTTGGCCGAGGAGAGGGTGTATTGCAATTGTGCTGCGAATCCGCCCCGCGGCTGCAGCGCCAACAGAAACTCAAGCCCTCGTACCGAGGCCTCGTCTGTGTTTTTCCACGTTGTGAATCCGCTACCGTCGGCTTCGGACCTGGCATACGTGAGCTGATCCCGGATCGACTTAAGGAAAACCGTGACGTTCAACAGCATGCCGTGGGGTAGCCGCTGTCGCAGGCCAGCCTCGACGTGCGCAGTTTGCTCCGGTTTCAGTGACGTTGTGTATGGCGGCATGAATGCGTTGCCACGTGACGTAACAGAAACAGTTCTGCTGATGTATGTATTGCCTGCATAGATCAAACTTAGCGGAGGCAATTGCGCAGTTTCCTTGTACGATCCGAATAGAACGGTTGATGATGACGCCGGATACGACAGCCCGATCCGCGGGAGAACGACAGTTGAGGTTGGCATATCGACGAGCTTGTTCTCATCGAGAACGTCGAGCTGAGGATCGAACAATTCCCACGAGAACTTCTCAAACGTCTTCTGCTTGATGTCGAAATGCTCGACGCGTAGTCCCAGGTCAATAATCAAGTCTTCATAACGCAACGTCCCTTGAGCAAAGCCCGAAGCAAACACGGGCTTACGCGGCGCATCAAAGCCGTCGTCTGTGCTGTTGCCGTCAACGTCGAATCCGTAATGGTTGATTGATCCACTTCTCGCGACAAATATTCGTCGTTCCATCTCTGAGGCAAATGTGTGAGGTTGGTTACCATACCATCCGAAGAGATAGGACATCGTCGAATTGATAAACCTGATGTTGAACAAACGCATTGTCCATTGTTCGACGTCTCCACCGACTTGCAGGGTGAAGTTATCAAATGGCGAGTAGACGGCTTTGCCGGAAAACGTCCATGCGTGCTGGCTGTTCTTGCTGTAGGTATTATTTGGTGCGTTGGGGTGGTTGAGTTCGAACCCGGAAATTACCATGTACGAAATCGGTCCTTGCCAATAAGACCGGAATCCGCTGTAGCCCTTCTCCGCATTCTTCAGACTGTCTGTGTACGACTTCCAGTCCGAGCCGAAGTCAGGGTCGAGGGTTTCGCTTGAGTATCGTTGGTAAGCGGCAGTCAACTCGTATGAGAAATCATCAGAGACTTCGTGGGTTGCTTGCAGCCGGAAGAACGACGTCTCATTCTCAAGCGTGGGCGTTCGCTTCTGGTTGAAGTAGCGGGTAAGCGCCGCAGGCCATTCGCCACCCTGGGTTTGTGACTGTTTCTGATAACTGCCTGTAAAATGGAACGTGAGCGGCTCCCATTCGTAAGTCAACGTTCCCTGCACGGTGTTGCTTTCCGTCCAACTGTTCGGAACATAGTTGGTTGAGAAAGCCACCGGACTCGGCAAGTCGATATCGGGGCCATTGAAATGAAACTGATCAGTCTTGAGTTGAAACGAGAATGGCGTCAGCCACATTGGGCTCCGATTGCGCATGTAGCGATGCTCGCCCGCAACAAAAAAGCGAAGATCATCAAGGCCCGGAACCGGTCCTTCAGCGCTGAGCACGCCTGTCCGGAATCCGTACGATGATGTGCCGAGAAACTGCTTGCCCGGTTTGGCGAAATCGTCCGTTAGATATTTTGCCGCAATGCGGAATTCATCTCCTCCCGTTTTCATCGTTGTGTGAAGAATGCCCGCACCCGAAAATCCGTCGGATAACAATCCGCCCCCCGAATACAAATCAATGCGTGCCATCGCTTCGGGAATCACCTGCACGCCTTCGAGTCCCGTGAAGCGATTCGTTACCGATGTGCCGTTGAGCGAATAGCCGAGGTCGTTTCGTCGATTGCCTCGTACATGCAACGCCCCGTCCTGCAACACAACTCCCGGCACAAGGGCGAGATAATTCTGCAGCCCTCGAAACGGATATCGCATCAACTGCTTCGATGTGTACGAGTGAGCGATTCCCGGAAAAACGGAAAGTGAAGTGTCTGGATTCGTTTCAGCGGGCGGACTGTTTGCCTGCTCCTGGCCGAATGCGTCGGGTACTATCGGGAATGAAAGAACTGAGAAGAGAAGAACAAGCGGGAAAGAAAACAGTTTGCATGCCATGGAAACCTCCGTCAGAAATTGGCGATGCGTTACTGCTGCCGGCCTTTTTGATGGTGTGAAAGGAGGCAGGGTTTATGGGGATTGTATGTACTGCCTGACAAAAAGATACGTTCGTTCATCGCGAAATGCAAGAAAAACCGCCGGGCAGGGGTTTCGCTGTCGGCAAAACTGCTCAAAGATGATTCTGTTGGGGGATTTTGCTATTCTGTTTTATGTACTCATCCCGAACAGAGTGGCATCGCCAACCTAACCGGTTATCGCAACTTCTCCACGAACGTCGCAGAAGCGGCAAGCCGATTATAGATTTGACGGTCTCCAATCCGACTGAAGCCGGCTTCGAGTATCCGGCGAAGGAGATTCTCGCGTCGCTTTCGCAAGACTCGTCGTTGCGCTACGACCCGGATCCCTTCGGCATTCCTGCCGCCCGCAATGCGGTTTCGGCATACTACTCGACAAAAGGAATTCACGTTTCTCCTTCGGATGTTATTCTGACTGCAGGAACCAGCGAGGCGTATTCATTTCTCTTCACACTCTTGTGTGAAGCAGGAGATGACATTCTCGTTCCGATGCCGTCGTATCCGTTGTTCGAGTTTCTTGCTCAGTTGAGCAGTGTCCGGATCAACAGCTACAATTTGCGTTATGATGGTGAATGGCATATTGATATTGATTCTGTGAGAAGGGCTGTTGCTTCATCTACGAAAGCTATCGTCGTTGTTAGTCCGCATAACCCGACAGGGATGTTCCTGAAGAAGAATGAACTCAAAGCCTTGAACGAAATCGCCCGGCAACATCATCTTGCCCTTATTGTCGATGAAGTGTTTTCCGATTACGGTTTTGAAGAAGATGAGAGAAGGATTAGCTCGACTGCCGCAAACACAGATGTGTTGACGTTCACGCTGAACGGAATTTCCAAGTCGTGCGGACTTCCGCAATTGAAATTGGGGTGGATTGTTGTGAGCGGCAGGGATGATGTGAAAACAGAAGCATTGCATCGCCTCGAAATCATCAGCGACACGTTTCTTTCTGTCAACACACCCGTTCAAGTTGCGTTGCCGAAGCTGTTCCTGGCAGGGGAGAAGGTCAGAAAGCAGATTGTCGGGCGTGTCGAGCAAAACCTGAATTTCCTCAAACAATCCCTTCCAGCCAATCCGCCCATATCGCTTCTTTCGACTGAAGGGGGATGGTACGCAATTCTCAGGATTCCAACGACGAAATCGGATGAAGAATGGGCGGTTGAGTTGTTGATGGAATCGGGCGTGTATGTATTTCCGGGCTACTTCTTGGACTTTCAGCAGGAAGGGCATCTTGTCGTCAGCTTGCAGACGCCGCACGCTGTATTTGTAGAGGGGATAGCGGTGATTCTGAAACGAATAACCGAACAAAACTAACGCAGAAAAGCCGCCGCAATCGCGAACGGCGGCCTTCCTGCGATTTGCATCAGTTGTTCACGATGATCTGTGCACCGAGAGCCTGCGCCCCCGTCCCACCGACAAATCCTCTCGCAAACACTGTGTAAATCTTCCCTGCTTGCAACGCAATTCCCGGCAGAGGCAACACAACTGTTGCTGTTCCTGCCACCCGGACTTCCAGATTGTACGTTCCTGCATCAAGTGGTGTGAAGTTGGTGAACTGCTTGAATGCCCGGTTTCCGAACACAACCGCACCGCCTGTCACTGCAACGTCAACTGCTGGCGCATTCGGCGAAAGATGCACGAACCGGACATGAGCCTTTCCTGCCGCGGGCGCTGTCAGGTCATCGGTCAGCACGAGCGTTGAGAGCTTTGCAACCGAGTCAACGGCAAACACAGAGTAGTTCGCATTTGCGGCAATCGGCAAGTTGGCATTGATGACGGTGGTTGATGTACCGGTGACGTTTACCTTCACACCCCTTGCGCCGCCCCCGACATTCAGATATCCGGTGCTGTTGGGGAATGTCAGATTGCTTCCGGCGATGCTATTTGCAACAAGTAGGTCAACTCCCGGTGCATCAGGAGATGCGTGTGTGACCAAGACCCGTCCGTTGCCTACTGTCGGGGCGCCGGGAACGGCCTTGTTCACAATAATTTCAGCACCGAGGGCCTGAGCTCCCGTTCCTCCCACAAATCCACGTGCAAATACTGTATAGATTTCACCTGCCTTCAGCACAATTCCGTTCAGCGGCAGAACTACGGTTTGCGTTCCTGCGACTCGGACTTCAAGATCGTATGTGCCCGCATCGAGCGGAGTGAAATCCTTGAAGCCTTTGAACGAAGTATTTGCAAACACTACAGCGCCTCCCTGCAGCGCAATATCAACAGCCGGTGCATTGGGGGAGAGATGCACAAAGCGAACATGTGCCTTTCCTGCAGCGGGAGATGCGAGATTGTCGTTCAGAACGACAGTTGAAATCTTAGAAACCGAGTCAACAGCAAAGATGGTCGTGAAGCTGTTCTCGGAGAATGGAACGTTTGCATCAATCGCAATCGTCGAGGTTCCGCTAACGCGAACCTTGATGTTGCGTGTGCCTGATGTTACCTGCGCATACCCGGTATTAGCCGGAAATGAAAGCCCTGACCGGACAACATTGCCATCAACCAGAATATCAACTGCAGGCGCATTTGGTGAGGCATGTACGGCCTTTATCTGGGCCGAGCCTGCGGGCGTTGGCGTAATAGTGTCATCGTCCTTCTTACAGCCGGCAACGACCAGCATCGTTGCCATGACGGCGACGGTAGGCAGAAGAAACTTCTTGTGAAACATCAAACCCTCCATGATTAGTATGTGAAAGAACTATCGTCTCTTGCACTATGTACGTTTTGTACGTTGTGCAGCACGAGACTTGAACAACACATCAGAGGGTCAAGTTCCGTTGGTCTGTGAACGTTACGAAATTCTTGGAGGGATTTTTTCTGTTGGAGGGATGATCGGACGGAACTTCGGGGGGAGGGTTTGTTGTTCCGCTCCTCCCGTCAAGTTCGGCCTACCATTCACTTGTAGTCAGAAACAGAGGCTTCATTTCGAAGCTCTTGTAGTGCGGACGAAGTCGTTCGGTGTTGTAGTGTTCCTTCACGTTCACAACCTTTTTCGTACTGGTTACAACGTCAAGCGGCATGTTGTCGTAGCGGCCGTTCTTCAGAACAACAAGCCGCCCGTGCACGCCTTTGAGAGCCAGGTCGAGTGCAAGATTGCCGTATGCCATCGGGACAATCGAATCAATCGCGTCCGGGTCTCCGCCTCGAACCAGATACCCGAGCTTCTGGTTGATGATGTGAATCGTCTTTCCGTTGTTGAATTTCGGAGAAAGCTCCTCGAGCTGCTGGGAAACGAGATCGCCAATCCCCCCCAACTTTGCGTGGCCGTATGCATCCGTGCGCGCATCCTTAAATACCATCTCTCCTCCTTCAAACATCGCCCCCTCGGAAACAAGGACGACGGCGTATTTACTCGGATTCCTGTTCCGATCATGCACCATCAACTCGGCCAACCGCTCGATGTTGAATTTGTATTCGGGAATCACACAGCGATTTGCGGCCCCTGCCATTGTAGGGACCATCGCCGTGTATCCTGCGTATCGGCCGAATACCTCCATCACCAGAAGCCGCTCGTGCGACCCTGCGGAAGTTCGAAGACTGTTAGTCATCCGAATTGTTCTCGTGACACAAGTACTGAAACCGATGCAATAATCGGTTCCGGGTACATCATTATCCATTGTTTTGGGAATGGCGATCACTTTGACGCCCTGCTTGTACAATTGTACACCGTAGCTGAGCGTATCGTCACCCCCGATCGGGATAAGATAATCAATGCCCAGGAAGTCGAGATTCTTAAGGACCTCGGGTGTCAGGTCATTGGTGTCGGCCGTGTAGGTATCCTTGAGATGAGGGGGAACTTGCGATTTCTTGACGTGGCTCGGACGCGTGCGCGATGTGTGAAGGAATGTTCCGCCCGTGCGTCCCGCCTTGTTCACAATCTCTTCGGTCAGCACCTGATAGTTGTCACTGTTGTCGGCATTCTTGTCGCGAAGAATCTCAATGGCGCCAGCCCACCCTCTGCGTATTCCGATAACCTGATACCCTTCACGCAAAGCACGAATCGTAACCGCACGAATGGCCGGGTTCAATCCGGGCACATCGCCTCCGCCCGTAAGAATTCCGATAACTCCTTGTTTGGTCTTGATATTCGCCATGTTGGCTCCTCTCGTCGTTCACCGTGGGGAAAACAAAAACCCACGCTTCCAGAATGGTAGTTGCGCGGGTTGACAAAGAACTCATCATTTCGTCGGCTGAAAAGTACGCCATCTTTTGACAAGAATCAATCAGCCTGAGACGATGAGTGAATATGTGCGAGAAGCTACTCGATCGTGTTCTCCGGCAATGGAACGGGAACAACGTGGCTGAACAGGTCTGGTGACGACACTGCTGCCAGTTCAGGATGCTTCTCAATCAGCCGGTAGTACCGGAGCCACGAGCAGACATTTTTCACTTTCTCCGACGAAGTGAAGATTGCCGTTTGCGAAATGGCGTAATCGCCGCGTGCCGAACGCAATTCATGCAATGCAATTGCCGCCGCCGTTCGGGCAAATGCCGGGGCATCCTCATCCTTCAACGCTCCCATCAACGGGATGATCAGCGGTGTGAAGGAATGTTCGGGATACAACCCCTTCAGGTCACGAACGGTAAAGGCGATTGTTGCGGTCATGTAGGGATTGTTGTAGGCAATACCCTGCACCATGCTTTGCTCGGTTTGTTCGATCGTCGCATTGGTAAATCGCGGTGCGGCGGGTGGATCTGAAGCCCTGACCAGGGCGGGTATCATTATGACCAGTGCCACACACAGAGCGTGTATGGTTTTCATAATGACCTCCATGAATGGATATGTTGACTTGCATTCTTCGATACGATACTACTCTACAGAGGTTGCAGTGATACTTCTCTTCGAACAAATTAATCTGGGAGACAGCGGATGCTGCCCGCAATCGAATGTTGGAGGAAATGCCTTCTTTTCCTATATTTCTGCAACATTTTTCACATCATCATGACCCACGAAGAACTCATCCTCATACTTGACTACGGTTCCCAATATACGCAACTGATTGCCCGTCGCGTGCGCGAGTCGGGCGTGTATTCCGAACTCCATCCCTTCAACATCTCAGTCGAAAAAATCCGATCTCTCAATCCCAAAGGAATTATTCTCTCCGGCAGTCCGCATAGCGCGTACGAGGAAGGGGCTCCGATTTCCGCACCGCAGATATTCGAGCTGGGAATTCCCGTGCTGGGAATTTGTTTCGGCCTGCAATTGATGGCCTATCAACTCGGCGGCGAGGTTGATAAAGCGGCAAAACGTGAATACGGCCACGCGGATTTGTTGATAGACGATACGTCGGATTTGTTTGCTGGATTTGCAGGGAATAGAACAACAACGAAAGTCTGGATGAGCCACGGCGACCATTTGACACGAATGCCTTCCGGCTTCCAACCGATGGCGCATACAAGTAACTCGCCTATCTGTGCCATCAAGGATGTTCGGCGGAAGATATACGGAATTCAGTTTCATCCTGAAGTCGTTCACACGGCGAACGGAAAGGAGATACTGAAGAATTTCCTCTACAAGATTTGTGAATGTAAGGGAGGGTGGAGTTCAGTTTCGTTCATCCAGAATTCGATTGATGATATTCGTCATAGAGTCGGTAACGGCCGAGTTATCTGCGCATTAAGCGGTGGCGTCGATTCGTCGGTTGCGGCAGTTCTTCTCCACAAGGCCATCGGCGACCAGTTGTATTGCATTCACATCAATAACGGCCTGATGCGGAAAGGGGAGAGCGGGCAGGTTGTGCAGACGTTCCGTGACAACTTCCACATGAATCTTGACTATGTCGATGCGAGCGATCTGTTTCTGAAGGAACTTGACGGAGTGACCGATCCGGAAAAGAAACGAAAAATCATCGGCAAGCTGTTCATTGATGTCTTTGAACAGGAAGCAAAGAAGATCGGGCAGGTTGATTTCCTTTGCCAGGGAACACTGTATCCTGACGTTATCGAATCCGTGTCATTCAAAGGCCCGTCCGTCACAATCAAAACCCACCACAACGTTGGCGGCTTGCCGGAGAAGATGAACCTCAAGTTGATCGAACCGTTCAGGGAATTGTTCAAAGATGAAGTGCGGGCAGTCGGCCACGAACTCGGCTTATCGGATGAACTCATCTGGCGGCATCCTTTCCCCGGGCCCGGACTTGCAGTACGTGTGTTGGGCGAAATTACCCGGGAACGTCTCGATCTCTTGCGTGAGGCAGATGCAATCTTTGTAGAAGAAGTGAAAAAGGCAGGCCTCTATCGTGACATCTGGCAGGGGTTTGTCGTTCTCCTGCCCGTCAGAAGTGTCGGAGTGATGGGGGATGGAAGAACCTACGAGTACACAGTCGCAATTCGTGCAGTCACCAGCGTTGACGGCATGACGGCAGATTGGTTCCGCATGCCGCACGAAGTTCTCGCCAACATATCCTCGCGCATAACCAACGAAGTACGCGGCATCAACCGTGTCGTGTACGACGTGAGTTCTAAGCCCCCCGCCACAATCGAGTGGGAGTAGCAGGCGACTTAGTTTGCCGCGGCGCCCTGAATAATCCAGTTTCTGATGAGTTGTTGATTGGTTGAAGAAAGCGGCGACGCGCCTTGCGGCATTTGCTGGCCGCAGTCCGGCCCCGAGATTCTTCTGTACAACACACTCGAATCCGCCGAGAACGGCTTCACGCGCAATGGCAGGCTGCACGCAGGCGAGCTTGTTGCAGCCTGATTAACGAGATTGTCATGGCTTGTGCCTGCGGCCAACGAAAACGGCGCAACCCCTCCTGTAACGTGACATCCTGAAACCGCGCAATTCGTGGTAAAGATCGGCTGCACCTGCCCTGAAAAAGAAACCGCCGGTGTTCCCACCTGGACATTGATGGAAAGCGTTCGTTGCGGCGATCCGGCATCCCCGATAATGATGGTGGAATTGCCGTTGCCGACAGCCCGGACTGTCAAGGTTGTTCCGCTGAGCGTCGGCGCCGCAACAGTTGTTGTACCTGATGAAACGAGCGAGTAAGGGGGTGTTCCGCCGGAGAGTGTTCTTGACACGGAGTCGCCGACAGACAAGGTGGGAATAGCCTGACTGATGGAAATACCCGTCGGGCTTGGAGGCGGAGTGGTTCCTCCCTCATCCTTCGAACAACTTCCGATCAGTAATCCGATTGTTGCCGCGAAAAAAGCGGCACTGAGAATTCGGCTCGTTCCCATAAAGTCCACCTTGTATTGTGTGAAAGAACAGTTGCAATTACCGTGAGAAACCGGATGAGCTACTACCGATCTCAACAAGTAGCGGAACCGGAAAGTTGCATGAGTCCGGGCCCGGTTTTAATTCGTTGGGGTTTCGCAGCTGCCTCGGTGTTGGCCTTCATACGCTGTTTGTCCGCCGTATCATGTAGTGCATATATCCTTGTGAGGGCACTCGATTCAGCGGACTGTGCTTCGCAAGCCCGAGGTTGGACGAGATGTGGGAAATTTCTATATTGGACGCACGAAATCCCTCAAAATCCCGGAAACCCAACTTGTGAAGAAGTTCTTCTCCTTTGTCAAGATCGAGCATACGCTGTTCTCGCTTCCCCTTATCTACAGTGGCGTGATGCTCGCCTCGCGTAACACGCTACCGCCGCTGAAGATTCTCATTCTTGTTCTGACAGCCGCAACCGGTGCACGCACTGTTGCGTTTGCTCTCAACCGGATTATTGACCGGCATATCGATTCCCGGAATCCCCGCACCGCAACACGTGATTTGCCCAGCGGACGGATGACGATCTGGGAGGCAAGCTGGGTGATGGTTGCGGGGCTTGCGCTGTATTTCGGGTCGGCGTATTTCATTTCCGAATTCTGTTTCTATATGTCGCCGATTCCGCTTGCCGTGTTCATTATCTACCCGACCATGAAGCGCTACACGCCGCTCGCGCATTTCGGAGTCGGCATGGGGTTGGCGATGGGGCCGTTAGGCGGGTGGTTCGCCATCTCACCATCGTTCGAGAATCTGATTCCGCCGGCACTTCTTTCACTGTTCACGCTCTTTTGGGTTGCCGGCTTCGATATCATCTACGCAACGCTTGACGAGGAATTTGATAAGAAGGAATCGCTGTATTCGTTTCCTGCCCGCTTCGGGAGGGCACGGGCGCTGCAGTTTTCCGCGCTTTTCCATTTCATTGCGTTCGGATTTCTGACGGCGTTGTTTTTCTATTCGCCGTTCTCACTTCTCGCATTGCCGCTTCTTGTTATGACGGGTTATCTCCTGTATCTTGAGCAGAAGAAAGCGGAAGATGTCGAGCTGGCGTTTTTCAAGATCAATGCGGTCGCGGGATTTGCAGTCTTTGCCATGGTCCTCGTCGGAGTATCCGTCTGACTTTGCGATGGAACACAGACAGATATTCACCAAAGATAGGAAGAAAGCGCACAGAACTGCAGCCAAGAGGGTGACCACAGACTGTAAGTGAGCAGTCAGTGAGAATCAGTTCCATCTGTGTCCTCAGTGTTCCACAAAAGGCATTCATCAGGCATGAAACTCATCGTCGGCATCACCGGCTCATCGGGCGCTGTGTACGCATTGGATTTTCTTAAGAAATGTCAGGCGGACAAATATCTTGTCGTCAGTTCGTGGGGGAAGGTATTACTGCGCGATGAGTTGAATATGAGCGAGAAGGACTTGAAGCCGTACATCAAGAAGCAATTCTCCGACGACGATTTAACTGCCCCGATGGCATCCGGCTCCAATTACTTCGATGCGTTTGTGATTCTTCCGGCTTCGACGTCAACAATCGGGAAGATTGCTTCGGGACTCGGCGATACGTTGATTACCCGGACTGCGCAAGTCTGTTTGAAGGAACGCTACAAGCTCATTATCTGTGTCAGAGAGACGCCGCTCTCAACGCTATCACTTGAGCAGTGTACGAGACTTTCGGGCTACGGCGCTATCATCATGCCGATTTCATCACCGTTGTATTTTGTGCCGAAGAGTGTTGATGAGTATGTCGGCGCCTTTACGGACAAGGTGATGGGGCAACTCGGTATTCGAACTGCAAAGGGCTGGCGGGCTGAAGAGTTCGAGTAGTACGCTTCATGTGTTTTCATCCGTTCTTTTTTTAATGTCTTCCTCACAACACATTTCCCCGCGAACTGTTCTCCTCACGTCCGTTACCCTTGTTGCCTTCGCTTCAAATTCGATTTTATGCCGGCTTGCCCTTGCGCCGCAACTCATTGATGCCGCTTCGTTCACATTCATTCGATTACTTAGCGGGACGATAGCCCTCACATTTATTCTGATTTCGCGAGACAAGCATCTTCCTCGGCTACAGTTCACGTGGATTTCGGCTTTTGCTCTTTTTGCGTATGCGATTCCGTTTTCCTTTGCCTACCTTCGCATTCCTGCAGGAGTCGGAGCCTTGATTCTCTTCGGTGCAGTTCAATCAACCATGATCGGAAGTCATCTAATGGATGGCAACCGGCTGCATGTACGCGAACTGGCTGGACTTCTGCTCGCATTGGCCGGACTTGCAGGACTTACGCTGCCGGGAGCCGGGGCCCCCGATTTGATTGGCGCCGGTTTGATGGCAATCGCCGGAATTGCCTGGGGCGTGTACTCGTTGAAAGGAACGTGTGTTGCTGATCCGTTGCGCGCCACGGCGAACAACTTTACACTCAGTCTTGTGCTTGCTGCGCCGGTTGCGGCACTAAGCACCGGAGAACAAGTGATTACGCGGGATGGAGTTCTGCTCGCAGTCGCATCGGGCGCGATTGCATCCGGCGTTGGATACGCCATCTGGTACACGGCGTTGCGGGGGCTTACTGCAACGCAGGCCGGCATTGTGCAGTTGCTGGTTCCGGTTCTTGCTGCCTACGGCGGCGTTGTTTTCCTTGAAGAATCGATATCCTTGCGCCTTGTTATTTGCGGGCTTCTGATCTTTACGGGAGTAGTCTTCGCAATTCTGAAGACCGCAAGAACCGTATGACTTTCCGGTAGGATTCGTTGCTTCCCCTTTGTATATTTCTTCCGCGTCTCGGCGAAGTGATATCGGCTCACTGGTCTGCCGCTGCCGAGCGCGTTTCTTGAAATACAATACCTTGCAGAAAGAACTACTGTTTCGTGAGCGACGAATCCCCTAAAATCCCGCCGTTAGTCTGGAAGTCTGCTATTGTCGTAGCTGTCATTGCTGCGATTTCAGTGTACTTCTATTTCCTGAGTTCCGCATCGGCCAATCTCCCGCAACAGCTTGGTGATGGGCAGCTTGTGCAGTTGATTGACGGCGAGAGGGCGAACGAGATTCTCAATCGCATGCACGACAAGGAAGTTACTCCCGCGACAAACCTCATCGGCGTGTACACATCGGGGAACACGGTAGTGTATCTCTCCGTCTACCGCTCGCGTCGCGATGCGCAGAAGGCGTACACAAAAATGGCACGTAGCATCGAAAAGGGAAATCCTCTCTTTACTGACTATCGGGTTACACAGCTCGGCGGAGTGGAAGCATCGTTCTGTTACGGCCAGGAGCAGGATCATTACTTCTTTGTGTACAAGGATCGTTTGTACTGGCTCGCTGCCGACCAGCCTGTGGCCGAGAAGATGTCACTTGCGCTTGTTGAGTCGCTGTGAGTTTGTTTCCTTTCTGACAATTGTCAAGTAATTGGCTATCTTGTTGCCTGACATTCGCTATCCCAAATCTCTACCTGAACACTGACCAATGACAAGCGTTCGCACCATCGGCGACTTCGCCCGCTATCTGGAATCGGCAGGCGAGTTGCACAAAGTTACAGTTGAAGTCGATTCCTATCTCGAAATAACGGAAATAGCGACGCGAGCCATCAAAGAACGAAGGCCGGCGCTGCTCTTCGAGAACGTGAAAGGCTCGAAGTATCCGCTTGTTATTAACACGATGGCAAGCGAGCATCGCTGTGAGCTTGCCCTTAACAAACATCCCGAACAACTCGGGGAAGAACTGATCCGGTTTATGATGGATGCCATGCCTCCGAAGCCGTCGGTGTTGTGGAAACACAAGCCAATCGTTGGCAGGTTTCTCAAGACGCGGAACAAATCCGTTTCTTCGGCACTTGTACAGGAAGTTGTTGAAGAACCAAATCTCGATGAACTCCCGATTCTCACATGCTGGCCGGAAGATGGCGGACGTTTTGTCACGCTTCCACAGGTCGTGACGTACGATCCCCGCAACGGAAAACGGAACATCGGCATGTACCGCATGCACGTGTTCGACAAGCAAACGACGGGCATGCACTGGCAGATTCAGAAGGGTGGAGGCTTCCATTATTACGAAGCAGAACGGCTCGGACAGGATTTCGAGCTTGCAGTCGCGTTGGGAACCGATCCGGCGCTGTTGATGGCGACGATAGCGGCATTGCCCGAGAATATTGACGAGGCGATGTTTGCAGGATTTCTAAGAGGTCAACGAACGGAGTTCGTCAAAGCGAAGTCCCTTTCCATTCAAGTTCCGGCAAATGCTGAATTTATTCTTGAGGGCATCGTGCCTGCACGCGAAAGAAGGATGGAAGGGCCGTTCGGCGATCACTTCGGACACTATTCACATGCCTCGGAGTTTCCCGTCTTTCATGTCAGGAAAATCACGCACCGCCTCAATCCAGTGTATCCTGCAACAGTTGTCGGCATTCCGCCGATGGAGGATAAATGGTTGGGCGATGCAACGCAACAGATTCTCGGACCGCTGGCAAAGTTGATTCACTCGGAAATTGCCGCTATGTGGGCGTACTACGAAGCGGGATTTCACAACCTGCTCGTCGTTGCTGTCGATCAGCGCTATCAGAAGGAAGCGATGAAGACGGCGTTGGGCTTGATGGGAATGTCGCAACTCTCTCTCACGAAATGCATCATCCTCGTCTCTGAAGGCGTAAACGTCAGGAACTTCGATGAAGTCATGAAAAACGTGCGTGACAATTTCAATCCGCATTTTGATTTTGTGATGATTCCCAAAGTGCCGCTCGATACGCTGGACTTCACGAGCTTCAAGATGAATCTCGGCAGTAAAATGATTTTGGATGCGACGAAGAAACAGCGAGACAAGAAGCCGGTGACGGAATCGCGTAAAGTGAATATTGAGAGGGTACGAGACGCAGACAAGAGAATTTCCGATCTGAATGTAGTTCACGAAACTCTTCTTCTCGTCAAAGTGAACGAAGGTGGAAGAAAAGTCATTGAGAAGCTTGTTGCGCAAACAGAGCTTGGCGGCATCAAAATAATCGCCGCGGTGAGTGAGGACGTCGATCTCCGTGATAAAGAGAACTACATTTGGGGCGTATTTACACGTTTCGATTGCGAGCGGGACATCATCTTCACGGAACAAAAACTCCACGGCATCAGCCCGATCTACAAAGGCGTGATGGGCATTGATGCAACGTGGAAGCCCGGCTATCCGAATCCGCTCAGGATGACGGACGAAGTGAAGAAGAGGGTAGAGGAACGATGGGACGCGTATTGGAAATAACAGCGAACATCCATCACAATTACATTTTCAAAGGTAACCCATGAGCAAAAACATTGTCGTGTTCTCCGACGGTACGGGTCAGGAAGGGGGCAAGGCGTACAATACGAATGTGTACAAGCTCTTCAATATGATTGAAGACCGGACGAAGAATCAGGTTGCCTACTATGATCGGGGTCTCGGAACGGGATGGAGGAAAATCACCGGCAATATGGCGGGCATGGGAATTTCAAGAAACATCCGTGATTGTTACCGGTTCATTTTTGAGAACTTCGAAGCAGACGACAACATTTATCTGTTCGGGTTCAGTCGGGGGGCAACGACGGTACGCAGCCTTTCGGGGTTCATTCATCTGTTCGGGATTCTGCCCCAATCAAGACCGGAACTCATCAAACGTGCATATTCCATCTACCGGATCAAGGATCAGGAGAGGCGTAAAGAGAAAGCTGAAGAGCTGATTTCAAAAAACCGTACGATGTGGTGCCGCATCAAGTTCCTCGGTGTCTGGGATACGGTGGCAGCGTTAGGATTGCCTTTCAAGTGGATGGATAATGTTGTCGAACTGATTCCCTGGTTCAAGCATCGCTTTCACAACTTGCGCCTGAGTGAAAGCGTGGAGAATGCGTATCATGCGCTTGCCATTGATGACGAACGTCTGACGTTCCACCCCACACTCTGGGATCCGGTAGTGAAGGAATATCAGAACATGCATCAAGTCTGGTTCAGCGGCATGCACACCGATGTTGGCGGTGGATATCGGGAGCAACAACTCTCCGACATCGTGTTGCAATGGATGGTGAAGAATGCGCAATCGCACGGGCTGAGAATTTATCCGCGTCATAAGGTAGAGATTGTGCCCGATCCCGACGGTGTCATGCACGACTCGCGCGGGAAATTTCCCGCTTCGTTGTTCCGCCGTGCCGAGCGTTCGTGGCCTGCGACGCACGGAACGCCGGTGGTACATGCAAGCGTTGTTCAACGAAAGCTCAATCAGAAAAATGAAGCTGATCCTCGATACAATCCTTGGATTCTTCGCGGAAAGTACGAGATTGAGGGTTGATGCATGGAGAATTGTTCAAACACTGAAACATTCATATATTTGATGAGTTTGTGCCACTCAATTACATGAAGTATGACCACGGAAATCCACTTTAGAGACGATCAACTCATTCGCATCTGGCAGAAAGTCCAACGCGGCGAACGCCTGACCCTCGAAGACGGCCTGACGATGTACAGAACTCCCGACCTGCTTTCGTTAGGCAAAATGGCGCATTTCGTTCAGCAGCAGAAAAGCGGCGACGCGGTGTACTTCGTTCTCAATCAAAAAATCGAACACACGAACGTTTGTGTTCTCTCTTGCAAGTTTTGCGACTTTGCCACAAAGAAGGGCAGACCCGATGCGTACGAGATGACGACGGAGGAGATTCTCTCCAAGATCACGCCGGATATTCACGAAGTCCACATCACCGGCGGCATGCCGGCGGATTGGCCGTGGGAACGGTACCTCGACATCGTCAGATCGATTCACGACAAATTCCCGAATACGGACGTCAAGGCATTCACCGCCGTGGAAATCGACTTCTTTCACAAGAAATTCAAGATGCCAGTCGAGGAAGTCTTGCGTCAACTGTACGATGCAGGTATGCGAACCATGCCGGGGGGCGGAGCGGAAGTGTTCTCCGAGCGAGTTCGGAAGCTTCTCTTCCCACAAAAGATCGGCGCGAAGGGCTGGTTCCAAGTACACAAGGCGGCACACAAGTTAGGCATTCCGACAAACTCGACGCTTCTGTACGGACACATCGAGACTCTTGAAGAACGTCTCATCCACATGATGAAACTGCGCGAGGCGCAAGATGAGACTGGCGGATTCCTGACGTTCATTCCGCTTGCGTTTCAGCCTGGCGACACCGGCATCAAGCCGAAGAATCAGTTCACCTCTGCAATCGACGACCTGAAGACAATCGCAATCTCGCGGCTCATGTTGGACAACTTCCCGCACATCAAGGCTTACTGGGTGATGCTGACGGAGGAGGTTGCGGCAATGGCACTCAACTTCGGCGCGGACGATATGGACGGCACAGTCGGTGGCGAGAAGATTGCCCACAACGCCGGCGCAATCAGTCCGATGACGCTTGCGAAGGATCAGATCATTCGCATCATTAAAGATGCGGGAAAGATTCCGGTCGAGCGGGATGTGTACTACAATCCGCTGAAGCTGTACACAGACAATATCATCGGCAAGATACCGTATCTCAACTCGGTGCCATTCTACGCAAACTTCGAGAAGGGGCAGTATCGCATTCTGCCCGTTGCGCCTCGACGAATGGGAGTTCTCAGCGAGCAGAATCAGATTGATGCCGGACTGTTCTCTCTGATGGACTATTTCAATCAACACGAGAAGTTAGAGTTGATGGGCTGGTGTATTGCTACGCGAGATCAGGTGAAAAGCGTTATGCTCTTCTCGAACGAGGGCTGGTTGGATTTGAACGGCAAGACGATCGGGATTACTGACGATACTGCGACGTCCGTAAAACTGCTGAAGGTGTTATTGGAGAAGAAGTACGGGGTTTCGGCGAAGTTCGAGCGACTGCATGCCGGCGTGAACGACTACTCGAAATACGATGCCGTGTTGCTTATTGGCGATGAAGCGTTACGAGCCAACAAAACAGGTCTCGATGGTTTTGAGTTGGTCTTCGATCTCGCCCGCGAGTGGTACGATTGGGAGAAGCTGCCGTTTGTTTTTGCCGTGTGGGCGATGAAGAAATCGTTGCCTGAAGAGCGCAAAGCGGAGTTGAAGGAGATGATTGCATATTCTCTTGATAAGACTGCCGGCGATTTCGTTGCAGCTGCCGGCGTATACGGAAAGTCGGTCGGGTTAACCGATGCCGAAACGCAGGAATACTTAGCAGGATTCAATTTCAATCTCGGTGAGCGGGAACGTGAAGGGATGATGAAGTTTAGAGAGTTGGCGCGTGTTGAATCAGTGAGAACATAGGAGAGCAAATGCGTAGGGTGCGGGAACAAAGTGCCGATATCTATTCTAAGGTGAGATCTTCAATTCGACTCACCCCGGAGGAGGGATTGTTTCTCCTTCAAAACATCGACCTCCTCGAACTCGGGAGTCTTGCCAACGACATCCGCTTGAAGAAGAACCCTGAGCCTCGCGTAACGTTCGTCGTCGATACCAATCCCAACTACACGAACATCTGCAACATCGATTGCATCTTTTGCGCATTCTACCGGCATTCCGGCGAAGAAGGCGAATATACGTACAGCGTCGATCACATGATCCGCAAATTCAAGGAATCGGCGGAGCAGGGTGTTACGACGATTCTTTTGCAGGGTGGCGTGAACCCGGCGGTTCCATTTGACTACTATGTTGAGATGGTCGAACGAACCGTGAAAGAAATCCCCGGCGTTACTCCCCATTTCTACTCGACTTCCGAAATTATCGGCATGGCGGAGATTTCTGGTCGGACTGTTCCTCAAGTGTTGCAGCGACTCTGGGATGCGGGACAGCGATCCATTCCGGGCGGCGGTGCGGAAATTCTCTCCGATCGAGTGAAGAAGAAAATCAGCAACAAAAAAGGAACAAGTGCTGACTGGCTCAACGTGATGCGTGAAGCTCACAAGATCGGATTCAAAACGACTGCGACGATGATGTATGGCCACATCGAGAAGGATGAAGACATCATCGAACACCTTGAAGTAATCCGTCAACTGCAGGATGAATATCACGGTTTCACGGCGTTTATTCCGTGGAGTTTCAAGCCGGGCAATACGCCGTTGGAGAAGATTATTCCGCATTATGCAACGGCAAATCGTTACTATCAGATTATTGCTCTTTCCCGGATCTATCTCGACAACTTCGATCACATTCAGGCGTCGTGGTTTTCGGAAGGGAAGAAGGCGGGGCAAATCGCCTTGCATTTCGGCGCCGATGATTTCGGCGGAACGATCCTCGAAGAGAATGTTCACGCAGCGGCGAATTTTGTGAATAAGACAAATACAGAAGAGTGTATTGAACTGATTCACGGAGCCGGCTTTGCAGCGGCGCAGCGAAACACGCTATACGATATTCTTCAGGAATACCCGCTGCAGGAAGCCGCCGCCGCTTGATGATTCTTCGAACGACTGTTTTCCATTCACACAATGACGGAAGGATACTTGTCATGGAAAAACTTCGGCTCATAGGTGCACTCATCGGAGTGGTTCTCCTCATCATCGTTATCCTGCAGAACACCGAGGATGTTGACACACGAATTCTGTTTGTGACGATAAGCATGCCTCGTGCTCTCCTGATATTCATTTCGGCATTAATCGGGGCGGCGGTGGGAATGGTCGCGGGCTCGATTCTCAGCAAGAAGAAACCCGAAATCACGCAGCCGGATGTTTGATTTCTCCCCTACTATCGAACCCACTTCAACCGAATCTGCCTCATGACAGTTGAGATGATTGTTGTGCTTGCTGTTGTTCTGCTCGCAATTGTTCTTTTTGCGACCGAGCGCTTTCCCGTTGATCAAGTCGCCCTGACGATCATGGCCATTCTGTTGCTCAGCGGAATTATCACTCCGCAAGAGGGAATATCCGGCTTCAGCAATATGGCAACAGTAACGGTCGGGGCGATGTTTGTGCTCAGTGCGGGATTGTTCCGGACGGGAGTGGTCAACTATCTCGGCGCTCTGGTTGTGAAGTTGTTCAAGTATAATTTGTGGATTGCGCTTCTTGCCACGATGGTTATAGTGGGCGGACTTTCTGCATTTGTCAACAACACGCCTGTCGTGGCGATCTTTCTTCCGATCATGTTGAGTGTTTCGCGGGATATCGGAACCCCTGCTTCGAAGCTGTTGATGCCTCTCTCGTTTGCGTCCATGTTCGGCGGAGTGTGTACACTTATCGGAACCTCTACCAACATTCTTATCAGTTCCATTGCGGTTCGGTACGATCAAGCGCCGTTCGGGATGTTCGAGTTTTCCGCATTGGGCTTGATTTTCTTTGCAGCGGGTACAGTCTATATGATGGTGATTGGCATCCGGCTCATTCCCGAAAGAAAATCGGAGACGGCACTGACAGACAAGTTCGGACTTGGCGACTACATTACAGAGATCATTCTGCAACCCGAAGCAAAATCCATCGGCACGCAGTTGATAAACTGCCCGCTTGTCGAGGAACTGGGCGTACAGGTTCTTGAGGTCTTTAGAGATGGAAATCGGCTACACTTGACCCCGGCCTCAACGACGCTTGCTGCAGGTGACCTGCTTCGCGTAGTTGGAGATGTGAAGAAAATCAAAGCCCTTCAAGAGCGGGTGGGAATCAAAATCAAACCGTCCATGAAATTCACGGATGCCGATCTCGAATCGGAGGATATGCTTCTCGTTGAAGCAATCGTTGCGCCGATTTCGAATCTTGCCGGGAGATCGCTCAAACAATCACAATTTCGAACCAGATTCAATGCAACGGTTCTCGCCATCCGTCATCGGGGGACATTGATGCGGGAAAATTTGGGGAACACCCGCTTGCGTTCAGGGGATTCGCTGTTGATGGAGATTGCCAAGGATCAGGTCGATGATCTCAGGGCGAGCAACGAATTTGTGTTTGTGTCCGAAGTCGGATTACCGAAGTTCCGAAACAGAAAAATAGTCCCCGCGCTGCTGATTGTTGCCGGCGTTGTTTCGACGGCGGCGCTCGGCCTCGTCGATATTGTTGTCGGAGCGATCACAGGAAGCGTCTTGCTCGTAGTGTTCCGCTGCATCACAATGGAGGAGGCATACAGGGCGATTGACTGGAAGGTGATCTTCCTTCTGGCAGGAACACTCTCGCTTGGCCTTGCGTTGGAGAAAACAGGAACAGCGGCGTTCATCTCTACACATCTCATATCACTTGTTGGAGATTTGGGGCCTGTGGCTCTTGTCGCCGCATTCTACCTCCTGACGTCGCTGCTCACTGAAACGATGTCTAACAACGCAACGGCTGTATTACTTGCACCGATTGCCATCGGGTCGGCGCAAGCGATGGGAATTGATGCGCGACCGTTGCTGATGGCTGTGGCGTTTGCCGCATCGGCGAGCTTCATGACACCCGTCGGATACCAGACAAACACGATGATCTACGGCGTTGGCCGGTATCGGTTCTCAGACTTCATCAAGGTTGGCGGACCGTTAAACCTGATTTTCTGGGTTCTTGCTACGCTCCTGATCCCGCAGTTCTGGCCATTCTGACCCCGAAAGGAATCCATTCATGGAAAGAATGCTACAGTTCTTCTCTTCGATGAAACAAACTCTCGATATTCCGATCTTCCGTCTCGGTGATTTTGAGGTATCGTTATGGACTGTCGTCTACATGACAGTATCAATTGTACTTCTCGTTTATCTCTCCGGAAAACTCAAGACCTGGCTCACCAACACAGTCCTGCGACGAAGCACATTGGAGGTAAGTGTCCGCCAATCGGTTGGTACAATCATCCGCTACATTGTTGTCGTGATCGGCTTTCTTGTTATCGTTCAAACGGCTGGCATAGACCTGACGACGCTGAACGTTCTCGCCGGTGCCATCGGTATCGGTGTGGGATTCGGTTTGCAGAACATTGCAAGTAACTTCATCAGCGGCGTGATTATTCTTTTTGAGCGACCAATAAAGATTGGAGATAGAATTGAAGTCGGAGAGGTTGAAGGTGACGTCGTCGCCATCAATGCACGCAGTACGACTGTGGTGACGAATGACAATATTGCCATCATCGTTCCAAACTCCAAATTTGTATCCGAGAATGTCATCAATTGGGGATACATGGATCGAAAGATCCGCTTCCGGATTCCGATCGGCGTCGCCTACGGCTCTGATCCGCGACAAGTGGAACAATTGCTTCTCGATGTTGCGAAGGAGAATCCCGACGTTCTCGACGATCCGGCGCCCGCCGTACGGTTCCTGAGTTTCGGCGACAGCAGCCTTGACTTTGAACTACGGGCATGGACGTCATCCTTGTTGCATAGAAAGGGAAAACTCATCAGCGATCTGAACTTTGCTATACACAACAAACTTCGGTCGGCTGGCGTGCAGGTTCCTTTCCCCCAACGCGATGTGCATATCCGGACAATGCCTTCCGATCTGCCCGGCAAAGGACGAAGAAAGCAATCCGGAAAGAATCGCATGAAGTAATCGATTGTGGATGATACATCACGGCTGACATTCGGATGATTGCTACTGTCCTCGGAGGGATAGGTCTTTTTCTCCTCGGCATGATTCTTATGACGGAGGCGCTACGGTCCCTTGCAGGTAACGCCCTCCGGAGAATTCTGTCGCGGTTCACGGGAGGAACATTCCGTGCCATCGCATCCGGCGCGGTGGTTGCCGCTGTTGTCCAATCGTCAAGCGCCACGACTGTAATGACTATCGGGTTTGTGAGCGCCGGATTGCTGACCTTCAAGCAGGCGTTGGGAGTTATTCTCGGATCCAATATCGGAACGACAAGCACCGGCTGGCTTGTATCGCTGCTCGGACTCAAGTTCAGTCTTGGCACAGTCGCCCTTCCGCTTGTAGGCATCGGCGCGTTAATGAAATTGTTGGGTAAGGAACGTATTGCCGCGAGCGGCTTGGCACTTGCCGGGTTCGGCCTTGTGTTCATCGGAATCGCGACGTTGCAGACGGGAATGAAGGATCTTGCCCTGCAAATCGACCTGTCCGGAATTTCCGGTGAATCATTCGGGGGAAGGCTCATGCTGGTAATAACCGGCATTGTCATGACTGTTGTGATGCAATCTTCGAGTGCGGCCGTTGCTACCACGCTTACGGCATTGTATAGCGGCGTGATTGTTATTGAACAGGCTGCTCTGCTTGTTGTCGGACAGAATGTCGGGACAACGGTAAAGGCAGCGTTGGTGTGCATCGGTGCATCGGCGCCTGCCCGCCGTGCTGCAGTCGGGCACATCCTCTTCAATGTGACCACCGCCGCCATAGCCCTCTGCTTCCTGCGGCAGTTTACCATGGCCGCCTTTTGGTTTGCTGACCTCGCAGGCGATACATCGCCTGCAATTCAGATTGCAGCGTTTCACACATTGTTCAATATGCTCGGTGTTATCCTGTTCCTTCCTTTCCTGGGCCTCTTTGCAAAACTCATTACGCGTCTTGTCCCGCAAAAAGGATCGAAACTGACAGTGCATCTCGATCCATCCGTTGCGCGGCTTCCATCTGTTGCGGTCGAAACAGCGCAAAGGGCCATCCGTGAAATTCTCGTGGAAGTCATCCGGGTTGCTGTGGGGAGAATTCGGAACGGGAAAGCAGATGGAGAGAATGCCTCAATCATGAATGAAGCCGCCGCCGCCGCCGATGAGGTACGCTCATTTCTTGGGATGTTTCGTTCAAATCCCGAAAGTGCCGGCGAACATGACAGGCACTTATCGGCGCTGCATGCCCTTGACCACCTTGAGCGGTTGATAGCGGCCGTCAAGAGAGAGAAGTCTGCTGCTTTTCGTCAGTCCGGGCAACTCGAACCTGCTGCGCTGTTGGTGTGTGAGGAACTTGAGAAGCTGGAGCGACTTTTGCCGGAAGGGCGAGCCTTGGACGCCGCCGGGGAATTATCCCGAACAACGGCAGAGCACCGTCGCAAACACCGGCAGGTGACGTTGGAACAAACTGCTGAAGGGAAACTCACTCCTTTTCAATCGGGTCAACTTCTTGAAGCGATGCGTTGGCTTGACCGCCTGACGTATCATGTATGGCGCATTGTGGTTCACCTGCAGGAAAAGGGTGAGCCGCAGGCGATGGTCGAATCAGCTTCAGATGGTGAGGCGTGACATGAAATTCTTTCTCACCGGAGCAACCGGATTCATCGGTAGCAAGATTGCACAGCAATGACATCCTTCACAGCCGACATGATGCCAACACTGTCTTCGACACCTCTCTACTTCGTTCACATCAGCGATACACATATAGGCCCAACGAGGTCGTTTGAGCTATACGGCTGCAATTCATACAACAACGCAAAACGCATTGTGGAAACACTAAACGCCTTGCCCACGCAGCCGGACTTTGTGATACATACAGGCGATATCGTGGCTCATCCGGATGAAGCGGCTTACAGACTTGCGGAATCGGTTTTTTCCGCCTTGCATGTTCCGATATACTATGTTGTAGGAAATCATGATGCGTCGAAGGACATTCATGCCTTTCTGACAATAGGGGAGAAGGCGGATTACTGCATTGATACAGATGTTCTTTCATATTCATTCGAGAGGAAAGGAATACGATTCATCGTGCTTGATGCACGCGGGATGGACGAGATCGACCCGCATGGCATTCTTGAGGCTCATCAGTTTGATTTTCTGAGGACAGGACTTAGTCGGGACGAGGCATCAGTTGTGATTGTCCTCCACTTCCCACCTCTCAAGCTTGATTCGCTCTGGCTTGATACCGATATGCTGCTACTGAACGGTGAAAAGCTTCATGAAGAGCTTGTCCCATTCCGGGAGAGAGTCAGAGGAGTGTTTTATGGCCATGTTCATCGGGGGATTCAGGTTCTGAGGGATGGAATTCTCTATTCCAGTGTTGCCAGTACCGGCAGGCAGTTTTTCGCTTGGCCTAATGATGGCAAGATGCAAGCTGATCTTCACCACCCGCCATGCTTCAATTTCGTGACGCTGACTGGCGGGAAGACGATTGTGAAGGAACATTCAATTTGAATTGCAGTGATGCTCGCATAACAACATGCAAAACAGTATATTTTGAGCAAACAGATAGGAGCATCCATGAGCGTACAAGAACTTGAAAGGCGGGCACTATCAATGGCTCCGCGTGCGCGAGCGAGGCTTGCCCACAAATTACTCAAGAGTCTTGAAGTACCCTCTCAGGAAGAGATTGATAGGTTGTGGATTGAAGAGGCTCAGCGCCGTGACGATGAATGGAATACAAAGCGGGCAAAGCGTAAGTCCGGAGAGAAAGTTCTGAAGGCGATTCGATCACGTCTCCGATGATTCGCGCCTTTTCATTCAATGAGGAAGCAGAACGGGAACTTGCTGAAGCGGTTGAGTTCTATGAAGAGGCAAGCTCCGGTCTTGGGACGGCGTTTCTCGATGAGGTCGAGCGAGCGATTGCCTCCATCCTTCGCTTCCCAAAGGCAAATACTCTGCTGAGCAAAACGGTGCGACGTAAGATCGTTACCAGATTTCCTTATTCGATTTTGTATTCATCCTCTTCGCAAGAGATCAGAATTCTCGCCATTGCCAACCAGAAGCGCCGGCCATTTTATTGGCGCAGCAGGCGGTAACGGACTCTCCCCTTTGCAGCAATCAATGATGCTCCACCTCAACCACAAATCTTACGGTCACAGTGGCCATCCGCTGATTATCCTGCACGGCCTGCTCGGCATGCTCGATAACTGGCAAACGCAATCGAGGAAGTTCGCGGAGGCGGGATTCAAGGTCTACGCCGTTGACCAGCGCAATCACGGGAAATCCCCGCATAGCGACACGTTTAACTACGAGGCAATGGCAAACGATGTCCGTGATTTCATGAACCTGCATCATCTTTCTTCTGCGCACGTACTTGGGCATTCGATGGGAGGGAAGACGGCAATGCAGTTTGCGCTGACGTATCCGGGGCTTGTCGATAGATTAATCATTGTAGACGTTGCTCCGCGCAAATATGCCAGTGCGCATGATGAAATCCTGGACGCGATGTGTTCCCTCAAGCTCAGCCAACTCTCAACCCGACATGAAGCAGATGCTGAATTAGCAAAACGAATTCCCGGCTTTGCTCTGCGGCAGTTCATTCTGAAAAACCTCACGCGTACTGAGGACGGGAAGTTGAAGTGGAAAGTCAATCTCTCCATCATCAAGAAACACTATCCTGACATCGCCGACGATATCACTGCCGAGGGTGTGTTCTCAAGGCCAACGTTGTTCATCAAGGGCGCAAAATCCGGATACATAATGAACGAAGACAAGCAACGCATCAAGCGCCTCTTTCCCCGATCCATTATAGCGACCATTGCCGATACAGGGCATTGGGTTCACGCGGATAAGCCTGAAGAGTTTGGAATTGCGGTTCTAAAGTTCTTACTTTCCTGACGCATTCTATCGCTCATTATCAACTTACCCGGAAGGTGTTCGCCATGCATGTCATGTCACGATTTCTGGTCTTGTGTATTATTGTAACCCCGGCTTCTCTGTTCGCTCAATGGTCGTCTAACCCCAACATCAATCTGACTGTTTCCGATACGTCGGGAAGGCAGGAACTGCCCAAAATTGCCGTAACATCTGACGGCGGTTGTTACGTTTCATGGTTCGATACGCGTGCCGGTGCCTACCGGGTGTACATGCAGAGGCTTAACGCGCAAGGCATCAAGCAATGGGGGGAAAATGGACTGCTGGTCAGTGCAAATCCTCAGAACACATCACTTGTTGATTATGACTTGGCTGCTGATGACAGCAACTATGCTGTGGTTGCGTTCACGGATATCCGTAATGGCGGACAAATCGAGCCGTTTGCGTATCGTATCAGTCCGGCCGGGGATTTCGTGTGGGGCGCAAACGGGGTCGCGCTTTCAACTTCTCCCGCAACATTTCAGCCGAACCCGAGGGTCGCTGTAACGTCGGACGGCGATTATGTGTTTACGTGGATATTCAGTTCAAGCCCGAGAAAAATTGCCTTGCAGAAACTCAATGCTGCAGGCCAGAAGCAATGGGGGATAGATCCGATATTGTTGTCGGGTACAGGCACGGAGACTCTCGACTATCCGGCAGTTGTCGGATCAGATACGGGAAGTGTTATTCTCATGAACTCAGGATATACGGGAACTTTCATCAATCCCGCCAACTACAGAATCTATGCACGAAAACTCTCGCGCAACGGCGTGTCCGTTTGGAACACAAACCCCGACACCGCGTACGGGCTTGGCCGTGTTTCCGGTTTCTTCGTCCCGAGGCTGATCTCCGACGGGAACAACGGCGCTTTCTTCGTCTGGCACGATGACAGGAACAACACGGGAAGTTCGTTCTCTCACGTTCAACATATCACGGCAGCCGGAACAAAGCTGTTTCCTGCCAACGGAGCGGCGGGCTCGACACTTCCGGGCCGACTGCATAATGATGCCTGGGTGGCTCACACTCCGCTCACCGGCGAGACCTACATGTTCTGGTATGAAACTGATGCAGCTTTGCAGAGTTCGTACGGAGTGTACGGACAAAAATTCTCTTCCAACGGCGCACGTCTTTGGGCAGACTCTGGAAAAGCGTTGAGGCCTTTTGGCGGAGGCCAGCCTTCGTTCATTCGATCGTTCGGTAAAGACTCATCGGCGGTTGTGTACTTTCTTGATGGCTTGACTGTTACGACGAATCTTGTGAGAGGATTCAGAGTTGATCGGAATGGCAATTTACTCTGGGGCGGAACGATAAAGGATGTAAGTTCTGTTGTGAGCAGCAAAGGAAGACTGGGCGGCGTGATGACGCAGACAGGCAACTCGATTCTTGTCTGGTCGGATAACCGGTCTGACGACAACGGCGTGTATGCCCAGGAGTTGAATTTCAACGGAGAGCTTGGTGTTATAACGGCTGTACGGCGGTCGGTATCAGAGTTACCGAAGAGTTTTGAACTTCGCCAAAATTATCCAAACCCGTTCAATCCGATAACGACAATCACCTTTCAGCTATCAACGATGAATCACGTAAGTCTCAACGTCTATGATGTATTGGGCAGAGAAGTGGCGGTATTGCTGAACGAATTGAAAGAAGCCGGCACTCATCAACTGACGGTTGACGCATCCAATCTTGCAAGCGGCGTCTATTTCTACCGATTGAGGGCCGGAGCTTTCGTTGACTCGAAGAAGATGATTGTCGCCAAATGATCTTTGTGAATCCGTCATTCGAGCCGGGCTTTTCATTCAAGAAGCCGGATCGAACACCGATTGAATTTCACAAGAAGCTGCCGGAGTACAAGCCGACCCCGCTTCATTCAATACCTTCGCTTGCTGCGCAACTTGGCGTCTCTGGCGTATACGTGAAAGATGAATCCTCCCGACTCGGACTTCCTGCATTTAAGATTCTCGGAGCCTCGTGGGCAACATATCGAGTCTTGCTAGATCGTTTTCCCGATCTGCAGGAGGGTTGGCAGAATGTTGACGATCTGAAAGAAAAAGTGAAATCATGCGGGCCAATTGTTCTCTATTCGGCGACTGACGGGAACCACGGCAGGGCAGTGGCCCGCGTTGCGAAACTGTTCGGGTTGAAAGCAAGTATCTTCGTCCCGAAAGATACAGCCAATGTCCGCATCTCAGCGATTGAAAGCGAGGGAGCTTCAGTCACGATTGTTGACGGAACGTACGATGAGACTGTTGAACGGGCGGAGCGTGAAGCAAACGATGCAGATGGCTTGCTTATTCAGGATAATGGTTGGGAGGGGTACGAGCAGGTTCCGCGTTACGTTATTGAGGGCTATTCAACCATGTTGCACGAGATTGATGATTCGCTTGCCGCGATGAGCCAGCCTCGACCGACGCATGTTTTTGTACAGATTGGCAACGGCTCGTTTGCCGAGGCTGTTGTCCGGCATTTTCGCTCGGGAAGTCTCTCAACGTCAGTCATTGGAGTAGAGCCGGACTCTGCGGCATGTGCGTTGGAATCAGTAAAGGCAGGAAAGATCATCAGCATTCCCGGTCCGCATCAATCGATTATGGTAGGGATGAACTGCGACTCGCCGTCGCTGGTTTCGTTTCCGGTGATGCAAAAGGGGATTCGTTGTTTCGTTTCGATTTCTGATGAGAGGGCGATGGAAGCGATGCGGTTGCTTGCGCAGTTGGACATAGAAAGCGGAGAAACAGGGGCTGCAGGGATGGGGGCGTTGCTGGAGATAGTTTCGAAAGAGAACACTGCTTCCCGTGAAGAACTTGAAATCTCCTCAACAAGCGCGATTCTCGTTATTTCCACGGAAGGGGCAACGAATTCGGACTTGTACTTGCAAGTGATTGGGAAAAGGGGCGAGTCATGAGATCTGCCTTACAATTGCGCATCTTCTTCCCTTCATCCGAAGGTTTCTTTCCCGGTCGTCACGGTTCCCTTGGTTTGTCATGTACCGTGACGACAAGCTTAACGCCAATGGCAATTACGATCAAGAGCATGTAACATTTCATGGTGACCTCCACATTGTTGAACAAGTTTAGTTTCTTCTCCCCCCAACGACAAGAGCCTTCTCACGTTCGATATCGTCACCCACCGCAACCATCCCGTTACCTTTGATTGACACAGACCACAAACGGGCAATACGTCGAAGGTCAACAAAGTACTTCACGGTATTTCCGTTGTAGTGAGATATCATGTGATAGTCGCCAACAGTGATGGCATCGTTCCTTGCCTGTCCTCGCAGTGCATTCGGGAATCCCGGCACGTAGGTATCGTTGAACCAGATGCGACGCGCTTCGCCTCGCGTTGTTGCGGGACACTCGTATAAGCCGGCAGGTGTGATGACGTAGAGTTTGTCATTTGAATTTGTCCACACACTCGTCAGCACGCCCGACAGGCTATCCTGCCTGATGCGGAACCAAGTATCGAGGTCATCGTAGACCTTCTCCACGGTTGTGCCGGTAATCTTCAGCAGCACCGTCCCCACAAAATCCTTGTACCCGCATGCCCACACCACACTGCCATCGGGGCCGCCCCACACATCCAGCAAATCAACCGTCGTGTTGCTTACGAGTTTCGACCATGTAGAGCCATTCCACCGGACCACCGTACCTTCGTTACCAACACCGAGAATCAGATTTGAGGATGTCCCCCAGAGTTTCTCAACCGTCTCGTTTCCTGAGAGGATTGTTCCGCGAAGTGGATATCCAACGTAGCTTGTTCCATTCCAGTGAACCACGCTTCCGGCAGCAAACCAGATGTTACTAGGCCCAAGTGCCAGCACCCCGCGTATTGGCGCCACATTCGTGGGAGATCCTGTGAACTGAGTTATGACCCTCCTGGGTATCCACATCGTTCCATTCCACATCATCGCACCTACTGCCTGCTGTCCGAACGGACCCGTCGTGTCAACGCCAAACACTGCACCCACGGCCCATGCCGTTCCATCCTCCAACAATGCAACGTCCCTCAGATAGCTCCCAAACTCGCCGAGCGAGTCTGTCCTAAATGTCCAGTTATGGCTGGTGGTATCCGGCCCGCCGTTGGGGGGCACTACGGGGGGGTCTTTTTTGCAGTTGAAACCAATGGCAAGAATGAGCAACAGCAGTGTGGTTTTTTTCATCGTCATCTCCTCGAATGTGCGGCCGCAGGTGTTGATGAACTGCGGCGAATCGTGTGTTTGGTGTTTGCACCAATATACTCCGTCCTTCGGCCCCAGTCAAACAGGCACAATTCACCGCAGTTCATGTTGTCACTTGATGAGAACCAGCTTGCTCACCTTGTTCAGCCGAACATTCCCGCTGCCATCCGTCGCTGTGCACCGCGCAAAATAAACACCGCTTGCAACGTTCGAAGCGTCCCATATTGCAGAGTGATACCCTTCGGACTTCCCGCCACTAACGAGTTCGGTGACCTTCCGGCCCAAGAGATCGTAAACCACCAACGATACGTG
>CAADGV010000031.1 GCA_900696645.1 uncultured Chlorobiota bacterium | reverse complement strand
TAGCCGGACCCACGGGAATGGCGGAGTCCCAACCACTTGGGACTCCGCTTTCGACCTCCATTCCTGTGGAATATGCCTCAAAAAACCTGTCTACTTTTGTCACCAGTGGTCATTTGAACCTATCGAAGCAATAGAAGTTTCCTTGTCTGAACAAATTCGCCCGCCTGAAGCCGGTAGAAATACGTTCCGCTCGCCAACCCCTCAGCGTCCAACGTCACCTCATAACTCCCCGCCTGCAGATTCTCATTCACAAGCGTTGCGACTTCGCGCCCCAACACATCGTACACCTTGAGCGTTACATATGACCTCACCCCGTCCCTCTCCTGGGAGGAGAGGGTGAATTTTATTCTTGTTGTCGGGTTGAACGGGTTGGGATAGTTCTGCTCGAGGCGGAAGTTCTGCGCGATTTCATTTGTTTGCTTGACCGATGTGACGAGTGAGTTTCCTGTCCAGGCATACACCGCACCACTATCGCCGCTGGACCACCCGCTGTACTGGCTGGCAAATGAAGGAATGCCGCGAGAGACTGCGCAGTCAACAACTCTCCACGTTGTACCGAAGTCGGTTGTGTATGCTGTACCGGGAGTTGAGCTGAATCCCGGACGGTAGCCGTTCGTCATGACAAACTTCTTCGTTGACCCGGGCACCGCACCGAAAAATCCCGGTGTGAAGCATAAGCTGATAGGCTCTGAGGTCCATGTATCGCCTCCGTCGGTGGTTCTCCTCAATCGAGGTTCGGGAACCCATCCAGCGGTCATTCCGCTGTCGGGACTGCTGAACGCTGGAAACCTTGTTCCTCCGTCGAGGTCCCGAACTGTCCAGGTTGTGCCTCGATCTGTGGTGCGATAAAGTCGCCAGAATGAAAAATTATTATCACCACCTGAAAACCAGAAACTGTTGCCCGAACTTGCCCCGAGAAAGAAAGTGTTTTCTCCAGGAATCGGTTGAGGAATACTGGCAGGCGGCACAAGGGTCCAGTTGTCTCCGCCGTCCGTCGTTTTGTAGATCACCCAATTCCCTCCGACTGGATCTGCAACGCAGAGACCAACATTTGCATCGAAGAAGTGTATGATTTTGGGAAGCTCAACGAATCCGGACAACGATTGTTGAGTCCAACTTGCGCCGCCATTGGTCGTTTTGAATACTCCGCCGTTTGTTGTACCGAAAGCATCGTACATCAGGACCCAGGCGGTGTTGGCATCGAGGGAAGAGATACCTGAATTCCTCCACGTCGAGGGAGCGATGCTGATCGAAGAAGCCGTCCAGTTCTGACCACCATCGGTCGTTCGAGTTATTCGGTTGGACGTTCGTATGTTGATCCCCCAACAAACATTGTCGCTGACTGCTGCAAAGCGCACCTCATACCAGGGCGATGGAGGTGTGAAACCCGAATTCTGTACCGCCCACGATGAGGTTTGCGCGTTGGATTGGTTGAGAAGCAGCGCGATTGCGCCTACCAACAAGAAGAGAAAACGTTGCATGATTACCTCCGATCAAATGTGAAAGAACACGTGAATTACGATGCGGATAAATCTACGATACGCCTGAGGCGGGGACAATCAGCCCTTTGAAGTAATCAGGTTGGGAAATCACCCGCGAGGATGATGCAGTAGGTACTTTTAGGTAGGAATGAACTGCAATGCGAGTTGAACTGCTGGCTGGTTGTACATCAACGGTCGAGTTTCGTACATTGGCATATCGCTGTGATCCGCTGACGAAGCGCGTCATTGCGTCGCTACGCGACGCGCGGGCCACTGGGGTTTTTCAGATCCAGACCATAAATGGTCTGGCAAACATCAAGTCGTCCCTACGGGACAATCCGGGCATATTGTATCGAGCCAACGGTTGCGGCGCGACCGGATGACGGCAGCAACAAGCAGTCGCGGAGCCACCGGGTGAATATAGCCCGTCCATTTATGGATGGGAGAAGTAGTCAACAACCAACACACAAGTCACGTCAGTGACGATTGAGCCCGGCATCGTTGCGTCTGGCAAACATCAAGTCGTCCCTACGGGACGCTCCGGACGTATTGCATCGAGCCAACTCCTGCGGCGCGACCGGATGACGGCTGCAACAGGCAGTCGCAGAGCGACCGGATGAACATAGCCCGTCCATTTATGGACGGGACAAGTAGTCAACAACCAACACACAAGTCACGTCAGTGACGATTGAACGGAGGCATTATGGCGAACACATACACATCCCTCCATTACCACATCGTCTTCAGCACGAAACGGCGGGAACCATACATCGCTGAGAACATTCAAGACCGCGTGTGGGCATACATCGGCGGCATCGCACGTGAAAACAACATGACTGCCCTCGCAGTAGGCGGGATGAGCGACCATGCACACGTTCTGCTTTGGACTCGGCCTACACAAACCGTCAGCAAAGCCGTGCACCTGCTGAAGGGTGGCTCCTCACTTTGGATTCATCAAACATTCCCGGCGCTGAAGGGCTTTGCCTGGCAAGATGGATACGGCGCGTTTGCAGTGTGTCGAGCACATACGGAAGTCGTAGCCGAGTACATCCGAAACCAGAAAGAACACCACCGGAAGAAAACGTTTCAAGAAGAATACCTGGAATTCCTCAAGGAGTACGGTATCGAATATGACGAGCGATACCTCTGGGATTGACCGCAACGAAATCAGCGGGTCAGATTTGTGCAACGGACAGCATTCGCCAGATGAGGACATGGCCGTGCCCGCCGTGTGAGCACCATCGCGGCAGTCAGGAAGTCGCGTTGCTACAAACGGTTTTGGTGGCGCCCAAGAGCTGAGGCTCTACTTCCGCAGATACATCAACAACGCTCCGGTGCGGGAGCGAAGGTGGAGCTTCTTGTAGATCATACGTTGATGGATGCGAACCGCCGCAACGCTGAGGAAAGGACTTGTCGTGAGGGGGCGATCAAGAAATTCTTGCTGCCACGTCAGAGGAATTCGTTCAATTCCTCCGCGGAAAGTTTTGCTTGCCGCAGGATGGACTTCATTGTCTCCTGACGGAGGTCCTTGTTGTGGAATGGAACGGTCACAAGCAGGTTTCCCTTTTTGAGTTGCACGGGGCTTCCTCTCGTACGCAGCTCAATGAATCCTGCCCTCTTCAACGCGGCGATGCCTTCCTATGGCTTAGCAACCGGTGGCTTAGACATGCACGGCAACTTGCACGTTTACCGTAAGCCTAAACATCTCCGCAACGTCTTCCGGCCGCGTGTGCTGAGGATTCTCTGCTTGGGGAACCGGGCGGATGATGGGTAGGTTGTTTTCGATGGCGGATTCAATGTAGAGATTCACCGCCTCACCTAACTTCTGCTTGGCTTCATCAATAGTGTCGCCTTCGGAAGCAACGTCCGTATCGAGACAGAGCGCTGAAAAACCGGAATCCTCCTTGAGGACAACACATGTGAATACAAAGCTCGATTTGTCCATACAGGCTCCTTATTGCTGGAGGAATATAGCAAAACTGAGGATGAACGGAAAGGAAAAAACCGAATAGTATTCACTTCCGCAAATACATCAGCACAGCTTCCGTGCGTGAGCGGACATGGAGTTTTTGGTAGATGTTGCGGAGATGTGTGCGGATGGTCTTGATGCTGAGGAAAAAATGGTCGGCGATTTCTTTGTCCTGGTATCCTTTGGCAAGGTAGGAGAGAATTTCCATCTCACGCTCGGAAAGGTTCTCGGTCTCCTTCGATGACTTGCCCATCTCCTGGAATGCCTTTACCACTTTCCGCGCAATCTGGTCAGACATCGGCGAGCCGCCTTCGTATACATCGCGGATTGCTTCCAACAGCTCAGCAGGCGGAGTGCGTTTGAGAATGTAGCCCGTCGCCCCGGCAACAATGGACCTGAACACCTTGTCGTCATCCTCGTACACGGTGAGCATCATAACCTGCATGTGGTTGTCGTGTTCTTTCAATCTTGCAACGCACTCGATGCCGGACATCTTCGGCAGTTGAATATCCATGAGCACCACATCAGGATTGTACGCCGGCAGATGACGGAGGGTTTCCTCAGCGGTTTCATACGCGGCCGTGCACTGAAACCCCTCCGATCCACCTATGAGCGCAGCAAGTCCTTCCCGAATTTTCTCATTGTCTTCAACTATGGCGACTTTGATAGGCATGGTTCAATCTACAACGATATAAGGCTGCGCTCAATACTTAGAATTAGGTAAACGCTTCCTGTAGGGCGACCATACTGGTCGCCCTACAAGGTAACCACAACCTCTGTCCCTTGACCCTGTCTTGATTCGACTGTAACGACGCCACCAATGCTGGTCATGCGGTTTCTCATGTTCACCAGCCCGTTACCCAGGTGGCTGTCCTTATCGACGCAAAAACCTTCGCCGTTGTCTTTGATAATGAATTCCTTCCGGTCACCATCGATAAGCACGGTGATAATGACTTCGGACGCTCGCGCGTGTTTCACCACATTATGCAGCGCTTCCTTCACCACGAGAAACAGATTCCGCCGCACTTCGGCGGTGAGATGATGGGCAGGGATGTCATCGGGAGCTGTGAATGTGCACTGAATCCCCACAAGCCCTAAATACTTCACCGCATAGCGGCGGAGGTGCGCCACGAGGTTGTCGAGCGTGTCGTTTTTCGGATTCATTGCCCAGACAATCTCGCTCACGTTGTCAATCACCTCTGCTGCCCGCTCCGAGATCTCCTGCACATGGGTTCCCGCCTCCTCCGGCTTCTGCTTCGCAAGTTCGCTGAGGATGGCAATCTCCGAAAGACTCGAACCAACTTCGTCGTGCATGTCCTGCGAGATGCGGGCACGCTCGCGTTCCAAGGCTCGCTCTTGCTCCAACTGTTCAATTCTTCTCATCAGCTTCCGCTTCTCAACGTAGCGAATCGTTCCGCCGACGGAGACTAACACGCCGACGAATGCGAACGCTCTGAACCACCACGTAGCCCAGAAGGGGGGAGTAATGATGACGGCTATCGAAGCGCCCGCCTCGTTCCAGACGCCGTCGTTGTTGGAGCCTTTGACCTTGAAGATGTAGTTGCCGCCATCGAGATTCGTGTATGTGGCTTTGCGCTCGGTTCCACAGTACACCCAACCGGTGTCGAAGCCAACCATCTGGTAGGCGTACTGATTCTTTTCTGGAGATGTGTAGCTGAGTGCTGCGAACTCAAACGTGATCATGTTGTCTTTGTAGGAAAGCGCTATTGCTTTCTTCTCAGAGATCGCACTGTCGAGTTGCACAGGATGGTTGAACTTATTGAACGCCGTGATGACAATGGGCGGAACGTGCGGGTTGTCGCGTATGCTATCGGGATGGAACCTGACGAGTCCGTTGCTTCCACCAAAGAACATCTCGCCCGTTCGTCCTCGATGCCCCGTGGCGGCAGACCACGAGCCGATGTTCACCCCGTCGCTTTCATCGTATCGTCTGAACGTTCCGGAGCGTGGATTAAACTTCAGTATTCCGCGTGTTGTGCTCAACCACAGGAAGCCATGATCATCTTCAAGTATTCCAGAGATCAACTCGCTTCTTGCATAGGTTGTAAAGCTCCCGGATGATTTGTCGAATCGGGCAAGGCCGGCGTGAGTTCCAATCCACAGTGTTCCACGTTGATCAAGATGCAGCGCGTGAAGGCCAAGTGTATTCAACTCTTTGTTCCAGTTGCGGGAAACCGGATTCCACGAGTATTGTTTCCCCCATTTCCCGGCAACAGGATCATACGATATCATTCCTCTGCCAAGAACCGTTATCCAGACCAGACCTTCAGCGTCTTGATTGATTGCTTCAACGCCCCAAGACCCGATTCCTTCCTGAAAATGGGGAGTGTACTTCTGAAACGTGTCGCTCAACTGGTCATGTTTGGCGAGAGTCTCGCTGCCAATTCCAACCCACAGCGTGCCATCCTCTCCCCTGTGCATTGATGCTACATACTCTCCTCTCAAATAGTGCCGGACAGTGTTACTTAGCCGATCAAGCTTGTCAAGCCCGGCAGCGGTCCCGACCCAGAGATAACGGGGACCGTCTTCAACCACACAAGACACCGAATTATTGCTTATGCTATTCTGCTTTCGGTCGTCGTGCAGGTAGTAAGTGACCAAACCGGATGTACGGTCGAATTTGTTGAGGCCCCGAATCGTACCAGCCCAGATATTTCCCGAAATGTCCTGGCAAATCCCCGCGACCCGGGAGGAACTCAGGCTGGCTGGATCGCGCGGGACATGCGTGAACATTGTGAATGGTTTTCTCCAAGGGTCCAGTTTTAGAACCCCATCCGTCCACGTTCCAAACCAGACAGTACCGCTTCTGTCCTCGAATATTGTAACAAAGCCATATTCATGGTCCGACGATTTACTGATGTTTTTCCACAGACTGTCGGCCTCGTCCCATGTTCTCAGTGGAGTCCCGTTTCCGCAAAGGTAGAGAACCCCCGCTCTGTCCTCGTAGAAGGTCCACGTTTTATGGTCCGCCCACGGGTTCGCCCAGATTTCGCTGTTGTAGTGAGCGAAGCGTTTCGTTGCCCGATCAAATGTCGCAATTCCACTGATCGTGCCGACCCAAAGTCTGCCACTTCGGTCGAAATAGATAGTGCGCACATTATTAGCCTGCTCTCCGAAGTCATTGAGATATTTTGAGAACGTCCCGCGACTCCGATCGAATGCGTACAACCCATCTTCTGCACCGATCCAAAGAAGGCCGCTCGAAGTGTCGGGATCTTCACGGAACTCCCATATTGGACGCTTCGGACCTTGAGGGTAACGAGTTAGCTGTTGGCGAGTTCTATCGAGCGAGTTGAGGCCATCGGCAGCGCCTATCCATAGAGTGCCTGACTGATCTACAAGCAGACAAGTCAGGGAGTCGTTGCTGATTGTGTTGAAGTCACTCGCGTCGTGCGTGTAGTACGAGAAGGTTCTTGTTACCTCATTGTAGCAATGCAATCCGCTCCCATTGGTGGCGAACCACATCTTCCTCGAATCAGATTCGGGAGTCGCCTCTTCGACGATCGACGTAACCGCGGTACTTCTTGGATACCGAACAAACTGGTCTGTACTCCTTACGTAACGCGCAAGTTGACCTACTCCGTTTGCCCAAATATCACCGTTGGAATCCTCGTACAATGTGTTTGCCAGCCTGACGGGGATTGAAGTCGAATCCCCTGCAATTACGGTGTACACGGTGAACGTGTAGCCGTCATACTTGTTCAACCCGTTGAACGTGCCGAACCACATGAAGCCACGACTATCCTGAAAGATTGTGTTGACCTGATTGAAGGAAAGACCTTGCTCGACGGAGAGCTGCTCGAAACGCGGAGAAATGTCTTGAGCGCACAAAGCGCTTGTCAGTAGCACGGACAGAACAATGTTCGGTACGACAAAGCGTCGACGAACGTTGTCAGGCACCCGTTGCAACGAGTGGAAGCGGTATTTGTTTCTCATCCTAACCCCTACACCCTATCACCTAAGACCTAACACCTATGACCTAACACCCAACGCCTCAGAAGCTCACCTCCATCCCCACCCGCACAGACATCGGCGGCTGATAGCGGTACGCTTGACCGTACGTGGGGTTTGGGTTTGAAGGAACGCCGTTGGCATCAACCCGGAAATAATGTCGCTGATCGATATCGACCGGTTTACGCTGGCTGGCGATATGGAATACATCCAGAACGATGCGAGCGCGATAGAGAGCAGCCAAAGGTAGCTCGTACACAAGACGTGCATTCAGGCTCCACAAAGTCGGTGTTCTTCCGGCGCTTCCACGAGGGGCGAGAAACTGTATGCCGACAGGTCTGTTGGCGTACTCACTCAACGGTGTCCCACTCTGTGCGATGAATGAGAGTCCGGCCGTGAGCCCGAACGCAAAGCGATACGATCCGGAGAACTTAAACACGTGCGTCCGATCGTTTGGGACAAGACCGGCAGTGTTTATCATCGCCACCCTCGGGTTATCAAAGCTCCAGTTCTGATTGGGAAATTCACTATGGAGGAACGCATCGAAGAGGCCTTCGTAGTTTCCATAATCCCGCGACAGAACATACGATGCAAGAAAATTAAAGTGTTCATCATCGTGTTGCTCGATGATGATAATCAATGCTTTGTACTCCCGCTGTGGTCTTGGATAGTCTGCGAGCAGCCCTCGTCCTGGATTGCCGAACCGGAATCTTCCCTCCGAGAGCACAAACGCATCCTCAATTGCTTCACGGAGAGTCCGATAGAGACCCTGAACACTTGCGCGAAGATTGCCAGCTAACGTCCGCTCATAGCCAAGACTGAACTCATCAAAGTACTGGCCGCGCAAACCGGCAACTTCCGGATAGATAATGTGCTGATTGTTGAATGATGTATCCGCCCCGGCACGAGAGACGCGAGGGTCCTGAGCATAGTCGATTGCGTAATCGTACGCCTGATCAGAGTGATAAGAAGTCGAGAGAAACAATCCGAGCTCCTGGGAGAACCTTCCAAACGACCCAAAGATTTTGTGCGAGCCATCGTTGCCCGGCAGGAAGGTGAAGCCAACGCGCGGGAGAAGTGGGAGAGTAACTCGTTGGACAACCTCGTTGTTTGACCCAACAATGTACTGGCCCTCCCATCGAACACCGGTATGAATGTTCAGGTCGCGAAAGACTTGCCATGTGTCCTGAATGAACAGCGATGGCATCCTATGCTGCACGGTTTGGAAACCTTTACCGATGTATTCGCTGTACGAAGTATTTGAATACTTTATAATGTTGTGGTACTCGTACCGATTATCTGTGTCGCTCACTTTGTATTCAACTCCCGCCCTCAGTGTGTGTGCTCCAACGAGAATCGTTCCTCTGATGCTCGACATGGTACTGTGCCGAAAGGAATCCCACGAGACGCCAACCCCGTCGGACCACGTTTGCGTAACGTAGTCTCTGAAAGCTGGTGCGTCCCCTCCTTGCGTTGACGGATCGCCTGTATCGTGCCGGATCACTCTTGCGAGAGAAGCCTCGAGCAACACGTTTTCTTCAGGGACAAATGTTCCGTTCAATGACAGGTTGACTCCTCCTTCACTAACGTCCTGCAGGTATGGATCGGGATTCAACAGAGCGGATGGGGGGACAAGAACGTTGCGGCCTACTGCTTTTCTTTTCGTCGGGTCGCCGGTCGCCGCAAATGTGAAACGCAATCCCTGAGATGCGCTCCACGTGAGCTTGGTCGCAAACAAATGCCGAAGTGTTCGGTCAACGGAAACGCCGAAGTTCGGTACACGTACATCGTGTCGCGCAAACGTCGGATTGTATGCCGCATAGAACCAGATCTGATCGGGGATGATTGGTCCGCCGAGACCAACGCCAACATCGTAATCGGAAAAGTCACCCTGCGTCGGATCATCCAGTAACCCCACACGCCTGCTTGCAACAAATCGGTTACTCGTGTAGAAAGCGAATGCCGATCCATGAAACTCATTGGTTCCAGAGTAGGTCACGACATTGATCAGCCCGCCGAGCGCGCTGCGCGATTGCGCTTCGTATCCTCCGGCCTTCACTTCAATTTCCTTGATGAAGTTGTATGGGAGATTGGTTGATGTCGCTCCGATTAAGGGGTCAGTCACTTCCACACCATCCACAAAATACTTATTCTCAAACCCCGTCGCCCCGCCAATGTTCACCTCATCGCCGAAGTAGCTGAGATTCGCTTGCGGCAGCAGCGAGATCATGCTGCGGTAGTTTCGCTCGACGGGGAGATTCTCGAAGTCCGCGGCGCGGAGATTCGCCCCGTACGTTGTTGAAGTCGGATCTATCACCGGACGCTGACCGGAGATTACCAGCTCAGGCAAGTCATGCACGCGTTGTTGCAAGCGAATCTCGCCAAGCGATGTTGTCTTCCCCAACGCAATCAGTACTTCCTGAAGGCTTATCGGTTGGTAGCTTGCATGACTCAATCGAACCGTAATTTTTCCAGGCGGCAGATTGAGTATGATGCAGTTCCCTTCATTGTCGCTCGCGCCTCCGCTAGCACCTTGCACGCTCACGGCGGTGACAGCGACGTTCACGCCGGCTATCGGCTGACCAAGTGAGTCAGTGACCCTGAACTGTAGATTGCCTGTTGTCTGCTGAGCATGCGCTGTTGCGTCCAATAGAAGGAGAAGCACGAGAAGAAGGTACGGAATTGAACCACGCAATCGTTGCAGTCGTATCATGGCTGCTCCTGTAAATAATGGAGGGCATCAGGTGTGGGAGGACAATTCGTCGAAGAACGGAAGGATATGGGATGACGGTAGCGTGCAGAATCCGTGTCGCTTGCTACGGAATCCGTGCAGCGCGAGAGGCGTAGAAGATGTGAAAGAGCCGAATGCATCATGCATTCTCTTCACAGGAAGAACGAGGCTTACTTGGTGCCGCAAACTGAGGAGCCGCGACGCGGATGACTATAGAGAAAGTGGCCTTGAAAAGCAAACCCCGCCTCGACACTTTCCGAAGTTTCTTCGGAATGCTTGGGCGGGATTCGTAATCATGAGAATTCTGAATTCTTAGGACAGTATTCTCGCACCATCCAACATGCGGCCAAAATAGTTAACTTGGACGCAGTCGCAATCCCCTACTCCTATGGCACACAGTGGGATGAGAAGAACCAGCAATCTTGATGTCTATGTTTTCACGGGAATCTCCATCCATAGTTCCGCGACAGCCCCATTTCCGTCCGGGCGAACATCTTACTCCCTCCGCAATATTGTCGAGGTCGCATTCTGCGGCGCTGCCGTAATCAGGCACAGACCTGAATTATTGGGGAACAGATGTATGGCCTGCACGAAATCAAATGAGAGATTGACGTTGTCTTGGGTCCAGGTAAGGCCCGCGTCTGTGGTTTGATAGATTCTCGCACCAAAACCGCCCACGGTAGCAGTCGTCTCGTTCAGCATCGCCACTTTTTGTATGCGGGTTGTCACTCCTGGTATTGGGCGCGGCGCCCACGTTGCTCCGGCATCCGTTGTGTAGAGAATTGTTCCGCCATCTCCCACAGCCATGCCTGTGCTTGTGCTGACAAAGGAGACCCCCCAGAGATTCGCAGTTGTGCCGCTGCTCTGCTGCGACCAGTTGTTCGAATACCCGGTGGCTCGGAAAATAATACCATTTAATCCGACTGCGAATGCCGAACCGCCGAGGTATGACACATCCCAGAAGTCGTAGGGATCGCCGATTTGTGAAAACACCGACCAAGTGTCCCCGCCATTAGTCGTTCGAGTGATAACCCCTTGCCCGACCGCGACTGCGTTGGCAACATCACTGAATGAAACTGCCTGAAGAGACCTCGTTGTTCCGCTCGAGCGCGCAGACCAACTTGTTCCCGCGTCGAGACTGAGATAGCACGCTCCGTTGATACCGACGATAACTGCCCGCTGTCCGTTCATGGAAAGACCATAGTATGTGCCCGGGTCAAATGACACTATTCCCACCCAGTTTCTCCCCGCATCCGTTGAGCGGAAGACGAAGGGGGTGACTCCTGAATTCACCGCCAAACCTGTCTGCGTTGCATCCCACATGTCCATGGCTCGCATGTCAAGAGTTTGGAACTGCGGTATCCACCCCGCGGTGGGGTTGACGGTGAGGTTGAGCGTTGCGGTACGGATTGTATCATTGGCGAACCTTGCCGAGAGCTGCACCGGATACGGACCGGGCTGAACCGCCGGGCCTACTGCAACCGTCATTACGCTTGTGAAGCTTGTTGTAGGTGGAGTGAATTGAAATGACACGCCTGCAGGTGGAGCAGGGACGCTGAGCGTTACGGGAAGAACATGGCTGCTGCTGCCTGAGACGTGGATAGTTACCGGCGCCATCTGACCTTGTGAGAGAGCGATGGTGCTTGGGGAAAGCTGGACCTGATAGATTGCATCACCGACGCTTGCCGTGAACCGACCGGTTCCCGTGAAGCCCCCACCTGTTCCATTGACGACAAGATCATAGTACCCCAAAGGAGCGATTGCCGTCGCCGTCAACTGCATGATTGAGGTATCGCGTCCGGCAGCAATGGGAGTGAATGTTGCGGTGAAATACTGATGCTGCTGAAGAGACAATTGAACGGCATCGGTAAACCCAGGAGGGCGAATGATACGAACAGGAAACTGCCTTGGTACACCGCGTGTAACAGCCAGTGTATCAGGAGGTTCAATGCCGAAGGAGTTCTCTGCAATGATATAAAGGGTGAATGATCCGCCGTATGGTTTGTAAGATCCGGGAACAGGCCCCCTATCGTTGAGCAGCCATAACTTTGAGGTTCGCTGTTCTTCGCAGGACACCAGCGTGGAGGCAGAAATCCATCTTCCGATCCAATTCCCAACCGTGTCGGTTCCTACGCCGAATGACGATGCCAAGCCACATTGCCCACCCAGTGTCTGACCACGGAAGTATCTCATGTCCACAAGCAGCGTGTCGTTTCGACCAATAATGAGTGTGCCGCTATCCGGGCTGAATCTCTGAATGCCCTCCAGTTGATATATGCTTGAGCAAGTGTCCGGCATGAAGGCGAACGAGCAGAGCAACATAGTGCATACGATTGCTTTCACCAGCCGATTGATTCGCTGAAGAAAAATCATAAACTCGAAGCCCATCAGAAATACCCTCCCACCCCGACGCCGAACGTCCAGTAATCCCAGCCGAAGCGCTGGTCAATGCCCGTTTGGCGGAGCCGCATCGAGACGAACTGTCCTGCAAACGTCAGAACAAAATGTGAAACAGGTGTGAACTTCACTCCCGCGCGTCCGCCATAACTCAGGCCGGAGCTTGCCTCGCCGCTTGTCACAACTGCGTAACCGACCTGACCTTCAACAAACGGATGGAGTTTCTTCGAGTCTAGCGCGAAGTGATATGCGGGAGAGAGGAAAAGCTGCACGACGGTCGAGCTTTCACCGCCTTTCGGCGATACGATGCTGACGCCGGGAAGATATCCGAGTCCGGTGCTGATGCCAACCGAGAAGTTCTCCAATACGAAGTACGACACCTGTGGCGCGAACGTGAAGACGGAGTATGAAACATCCGCTGCCGGCGCTTTGTAGTTGGAGAATGAGATTGTACCGGCCAGATCGAATGTGCCCGCGTCGGTGAGGTTCTGCGCGTGTGCCGCAAAGGATAACAGGCAGACAGTTATGAGAACAAACACGCCATGTTTCATGGTATGAACCTTCCTACCTGATGAGTACAAGCTTCTTCACATCAACGAATTCCTCCACAACCAGCCTGTAGTTCCGACAAACAGCGTCGGGATTAACGCAGCAGCAAGAGTTTCTTTGTCTGAACAAAGTTGCCTGCTTGCAGTTTGTAAAAGTACACGCCTGTTGCCATCGCTTGCGCATCCCAGGTCACGGTGTGTTCGCCGGGCTGCTTCACCTCGTTTACGAGCGTTGCCACCTCGCGGCCGAGGAGATCGTAGACTTTGAGTGACACGTGGGACCCCTCCCTTTCCCTCCCCTTGGCTATCTTGGTGCTCTGGGAGGGGAGGGTAAAAACTATCGTTGTTGACGGATTGAACGGGTTCGGGTAATTCTGCATCAACGCAAACTTTGCCGGCACACCACCCCCCCTGCGTCGTTGATCAACATCGGTCAGAATGGTGACGCCGGTTTCAAACTCGGTGAGCGATGCGGCGGGACCATTCTGGTTTGCGGCAGGATCGAGGAAACCCGCCGCGGCAACGACGGCAATCTGTCCCGCCTGCCCCGACAAATCAATGGGGAATGATCCGATGAGCTGGTTGTTGCTCGTCCTTCGTACCTCGAAGACATAGATGCCCGGCAACAGTCCAACAGTCGAGTCGGATGTCTCTCCGTATGGGAGGTTCTGGATGAGTGTGCTTCCGCCCTGAACCGAGATGTTGATTGCGGGCGCATCGGAGATTGCGTGCAGAAACACAACCCGGGCAAGATGATCCTGTCCAGCCGCGATGGGAAGCGGCTTTGCAATCACACGGAACTCCGTGGAACGACCATCGGGATTCGACGCGAAATCAAGTGTATCATCCACGCCGATGAAGGCAAGCAGGCCCGGACTTGCCGAGCTCAGGAACAGACTGTCGGTTACGTAGATCGGATTGAAGGAGGTCCCTTCGCGATAAACTTCAATGTGGTAGTACTCCAGAAAAGGGAGACTATCAAGCTGCACAGATGCGCCAAAGCCGAGGCTGTCAAAGAGAATCCGTTCTTCACCTTGTGGAGATGTGACGAGGGGGCTGCATAGAGGAACGCGTACGACCGCTCTTACACCCCTTCCTGCATTGCCCCCACCGGATGAGCGAACACCGCCAGAAGCGTCAGCGGCGATCCACTGTGGTTGCCACTTGTAGTTCCAACGGGCAATGTTGTTTGCCGCAACCCTGTTCCCGGCTCGAGCGAAATCCCCGCCGGCATAAAGATTCTCGGAGGCGCCATAACACGACGCCAGTGAGAGCAGCGCGTACACAGGCCCGTCTGTGCCATTCAACAGCGGATCGGGTGAATCGGGTCGTCCATTCCAGTATTGTCGCAGATGCGTTCCCGGAAACTGGTCGGTGACAAACAAGCCGACGTGACTGATGAGCCGGGTGTTGCCGTTCTCGTATCTCCCGAGAGTAAAGTTGCCGCCAACGAACGCGCCGTTGTAGTGGGTATAGTGAATGCGTGCGATCGCGTGAACGGGTCCATTGGTGCCGCCTTGCAGAATATTCCACTGGTTTGACGCGTCATTCCAAAGAGCCATGTACGGCGTGTTGACAGTTGACCCGTTCTCATTGGTCGAGATGGTAAAATCTCCCCCGACCCAAACGGGCGGCAGAGTCCCGAAATCGTAGGCGAGTGCCCTCACCGTTCCATTCACGCCTTGCCCCACGGCCCCCCAGGTATCCGACTGGATATTCCATCTCGCAATGTTGCTTGTCGGAATCTGTGCCCCTCCCGCGGCGACCACACCGGTGAACGATCCGCCAAGATACATTTCGTGTTCAAAGAGGTATCGGTCTCCGTGACGTGCAATTGCGCGCACTTCTTGAGCCCCGCCGTAAACGCCGCCACCAAGAGCACGAACTTCCCAGACGGGACCGCTAAATTGAGTCCAGAACTCAACGATTGAATTGGCATTAATGGGTGGGTTTATGCCATCGTACGCCTGGTTGAACGAACCCCCGACAAACAAGCGCGGAGAGCCTCCGGAGTTTGAGTAGACTTCCAAAGCATACACCGGGCCCGTGACGCCGCCGTTGAACGGTCTCCAATGGCGGAATTGCTTATCCCACAGAGCAATGTTTTGCACGTTGACGGTCGTCCCATCGGGATTGTAGGCGACGGTGAAACTTCCGCCGACGTACACACCCCCCCGGTCTGCAACGATTGCATAGACGGGACCGTTGACGCCTCCACCCATGGATTCCCAATCGGTGCCATCGTATTCGGCGACGTTATTTGCATTGATCCCGGCAATTGATGTGAAGCTGCCTCCTGCGTACAGAAAATCCTCTCCTGCAATGGGCCGCTCTTTCGTGGAAGCGAAGGCACGCACTGTTCCGCTCACGCCGCCTGCACCGAGCATTGCTGCCCAACCTGTTCCATCGATCCATTGTGCATTGTTGACGATGTCATGCGTTGTGTTGGTGGAAGGGTCAACAATTCTGTTATACAATCCGCCGACGTACAAGCCCTCGGCGATTCGTCCTGTTCTTCCTGCAAGAGTGCTTACAATCTCTCCTGAGAATCTCCCGATCTGTTGCCATTGCCCGGGAGCGACGCGGCGTACAAGGACGTTGCCGGGGACCGTGCTATCGTAGTAGTACACGCAAAGTACATCACTTCCATCAATGACCATATCGTTGAGAAAGGTTGTTCCCGCGGGCAACTGCGGGAGCCCTGCCGACTCATTCGACCACACTGTTCCATTCCACCGCACGATGGGCCCGGGGACAGTTGTGTTGTCGGTGTTGCGGGCTGTTTGAAACACTCCCCCCAAAAAGAGTTCGTTCGCCGCATTCAAAGCAAGATTCGCTGCGTACGGACCAAACATCTGTTGGGTGCCGACTCCTTGCCCGAGTGGCTGCCACTGTGTGCCCGTCCACAAGGCAATGTGATTCACCGTTATCTGTCCGCCGCCGGGATTCGTTGCTGTGAGGAAATTCCCGCCGACGTACACACCGGCGGGAGAAGCCACCATTGACATAACGACACTGAAACCGCCAGCAACACCTTGCCCGACGGGACTCCATGTGTTGGTAGTTGTGCTCCAAAAACCGATTTGCTGAAGCGGTACCACTCCTCCGCCCGGGTTTGTGGCGGTCATCGTGAGTCCGCCGACGTACACATTTGTATCAAGAACCGCAATGTGGTTGGCCCCGGGGTTAATCCCCCCGCCGAGGGCTTCCCATGCGTTCGTTTGTACATTCCAGCGAGCAATGCGATTGACGGTGTCAGGGTTTCCGCCTGCCATGTTGTAGACAGTCAGGAAGTTGCCGGAGACATACACGTTGCCAGAGGCATCAACTGCGATCGCATACACATCCACGTTTGTCGTTCCATTCTCAAACCTGTCACCAAGTGTGACCCAGTTCCCACCCGTCCAGTGAACCACACGCACTACCGGTCGCCCATCAAAGTCGACTCTTCCTGCAACATAAATTCCTCCCGACGGTCCGACGGCGGAGACGTTTGCCCCGAGTTCAAAAGGCCCGCTGCGTTGTACACCAATCGCCTTCCAATCGGATGCATCCGGCGCGGGTGGCGGCCATTGGGCTTGCATTGACTGGAAGAATGCCATGTGGAGTAGCACTGTGCCAATCAGTAAAAGTCGAGCGATGGACAAACGATTACGCATTTGGGACCTCCGCACATGGCTATGAATGAACTGCACTGAAAAATAACTCAGTGCGATAGGAGGAACAACACAAGAAGGTGTGATTCGACGGGTGTGATGGCGAGGCGGTTCGGAGGAATTGCTATGAAGTTACTGCGGGAGGCTCAATGATGCCACTGGCAAGGCCCTTTGCCACTGCTTCGCCCCGGCTGTGTGCCTGGAGTTTCTCGTAGATTTTCCGGATGCGGGAAACAACGCCATCAACGGAAAGAAAAAGCTGTTGCGCTATTGTGGCGTACGATTTTCCTTCTGCCAGAAGAACGAGTACCTCCCGCTCCCGGTCGGTGAGATTGTGATCCGGAGACTTCTCAACTTTCGGTTTCTGAAATGAGGCGATCACCTTTCGTGCGATATTGGGAGTCATGGGCGAACCCCCTGCCGCAGCGTCCTTGATTGCTTTAACAAGATCGGCGGGCGTTACTTCCTTCAGCAAATATCCTGTAGCGCCGTTGCATAAGGCGTCAAAAATCTTCTGGTCATCTTCGTAGACTGTACACATGATGACTGCTGCGTCGGAGTTCAATTCCTTTAATCGGCGCACGCCTTCAATGCCCGATATACCCGGCAGACCAATGTCCATCAGCACGACTTCGGAATCAGCGAACGACTCGTGTGCCAATGCCTCTTCGCAGCTTCCAAACGCGCCTATCAGTCTGAACTTCTCTTCCCCCTTCAATGTGGCAGCCCATCCTTCACGGACGAAGCGGTTGTCTTCGACGATGGAAACCCAGATGGGATTCCTTGTAGTAGTTGGTGATGTCATAACCCCTTAGATGGTAAGGACATAAAGCTCATGAAACACCACATGAATTTGTGTTTTTCAGAATGAAGCCGTGACTCAAGCGGCAAAGCTGATTCTCCAGCTTGTTCCCTTGTCCGGCCCGGTTTCCAACTCGACATTCGCCCCAAGTATGCCTGCCCGTGATTCGATGTTCTTCAGCCCTTGCCCCTGCTTCACAGCACCGGCATCGAAGCCCGTACCATTATCAGAAACAGTCAGACATACCCGCTCGTTTTCCACAGTCAGCCTGATGTGTGCCTCGCTGCATTGCGAGTGCTTTGCCGCGTTCGTGATGATTTCCTTGAACAGAAGCCAGAAATGCCGACGACGTTGCGGGTCCATATTGACAGTAACATCGGAAGGGGGCATCTCGATCCTGTGGGAAATACCCTTGCTTTCGAACAACTCGGATGCGTGTCGCTGCAACTTTGACGCAACCGTATTCCAACTGTCGTTCGCCGGATCGATTGACCAAATAATGTCGCTCATTGCCTCCTTTGCGTGCGCCGAGCTTTCCGAAATGAGCGAGAGGAATTTTCCGGCGTTTTCCTTTTCCTCTTCCGCTTTGCCCAGTGCCTGCGCGAAGAACGTGATGCTGCTGAGGGTGCTTCCCACTTCATCGTGAAGGTCGCGGGCAATCTGCACACGGGTCTTCTGCTTTTCTATTTCTGCACGCAGTTCCGCTTCCCGCATTGCCGCTTCCTGTCTCTCCTTGTTGCGGATCTTGTTCATCTCGTATCGCCGGAAACCGATGGCGCCCGCCATGACAACAAGCACGTACAGCGTGTATGCCCACCACGTCCGCCACGGAGGCGGAGCGATGGTGAATGCCACTGTCACACCTTCTTCATTCCAGAGACCGTCGTTGTTTGTCCCCTTCACTTTGAGCGCATACTCCCCGGGCGCGAGGTTGGCGTAGCTGACAAACCTTCGCGTTCCTGCTTCGACCCAATCATTCTCAAGTCCTTCAAGCCTGTATGCATATCTGTTCTTCCTCGGTTCGGAGAAATCGAGGGCGGCAAATTCGAAAGCGATGTAATCCTCATCATGAGAGAATGAGAACGGATTCGACAGAACATTCACCTCACGATCGAACACACGCATGCTCGTGACCTCCATCGGTGGAATGTGGGAGTTCGCAACAATCTCATCGGGACGAAACATGTTGAACCCGTTTGTGCCGCCGACGTAGAAGATTCCGCCTCGTCCGCGATGCGCCGCGCCGCGGCGGAATTCGAGCGACTGAATTCCATCTCCCTCGTCATACGTAACGCACGTTCCTGTGCCGGGATCGAACCGCGCAAGCCCGAAGCCTGTCGTCAGCCACAAGCTGCCGCTCGCGTCGATGAGGATTCCGTAGATGTGGTTGTTGGGGAGGCCGTTACCCGTTGAGTAATGGGTGATGGTGTCGGCAACAGGATCGTAGCGGTTCAAGCCATCCCCCCAAGTTCCGAACCAGAGTATGCCGTCAGGACTTTCTGCAATGGAAACAACGGTGTTGCCGCTGATAGCGCGGCCGTTTGAGCGGACATTCTTCTTTGAGAACACAATTGAATCCACGGATCGAGGCTCAAATCGAATGACACCTTGATCCCAGGTGCCCGCCCATATGTAACCGCGCCTGTCCTCATGAATCGCCCACACGTAGTCGCTGGGAAAAGGAGTTGTCCGGCTTGAGAATTGGTAGAAGCTATCACGCACCGCATCGTAACGGCTTATTCCTCCGGCACTTTGTCCCACCCACACTTCCCCCTTCGAGTTCAGATATAGACTCGTCACATCCGTGCTGCCGATGCCGATTCCGGCCGATGTCAACGGGTAGCTGTAGAAATGGAAGGTGCCGCTCTTCTTGTTCATGCGATACAGGCCGTTACCCCAAGTCCCGAACCACAAGTTATCGCTGTCTTCGTTGATTGCGTAGATGACGCCCCTCCGCAACGGCTCCGGAAAGTTCCTCCCCACTCCCTTCACATCTCGCGTTCCGCTCGTCATGTACCTCACGCCCACTTGCGTTCCGATCCAAATTGTCCCGGCAGCATCTTCAAAGAGTGTATTCACCGTCTTGTTATCCGGCACTATGTGGCCGAATCTCCCCTTCGATGCATTGAGCTTCCAAAGACCGGTTCCGACTGTACCTGTCCACAGGACTCCCGTTCGATCGCGAAACAGGGACATGATGACTTCCGTTTCCTGACCTTCACTTCTCAACGCGTATCTCTCATAATCTCCCGTCAGCACATTCATGCGGATAAGACCGTTGCCATCGGTTGCAATCCAGAGATTGCCGTCGGCATCCTCGCAAAGTGCAGGCACCGGATTGTTGATGGCTGAAATGACAAAGCGCGTGAAGTCATCAGATGAGGGATCGTATCTGCAGAGGGCCGCATCCGTTCCAATCCAGACTGAGCCATCGTGCATCTCATAAATCGCAAAGATGTACTCGTCCGGAATCGAGCGCGGCTTGTTGGGGTCCGGCGTGTAGATGCGGCTTGCTCCTGTTTCGCGGTCGAACAGCGCAAGGCCGCGCCGCGTTCCAACCCAGAATCGTCCGTGGCTGTCTTCGTAGATGCGGTGGACATTGTTGCTCGGAAGTCCGTCGAGCGAGGTGTAGCGAGTGAATGTTCCGCTCTTCCGGTCAAGTTTGTTGAGGCCTTTGTTCCATGATCCTGCCCAGACAGTGTTCTCACGATCCACATACACCCATGCAACTTCGTCGCCGAGCAGACTCGTTGAATCGCTGGGCATGTGCAAGTAACGGATGAATCTTTCCTCACTCCGCACGTACCGATTCAGTCCACGACCCGATGTTCCAATCCAGATATCGCCGCTGGAGTCTTCGCTGATTGACCAGATGAAATCACCGGAGAGTGACGTTGAGTCGCCGGGACGATGAGTGTAGTGTTTGAAGGAATAGCCATCGTACCGCAGCAAGCCCGTTGCCGCGCCTAACCAGAGAAAGCCGTAACGATCTTGAAGAATGGAATAGACGGTACCCTTGGAAACTCCGTCGGCTGCGAGGACGCGTTCGAAGGAGCGATGTGGTGACAAGTCATCTTGGCACAAAGCCCTGTGGGTTACGAGAAGGAGTGAAGCAAAGAACAAAACCTTCCGCCTCATATGTGGAGGGATAAACATATCGGCAACCACCCGATTGAGAGAAGAGAACGGATTGATACGCAGAACCAATCTAAGATTGCGCAGGGAGAATTTCAAATAGGTAACGACGGAACCGGCAGAAAGGCAGCTAAATGAAGAGGGCTGATTCCTCCGGGGAACCAGCCCTCACACACAAGAAAGGTTCAAGGTACGCTACCGCAACAGCATGAGCCGCTTTGTCTGCGTGAACTCCCCTGCTTGCAGCCGATAGAAGTACACGCCACTCGCCATTCCATCGGCATTCCACGTCACGTTGTAGGTCCCCGGCGCTTTTACCTCCTTTACCAGCGTTGCGACTTCACGGCCCAACACATCATACACTTTCAATAATGTGAAGCCCGAGGCCTGAATCGAGTATCTAATGTGCGTAGTCGCGTTAAACGGATTGGGATAGTTTTGCGCCAGACTGAACTCACCCGGTACCAGGTAGCCACCCTGTTCGGGCACATCCACGGTATTCTGCACAAAGATCGAATCGTCAATCGTGCCGTTGTTCCCATGGTCGATGTAGATTCTGACAGGGAGTGCAAGATTGTTCCAGTTGGGAACAATAATATGTGAGGATGCGGCACCGAGGTTCACCGTCGGCTGAATGAACAATCTGCCTACGGTGGTCGAGCCGTACTCTATCCGGAGTCCGTAGGATTTTGCCGGGCCGGTATTCACAACCCGATAATCATCATCTCCCTCCTTGCTGAATCGCATCGAGTCGTTCTGCGTCAATGCGCAATCCGAGATCGTGTATGTTTTCTCCGCCGTCGAATCAATAATGAAAATCGTGCTGACGGTAACAGACTTCGATTGCGCGTCGGCGTTGCGCATTCCGAGACTTCCATCGTATGCAAACCGGTCGGTTTGCGCCAATGTGGCACCGGTTCGATTGTAAGTGAAGACTGTCGAGTCTGTGAAGATTGAAAGTTGCGCGACGGAGTCGGCGAAGTCATACATTACAACTCTGTATGCTCCATCAGGCAGATAATAGGAATACGGCGGTGTCAAGCTTCCGGTGGCGGGAATCAATGGAACGGCTCCCGGAATCTCTTCGATCAGAACGCTGTCTGCGTATCCAATTCTGTTTCCGTTGGGATCGGTGACAATAACTGATGCGTCGGATGTTGGATAAAGCTGAATGCTGCCTATGCCGGCAACCATCGACGGCATTGGCCGGCCAAGTCCCGGAAGACCATAGTACGAACTTGCCCTGTCGGTAAGAATCAGCTTTTTGTTCCCCCCCCAACCCGGCCAAAGAGAATAAGTCCATGCACCAAGATTACCGTTTGCTGATGTGTCAACACTGATTCTTGCTGTGTCGCGATCATGGTAGCTGTTGTCGTACACATGCACTAAATAACCTGCCGAGTTCAAAGGGTCTTTCGTAAGCTTGTAAGGGACTATGGCGTGAGCACCGGTTCGGGGTCCGTTGTGCCCGAAAACGAGAACAACCGGGTCCACATCGTTATTCCAGAATAACTGTTTCAGCTCATTCACAGTTTGGGTCGGGGTCTTTGTGTTCCACGTCGCGACAACATGAGGCCGATGGGCTGTTCCGGTCTGATGGATCCAAAGCTCATTGACAATCCTTCGTACTGCCGGATCGAGAGGAACTGAAAAGAGATTTTCAAATGCAGGCATTGTCGGAAACCTTTGACGGAACCTGCTACTGTCATCAAATGCAAGGAGGGTGGCAATCGCGAAACCGAAACAGGAACCTCCCCATGCCTTCTTCATTGCCACCCACCTTGCAAGTGCGTTGTTACGGTATAACATTGCGAGAGGACTGAAGTAGCATTGAGGCACCCCGAATGCCGTCACAAAGAGCGGCCAATCGGGGAAGTTTGACGACAATGCCGAGTTGAACGGCCATCTCGGATATTGCTGTCCGGTGTTGGGATCGATGCCATTCCGATAATCGAACTGTCCGTACCATGCTGGCGGCCACATATTGGCTGACGTGTTGCCGAAATTCCATCTGTCACGCTCGAACCGGAATCGTTCGTAGTTGCTGTCCGCACGGAAGCGATGAAGCTCGTAGCCCTTTATCGTAAAGAATTTGCTCGTGTCAACGAGAATGCCGTTTGAACTTTGCTGAATACGGATGGCACATCGGCGGGAGAGTATGGTGTCAGGAATCGACCAGACAAAGCGTCCGCTGCCTGCCGGATAGTTGCTGACAATCTGATGAAACACGGAGGCAGCACCGGAGGTGTCTGTCCTATAATGAATGTCGACGGAATCCAAACCCGGCAAAACAGTCCAGATGATTGCGGTGTCTGTTCCAGCAACCCATTGAAAGCCCGCCTGCGGACTAACGAGAGCAAACAGATCTGCGAAGAGTGCGCCATCGGCGCGGACTCTTTGCGCATAGATGTTGCTCCCGGGCGAGTTGCGGAAATCATTCCACGCCATTATTGCTCCGCCAGAACTGCCAACCATAAGGGGGCCGCTTTGAATTTGCGGGGCAGTCGATATAGCGGCCCCGGCTGAAGTCCATTGAACGGCACCCGAACCATTGATTCGTTGCGCATAGACATCGTAGTTTCCCAAGCCAACTCTTACATCCGACCACGCGATTATCGCGCCCCCTATCCCATCGCCTGCGATGGACGGATTGATTTGCGATCGAATCGTGGGAGAGAGGATAACCCCGTTGGCAGCCCATTGAATGTTGCCCGCGGCATTCACACGCTGTGCATATATCTGGTAGTACGTCGTCGGACGGAAGTCCATCCAGGTGATGATGGCACCGTTTGCTCCATCGCCGGCGATTGCCGGAAATGTTTGCGCCTCTGCTGCCGTGCATATCGGTACGCCATTCGCTGTCCATAGCGCGGATCCGGAGGAATCTACGCGCTGGGCATAAATATCCGAAGTTCCGGACCGTTCGTCCTGCCAGGTAATAATCGCGCCACCTGCTCCGTCCGATGTCATCTTCAGATTGTATTGTAGTCCGGCGGCCGTGCAAATCGCGACGCCATTTGCACTCCACTGACGAACACCTGTTGCGCTCAAACGTTGGACATAGACATCATCAGCGCCACTGCGTTGGTCCCTCCACGCAACAATTGCCCCTCCGGCTCCATCGCTGATGATAACCGGATGGGATTGCGTGCCTGCTGCCACCACGACCGTATCGCTGTTCACCGGCCACAGACGTTGGCCGAATTGATTGACCCGCTGGGCATAGATATCACCATCGGTTCGAGTATCTCGATACACAATAATTGCGCCGCCTGCATTATCACTGGCAATTGAAGCCATGTCATGTTCAGCCAAATTCGTCGAGATTGCCACCCCATCCTCCGTCCATAGGACAACGCCTGCACTGTCTACTGATCGTGCATAGATTTGGCTGTAGTTAATTCGTCGGTCTTGCCAAGCGATAATGACGCCACCATCACCATCCGTTGTTGCTTGGGAGAATCCCGCGCCCAATCCCATTCCGATCGCAACCTCTACCCCATTTGTCGTCCATCTCGCAAGACCTGATACGTCGATGCGTTGAGCGTAAATGTCCGTAAGACCCGAGCCTCTTCGGGAGTCATCCCAAACCATTATCGCGCCTCCGGAACCGTCACTGACCATTGAGCGTATGATTTGATCGTTCGGCGCTATCGAAATCGGGTTGTTTTGATTCGGGTTGGTGGACCATTGGGCAGGAGAAACAGAATGAAGAACGAGAAGGAGAAAGACAGCGTTGGTTATGGTCCGTTTGTCAAGGTGAGTCAACGCGGGCCGTGCTGGGTTGGGCGTTTGCATAAGACCGCCTCCTTGTGTTGTTGAAGAACAAGCAGCCAGCCACGAAACTGCCAGCCGACGACATTGCGAGGATTACGGAAGGAGTTGGGATAATATACCTACCGGCAATCGGAGTGTCAAGGGATCACTGCGGCGTAAACAAGAAAAGCCGGATTCATCATCCTGCCTTTTCATGGCATATCAATCACCTTCGCAATAATCTGCCTTAATCGCTGACACTCTTTTCATAAGCCGCCTGCTGATGGCGGTAATTTCCTGCACAGCGGCGGAGCCGTACCAGGGATGCAGTTCCATCACCAATCTCCCTGCCTTGATTGCGGGATCGGTTTCGGTGAGGGCTTGTGCTTCTTCAACCGTTTCGACATTGAAGATGTAGATGCCGCGGATTTCGCCATTGTCGAGAAAAGGCCCGGCAAGAACAAGCGTGCCCTCGTTCGCCATTCGCTCGATGTTCTTCAGATGCGCCCGTTGAAGTTTCACAGCAGTCACCGAATCCTGACTCCTGTTCGGCCCGCGCTTCAGGAATGCCATGACGTATTTCTTCATCCCGTACTGATCCGCATTGAGACGCCGGGCAAGTGCAGAATCGTACTGCGCAGTTTCCTGTTGTGCCTGACCCGGCTGTGCAAAGCACAGAATGGTACTAATAATAACACATGCTGACAGCATTCTTGCTGCGGGCATACTCACCTCTAAATGATTGACTGTTCTTAGCAGGTCGTTGAAAAACTAAATTGGCTTGCCACAGAGACACCGAGGCACGGAGAATTCTAAAGGTGAAAGACGCATCCCGCCCTTAACTTTGTCGTCCCCAGCAACAATTTCCCAAGGAAAACTCTGAGGCTCTGTGCCTCGGTGGCTAACGAAAATCGTTTCCCACCATCCTGTTAGAGTCCTTCTTCCGAAATCAAATAACCCAACAACGCCGCAACAATCGCCCCCATCTCCAATTCTCTCGGATTGACTTTGTCGATCGTGTCGTTATCTGAATGATGATAGTCGAAGTAGCGGTGATTCTCCGGCACCAGTCCGAATCCCGGAACGCCCGTATTCACAAGCGGATCGATATCGACTCCGGCATAACCGATGTTGATCTTCCCGGCATCTAACATATCGAAGAGAGGTTTCCAGCGAAGGACTCTTGTAAGCAGCGTTGAGTCACCCTTCACGTTGAATCCCCGCGGCGCATGTCCGCCGGCATCGGATTCGAATGCTGCGATATGTGTTTCCCCTTTCCTCTCCGGTGCAACGGGATACGCATTTCCGCCGCGTGTTCCGTTTTCTTCATTCATAAACATCACGGCACGAATAGTCCGCTTCGGCTTTACGCCGATTTTCTTCAGAAGATTCAATGCCTCGATTGCCTGCATGCAGCCGGCACCGTCATCATGGGCGCCGTGTCCTTTGTCCCACGCGTCAAGGTGGCCGCCGAGGACGATAATCTCATTTGGTTTTTCAGAACCGGTTATCTGCCCGACAACATTTGCGGATTCGGCATCGGGGAGGAATTTTGGTGTGAGTTTGAGATGAACTGTTGCGGATTTCTGTTTCGACAGGAGATCGCTCAGTTGATTTGCATGAACCGTGCTGATTGCCGCCGCGGGAATTTTCCTGATAGTGTCGGCGTAGTGCATGACGCCGGTATGAGGCACGTCATCGATTCGCAGCGTCATGGAACGCACGAGCACCGCCACCGCCCCGACTTTCGCCGCCTCGATTGCGCCGCGCCCGCGCTGATCAACCGCCCCGCCGTATGCTTCAAAGGTATTGAACTTCGACGGATCCATCGGACGATTGAAGAAGACAATCTTGCCTTCTGCCTTGTCGCCGAGAGAACGCAATTGTTCGAAATTCTTTACCTCAATCACCTCCGCCTGAATTCCATTGTCCGGCGTAGCAATGCTGCCGCCGAGGGCACAGACTGCAAGCGTGTGCAACTTCATCGTCTGCGGCATTTTCGATGCAGCAGGAACAATCCAGCATTCTTCTTCTCCCCTTTCCCAATGCGGCACCATTATCTTTTCGAGATGAACATTCTCAAAGCCAAGATCGGCCATCATCTTTCGCGTCAACTCGACTGCTTTTGCGGCGCCCTCCGAACCACTGAGACGATGCGGAGCCTTCTCGCAGAGTTCGGTTAGAAATTTGTACGCATCGCAATCCCGAAGGCCTCTCTCAAGAAGTTGTTTTGCTATCTCGCCGTACTTTGCCGTAATGTTTTCGGGAGATGCTTCGGGAGCGGGCTTATGCATAATCGATTTCGGGGGTGATTGGGCACATGATACATTGATGACCATGATCATGCTTGCAAACAGGAGAATCTCTTTCATAACCTCATGCTCGATGTGTGGTTATTACAAAGAACGGATGATGCGCCGTTGGGCGACAGTGTTATGCGTAGCGTTTCCGGATAACGGGAATCAAATACTCGTTGAATGCACGGGCTTCGTCGAACTCAGGCCGCCAATCCCAGTCGTTCCGTGCAACAGAATCATCAACATCCTCAGGCCATGTATCAACAATTGCCTGCCGCTTGTCGTCGGGTGAAAAGCGGATTTCGGCATTCGGAAATTCCTTCTTCACAATCTCAAAGATGCGTCCCGCCGAAGGACTGAAGCTGCCGATGTTGTAGACATTAGTCGAGAGATTGTTCTTCGGAGCGTCATGCAGTTTGAGCAGGGCCGTGATGGCATCGGGCATTGCCATGAACGGAATGCGGACATCTTCCCGGACGAAACACGAATACGCTTTCCCCTGCGCGGCCGCATGCAACATTTCAGGAGCATAATCACTTGTGCCGCCGCTCGGAACCGTGACGGCGCTGATCAATCCCGGAAACCGGATCGAGCGGAAATCCACGCCGCTGCCGGCATTATCGGACGCAAGCTGGCGGTAATGCTTCTCGTAATAGCGGCCGAGATGCTCGCAGTAGAGTTTGTTCACGCCGTACATTGTCGCCGGATAGTTCCAGTCCGACTCTTTCACCTTTCCTGCTTTCTTCTTCACTTCCTTGCTCGGAAGTCCGTACACCGCTATCGAGCTGGGGAACATGAACTTCACCGGCTGGCCATGCCACCGCGATTGTTCGATGGCGAGCTTCAGCAGATTCAACGTTCCTTCGACATTTACACGGTGAGCTGCCTCCGGCGTAAACTCCGCACGCGTTGAGAGTAGCGCCGCGAGATGATAGATGCTGTGTACTTCATACTCGCTTTGCATGCGTTCGAGCAGACGGGTCTCGAGAATGTCGCCGACAATCACGTCGCTGCATTTGGGTTTCATTGATTCATCAATGGGCCGGACATCAAGGGCGATAATGCTGTAGTTGCCGATCTCGGCCAGAGCATCAATGAGCCCGTGCCCCATTTCGCCGTTGGCACCCGTAACAAGTACCGCGGGCTTGCGAATAGTTTCACTCATGGTGTTTTACGGTGCGAGAATTCAAGGATATGAAAGGATGATGAGAAGCAAAGAACGAGAAGGTACAGAAGCAAAAAGCGACCCGCTTTCCAAGCGGAAAGCGGGATTCGAACTCAGTTCAGAGATCCGGAGTGTCCCGGTAGAAACCGCGAGCGCTTGTCTTCGGGAGTCGTGAGGTATTTGATCCATTTCTTCAACTCGTCTGCCGAGGCCCCCTTACTCACGAAGCCGTCATAACGGGGATCACGGACGCTCTGCATTGTATATGCATCGTTGTAACCGGATACGAACAGGAACGGCAACTTTTCATATCGAGGATTAGCTCGCACGCAACGATGCAATTTTGCCCCGTCCATCACCGGCATATACACATCCGATACAATAATGTCGGGATGAACAACTGAGAGCTTGTGAAGCGCCTCGTCTCCGTTTTCAGCCGTGAGCACATCACAGCCATCTTCCAACAGCAATTCGCGTACAACCATTCTGTACGCAGGTTCATCATCAACAACTAAAACAGTCATTTCGTCTCCCCCAAGACTAATTGATATTCTATCGCAAACCGGATCGGACGACAGTCCGTCCTTCACGAGAACAACCTTACTTCGCTTCCCCGTCTTTCTTCACGTCTGCTTTTGCTTCTGTTGACTTCTTTGCCGACTTCCCTGTCTTTGCTTCGGCAGGATCGCAATCCATAACAGCTTTATCGGCGCAGTCGTTTTCCGACTTCACTTCCTTGGCAGTCATGCAGCATCCCTGCGTTTCCTTCTTGGCTTCGGACTTCTTAGTTGTTTTCCCGCCCTTGTCTGACGCAACAGCAATCGAGAATGTAATGGCGAAAACGACGATGAAGAATGAGAAGAGTTTTGATCGCATGAGATGATCCTTTTTGGGGTTGATGAATGATTCTGATTATTTTAAATATAGCATTTTCACATCAAAAATCCGAGTTATTTATGAGCGGTTGAACATTGGCGTATTCTGCGTCACCGTTGTGTTGCGGGCTACTGGCAACACTTCGGAAGTTCCCGGTACGCCTCTTCATTTCGGGGAGTGGAATCCGCGTTGTATCCTGCCTGGGCGATCGCGTTCACGAGAGCATCCCGTGTAACCTTTGAGGTAACATATTTTACGGTTGCCTTGTGATCTCTGAGACTCACATCTACACCTTCAACGCCGTCGAGTTTTTCCAACGCATTTGACACGTTTGTTACGCACATTTCACATCGGACTGTCTCTACCTTGATCGTCGTTTCATCGGCCGCTATAGCCTGACCTTCTTGTTTCGATCCCTGACAGCCCGCAAGAAGCAGCACAGCAATCAGGCAAATGGCTTTTGTAAACATTGGTTCTTCCTTTCAGTTCTAGAATGAGTCTGTTCCTAACTACAAACTTCGGGTTACTGATTACCCGCCTACACTCCGCTTCGGCGGGCAAGCTACTCTTTCATCCAACTTGCCATCTTCGAAATCTCCAGCGTTCCTTTCCGCAACGCCCGTGCTTTCATCATATAAAACAGAATCGGCGTGACAATAAGAACGTGAACGGTTGATGTCACCAATCCGCCGATCATCGGCGCAACGAGCGGCTGCATCACATCGGCACCGACTCCTGTGCTCCACATAATCGGGATGAGCGCAATCATGGTTGTCCCCACCGTCATGATCTTCGGGCGAAGACGAAGCACCGAGCCTTCGATTGTTGCGTCCAGCACATCTTGCGGCGTAACGGCTTCACGTTGTCCGGTTTTGTGAGCGTGAATTCTTCTGTCAAGCGCCTCATGCAAATACACAACCATCACGACACCTGTCTCGACAGCCAATCCGTACAGCGCAATAAACCCGATCCAAACCGCTACCGAGAAGTTGTATCCGAGAATGTAGATAAGATAGACGCCGCCGATGAGCGCAAACGGAACGGAGAGCATCACGACAAACGCTTCGGAAAAATCTTTCGTGACCATGTAGAGCATGAAGAAAATGAGGAAGAGAACAATCGGCATAAGCAACGTGAGACGTTCTCTTGCCCGAATCTGGTTTTCCCACTGTCCGCTCCACTCAACTGTGTAACCTTGCGGAAGCTGCAATGCGTTTGTAAGAACATCCTTCGCTTCATTGACGAAACTTCCCATGTCGCGGCCGCGGACATTCAGGAAGACGATGGAGCGGAGTTGCGCGTTCTCGCTTGAAATCATCGGCGGGCCGGGCACCATTTCTATTGTGGCCAGTTGCCCGAGAGGAATGTACGAGCCGGTAGAAACTTCGCTTCGCAAAAAGCGAGTCTCCGTTGTCGGAACCAGCGCAAGTTGCGGCTTCGAGATACGTGTGTTTGAACTCCCCCACGAACTGCCGCCTTCCATTCCTCCCGCTTCTGCCATCGCATCTCCGCCCCCCGAAGATTGCGGCATCCCGCCGGAGGCAGAGCCGACCGGAACGAGCAGGCTCTTCAATTCATCAACACTGTTCCGCATCTCTCGCGCGTAACGCACACGAATCGGGAAGCGCTGCCGTCCTTCGAGAACCGTTCCGATATTTTCGCCGCCGATTGCCGTCTCGATGATATCCTGCACAGCGCCGATGTTGATGCCGTACCGGGCAACGGCCTCACGATTGATGTTGATGTCGAGAAAGAGTCCGCCCTGTGTTCGTTCAGCGTACAAGTCCGCAGCGCCGGGGACTTTGCGCAGAATCTGCTCGGCTTGAATTGCAAGTCGCTCAAGCGTATCCAGATTTGTTCCGAAAATCTTCACGCCCAAATCAGTTCGCACGCCCGTCGAGAGCATGTTGATGCGATTGATAATCGGCTGCGTCCAGCCGTTGCGCACGCCGGGAATTTGCAGCTTCGCATCAAGCTCCGCGACAATGTCATCCTTCGTCATGCCGGGCCGCCATTCTGATTTTGGCTTGAGTAGAATGATTGACTCGATCATGCTGACAGGTGCCGGGTCGGTTGAGGTTTCGGCTTTTCCGGATTTGCCCAACACCATTTCGACTTCAGGGATAGATTTGATGATTGCATCCTGGACTTGCAGAATGCGATTCACTTCCGTGATCGACGCTGACGGCAGCGTGACGGGCATGAATAATAAACTCCCTTCATCCAGCGGGGGCATGAATTCCGAACCAATACTCATGATCATCGGGATGGTGATGAGAAGGGCAAGAAGGTTGAGCGCAACCGTCGTCTTCCTGTTGTTCAATACCCATCGAATAACAGGCGCGTAGAGTTTGTTCAAAAAGTTAGTGATGGGATTTTGATTTTCGGTTCTGAACTTCCCTCTCGTCAACATTGTCATGAGAACAGGCACCAACGTGATGGCAATGAACGCCGAGCCGAGCAGAACGAACGTTTTTGTGAACGCAAGCGGCCGGAACAACTTGCCCTCCTGCCCTTCCAACAGAAATACCGGCAGGAACGACACGACCATGATCATAACGGAGAAGAAAATCGCCGGCCCGACTTGCTTTGCAGAGAGGATGGAGATTTCGATGAAGTCTTGTTTCGACAGCTCTCCTTTCATTTCTTGCGCACGAGCCACATTGCGGTATGCATTCTCCACCAACACAATCGACGCATCGACAATAACGCCGATTGCAAGCGCAATACCCCCCAATGACATGATGTTGGAGGTAATATTGAAGACTTTCATGAAGATGAACGCAATCAACACCGCGACCGGAATTTCCACAATTACCCGAAGCACGCTGCGGAAGTGCAGAAGAAAAATCATCACCATGATACTGACGACGAGCGCCTCTTCCAGCAATGCACGATTGAGCGTTCCGACGGATGCAGTAATTAAATCACTTCTGTCATACGCCATCTTGATTTCGACACCGGGCGGAAGTCCGGGAGTGATTTCTTCAATCTTCTTCTTGACACGATCAATCACATCCTTTGCATTCTCGCCGTAGCGCATCACGACAATGCCGCCGACGACCTGCCCTTTCCCGTCTTTCTCCAGCGAGCCGCGGCGAATGTCTCCGCCCAACTGCACCGTGCCGATATTGCGGACGTACACCGGCGTCCCGTTTGTGCCTTTGCCCACAATGATGTTTTCGACATCCTTCACCGATTGAATGTACCCCTGCCCGCGAACAAAGTACTCCGCGTCGGAGACTTCCAGAATCTTTCCCCCCACGTCGTTGTTTGAACGCATCACCGCGTTGCGAACGTCATCAAGCGTAATCGCATACGCTTTCATCTTGCTCGGGTCAACATCAACTTGATACTGCTTCACGTAGCCGCCGATCGAAGCAACTTCGGCCACGCCCTGCACGCCCTGCAAGTTCAGCTTCACGTACCAATCCTGAATTGCGCGCAGCGTACCGAGATCATATCTACCCTCCACGGTGTACCAGTAGATATGCCCGACTCCCGTTCCATCGGGACCGAGCTGAACCTTTGCGCCTTGCGGCAACGACGATTGGATTGTCGCAAGCTTTTCAAGTACACGACTTCTCGCCCAGTACAACTCCGTTGACTCATTGAAGATGATGTAGATGAACGACATGCCGAACATCGATTGCGCACGGACTGCATGTACTTCGGGCACGCCCTGTAATGCTGTGACAAGCGGAAAGGTCACTTGATCCTCAACAAGCTGCGGCGACCGGCCCATCCATTCCGTGAAGACGATGACCTGGTTTTCCGAGAGATCGGGAATTGCATCAAGCGGCGTGTGCCGCACCGCCCAGATTCCCGCGCCAACCACCAGCAGGTACGCAACGATGATGATGAACCGGTTGCGGGCGGAGAAGTCTATGATTCTTTCAATCATGGCTTACCTCGCCTCAACCAGCATTTTGCCGTGCAGCATGTTCATGCCGCATGTAAATGATATCTCGCCAATCTCTATCGGTGTGAACTCGATTACAGTCGTTGCAAACGGACGGAGGGAACGGCGAATGCCGAGCTTCTCTATCACGAATTCGTCGCTGCATGCAGACTTCTCGTCACGCTGAAGCAGAAGCTTCACCGGAATTCCAGCCTTGACCTGTATGACATCCGGCGTGTAGCCATCCTTTACACGAATCTTCACTTCCTGCACGTTGGAGTGTGAGGAATGAACTTCGGCATCGGATTTCTCTTGCGTTCCGTGTCCCGCGTGCGGATCGGCGGAAGCGGGCTGCTGCAAAGAACTCTCCGAGTCGAGGAGAAATCCGCCGGTCTCGACAACATGATCGCCTTCTTGAAGTCCGCTGAGGATTGCTGTGTGCCCATCCCGCGAAGCCCCGACTGCGACATCACGCGGCTCGAAATTATTTTCCTTCACCTCAACCCAGACAACAGTCCGCTTGCCGGTTGACATGACGGCAGTTGAGGGAACAACAAGGGCATCCGCCTTCGGAACGGCGATCAGTGCAGTGGCATACATATTCGGCTTCAGCTTCAGTTGTCGATTCGGGAATTCCGTTCTAACGCGAATCGTGCGGGTTTCCGGATTCACAACGGGATCAATGAACATCACTTTGCCGCTGAACTTCTCATGGGGATACGCCTCGGTTGTAATCTGAACCGGTTGCCCGGGCGCCACAAAGCGAATATCCCTCTCATACACATCAAGATAAATCCAGACTGTCGAGAGATCGGCAACATCAAACATATCCTCGCCCGTTGATGCATAATGCTGCGGATCGACGCTTTTCTTGACAACCGTTCCGCTGACTTGCGAGTAGATTGTGACGATGTGGTTGATTTTGCGAGTCTCCTTCAGTCGTGAAATCTGATTCTGCGTGAATCCCCATTGCAGAAGTTTCTGCTCTGATTGTTCGAGAAGTTGCCCGGCGGATGATGCAAACGATTGCATTCCCTGCGATGCTTGCTCGTATGAATTGAGCGCGAGAAGATATTCTTGTTGAGCGGAGATCGCTTCGGGGCTGTACACGTCGGCAACGGGGTCGCCTTTGCGAACCTGCTGGCCGGTGTAGGAGAGATAGAGTTTTTCCAACCGACCGGGGAATCGCATACTGATGTGTTTGTAATTCGGCTCCGCGTAACTCACGATGCCGACGGCTTGAATATCCCGGCTTACCGGTTGCCGCTTCACCATCACCACCGAGACGTTCGCCATAACGCGTTGCGTCGGTGAGAGGCTGACGGCCTGCAAGTTTGCTGTTTCGTCAACGGACATCTCTTTCTGCGTCGTCTTCTTCACGAGCGCCATGTTGCACACAGGGCAGGCGCCGGGCCTATCCGACCGGACCGACGGATGCATCGGGCAGGTGTAGTATTCTTCGGCCCTCTGCGTCTCATGCGCTTGCGAGTCGGCGGATTGCTGTTGGTCGGATTTTGTGCAGCCGAAGAGTGCAAGCGCAACGATAAACAGCATCGCACCTAAAACATTCTCTTTCATCATCAATTCCTTTCACGTTGAACTTCAAATATTCCGGCGTAGCCGACTTCACGCTTCAACTCGGCAACAGCTTGTTCACACTGCATCCGCAGCATTAGTTTTTCCATCGTCACTTCAACGAGCATCCGGTACGAATCAATCAGCATCAGGAAATCCGTTTTGCCCGTCTGATATGCCATCATGCCGGCCTGCAATGCTTGTTGCGTTTGCGGCACAATTACAGTTGTGTAGTTCTCCAATTGTCTGGTAAACGATTCAGCCCTGAAGTACAGGTCGCTGATGTTTGCGCGAATCATATTGCGGGAATTCTTCAGATTCTCCCGCGCCCTGTCAACACCAATGCTTGCCTCCTCCACTTTTGCGCTTGTTCTGCTTAAGCTCCACGGCGCAAACGGAAGCGTGATGCCTGCGGAAACCGACCACGCGCGGTAGCCCGGGTTGTTCGGCATTCTCAGAAACTCAATGCCGAGTCTGAAATCCGGCAGGTATTCTTTCTTCGCCAGCGATTTCATCTTCTCCCCTTCTTCAACAGAAAGAGAATCGTGAAGCAGCATTCCGCGAAACCGGTATGCAGTCTGATGTAGCGTATCAAGCGTCGGCAGGAAACCAATGTTCGGCGGAACAGCGGCAACGCCGAGCGTATCCAACGGCGATCGGCCGAGCAACGACATGAGCATCGCCTTCGCGCTCAGTTCTTGTTGTCGCAACGCGACGAGTTGATTTTCGAGTCTTGCGATCTCGACGAATGCTTTCAGCACATCTTGTTGCGGCGACTGGCCGACCCCGTAACGTGTTTGCGCAATTGTTGTGAACTGTTCGAGGAGCCGGAGATTCTCACGGTTCAACGCAGTGGATTGCTGCACGAACCACAACTCGAAGTACATTGAGCGTAGCTTTGCCAATACTTCGTTTGCCTTTTCCATGTGTTCATGATGGGCGTGTTCGGCACGAATCCCGGCAATCTCTGTTTCGGTCGAGAGCTTTCCCGGAAACGGGAACATTTGCATCAGCCCGAATTTTCCCATCATTGCCGCATTCCAACGGAAGCGGGGCATTTCCTCACGCATGTAGGTGAATTCGGGATCGGGAAGCGTGCCTACACTTTCCGTCCGCAGTTCCATCATGTCACGAGTATACTCGAGGGCTTTGAGTTCGGGATTGTTCCGCAGCGCCTCGCGCACAAGTTCATCGAGATTTAGTGTGTCAACCTCTTGCGCGTAGAGTTGCAATGGTAGAAGGAGCGTTAGTATGTACTTCATTGAATTTCCTCATCGTGTTTAGCGAGCAACTTGCGATTGATCTTTTCCAATCAAATCGACGTCATAGCAGGGCTGTATAGGTTTGCCACAGAGTCACGGAGACACAGAGAATTTTGTAGAGGAGGCGAATGCTGGTTTGACGATCTCGTCGTGACAGCAATTCTTAGCAGGAAGACTCTGCGGCTCAGTGCCTCTGTGGCACGGCGCGAGAAAATTCTAAATCAGAAGTGATGAAATGAGAATGGGAATGTCGGTGCTGCGGGAGGGTGAAGCGCTGAGTGTGATTACGGATTGGGGATTACGGATTACAGTTGCAGGAACGACATCCGACACTACCGCGAGAAGAAGCTTTGCAAACTCAAGCAGGTGTTTGTTGACTTGCAGAAACTCCGTCTTGTTCCTGTCTGCTGCAAAGACGGTAACGCAGCAGGATGTGTCAATGGCACGCGTAACTTGAACGCCCGATGACGGATCTTCGCTGCACATGATGCAGGCACGCGAGTTCTCGAGCTTCATCATCGGGCAGGAGGCAACAACGACCGGCAAGCCGATGTTGAACAGCGCAAACACGGCGGCGAGCGTCAGTCCGGTGATTCTATATTTAAGAGAGAATTGCATTTGTTAGCGACAACGGAGAATCTGTTTCGTTCTGTTCCTGCGATTTTTGTGCCAGAAGAATCTACTCTAAAATCAGCCGATTTTCAACTTCCGGCTTCCCAAGATTGCGAATACATCTGTCAATTTTCCAAATCATAAGATTTATGCTAAATATACTTCGGAGAGCAAAGCCTCGCATTACAGAATTCAAAGTTTGTGTCATAGAATCTCGAAGATAGACTGAAGCCTTCATTGCATATCCCTGTTGATTTTGGTAGGTTTTGGAAGGAGAAGCTCCGGTTGAGCGCCCCCATCTCGCTAAGGAAAAATGGAAAGGGCACAACAATGAAACGAAAGCTTGTTCTCTCTCTCCTTGCCGCAGCATGTGCAAGCCTCAATACCGCAACCGCCCAGCCAGCAGTGTATCCTCTCCACAAAGGAGACCGGTGGCAATACACACTCGTCCCTATGACGGCACGTATTGACAAAGATTCGTTGATGCCAAATAATCAACGGTACGCACTCGTCGAGTACGGCTTGAGCAGAGCCGATCGGTGGGAACGAGCAAGCGGAAACCGGGTCTATTGGTACAACCCGCAGACAAACGAAGAACATGCGTGGTACGATTTCTCCCTCACTCCCGGCGACACGGTATCCATTATTCCGCGGACGAATGATTCGACAATTATTTACTTCGTTAGCGCGGGGACATACGACCTTTTTGGCGTAACGCGCAGGTGGTGGTCGTTCTGGGTTGACTACACAACTGCGATCATCGACGAGGAAGAGTGGATCACGATTACTGACAGTATCGGGATGACTCATATTTCGGCAATGTGGTACACCAGTTCGATAATGGGTGCCATCATAAACGGGATTCAATACGGAACAATCGTTCATGCCAGTGAGCCCTCCGTCAGTTCTCCACGGAAGTTCTACCTCGCTCAAAATTACCCCAATCCGTTCAACCCGACAACGACCATAAAATACCAAATCCCAAATCTCAAATCCCAAACCCACGTTACGCTGAAAGTGTTCGATCCTCTTGGTCGAGAAGTGGCAACGCTTGTAAACGAGGAGAGGAAACCGGGGAATTACGAGGTTTCATGGGATGCTTCGGGCATGTCAAGTGGCGTGTACTTCTACCGGCTTCAGACTCCGACGTTGATGTCAACGAATCGAATGGTTCTGATGAAGTGAGTCCAATTAGATAATCCGAGAATTGACAAGAGGATTAAGCATACTGGCTTCATTGGTTGTCTCAGCGTTGTGTGCAACAGCGCAAGACAGTTCCATCACTCAACCAAAGGATGCCCCTTCCCCGCAAATCAAAATCCTCGATCCGGCAATCTCGTTCGGCAAGCCGACGTTTGTGCTGCCCCATTTACTCGTCCTCACGCCGGGGGATTTTTCTAATGAGTTTCATATCGCATCATCCGCTGAACCGCCACCGTTTTTGGCAACAACTGTCGGCGGGGAGATTGATCTACTCTCGCCTCTGAAGCTGCAACGAGCCAAAGAGAATGAGCTTTCGACGCTGCGCACAATATTGGGGACGGTGCAACTTGGAGGTGTCGCGTATCTGGCGTACGCCATTTGAAGAAGTACGGTTTCAAGTAAACGAGAAAGTCTATGTACCTTCGCATACTCGCCCTCGCAATCCTGGCGGCCGTTGTAACAACACTATCACTCGGACTGCCGCCGCAACCGGAGAGTTCCGCCGATTCGCTTCAACTCATCGTCATGACGTTCAACATTCGCTACGGTACAGCCAAGGATGGAGAAGACCATTGGGCGAAGCGGAAAGAAATGGTATTTGACCTGTTGCGCCACCACTCACCCGATATCGTCGGTGTGCAGGAGGCGCTGCGATTTCAACTGGATGAAATTCGTGCCGCCCTTCCCGAATACGCCGAGGTTGGTGTGGGAAGAGATGATGGCAAAACGGCGGGCGAATATTCGGCAATTCTTTTCAGAACGGACCGGCTCGCTTCGCTCGAAGAAGAGACATTCTGGTTTTCGGATACACCCGATATTCCCGGCTCGATGACGTGGGGAAATTCGATAACAAGAATTTGCTCATGGACGAGACTTGCCGAGAATCGTTCGGGACGGGTATTCTACGTGTACAATCTGCATCTCGATCACATCTCACAACCTTCCCGCGAGAAAAGCGTTGTTGCATTGGCCCGCAAAATCGGTTCACGCAACAACTCGGACCCGGTGATCGTCACGGGCGATTTCAACGCAGGCGAGCAAAATCCGGCCATTCAGTTCTTGAAGGGAAATGATGCAGCATCTCTCTCCGTCCCGGCCAACGAACGGCTTCGATTCCTCGATACATACCGGGTTTTGCATCCCGACGAGACTGCAGTCGGCACGTTTCATGCCTTCAAAGGAAACAAAGACGGAGACAAAATCGACTTCGTGTTCGTCGAGCCGGAAACACGTGTCCTCGAAGCGGCAATCCTTCATGACAATGAGAGCGGCCGCTATCCCTCCGATCATTTTCCCGTCATGGCAAAGATTCTGCTGACGCCGCACGGCAAGTAGATGTTGCAGCACGCCTCGGACTTCAGTATTTTGTCAAGTAACAGTTCACGTCTGTTCTATTCCCCGGAGATGAATCATGCGTCTTCTTTCTTCATTCTTGCTTGTTCCGTTTCTGTTCTTGTCACTCTCGGCTCAGCCGTCTTCTATCAATCTTAAACAACTTGATGCACACATCGCAAAAGTGATGAAGGAATTTGAAGTGCCGGGACTTGCTGTCGCAATTGTGAAAGATGGAAAAGTCGCTATAGCGAAAGGCTACGGCGTGAAGAAGATGGGTGGCTCCGACCCGGTGGATGCGGCAACGTTGTTCGGCATTGCCTCGAACAGCAAAGCGTTTACTGCAACAGCGCTCGGCATTCTTGTTGAAGAAGGAAAGGTGGAATGGGATGCGCCTGTAATCAACTATCTTCCCGCGCTCCAACTCATCGATCCCTACATCACTCGTGAGTTGACAGTGCGCGACCTTCTCGTTCATCGCAGCGGATTAGGATTGGGAGCCGGCGATTTGTTGTGGTGGCCCGCCTCAACGCACAGCAGACAGGAAATTACGAAACGACTGCGATACGTTCCGCTTGCGACAAGCTTCCGCAGCGCCTATGCGTATGATAACGTTCTGTACAATGTTGCAGGCGATGTTATTGAGGCGGTGTCGGGATTATCGTGGGAAGAGTTTGTACAGACCCGTATTCTTGACAAGTTAGGCATGTCAGCAACCAAGCCCCGTTGCTCGGCAGTTGTTGGTCCGGGCAACATCTCGTCAACGCACGCAATTGTTGACAAGCGCCTGCAACTGGTGAAACCGTTCATCGCCGACAACGCAAATCCGGCGGCAGGAATTACAACAAATGTTACCGACATTGCCAAGTGGCTGATTGTGCAGTTGGATTCAGGACGGGTTGCGGGCGGAGCCCCGTTGTTCTCCCCGAAAACCGCAAAGGAACTCTGGGGTATTGTCACTCCGATTTCCGTCTCGAATGTCGCCCCTGAACTTGCGGCAATCCAACACAACTTCAGCGGCTACGGGCTTGGCTTCCTGATGCGGGATTTCCGCGGGCAGAAGCTCGTTACGCACGGCGGCGCGTTGCCCGGTTATTACTCAACGGTTGCTATGATTCCCGGCTTGAGGCTCGGGATCGCCGTTTTGACGAATCAGGAATCCTCACGGGCAATGAATGCCATCGCCATGTACATACTCGACCGCTTCCTTGGCGCGCCTGCGCTGGACTATGTGTCAGCATATAAGCGTATCCAAGCTCGCGCCGATTCGACAACTGCCGCAAAACTGCAATCGACTTCGGCGGCACGTAATGCGACTTCCTCACCATCCCTCTCGTTGGAACAATACGCCGGCACCTATCAGGATAGTTGGTACGGCGATATCATTCTCAAATTGGAAGATGGAAAACTCGCCATTGCATTTGCGCACACGCCTGAACTTTCTGGCACGCTTGAACATTGGCAGTACGATACATTCGTCGCCCGATGGCACGACCGGGAGTTGCGTGCAGACGCATATCTCACATTCTCACTCAATCCCGACGGAACAATCGAACAGGCAAAGATGAAAGCATTTTCACCCGATACTGATTTCAGTTTCGATTTCCATCATCTTCTTCTCAAGAAAGTCGAGCCGCCCACCCGTTGATTTTTTGAACGGCTGTAACTCTCCGTTTTCTTCCACGTTAAACAGCACAAAACCCTACTGTTCGGGGTGAGGTCGCTGTTGATGAAGCCATCTGCCGGTCAATACTCGCGGAATCCTGCACAAAAAAGTAGTTGTGAGTTACATCTATATTGAATACGTTGTGCGCACTCCGAATGGCTCACTGCCGTTCCTGCCGCAATGCTGACTGCCATCGATGTCGAATTTGCAGGTTGTGAAACGACTATGTAATGCAGCGCCGTTCGGCGATCACTAATCATTTACGTTCTTTCAAAACCATGTCCAACAAGTTGTTCACGTGCCTCGTTATGACGGCACTGTGTTGTGCGTTCACAACAGGTCACGCACAAACCGCAAACCCCGACAGCGCCCTTCAGATTATTTTGGGTCAGATTGAGGGGAAGCATGTGTCATTGCGTGAAGCTGTAGAACACGCCCTCACCAACGCAACTTCAGTCAAATCGGCGGAAGCCTCATTCATGGCCGCACGCGGCGCTGCACGACGGCAGGCCGGTGCATTCGACCCGGAACTCTTCTTCAATCTCAATCATATCGATCAGGAACAGCCGACCGCTTCGTTCTTTGCAGGAGCGGCTGTATTAGCTACAACGCAAACCACCGGCAACGCCGGCATTCGGTACGAAACACCAATCGGAACGAGATTGGAGTTGTCGATGAATGCCGTCCGGCTCAATACGAATTCCACTTTTGCATTTCTCAATCCACAATACACAGCATTCGGTAACCTGAGTCTGCGCCAGCCGCTGTTGGGCGGATTTCATGTCTCGGCCCGAAAGCAGGTTGTGAAGACGGATCAGGAGCTTGAGGCGGCGCAGGCACGCTACGATCAGGAAGTTCTTGCCATCAGTTCACGCGTCGAGCAAAATTACTGGGATCTGTATGCGGCAGAGAGAGATTATGCCGTTCAGAAGTTGACGCGTGACCGGGCTAAATCTTTTCTGCAAGAAACGGAAGTACGTGCACAAACAGGACTCATCGGCCCGAATCAGGTTGCCAATGCCCGCACATTTTTGGCTGAACAGGAAATTCTCCTTCTTGATCGTGAAGAACAGCTCGACAGGCTTTCGGATCAGATCGCGTCGCTGATCGGCGCCCGACCCGAGTCCCCCGCTCGACGCTATCTTGCAGCCGATACTCCTCCGGCCGAATTTCCGCTCGAAGAAGCGGATGCACTCGTCGCAAAAGCAATCGAGCGAAATCTGCAACTGCAAGCAGCAAAAGCAGATATCGAGGCACAGCGGGCGCTTTCCAACGCGGCGTTCTGGGAGGCTCTGCCCCGAGTTGATGTCGTTGGCTCGATTGGCGGCAGCGGACTCGCGGGCTCGGCACGTGATGTCGTGTTTGGCGGCGATACCCTGCGTTCGGCAATCAGCGGCACTCTGAATGAAGCAATACGACAATCCCTCAGGCGCAGCTTTCCCACTTGGAGTATCGGAGTTGAAGTGAACATCCCCATCGGATTGCGAAGCGGATTTGGTGAGAAGGAACGGCTTGAAGCGGAAGTCGTTCTCGCCGAGCAACGTTACATCCAACAAGCAAGGGTTCTCGAAGAACAAGTCCGTGCAAGCTACAGAGATTTGTACCACGGAAGCCGCCGGTTAAAGGCTGCGCGTGAAGGCGTTGACGCCGCGCAGGAACAAGTTCGCATCGGGCTGATTGAATTTCAGAACGGACGCTCAACGGCATTTGAGCTTGTGCGGCTTGGGGCGGATTTTGCAGTTGCCCAGCAGCGGTATTCACAGGCTATTGTGCGGAATGCGAAAGCCGCAGCCGCATTAAGACAATTGACATCCGGTGCATATCCGGCTCAACAGTAATGATATTTCGAAAATCAGAAAGGCACCAACGTATGAAACGCATGTTATCCCCGGCACTTCTCACTCTTCTTCTCTTCGGGATACTTCTCCTCGGATGCGGGGATCAGAAACGCGGCGGATTTTCCATGCCGCCCATGCCGGTGGAGGTCAGCAAAGTTACTGTTCAGAAGGTGATCGACAAATTCGAAGCCGTCGGAACTATTGAAGCGCTCGAGGCAATCACCGTCGTCTCCGAAATTGATGCAGCAGTCAAGGCGTTGCCGTTCAAAGAGGGCGGATTCATTCAACGCGGCCAGCCGATTGCACAGTTGGACGATGCACAGCTTGCCGCCGAAGTTGCACGAGCCGAAGCGCTCCGCGCCCAAAGCAAAGCAACCTATGACAGAGTAAAGAGTGTGGTCGATCAGCGAGCAGGCGCGCCGCAGGATTTGGATGATGCCGCCGCGGCACTAAAGGTTGCTGAAGCAAACCTCGATGTCGCAAAAGCCCGCTACGCAAAAACCCGGATCGTTGCGCCGTTCAGCGGAATTATCGGAGCACGGCGCGTGAGTATCGGAACATTTCTCAGGCCCGGACAAGCGATAACAGAACTTGCGAACATTGACGAGATTCGAGTTTTCTTCTCCGCTCCTGAACGCTACCTCTCCCTTCTCTCGCAAGGGGCAGCGGTGAACATTTCATCAACCGCCTTTCCCGGTTATGAATTGAAAGGAAAGATTATCGTCATCGAGCCCATTATCGATCAGACGACACGCAGCGCCCGCGTTGTTGCCCGCGTAACAAATCCCGACCGCCGGTTCCGTCCGGGCATGTCTGCAAACATCTCCGCCGTTCTCAGCGAACGCCCGAATGCGCTTACCATCCCGAACGAAGCAATTTTCGGCGGCGGAACACAGTCGTTTGTGTTTGTGGTGAAGGAAGACAGCACCGTTGCCCGCGTACCGCTTGTTCTCGGTACACGGCTTTCCGATGTAGTTGAAGTTCTTGAAGGATTGAAAGAGGGAATGACGGTTGTCCGTGCAGGACATCAAAAGCTGTTTGACGGAGGGAAAGTCATGCCCATCAGCGGCAACCCCGCCGAAGCTCAAAGCAACGGTTCCATGAAGAGTGGAGGATAGCAGGTATGAAGCTTAGCACAATCTCAATACGGCGCCCGGTCTTTGCCAGCGTGATGAGTTTTACGATTCTGCTGTTCGGGATCATCTCGTTCACCCGCTTGCCCGTTCGCGAGTATCCTGATATCGATCCGCCGATTGTTTCTGTTGTGACGTTCTACCGTGGCGCAAGTCCCGCAGTCGTCGAAACAGAAATCACCAACATTCTGGAAGAACAATTCGCAACGCTGGAAGGGGTCAAGACTATGACGTCGTCCAGCCGTGAGCAAGGCTCGGTCATTACGATAGAGTTCGAACTGAGCCGCAACGTCGATGAGGCGGCCAATGATGTCCGGGACCGCGTATCTCGCGTACGTGCCCGACTCCCCCGCGCGGTCGACGACCCGGTTATCTCCAAAGTTGATGCCAACGCCCAACCCATCGTGTGGCTTGCGCTTTCCAGCGACAGGCACAGCGGCCTTGAGCTTACCGACATTGCCGACCGTATTTTGAAGGAACGCTTGCAGCGGCTCACCGGCGTTGGCTCGGTAATCATCGGCGGCGAGCGGCGCTATGCAATGCGCGTATGGCTCGACCCGCTGCGAATGGCAGCACATCAGCTTACTACTCAGGAAGTCGAGGCCGCTATTCGCAGCGAGAATGCGGAAATCCCTGCCGGCCGCGTTGAGGGCGCTGAACGAGAATTCTCCGTGCGTACCCGCGGCGAACTGACAACTCCCGAAGAGTTTGCAGCCATCATCGTCTCCCGAAAGAACAACGACATCGTCCGCTTGAGCGATATTGCTGAAGTAAAGGTCGGGGCGGAGGACGAGCGGACCGTGGCACGGTTCAACGGGCAAACTGCGGTCGGGTTGGGAATAGTGAAACAATCCAAAGCAAGCACTGTGGATGTTGCAGCCGAAATCCGGGCGGCGCTGGAAGACCTACTTTCCCTCCTCCCCGCCGGAATGAAACTCGAGGTTGCGTACGACTCATCGCGGTTTATTCAAGAATCTATCAACGAAGTCATTGAAACACTTGTCATCGCCATGTGTCTGGTTGTTCTTGTGGTTCTGGCGTTTCTCAAGAGTTTTCGGGCAACGGCAATCCCGTCCGTCGCTATTCCGATCTCTATTATCGGCGCATTAAGCGTAGCGTACTTCGCGGGTTTTACGCTCAACATCCTCACACTGCTTGCTCTCGTGCTGGCCATCGGGCTTGTGGTCGATGATGCAATCGTAATGCTCGAAAACATCTACCGCCATATTGAGATGGGAAAGACACGCCGGCAGGCGGCGTTCGACGGCAGCAAGGAAATCGGCTTCGCCATCATCGCCACAACGATTTCGCTTGTGGCGGTGTTCATCCCGCTTGCTTTTCTTACGGGCAATGTGGGCAGATTGTTCAACGAGTTCGGATTAACCCTCGCAGTTGCTATTCTGATTTCCGGTTTCGTTGCTCTGTCGCTTTCCCCGATGCTTTCGTCGCGGATTCTGAAACCGCTTCACGGTGCGAGCAATAGTTGGGCAACCCGATCGTTTGATGCATTCTTCGAGTTTCTGAACAATATCTACGAACGTACTCTCCGCTTCGCGTTGAAGCGAAAGTGGCTGATGCTGGCTGCTGCAGTTCTGACGGTTGTACTGAGTGCCGTGTTGTTCCGATTTCTTCCGAGCGAGTTGGTGCCGATTGAAGATCGGGGAATTGCATTCGGCATAGTGATTGCGCCCGAGGGGGCGACGCTGGACTATACCGACAGGTATATGAGAGAAGTGGAAAAGCATCTGCTTGCCCTTCCCGAGCGTCGCACGTTATTCACTGCCGTCGGGTTGGGCTTCGGCGGGCCCGGACGCGTGACAAACGGGTTTTTGTTTTTGGGATTGAAGCCGCGGAGCGAACGCACGAAATCCCAGCAACAAATCGTTCAGGAACTGTTCCCGCAACTTTTCTCGATTCCCGGCGTGCTTGCATTCGTCATCAACCCGCCGAGCATCGGAGGAAGATTCAGCTCAAGTCCGGTTGAGTACGTTCTTCAAGCCGAGAGTTACGAAGAACTGAATCAGGCAGTCGGCATTATGATGGGCGAGGCAAACAAATTGGGCTATCTCATCAACCTCGACACAGATCTCCGACTGAACAAGCCGCAGCTCGATCTAACGATCGATAGGGAACGGGCAGCGGGATTAGGGGCTTCACTCACCGATATCGGCTTGACGTTGGAGACGTTCCTTGGTGGCCGCGTTGTCACAAATTTCAAACGCGGCACGAAACAGTACGATGTGATTCTTCAAATGAAGTCTTCCGCCCGCGCTACTCCCGACGCAATTCGGGAAATCTACATACGCGGAAGCGGAGGGCTGGTACAGCTTGCCAACGTTGTCCGCATCGATGAAACACTTGCCCCGAAAGAGCTGAACCACTACAACCGGGTACGCTCCGCCACGCTCACGGCAAATCTACGGCCCGGCGTCAGCCTCGGTCAGGCACTCGACGATCTTGACAGAATTGCAGCAGAGAAACTTCCGGCGGGAATGAAGCGCGAATTCGGGGGGCAATCACTTGAATACAAGACTTCCAGTACGAGTTTGTACTTCATGTTCCTTCTCGCCATCATCTTCATTTATCTCGTACTGGCGGCACAATTTGAGAGTTTCGTTCACCCCTTTACCATTCTGCTTTCCGTTCCGCTTGCTGTGTTCGGCGCGTTGTTGACGCTGTTCATTTTCGGGCAAAGTCTCAACATCTACTCGCAAATCGGGTTGATTATGCTTGTCGGATTGGTAACGAAGAATTCGATTCTGATTGTCGAGTTTGCGAATCAATTGCGTGAACGGGGCGAAGAGGTTTTGAACGCCGTTATTCAGGCTGCCACCATCCGTCTTCGCCCGATTCTCATGACATCGTTCGCAACAATATTCGGCGTTCTGCCGATTGCCATCGGGTTCGGCGCGGGTGCGGAGTCGAGACGGCCTCTCGGACTTGCTGTTGTCGGCGGAATGTTCTTCTCTACCTTTCTGACGCTTGTTCTTGTCCCTGTTCTGTACACCGTTCTTGCCCGATTCACGCGTGCCACTGCACCGGAACATGAACACGAGGAGGAAAAAGAAAGCGCCGTCAAACCCGAACCTGAAGCAACAATGGCCACATAAGGAACTAAAAACGAACAATTTGAAGGAATTTTAATTGCACGGCATGGTTCTTTTTCCTATATTTGTTCGATAAAATTCCAAGGAAAAGGATTCTGTAATGGCAAAAATGTGTGATATTTGCGGCAAGAAACCTGTCAGCGGCAACAACATCAGCCATGCGCATAACAAGACTCGTCGCAGGTGGCTTCCGAACATCCAGTCAGTCCGGGCAAAGGTCAACGGACGCACGACCCGTATGCATGTTTGTGCTACGTGCATCAAGAGCAACAAGGTTCTGAAGGCCGCTTAAGCACCGCATCAGCTTCGGTTACACGAAGGCCATCACGCTGTGCTGATGGCTTTTTTATTCCTTTCACATCTCCGGGCATCCGCCTTCAATGCGGAAGATTTCAATAGAACTCAACGCCCCCAATCAACTGACGTTGCTTCGCGTCCTGTTGACTCCGGTGTTTGCGCTCTTCATCCTCTCCGACTCAAGCATCTACAAGCAACTTTCGCTCGTCGTCTTCATCATCGCTGCCTTAACTGATTGGTATGATGGATGGATTGCCCGCAAGTTCGGACACATTTCACGATGGGGAAAATTCCTCGATCCGCTCGCTGACAAAGTACTCACCTCGGCAGCATTTCTGGTATATGCATATTTGGGATTGATCGATGCGTGGATGGCGTGGATTGTGATTGTTCGCGACTTTCTCATTACCGGATTGCGAAGCTATGCAGAGTTCAAAGATCAACCGATTGTCACGTCAAAAACGGCACAGGCAAAGACATTCGGGCAGTTCGTAGTGATCTACTATATTCTCCTGCTCTACGTCGCAAAACACATCCCTGCAATCTACGAACGATTCGGAGAGCACATCGAGATGCTGATGGATCCGCCGGTGCTGTTTGGCATGATGTTACTCGTAACTCTCTCCACGCTCGGAACCGGCATCGCGTATCTGTTTGATAACAGGAAGTTTCTCAAGGAACTCTATGAGCAGTCTCGATAACGACGAACCTGACAGTAGGGGCACAAGGCCCGATTTTCTGACACGGTGTATTGCCACCGGCTTTTTCTCCGGCTATATCCCCTGGGCTTCGGGTACGTTTGGAACTTTGGTTGGTGCGCTGTTTTTCCTGATTCCCGGTTTCGCCGATATCCCTGTCCTCACCACTGCGATTCTCGTCGGCCTTCTTGCAGGCGTATTTACATCAGCCAGGATTGCCTCTGCCGAAGGACACCAACTGACGGAATCCGCCCGACGTATGAAAGAACGTTTTCAACCCGGTGAACACGAAACACCGGATCCTTCCATTGTGGTAATCGATGAAATTGTTGGGATGTGGATCGCGATGTTTGCCATCCCTCTATCCCTTCCGGGCATAGTGGTTGCGTTCTTCACATTCAGGTTCTTTGATATCGTAAAGCCTTATCCCGCCCGCCAGGTTGAACACCTAGGCTCAGGATGGGGCATCATGCTCGACGATATTGTTGCGGGCATCTATGCAAACATTGCAACACGCCTCATTATGGCAATTCTCTACGCATACACACCGGGACTCTTCTGAGGAATGAAAGCTGAGATAATCACAATCGGCGATGAACTGCTGATCGGGCAGGTTGTCAACACAAACCAGGCGTTTATCGCCCAGAAGCTTAGTGAAATCGGCGTTCGAGTAGGCCTCATGGAATCCGTGGGCGACGATATACAGGAAATTCTTGATGCCTTCAAGGTTGCGTGGCAACGGAATGACGTCGTGATCGTTACAGGCGGTCTCGGCCCGACACACGACGATATCACCAAGAAGGCAGTCTGCTCATTCTTCGATTCCGATCTTGTTCCCAACGAAGAGATTCGCAGGCATATTGAAGAGTTGGTGAAGAAATGGAACCGCCAGTGGGGTCCGACGTACGAAGAGCAAACACTGTTTCCCCGAAAAGCGAAACTCGTTCCCAACCCTATAGGTACTGCCGGGGGAATGCTGTTTGAAGAGCATAACAAATACCTCTTTGTCCTTCCGGGCGTTCCGTATGAAATGAAAGAGATGATTGAGCAATCAGTCGTTCCGTTCCTTGCATCCCGCAACACTGGTTCAGTCATCCGCCATCTTACATTGCGAACAACAGGCATTTCCGAAAGCATGCTCGCCGCTCAACTCGGAGATATCGATGCGCTGCTGCAAGGGACAAAGCTGGCATTTCTGCCTTCACCCACAGGCGTCCGTCTGCGGATTACCGTTTACGGAACGGATGTACCTTCCGTTGAGAATCTTCTGCGCGAGACTGAACAGCGTATCCGCTCACGGGTGGAAAAGTACATCTACGGAACAAACGAGGAAGAGTTGGAAACGGCCATCGGCAAGCTTCTGACTGAACGGAAGCTCACCATCGCCGTTGCCGAATCGTGTACGGGAGGATTGTTGGCGGACAAGATTACCGACGTCAGCGGCAGTTCAAATTACTTCCAGCAGGGTCTCGTTACGTACAGTAACAAATCGAAGGTCGAGGTTCTCGGCGTTCCATCCATTCTGCTTGAACAGCACGGCGCCGTGAGCAAGGAAGTTGCGGAGGCAATGGCGGCGGGAATCCGGCGTGTTGCGCGGACTGATATCGGGCTTTCAACAACGGGAATTGCAGGCCCTACGGGCGCTACTTCGGTGAAACCGTTGGGACTTGTCTGGGTTGGCTACGCAGATGCCGAAACAACGCTTGCCGTTCGCTTCCAATTCGGCGACGGACGCCGACGGGTGAAGGAACGGGCCGCACAAGCGGCACTGGAACTTCTCCGACGAAAACTGCTGAAGCTCGATTAGGGACACCGCAATGCTAACAGTCCGTCTCTTCATCGCCATTGAAATTCCATCAGAGATCAGATCGGGAATCGGCGCGGTGATTCGGGAGTTGAAAGCGGCAAATGCCGATGTGAAGTGGGAACAAACGGACAAACTCCACATTACTCTCAAATTCCTCGGCGAAGCCGGTGAACGGCGTGTGCCTGACATCCTCTCGGCGCTCGAATCTGTAGGCCGCGAGTATCATCCTTTTCCAATACGCTATGCAGCCCTCGGGTGCTTCCCAGCAAGACGCGAGCCGCGTATTATTTGGATTGGTGTCGAAGAAGGCGGCTCCGTTCTCCAACAACTTGTCCATTCGATTGATGAATCGATGCTGTACTTCGGTTTTCAGAAAGAAGAACGGAAATTCCATGCCCACGTAACTATCGGAAGAGTCAAAAGCCAGCGTAATATCCGGAACTTGCTTAGCAGAATGGAAACTATTACCTTTGAAAGCCAGCCAACGACAATATCGGAACTTGCACTCGTCAAGAGTGAACTAAAACCCAGCGGGTCGGTGTACACAATCCTTCACAGGATTCCGCTTCATCATCATTGAGCATGAACTAACAACTATTTTCCCCCCTATTTTTTGAGGAGATGCGTATGGCAGACGAACGAGAATCAAAATTGCAGTCCCTGAAGAATGCAATCGACCAGATCGAAAAGCAGCACGGCAAGGGATCAGTGATGCGGCTGGGGGAAGGCCCGATTCAACAGGTCGAAGTCATTTCGACAGGATCCATCTCGCTGGATGCCGCGCTCGGGATTGGCGGAATTCCGCGCGGGCGCGTTATCGAAATCTTCGGGCCGGAATCATCGGGCAAAACCACATTGTGTTTGCACATTATCGCTGAAGCCCAGAAGAATGCAGGCATCTGCGCCTTCATCGACGCCGAACATGCGCTCGACATGGCATACGCGAAGAAACTCGGCGTTGATGTGAACAACCTTCTCCTTTCGCAACCTGAATTTGGTGAGCAAGGACTGGAAATCACTGAAACGCTTGTCCGGAGTAATGCCTTGGATGTGATTGTGATTGACTCCGTTGCTGCGTTGACACCCCGTGCCGAAATCGAAGGTGAAATGGGTGATCCCAGCATGGGCGTTCAGGCCCGACTCATGTCACAGGCCCTCCGCAAGCTGACTTCCGCAATCAGCAAATCAAAAACCTCCGTCATCTTCACAAACCAATTACGCATGAAGATTGGCGTGATGTTCGGCAATCCCGAAACCACAACAGGCGGCAACGCGTTGAAATTCTACGCTTCTGTCCGTCTCGACGTACGACGTATCGAAGCCATCAAGGACGGTACGAACGTTATCGGCAACAGAACTCGCGTTAAAGTCGTGAAGAACAAAGTCGCCCCTCCCTTTCGTGAAGCGATATTCGACATCCTCTATAACGAAGGAATTTCGAAACTCGGCGATCTGATTGACACTGCCGTTGAGCACAACATTATTGCGAAGGCCGGCTCGTGGTTTTCTTACAAGGAAGAACGTATCGGTCAGGGACGCGATTCAGTGAAGAAGTATTTGCTGGACAATCCGAACATCGCAAAAGAAATCGATGCAGCCATGCGAACGAAGTTGGGGCTTTCAGGTTCCAACGGATCACAGCCGACAAACGGCAACGCAGCGGCGCCAACTGCAAAACCAGCGACAGCGGTACCCGCAAAGCCGGCGGTTACCCCGGTGGTGTCCACAGGAAAGCCGCCGGTGACAGTCAAAAAGACATAGTGAATGCGCATCACCAAAATCGAGAGCCAGAAAAAGAACCCGTCACGTAAGAATCTGTTTGTTGACGACGGGTTTCTCATCGGGGTGAGTGCCGAAACGTTGCTGCGATTCGGCATCCGTACAGGCGATGAAATTGGTGAAGACAAGCTCAAAGCACTCCGGGCTGCCGAAGAATTGCAGGGCGCCAAATCCGTTGCCCTCCGTTTTCTTTCCCGCAGACAGAGAACGGAAAAAGAGATTCGGGACAAGCTGCGTGAGAAGGAATTCGCCGAAGAGGAGATTCAGCAGACCATCGAGAATCTTCGTGAACTTGGCTTTCTGAATGATGCCGAGTTCGCCCGAAGTTACATTCGCCACCAAATGGCGGTACGGCCGAAAGGAACGCTGGCTCTGAAGCAGAATCTTCTTCTGCTCGGTGTAAAGAGGGAAATCATCGATGCAGCGTTAGACGAGACGTTCAAGGAAACAAGTCAGGAAGAAGCGGCGCTCGACGCCGCCCGGAAGTTCTTACGCAAATCCCGGAAACCAACCGACGACCCGCGAAAGACACGACTAAAGCTGGCTGCATTTCTCGGCAGGAGGGGATTCACGTGGGACGTTGTTTCAACAGTTACAAAGAACATTCTCGGGCACGACCCATCGGGGGAGAAAGCGATTGATGAATGAACAGAGTCGTCTTCGACATCGAAACCCTCGGATTCCCTCTCGACAGTTTTGACGAGAAACAGCAAGAGTATCTGCTGAAGTTCGCAAAGACGGAGGAGGAACGAACCGAAGCCATTCAGAAACTCGCGCTTACGCCTCTCACCGGTCACATCATCGCCATCGGCATGGTGAATCCCGATTCGAAGCATGGCAAGGTCTGGTTCCGTTCAGACAAGCCTGACTCATTCACCTCCGACGACGGGCTTGTCGAGTATGTATCGGCTGAAGAGAAGGAAATCCTTGAAGGATTCTGGGACGCTATTACACACTACAATCAGTTCATCACCTTCAACGGCCGCTCGTTTGATTGCCCGTTCGTCATGCTTCGTTCGGCAATTCTTGGCGTGAAGCCGACGCGCAATCTCCTCCCCTATCGCTACAGCCATCAAGAACATTGCGACCTGCTCGAACAACTCACGTTCTACAGCGCTTTCAGGAAGTTCAGTCTCGATTTTTACTGCAAAGCCTTCGGCATCAGGAGTCCGAAGAGCGACGGCATAACGGGACTCGACCTCGGCCCTCTATTCGAGGCGGGGCGATTTCGTGACATCGCCGAATACTGCATCGGCGACGTGCAGGCGACGGCAGAACTATTTGCACTGTGGCAGCAGTTCCTGGCATTTGAAAAGTAAATCCGATTTCGTATCATTACCTACGCCCTCCGCAGTAGGGCGGAGTCGTTCACACTGTGTTCGATCTTTGACAGAACGGTATGCCGAAGAAGGACATACTGACCATCAAGAACCTCGCCGAGTTTGAAAGTCTCATCAACCGGGACCACAAACCCTACGACATCAATATGATGGTGATGCCGGGGACGCTCGAGGATAAGCACAAGAATGTCGATCCGGAAAAGGGCATTCAGGCATTACGCCGGCAGTTCAATCTCGTATACTTGCTGCTGGCCGGCCTGCACGATGTCCATCTCGGCGCCGAGTACCGCTGGCTGAAACCGAACGACTTGGTGATTGTCCCCGAGAATATGGTGTACGCCTCCTCGCACATCAGGGCTTGTAAAGGGTTTTGCATCCATTTCAAAACAGAGTTTCTTCAACCGCTGCTGCGCGGGCCACTCGCAGCCGAGTTCCCGTACTTCAGTCCCGACGCCGAACACATCATCAACGTCACGAACGGGGAGAGTGCGCTGCTCCAGCGTGCATTCGCCGACATTATCGACGAATACGAGCGGTTCTCCTACGAGCGGGACTACGTCCTGCGTAACTACATTCACATTCTCCTGCTGCGCATCAGGGAAATATACCGTCCGCATGTGTCGAAGCTGAAGCGTGAATCGAACCGTGCTGCGCAACTCGCAAATGCCTTCAAACAACTGGTGGAGAAGAACTTCACCACCATGCGGAAGGTGCAGGAGTACGCCGACCGGCTCCACATCACCACAAAACATCTATACGACGTAACACTGGAGACATTCGGTAGAACCCCGCGCGACATGATCAGCGAGATGCTGCTGCTCGAAGCGAAGGTGCAACTGATTTCAACCGAAAAGAGCGTCTCGGAAATCGCCTTTGAGTTGAACTTCTCCGATCAGGCGCATTTCACCCATTTCATCAAGCAGCGACTGGGCTGCACGCCGCTCGCCTACAGGGAACAGTTCGCCGCCGACAAAGAGGAAATCCGTTTTCTGACGGGCCAGCCTCCTTCCTGCTGACCTTCCGATTCCTACAATTCTTCCCGTATATCCTACAAGCGCCGGCGTCGGGCTCACCGTATCTTTACTGCGCAACGTTCCGGGAATCACCCGGCAATCAATCATCAACAAACAATCCGAGGAGGATGGAATGAAACTCGCAGTCGTTATTTTGGCATGCATTGCCGTTCCGCTGGCCGCTGTCATGGCGCTCACCGGTCAGATGATAGGAAGCGGAGACGGGAAGGCGCATCATGTCTCGTTCAAGAAGCCCGATGAAGTGCGGACGTTTCCGAAGGGGAAACTTGAACTCGCAAAGCTTGCCGGTGCAACAATCGGTCGTGCAACATTTGAACCCGGTTGGCGCTGGTCAACGCACGTAAAACCCGATGCTAAAACCGAATGGTGCGAGGCGCCGCATTACCAGTACCACGTTGCCGGCACATTGCGTGTGCAAATGAAGGACGGCACAACGTTCGATTGCGTTCCGGGCGACCTCTCCTACTTGCCGGAAGGCCACGATGCCTGGGTGGTGGGCGACAAGCCTGCGGTGGTGGTGGATTTTCAGGGAATGGTGGACTACGCCGCAAGCAAGAACGCTGCGAAGGGCAAATGACGCGCCGGGAAGTTTTTCGGGAAATCGAGGAAAGGCTGGGGAGGGTACCGGCATTCTTCAAAACCATCCCGGACAGGTTTCTCGAATACGAGTGGAGCTTGTTCAAGACGCTTCACCTTGATACAGGCTCCATTCCCGACAAATACAGGGCATTGGCAGGCGTTGCTGTTGCGACCGCAATACGATGCCGTTACATCGCCTGCTTTCATATCGAACTGGCGCGACGCTCCGGCGCCACCGACGCCGAAATTGAAGAGGCCGTCCACGTTGCACAATCCTCTATAGGATGGAGCGCCTATCTCAACGGCATGCAGGTCGACTACGAACGGTTTAGGAAAGAAATTCCAGGTCTTGTTAAACACTTGCAACGCGCCTAAGCCACCGACAGCCCGTCCAAAAACCAGCCTGTGAAAAGCCGCGGCATGTGCTGCGGCTTTTCTTATTCTCTACACATCCCTGCCCATTAATTTCTCTTCAGAAAACTATATTTGGCTTGCCAAATGCAACTTTGATCTTTATATTTGCGTAAGCGCATATAGTTTAGAAGGGACATCTGCATGAAAGAATTGGCAAAAGTTTTCAAAGCGTTGTCGGATGAATCGAGGCTCAGAATTCTCAATCTCATCTTCAGAAGCGGCGAAATTTGTGTGTGTGATATTGAATCCATAACAGGCTTCACGCAAACGAAAACCTCCCGGCATCTCTCCTATTTGAGAAATGCGGAACTTGTGGATTCACGTCAGGAAGGCTTGTGGGTTCTCTACTCCATCTCAAAACCCAAAAGCAAGGAACATGAACAACTTCTTGAATGCCTCAAGACAATTCTCCAGATCAATCCCGTTGCACTCAAGGATGCAAAGGAACTCAGCAAAAACATCAACAAAGGATGCTGCACAACGTTTGCCGTCCTCAAACCGGACATCAAGCCGGCAGTACTTGAACTCAACTAATCTGAAAGGAATACCATGACAACACCGGATGTGAAGGAAGTCGTACGTGAAAAGTACGGAGAAATAGCAATGCAAGGAGGTTCCTGTTGCGGACCCAATTGCGGCTGCGACACGGATACGTTGCTCGAAACCGTCTCCCTTCTTATGAATGACAAGTACACAAATGTCGATCAGCAGATTGTCGAGGCGGCCGATCTCGGTCTCGGCTGCGGAACGCCGCTCGCATTCGCCGACATGGTGGAAGGAATGACCGTACTCGACCTCGGCTCAGGTGCAGGCATTGACGTGTTTCTTGCGGCAAAGAAAGTCGGGCCTACCGGCAAGGCAATCGGCCTCGACATGACGGACGAGATGCTGAAGCTCGCCCGCAAGAACAAGCTGAAGTTGGGCATCGAGAATGCTCACTTCTGGAAGGGCGAGATTGAAGACATGCCTATCGAATCGAACAGCATCGACCGGATTCTCAGCAACTGCGTCATCAATCTTGTGCCGGACAAACGCAAGGCGTTTGCGGAGATGTACCGCGTACTGAAGCCCGGCGGCAAGTTCACGATTTCCGACATCGTTTCGATTGGCGACATTCCGGCGGAAACACGCCGCGACCTCGAACTCTGGGCGGGCTGCGTTTCAGGAGCGGTGGACAAGGAAGAATACCTGCGCATAGTTCGTGAAGCCGGCTTCAAGAATTTGACAATCGGAACAGAAAAGAAATACTCGCTCGATCAGAATGTCCCCTTCGGCCTTGTCAGCATTACGCTGACCGCGGAAAAGTAGATGAATCTAAACGTACGAAAAGCCGTCGAAGCGGACTACGATACCGTAGCACGCCTGTTGGAGTCCGCTTCACTGCCAACTCTGGGCGTGGCCGATCACATCAGCAACTTTCTTGTTGTGGAGAACAGCAACGGCATCGTCGGGGCAATCGGGCTGGAGGTGTATGATGATGTCGGATTGCTCCGGTCTGCTGTTGTTGACGCCTCAATGCAAAACAAGGGCGTAGGTTCGCTTCTGTATGAAAATTTGCTACGGCACGCCAAAACACTCGGCGTACGGCGTCTGATTCTTCTCACAAATACCGCTGAGAAGTATTTTGAGAAGAAAGGGTTCAGGAGGATTGATCAGAATTCTGTTACGGGACCCATCAGACAGTCTGCAGAATTCTCCGGAGCCTGCCCCTCACACGCAGCGTGTATGGAATTGATATTGAAGGAGGATGAATGAAACATACTATTACACGTCACGACGACAGAATTGAGATAGAACTGACCGGCATTGGCGATGACAGCAAGCTGTTCGACCGAAAGGGCGACTGTGCGCCGGTAGAGGACAAATGCGGGCCTGGAAAATACGAGACTCTGGATACCCTGCGGGCTCAGCCAATCACCGACGGCGTCCGTTTTGAGTTAAAGGCATTTCCCAACTCACGATTGGACTTGGATGAAGCCGAGCAGTGTCTCGATACAGCCATGGGAAGAATCATTGAAGAGATTTACGGAGCGGAGCAGTCTTCATGACTCGTATACTCATTCTTTGCACCGGCAACTCATGCCGAAGCCAAATGGCGGAGGGATTCCTTAGATCCTTCGATGCTACCCTTGATGTTCATTCAGCAGGGACGAGTCCCTCAAACCGCGTTCATCCGAAGGCGGTTGAGGTAATGAGAGAGGCGGGCATCGATCTTTCAGATGCCTTTCCGAAAGACGTTGACCGCTTCATCAACCAACCGTTCGACTACGTGATCACCGTGTGTGATAATGCAAAAGAAACTTGCCCCGTCTTTTTCGGGAAAGTGAGGCATCGCATGCACATCGGCTTCGACGATCCTGCCGAAGCCCAAGGGACAGAAGAAGAAATCCTCATGGTGTTTAGACGAGTCCGTGATGAGATCAAGAGGGATTTCTCGCACTTCTATTCGGAACATATTTCAAAGGGATCATCATGAGCTCTGTATCGTCCAAACTTTCGTTCTTTGACCGTTACCTCACGTTGTGGATCTTTCTGGTGATGGGTGTGGGTGTTGCTGCCGGCGCGCTGTTTCCCGGCATTGCGGGTTTCTGGGATTCGCTGAGTTCGGGCACGACGAATATTCCCATCGCTATCGGACTCATTCTCATGATGTATCCTCCCCTTGCCAAAGTGAAATACGAGGAACTTCCCGTTGTCTTCAGAAATGTGAAGCTGCTCTCACTATCACTCATCCAGAACTGGATTGTTGGTCCATTGGTGATGTTTGCCCTGGCAATCATCTTTCTCCCCGACAAGCCAGAGATGATGATCGGGGTTATTCTCGTCGGTCTTGCACGTTGCATTGCCATGGTACTGGTGTGGAATGACCTTGCAAAAGGAGACTCAGAACTAGCCGCAGGTCTCGTTGCATTTAATGCAATCTTCCAGGTGTTTTTGTATTCGGTGTACGCGTATGTATTCATCACCATTCTGCCACCGTTGTTCGGATTCAAAGGCGCGTTGGTGGAGATATCGATCTGGGAAATAGCGATTACTGTTCTGATTTACCTCGGCATCCCGTTCTTCGGGGGCATCATCACCCGGGCAACGCTGGTGAATCTAAGAGACAAGATATGGTATCACACGAAGTTCGTTCCAAAAATATCCATCCTCACGCCGATAGCATTGCTCTTCACTATCTTTGTGATGTTCTCTCTTAAAGGTGAAAAGATTGTCGAGTTGCCGCTCGATGTCGTTCGGGTTGCGATTCCCTACTTGTTCTATTTTGCAGGGATGTTCTTTGTGACGTTCTTTATCGCCAAGAAGATGGGGCATGGATATGAAAAGAGCACAACCACAGCTTTCACGGCCGGCAGCAACGACTTCGAATTGGCCATTGCCGTTGCTGTTGCAGTGTTTGGGATCAACTCGCAAGTAGCATTTGCTACCGTGATAGGCCCATTAGTAGAGGTGCCGGTTCTTATCATGCTCGTCAATGTAGCGCTGCGGTTCAAGCAGAAGTACTTTGCCGCCGAGGTCGCATAAGCGGACCCGTCGTGTACGAATTCTCCAAGCGAAAGCCGGGCATCCGGTTCCATACGCAAAGCGTTAGTGGTTTTGCGCTTTGCGGAGTGCATAGCCTGCCGGGAGCGTAATTCCAATCAGTTGGGACACAGCGCGAAACGCGATTACTTACCTTTTCCGCATTAGCACAGTGTTTTTCCGCGGCACAATACACTCCCATCCGAACTCGCCGGCAATGTGACGAAAGGTCGTTTCACGGTAGAATACCACATGGGTAATGTCGCGTCGGTAGGACCAATCGACGGAGCCGTCGTCATTGTTCAGAAACGTCGTCATGATTGCAAGCCACCCTCCCGTGCACAATCGTTGATGGAAACGGGCAAACTCATCAGCCGGCTGATGCATGTGTTCCACCACTTCTGTGCAGGTAATGAGTCATACACGTTGTCGAGGACGGATATATCAGGAAAGAAGAACGGGTCATTACCTGCATTCGGTATTCGCATTCCTTTGGGTATTAACTACATGATTCCCCGGAGTCCTGTCGAATTGACGCTTGAACTGGCCCCGTTGGTTGTGATTTCTCCCGGCGGTGGCTTCGGGTTTGACGGCGGCCTCGCAGTCCGGTTCTATCCCTGAGGACCCCGGTTTCCCAGTATGAGGCTTCGACACATTTCGGTCAGTTCGTTATATCGGATATTCGCATGCGTAGGGGTTTGATCACTCAAACCCCTACGTGTAATGCGAATATTTGACAGTGTTATTTCATCAACACGAGTTTGCGAGCATGATTGAACGTCTTCCCGTCGATCCCATCCGCCTTTATCCGGTACAAATAAACTCCGCTGGCAAGAGTTGACGCGTCGAATTCGGCCGCGTAATAGCCCGCCGGCACGTATCCGTTCACCAATTCCGCAACGCGACGTCCGAGGACATCATACACCTCGAGTGTCACTCGAGCATCGACGGGTAGCGCGTATTCGATTGTCGTCGTGGGGTTGAACGGGTTGGGATAGTTCTCGAGGACAAAAGCCCCGGGAACGGTTGTTATTCCGTTGGAGTTTTGGGTTCCCTTGGGCAGGGCATTGCATCCGGCGTTCAATGAGCCATTATTGTACGCATCGAGCGTGGCCGCAAGGGATGTCATCGTTTGTCCGGCAGCAGTGTTGGGTTTTGTCTTCATCGGGATTGCCTTGGTCCCGATGGCAGCGTCTGCTGCAGCAATTGTTGCGGGAACCGGCGCAGGGGCAGCAGCGCCCGCTGCGATATTGAGCTTCGCGGCAATCAACTGGTACGCGAGAATCAAACTGGCGTCACCAGCTACTGGTGTCTTGAGATTTGCCAGCAGTTGCTCCTTTGTGTAGGTCTTTGATGTTCCTAGCATCATCGGCAATGCGCTTGCGGGCCATTCCGCGGGGTGGTTCTTCCAGTAGCCCTGCCCGCGCGGACAGACGTTCTCCCATGTTACCTGCGCCTCGCAAGTGAAAATGCCGGTAACAAGTACTGATATAACGTCCGTGCCGGTTCCTCCATCGCCGAGATAACTGAAAGTCGCTTGACCATTAACATCGGTTAGTGTAGTCGCAGCTTTGCCGGTGTTTGGTCCGGACGTCACGGTAACTGCACGATGGTACTTGGCTGTGGAATACCAGTCCGCGTATAAGTGTATGTAAGAGTATGAAGCGAATTGACGGTTTTCGTGTCCGTCTGCGGGCTCAGTTGACACCGCTCATTTGTAAATGAATTGACAAACGTGACTTCAACAGTCTCCCCGGCATCAACATCTATTGTTGCAGCCCGTCCGGGCACGTTCGCGCTGCTCCCGTTATCCGGATCGATGAATGTTATGGCTGTCAATGAATACCCCTGAAAAAAGTGATCGGCTTCCTCCACCGTGTAGCTGCCTGCGGGAACGTTATTGACTGTTCCGGTACCGCCATGCTGAAGCCGGAAGTTCCCGGCGAGTTGACCGCTCAATGTTGCAAGCATCGAAGGATTGGACGAGAGTGCAGTCTTGAGCGCTAGGCCGTCCGCCTGGCCAATCATGATCGCAGGTATGGTAATCCCGGCGTCCTCTCCACCCATCACAATAGGCGGAAAAACGACATTGTTGACAACGATTACGGCAATGGCTCCAGCGTTCTGGGCACTGAGTACTTTGACCGTGAAAAGACAGGTGCCGCTATCAATCACGGCAATTCTCCCGGGAGTGAATCCAATCAACGGCGAGCAACCGTCTGCCGGGTTGACCACTTCAAGCATGCCAGTGAGTCCTGTGAATTCGAGCGAGGAACCGAAGTTCGCCCCAGTCGCGATATACGGTCCGACACCGGCCACGTTTGTGGTCAGAGAATGTGGTTCGGTAAAGAAGAATTCCGGCCCGCTGTTCGCAGGGTCGGTTTGTTTTTTGATAACAACGGTGCCTACCTGAGCAATACTCTCTCCTTGAGTCACGAGCAGCATCAGCAGCAGGCAAATCTGAACAAGTGCTGTTCGAACGTGTCGCATGGCGGATCTCCTTGATGTTGTTATTGTTGAGGTGAGCATTGCTCGCTTGAAGCAAAATCAAAGAACAAGACATCGCGATCATTGCACCGGCGTTAAAGGTCGCCGGCGCAAACGCGCACGAAAATACCGTTGTTCAGATCGTCAGTCGAGATAGCATGATGTCCAACTGTTGCACGCAAGAGACACAGCATTGCCGCGTTTCTTGCGAGATGCTTCACACAGATCTCTTCAAGAAAGAGTCGTAGTCTAGTTAGGTAGTATTTCGTTCACTGATCAGGCAAGGAGATAAAAAGCCGACGCAACGTGAACCCTTTAGGCCTGTGCAAAACTGATGCACCGCCTGAAGAATTGCAACAAATTATTGAAGAAAAATCTGATAATTGAGCGGATAGACACGAAGCCATCACAAAACGCAAACACAGTAAAGCGTCGGTTGTGAGCAAGAACAACAGGTGTCACAGAGTCCGGTGGCTTGTCTCGCAGGCTGCCAAATCCACTGCCGTAAGATTCCGTTTCCCAAGAATTGGAAAATGGAGCTGATAGCCGTTATCAAATCTGATAATTAGCCTGTTTTTCTCTGGCACTCTATATGAGTATATACTCATATAGTTAATCACTCACGGATGAACAATGAAAACCTCAGCAGATTTGAAGGCCGATATTCTCGTAGCAC
>CAADGV010000030.1 GCA_900696645.1 uncultured Chlorobiota bacterium | reverse complement strand
GTGGGCGTTCAGAAACAACCCGCCGGCAAACGATTCTCTGAAATCATCCAACGGTCCAAGGGCAATCACGCTGAAACGCGGACGGCCGGTGCTCTCGGCCTTCAGCCTGGTTTCGCCGCCGACGGGAACGACAGTCGTGACAAATGCTGTCAGCACAACACCCGTCAAAATAGTGTGGCGCAAATCGGGAGATGGCGCATCCTACAGGTGGAAGTTTGCAACACCAACATTTGCAGGAACTGTTCGACTGAATATTCCTGCAGGATTGGATACATCTGCCACGTTCCGGACATCCCAGCTTGACTCACTTATAGCCGGGTTGGGAGTGGCCATCGGAGATTCCATTGTCGGGCAATGGAGGGTGTACGCTTATTCGGGTACTGACTCCCTGGCCTCCACGCAGACGTTCAATATCACATTCAAGAGAGTTGCCGTACCCTGCCTTACCGACTTCAGCATAACACGCTCCACAGGAATCACATACACTTCCATTTCGTCAACAGGCAACTCCTTTGCTGCATGGCGCAACGCGGCAAGCATTGACGATAACCGGAGCGCATCAACTCCAATCGGTTTCACCTTCAATTATATAGGAGTTGATTATACCTCCTTCAGCGCTTCAACTAACGGGTTCCTCGATTTTTCCTCGTCGGCAGCAACAGGATCGGGCACCGCTGCGTACGGATATCAGAACACGCAGTTCACCGCCACGACCGGAACCCTTCTTGCGCTTGGCCCGCTGTACGATGACCTCATCTTCCCCACCGGAACTCTGCAGCCCAACATGATGAAATATCAGGTCGACGGTAGTGCACCAAACCGCGTGCTGACTGTTGAGTGGATCGGGGTACGGAGTTTCTCGAGCTCCGGGGCCGGAAGCATGAATTTCCAAGTGAAGCTGTATGAGACATCCAACAAGATAGAATTTGTTTACGGCCCAATGGACCCGGGAACCGCAACGTTCACGTACACACTGGGCCTCAATGCACCGACGATTTCAGCCGTTCCGGCAGTATGCGAACTTCTTTCTCAGCAGACGGCCAATAGCGCGACGTTCAACAACACGGTGCAGAACGCTCTTGCAGCAATGCCCGAAGCGAACTCACGCATTGCATTCCAATTGACCACGACCTCAGTGGAACCGGTCGGCAACGTGCTGCCGAGTGAGTTTTCTCTCTCGCAGAACTATCCAAATCCCTTCAATCCGTCAACGACAATCAGGTATGCTATCCCCGAACAGTCAACTGTAGCGTTGAAGATATACAATCTTCTCGGTCAGGAGGTGGCAGCGCTGTTCAACGGGGTACAGGGTATTGGTACATACGATGCTGTATGGAACGGACAAAGTCTTTCCGGCGTGCAGGTTGCCACCGGCGTGTACTTCTACCGGCTTGAAGCAAGGACATCAAGCGGGAAAGATTTTTCGACCATTAAGAAGATGATTCTTCTCAAATAAGGACATTTGTCCTCCTACTTTCCTTGCAAACGGCGTTCGAGGTTGTTACCTTGAGCGCCGATGCCCGCCTGCCGGACGGGCAGGCAGGAGTTAGACAATGGAGAACAGATGCAACGGCAACAGGGTCGTCGGTCCATTCACCGACAACGAGAGTATGGACGGTTGCGCCAGAAGACGCGCGAGCAACAATTTGTTCACGAGTTAGAACACGAGTTTGAATTATCGCCGCGAGAGAGCCGCGGGATTCTGGAGGTGGTGCAGGAGACGTTCTTTGACAAGCAGGCAGAATCTGAAACTGTACTTGCGCGGCCTTCAGCGGGACATCGGCAAAGGGATCAGCCACAAAGTATGGATCGTGGGCTTGTACTTGGAACAGAAGACGTACAGCGACATCGAGCGGATCACGGGTCACACGACAGGAGGATGTGGAGCGGCGGATCTATTTCAAGAAGGGAGATCGCAACTCCAACTATCGTCATCGTGAAGCACGGGATATCGAGACGATGGTGCGTCTGCTGAAGAGCGCCAAAGTGCAAGGTGGATTGTTGAGTGGTGCGGAACTGAGTGTGTTGATGAACCGCGCCTTGACGACGATTGGAAAATATTTGAAGGCGTATTTCGAGAAGACGGGTGAAGTACTGCCGATGAAGGGCTACGTGCTGGATCAAGGCAGCAACCCGACGCACAAAGGCATCATCATCTCGTTGTACGAACGTGCCGTATCCCCTGCGGATATTGTGTTGAAGACCGGTCACACACAAGCAGCCGTTGATCGCTACATCAAAGCATACGAACAGGTGCTGCAGTTAGTGAAGAAGAAGCACAGTGCAATTTCGATTTGTCAGATTACCGGGCGTAGCATGAACACGATACGGCAGTACCTGCGCTTAGTAAAAGATTTTCACCCGGACCTTCGCGTTGTGGTTCCGGACAAAGCTCCACCGCTGAGGCAACGTCAACAACGCAAAAATGTCAAAAAACCAGTAACCGGACAAATGTCCTAATAGTTAGTAGTTTTCCAAACCTCAAAGCCCCGCCCTGTGCGGGGCTTTTTGTTTGATTTTCCTCATGATTCATGCTACCTTTGCATACCTCAATTCGGATTCTTAAGGAATGACGTACGACATTCTCCACACACACTTAAGCAAGCGCATCAACATCACCAAAGAGGAATTTGAAATTTGTACGCGGTTTTTTGTCCCCAAGAAGCTCAAGAAAAGGCAGTTCCTGCTCCAAGAAGGTGATGCATGCAGGCATCTCGCTTTTGTAACGGGCGGATGTTTACGCGAGTATTCTGTCGACCACAAAGGAGATGAGCATATCATTCAGTTTGCAGTTGCAGATTGGTGGGTTGCCGACCTCAACAGTTTTCTTTCGGGAACGCCTTCCGTGCACAATATTGATGCGCTTCAGGATTCCGAAGTACTGCTTCTCGAGAAGAACGACCGGGAAAATTTGATGGAAACCGTCCCGAAAATAGAACGGTTCTTCCGATTGCTTCTCGAAGCGAACCAAATCGCCGCCCACAAACGCATCAATGCAACGTTAAGCGCTTCCGCCGAAGAACGCTATCTCGCGTTCGTTAAGACATACCCCACCCTGCTCGAGCAGGTTCCGCAACATCAGATTGCATCCTACCTCGGCATTACGCCTCAATCGCTCAGCCGGATCCGCAAGGAACTTGCCTCAAAAAGCTGAACGGCTCAACATCCTGCGTTCTTACGGTTTCACGCTATTTCTTACCCTATGTGAATGTGCAGGCACATGTCCGAGTGTTATATTTGTTTAGTTTGTAAACAACATATAACAACCCATATACGAAAGGAACAAGTCATGGCACTGTGGAACATCGATCAAGCCCACTCCGAAGTGAACTTCAAAGTGAAACATCTCGTTATCTCGACAGTAACGGGCGGGTTCGAACGGTTTGATGCATCAATCGAAGCTGAAAACGGTGACTTCAGCGATGCGAAGATCTCGTTCGAAGCTGAAGTCGCAAGCATCAGCACAAAGAACGACCAGCGTGATGCGCATCTGAAATCCTCTGATTTCTTCGATGCAGAACGGCATCCGAAGTTGTCATTCACATCCACATCCGTCAAGAACATTTCGGACCACGAATTGCAGATCTCGGGCAATCTGACCATGAGGGGCGTTACGAAGGAAATCTCGCTTGATGTCGTGTACAACGGCACAGTATCCAGCTTCGACGGAATCCAAGTAGCGGGATTTGAAATCCGTACAAAGTTGAACCGGTTCGATTTCGGTCTGCAATGGAACGGTGTAACGGAAGCCGGCGGAGTTGTGGTAAGCAATGAGGTAAAGATAGAAATTCTTGCCGAGTTTACAAAAGCCCTGGCGGCATCGAAGGCGGCGTAGCCGTAAAACTCTCACCCGGAAACTCAGCCCGCGACAGCTTGATGCTGCGCGGGCTGCTTTGCGTCCACACACAGTTGAAATTGCTTCTCCCCCCCGCCCTTCCTATCTTTACCTTGGTTGAAAACCTTGGGAAGTCGTTGAAACGATTACAAAACTCGTTTTCTTCTCCAGCCCACGACTTAAGTCGTGGGGTGCCATTAGAATATTTCATTGCCAACCGTTTTAACGGTTTGCTGAGAATAGCCCGGACAACTTGAAGATTTCTCTCATCAAAAATACGCAATCACGAAAGGCAATCATGAAACTTTCCCTCGTCGTGCCGCTTGTGGCGTGTACGTTCACACTCATCATCGGATGTTCAAAACCTCAGGACACCACCATGGAATCACCCCTCGCAGCAAAACTCAATCGCTTCGCTCCAACGGAAATCACTGCCGATGTCTCGCAACTTTCTGCCGGCGACCGCCAGGCACTCGACAAACTCATCGAGGCCTCGCGGTTGATGGATGAAGTGTACCTCCGTCAGGTCTGGAGCGGCAATGTTGCGTTGAAAGAACAACTCGCCGCCGATACCTCCGCTGAAGGGAAACTCCGGTATAAGATGTTCATGCTGAACAAAGGTCCCTGGTCAGGACTCGACCACGATTCCGCATTTGTGGAAGGCGTCCCCTATCCGAAACCGGCGGGCGCGAACTTCTACCCGGAAGATATGACGAAAGAAGAATTTGAGGAATGGGTTGGGACACTTTCCAAAAAGGATCAAGAAAAGGCAAGGGGGTTCTTCTATACAATCCGTCGTGATGAGAACGGAAAACTCAAGCTCGTCTCCTACAGCGACGAATACCGCCGGTGGCTTGAGCCTGCGGCCGATTTGCTGCGCGAAGCCGCGGCATTGACCGATAACAAATCGTTGAAGAATTTTCTGACAAAACGTGCAGACGCATTCCTGAGCAACGATTACTACGCCAGTGACGTTGCGTGGATGGAGCTTGATGCCCCTATTGAACCGACTATCGGTCCGTACGAAGTCTATATGGATGAGTTGTTTAATTACAAGGCGGCGTTCGAGGCGTTCATCACGCTGCGCAACGATGAAGAGACAAACAAGCTCTCGAAATTCTCAAACGAGCTGCAGGATTTGGAAAACAATCTCCCCATCGACAAGAAGTACAGAAATCCGAAACTCGGAGCGCTGGCCCCTATTCGCGTTGTTGATGTAGTTGTGAACGGCGGAGAGGCAAACAAAGGCGTGCAAACAGCAGCCTTCAATCTGCCCAACGACGAGAAGGTAACAAAGGAAAAAGGAAGCAAGCGGGTGATGTTGAAAAACGTACAGGAGGCGAAATTCAGGAACATCCTTGTGCCGATTTCCAGCGTCGCCATTGCTCTGGATGAGCGCGGCCTGATCGCCTTCGAGCCGTTCTTCACTCACATTTTAGCCCACGAATTGATGCACGGCCTCGGGCCGCACAGCATTACGGTTGACGGCAAGCAGACAACCGTCCGTCAGGCAATGAAGGAACTCTCCTCGGCGTTTGAAGAAGCAAAAGCCGACATCAGCGGATTGTGGGCGTTGCAATACTTGATCGACAAGGGTGTTGTCGACAAATCGTTTGAAAGGCAGATGTATGTGACATTCCTTGCGAGCGCATTCCGTTCGGTCCGGTTCGGGTTGAACGAAGCGCACGGCAAAGGTATTGCACTTCAGTTCAATTATCTGATTGATGAAGGCGCATTTGTGCACGACGCTGCAAGCGGCACGTTCAGCGTCAATTTTGACAAGATCAAACAGGCAGTCACAAAACTGACTTCCGCAATCATGACAATCCAAGCCGAAGGAAGTTACGACAAGGCGAAAGCAATGCTCGATACCTACGGCGTGATGCGTCCCGAAATGAAAGCTGCACTCGACAAGATGACGTCCATCCCCACAGACATTGCTCCGCGTTATCCGCTTGCGGAAGGAGTCAAATAGTGGAATCGCTCAAAGGAAAGATTGTTTGCATCACCGGAGCGTCTGCCGGAATCGGCGCGGCGTGTGCAGAAGAATTCGCCAGGGAAGGTTGCAATCTCCTTCTTATCGCGAGGAGAAAGGACCGGATTGAGACGCTGGCAGAGAAACTCCGATCATCCTGCTCTATTAACATCCACACGATCCAACTCGATGTTCGCAACCGGACGGAGGTTGAAAGGGCTTTTTCTTCCCTTCCTCATGAGTGGAAAACGATAGACATCCTCGTAAACAATGCGGGACTTGCCCGCGGACTTGCCAAGTTGCATGAGGGAGATGTTGAAGATTGGGAGGAGATGATTGATACCAACATCAAAGGTCTGCTCTATGTTACACGCTGCCTGCTTCCCGCAATGGTCAAGCGCAACACCGGACATATCATCAACATCGGCTCGATTGCCGGACATCAAACCTACCCTATGGGAAATGTTTACAGCGCAACAAAGTTTGCCGTCACAGGGCTGACCCGAAGTCTGCGGATGGATCTGCTTGGCACAGCAATCCGCGTCACCAGCGTTGATCCCGGATTGGTGGAAACCGAATTCAGCAGGGTACGGTTTCATGGCGACAAAGAGCGGGCATCGAAAACGTACCTCGGCATGACGCCGCTGACAGGACGCGATGTAGCGGAAGCGGTTGTGTTCTGCGCTGCACGTCCCCCGCATGTAAACATAAATGAATTACAGTTGACGCCGACCGACCAGGCGACGGTGACAATGGTACATCGAAGAGCCACTTGAGCGGAGACGATGAGTGGGCGACCTCTATCTGTTTCGGGACGAGAACATACTCGAGCAACTCAAGACTGCACCGTTCATGCTCGGCTACTATACGCTGAAGTTCTACACAGAGAACGGAAAGCCGGTCAACAAGATTACCGGCACACTCTCTGAATTCTACCTCTATCCATCAGGCGGCACGTTGAGAGATAGTAGTTTCAACATCGTTTTCTATGATTCACGCTTCGACACATACCGCGGATTCAAACCGCCGCATCTTTCGGACACGAAATGATCAGAAAACGAAAACAGAAACCTGCAACGTCAGGCGCTGCGGCAGACCGGAAAGAAGAGACGCCATCCTCATCTCCTGATGTTATTCTGGACTTTGTGTTTGAAGATGGACTTTTGTCTGTCGAGATCAGAAATATCGGGAATGAGCCTGCGCTTGATGTGAAGACGAAGTTCAACAAGCGGTTTACGGGATTGGGGGGTGAATGTGAAATGTCACAACTTGTGATGTTCCGGAACATTGCTTTTCTTGCTCCGGAGCGAAGCATCAGAACATTTCTCGACAGCAGCGATTCCTACTTTCGTCGCAAGCAGCCGATGCAGATTGATGCGACGTTGCAGTGGCGTGATAGGGAAGGCAAGCGGTATTCGGCAATCCTTCATCACGACCTCTCAATATACTCCGATATCATCATCCTGCATTACAAACAGAACCCAACAATTCCAGAGGAGTGAACCATCATGGCAAAACAATCTGCAGCGGCTGTGCAGCGCAACGATCCCTACGGCAACTACAACTATCTTGTCAATCTCGGAACGGGCGACCCGCAATCATTGCAGGCGGGATTTTCGGAAGTCGTGCTGCCCGACGTTTCCATTGACGTGATTGAATACCGCAACGGCAACGAACGCGTCTCGGAAACACGGAAACTCCCCGGCCGCGCCCACTACGGCAATGTCACGTTGCGACGCGGCGTCATCGGTACGCTTGATCTTTATCAATGGCTGGATCAGGTACGCAACGGCGACCGGAATGCGTTCCGCAATGTCACAATCTCGCTGCAGAACGAGGATCGAACGAATACTGTCCTCACGTGGAAATTCAGGAGAGCGTGGCCTGTACGATATTCGTTTTCAACATTACAGGCAAAAGGAAAGGATGTGTTGGTGGAAAGCCTTGAACTTGCGTTTGATAGAATGGAGATGGAGTAGCTCTCCGCGGTAAGTTCAGTCAAACATCTGCATCGGAATTGCCCCTTCGTGTTCCAGCAGCCATCGCTTGCGCCACAACCCGCCGCCGTAACCGTGCAAGTTCCCGTCACCGTCAATCACGCGGTGACACGGGATGATGATCGGGATGTAATTCATGCCGTTTGCGCGGCCGACTGCGCGGGCAGCGCCCCGTTTTCCCAACTGCGCCGCCACTTCCCCGTATGATCGTGTTTCACCGAAGGGAATTTTGACAAGCGCATTCCAGACATCTTTTTCGAATGCCGTTCCTTTTTGATCAAGAGGCAAGTCGAAATCTTTTCGCGTGCCGTTGAAGTATTCACCCGACTGCCGCTCGATTTCACGGAGAAGATCATTCATTCCCCTCTTCATCCCAAGATTGTAACGCTTCAGCATTCGAGCCTCAATGCGTTCAAACCCGCCTCTGTCGTGAAATTCAAACAGACTGCAGCCTTTGTCCGTCATTCCGGCAACGAATTCTCCAATCGGACTCTGTATGACTGTATAGATGATTGCTTTAGTGGCCATCGGTCTTTCCGGGTGGGTAACCATAATGTCTGACATAAGCATCGCGGAATCCGCTCGGCGATTCAAACCCGCTCTCGTATGCCGCCGTGAGGTAATCGGCGCCGTTCTGTAGAAGTGTATGCGCATATTGCAACCGGATTCTCCTGTGATACGCCATCGGCGTTGTGTTTCTGTACGACTTGAAATACCGGCGGATGGTTGAGATGTCAACTCCTGCAACATCCGCAAGGGCTTGCTCAGCCAGTTTCCGGGAATGCGACAGGCGTATGGTTCGCAGTACAGGTTCGAGCCACGCAGGTTCAGTATTCGGATAGAACTCGGACCGGCAACGCTTGCATCCGCGAAAACCGGCCACTATCGCCTGCTCACGCGACTCGAGAAAAACAACATTCTCGGGCTTCGGCAGTTTTGCTTTGCAGGATGGCAAACAATATATGCTTGTCGTCTTGACGCAAACGAAGAACTTGCCGTCGTACGAGGTGTCGTCGTTCTGCATTGCCGTTATCATTTCTTCCGGTGTGAATTTCATGGCGTAAATCTAATACAGAGAAGACTTCAATGCTACCGATTTTCGGGCAGGGAATGTGGGAATTTGGAATTGCGAATTGTCAATTGCGAGTCGGCCCGACTTTTTCTATGCCGCTCTCCGCCCGCAAGTAGTACACGTTCTCCTTTCTCACAATCCTGTCAAAAATCTCCTCGTTGTGAGAAATCAGCCAAATCCCTTTGCCGGCGTTCTGCTTTCGCTGAAGCATTGCGATGACCTTCCCGGCACTTTCGAAATCCAAGCCGTTCAGCGGTTCGTCGAGAATCAACACATCTGTATCAAGAGCAAAGCCACGCAACAAATTCAGTCGCTGTTTCTGCCCGCCACTAAGATGTTTGACTTTCTTGTTCAGGAAACTTGCATCGAGAGCCGAATCGAACAGTTCATTGAGGATATTGACAATCCGGGCCTCCGTTGCTCGCTTCAACGCGGGCAGACCCTCGAATGTTCCCTTCACAGTTGATTCAGGATTCAATGCTTCATCGGCATGCTGAAACACCATTGTCATTCTGCGTCCCCAAATATTCTTGTGCCAGAATGACCTCGGCGTTTGCTCATCCATCTGCATGGTCTCAAGCCGCGCTTTCAGGCGTTCGGCTCTCAACAATCCCATCACAAGTTTCACCAGCGTTGTTTTGCCAACACCGCTTGCTGCTTTGAGGTAAACGATGTCTCCACTATGCAACTCCAATGAACAAGGATGCTCGCCTTCACGATCACGTGAAATGATCAGCGAACGATTGAAAACGCGGGTGCCATTTTCCACTGCCAGCAAAATGCTGCGGCTTGTCTTGCTTCCGGCGCTCTCGGAAGGATGCTGCGTATGAAGCCATTCGAGGTATGCGTCGGTGTCGAAATCCTCAAGCAACTGCTTACCTTCGACGAGAGTCACTTCCTTGAATACAAGCTTGCCGACAATGTCCTTGTGACTCGTGTGAATTTTCTCGATCATCGAGTAATCATGTGTGATGAGCAAGCAGGTAAAGCCCACTTTGCGGAACCGCTCGAATAGCATCTCCAGAAAGAGATCACGGTACATATTGTCGAGACTTCCGGTCGGCTCATCAAACACGAAGATCTCATGTTCGGACGGCTGCTTCCGTTCGATGAGAAGGTCGATCTTCTTGAATGCCATCGCCAGCAGGATGCGCTGCTTCTCGCCGCCGCTCGGGCGATGCGGTTTCGGATACACGTCTAAAATCTTCTTGACATCATCCGGCGGCGAGTGTTGCCACAGCGTGCCGAGGATGGCCTCCTCACTTTTCGAGAACCCAAGACTCCCCTCACGCATTTGCGTTGCAAGCGGCATCAACGGATTCAGATGGGTAGAAGGTTCTTGAAAGACAAAGAAACTCTCATGTTGCAACGTTGCTGTTTCCGGGCGCGCAAGATAAGTTCGGTAGGGCTCGCCATCAATTGTAATGTCGAGTTCGTCAGGATCGAGGAGTCCGTATAACGCTTTTGACATGAGTGACTTACCGATTCCCGATTCGCCCAACAAGATCGTAATACGGTTCTCCGGTATCTCGAAGTTGTCGATCGAGACGAGGGTTCTTTTGCCCGAAGCAATTCTGATGTTGCGTCTGATGGTCATCTACAATCTGTGTCTCTTGACAAATCCGTTGGAGATTTTGTAGAGGCACAGAAGCGTGAACACAATTATCCACGCCGTACTGATGCCCTGCAAGTGCTGAAAGAAGAGCGCGCTGAAATTTCTGAAGTTCGTCACAACCGTGCCGATGGCGAGAATATCCTGTTTGCTATCCATCGTCGCGAGAAGTCCACCGAGTGTTGTGGGAAAATTGCTGAGACTGACGTCGGTTGAAAGGCCCACCGAGACAATGAAATCCACGCTGCATAGCAGGAAGATTGTCGCGCCAAATACCGAAATCAGCTTGTGCAGCAGATGTGCACGGCTGTTCTTGAGCAGAATTTCCGTATTGATGATTCTGCTTTCACTGATGCCGCAGCACAGCATTGCATCAAAGAAATCCGACTTCATGTAGAATGCGATCCGCTCCCGAATCACATCGGCTACTTCGAGAAAGACAAACACGCTGATGACGAACGACATCCAGACGAGCTGTGCAGTTTGTGCCCTGAGAATATCACCTTGAATAAACAGTGTGAGAATGACATACCCGATCAAGATGCCGACAATTTGAGGAACTGAACGGATGAGATTGAAAAGGAATGTCAGAAACAGATACGGGATGCGCGTCCGTGTTTCGTCGAGGAAATGCAGCGCCAACGCGGCCAGCCATCCGAACAGAAAGGCAAGAAACACCACAAGGATTCCGACAAACAGCGTGTTGAGTGACGCGGCACTCAGCCGCGCAAATGCCGCAGGGTTGAGATACAGTGTGTTCCACAACCACAGAATGCCGAGGCCCGCAAGCCAGATACACAGCCAGAGTTTATCTTTTGCCCGAAAAATATTTGCCTTGAGAAGTCTCACACCTCCTTGTTCCCGAATTTTCGTTCTTGACGATACGTCCAGAGATCGACAGCAATTTCTGTTGCTTTCACAAGAAGGAAAATGCTCAACACAATGGCAAGCACAACATCGTACTGCTTGTAGAGGATGTTCTTCAGCATCTCATAGCTGAGATGTCCCTGAATATTCAGTGCCATCTCGATGATGACAAGTCCGGTAATGAGAAATGACGCGTGTTCCTTTAAGGTCGGCTGGAACTGATGCCGTGCATTCAGATAAATATGCTGAAAGACGTGTGACGGAAACTTCTTGCGAAGCCGGAAGACGCTGCTTTTTGCAATGCCGTCACCCGCGTGCCATAAGTAGGAGTTGTAGAGGTTCTTCACAACCGCCGTCTCGACATACCCCTTCCTGCTCTCCGAAACGAGAAATGTGAAGAAGCGGTTTGTGTAATTGATGAGAAGCCCGTTCGAGATCACGCCGAGAAGAATCATGAAGAAGTACGAATCGGTATCAAATCTCGTCTTGAACGAATACGCGATCACGTACGCGGGTGCGAACAGAACGATGTATGCCATTCCCTTGACAAGCGCTTTTACCAAGAGCACAACGGCCTGTGGAACCGACCGATTTCCGTTTACTGATGTTGAGATATGCTCGAGGAATGATGCGAGGTACGATGATCTGCCTTGCTTCATGTGAACGAATCGGATGATCCCCAACGTCTGGGCTCCGTAATAACTCAGCGCAAGCACAACAACATAGATGATGATAAATTGAAGAAACATGCCAAGGAGTTCCTGTGTTTTGGCAAACGTCAGCCCCCGTTCCGCTCCTCCGGTTTTGTACATTTCGTTGGTGAACTGTTCCCGCCTGAAATCGTCAATGGCACGAAGAAGAGAATCATTCCCTGCCGGAGTATCAGGAAAGAAGATATTCAGTGACTCGCGAAACAGCGCCCGATCCAACGGATTGCCGAAATCAACAAATTCCAACGCCAGATATTTCTGAATATCGCTTCTCTGCTCCGTCCGCTTCTTCAGATTTTCTTGCTGGATAAGAGAAATAAGGCCGACAAACAACGCCGTCACCAACAGAATACTCACCGCATGCTCAACAAAGCGTGCCTTCACTTCTTCTCTCCCCCGCTAATCTCTATCCGCCCCGGTACACTCGAAACACGCAGCAAGGTTCCGAGAATCACGCCCTCGATGGATTTGCCCAACAGCCGCGTACTCTCGGAAAATGCATCAGCAGGAGCAGCGGATTCAAGCACACACACCGCGGCGTTGCCCTGTTGCTCGACTTTCCATTGCGGTGACTGCAGCCGTCGTGAAGATTCCCGATTGAAGTATTCATACAACTGCACGAGTTTTGCATTTACTTCCTGCACGCGAACGCGTATGAGCGGAAGCGTTCGTTCCAATTGTTCGAGTGTTGATGTGCCCGTCTGTTTGAGAACCCGCCACTCACGACCTGCTCTCGATTCGCCGAATTGTATCCACCCGAAACGGCTGCCGGAGCCAAGCACTCTCACATACGTAAATCCCTGGTGCTCGAACATCCGGACAACAACGGCGCCTTGAGCAAGCGGCGATTTCTCTGTCCTTGCCGGATCGTGCAGAAAGACGCGGTTACCGTGCAGAACTTCTATGGTATCGCCAACCACAATCGCATTGTGATACGTTCTCTGAAACGCAACACCCTCCGCTCCTGCAAGTTGCCCGCCTGAATCTTTTTCGAAGAAGTAGATTCGGTTTCCCGACTCCACTCTCATGCACGGAGTGAAGCCGTCGCCTAACATGTCGTCGGGATTGAGAATTCTGAACGGAGTGAAGGGAAGAAACTCCCTCTTCTCAAGGCTGGAAATCTGCTGCTGATATTGGTTGTAGATGAAAAGAGTGCGGACTTCCTCAAGGATGAGAAAGTCCGTTTTGGTGTTTGCAGAAACCGGAGACAGCGATAGCAGCAGCGATGCGATTGCAATCGCTGATCTGTACATGTGCCGTATGATGCGGAAAACTACTTTGGTTGCTCTTTCCATTTTTTGATGGTCGAGAGCTGCGAGGCTACGCCGTACAAATCAATACTTGTGCTGTCGAACTGTGTGCTGAAGTATGCCAGCGACGGCAGCGAAAACATCCACGCGCCGAGACTCAACTGATTCTCCAGCACATCAATGCGCCGGGAGAATTCCTGCTTGTCTCCAATCTGCCGTGTCGCCATGAAGCCGTAGATATATTGCAGCAACTGATTGATGTCGGCCTGATCAGGCCCGCCCATTTCGGCATCGAGCCTGAAGAAATTCTTGTCCGCTTTCCATGAAGCCGGGCTGATTCCTCCGCCGCCAGGTATTGTCACCAGATTGATACGGTACGTTTGCAGATCCGGCTCCCGTAGAAAAATATCGTACAGGTCGAACAGAAAATTACTCCGGTATCCGCTGATGGCAACAAGCAAACCGTCGTAGTTCCCTCTCCTGATATCTTCATTCTGGATTGCCGTCACTTTCAACTTGCCGCGGGAGATTGCCGGACTGTTGATCGCATCAATCAAGTCGGCATATTCTTCACGGAATCCAAAATTCATGCACGCCGCAATGCGAACAGTATCGGGCAGAATCCCCATGTTCACGGGCATATCGGTGACAAACGGCGTCACAACACTATCTTCAATATAATAGGATGATGTGGGAAACACGCTCTTGTTCACATAATCATCATAGTTATTCCTGTTTCCCCTGTAATCAATAATGCTCCGCTGCTGGGGTGTACCGACTTTGTACAGTGCGCTGATCACCTGCTTGCCGTTGAGCATCGAACGGACGGCCATTCGTTGTTCCCGATTGAGACGCTGGGTGTTGAACAACACGGCAAACAACGTCGTGCTGACATTGGATTTCACAAAAAACTTCGTACTGTCGTTCAGAATCGGCGAGAGGCTGCCGAACGGCGTATCGAGCAGAACGTTGATACGATTGTTCTTCAACTCGGTCGTGAATGTGCTGTTATCAATGAACGGCGACAGAATGACGTTTGCGATGTTTGCTGTCCCATCGGGACTTTTGTGATAATTCGAAACGCCCTCCTTCGGCGGCAGCATCAGGTATGCATTGCTGCCGATGGTGTAGTTCAACGCATTCATGTCGGAACCGTCCGGCAACACTTTGAACGACAACACTTCCTTGATATCGGTTTCTTTCCAGATGCGGTCGCCGCGGAATCTCATGCGGATGACGTTGCTTGCGTCAGGGCCTTCAAACGCCAGGGGGTCAATCGCTTGAGAAACAAGAATATAGTCCGGCGAAAGACTGCCGAGGGCCTGAATGCGTCGCAACGTGAAATTCAGATCAGCAGCAGTGAAGAGATGTTCCCTTGTCTTGTCAATGGACTTGAGTTCTTCCTTCTCCATCGTTGCAATGTAGCTGTCGTGCCAGTACTTGTTCGTTTTGAGCCGAACCGACACAATATTGTTTTCATCAATACCGATCAATTCTCCCAAACCGTCCTCGTAAATCACGCCGCTTGCATCAGCCGAGATATTGAAGAGTCCGTCGAACTGGATTTCTTCCAACTTGTCCGACAAGGCGGTAGAACTCGGCAGATGCGGATCGATCGTCGGTTTTTGGTGGGAGATGTAGGGAATGACGATCATCCCGCGAAGCTTGTCGAGTGTGAGATAGTAGTACAATCCTCCGGCAATCAACAGCAGCAGCACGACGCTGGAAGCGATGATGATATTCCGCTTCTTGTTCGACTTCTGAAGCGGGGGTGGCGGGGCCCAAGCCGGGATCGCGGCTTCCTGAGTCTTTTGTTCGTCCATAGTCTCGTTGTCCTTTGCTAATTCTTACGGATAATCGGCACTTGTGCCATTGTGCTCACTTCGAACACTTTGTAGCCGGGATACTTGAAGCGGACTTCAAGCACGTTGTTTCCGTCTTTGTCCATTTGCACAGGCGATATCTGTGACTCGTAATTATTGTCTGCAGTCGGCGACGTGATCGTGTGGCGACCCTCGTTCTTGATTTCCGTTCTGTTCAGCTTGATGGACTCAAACCATGCCTGAGTGCCAGCCTTTTCCGCCACTTCCTTCGGAAGCTTGACGTTAATCTCAAACACCGGGAATTGCGCCTCCGACGGAATCTTCAACGTCACTCTGAAGAGATATTCGTTTGTTCCGCGGGGATTTGTCGTCACGGGCACGACGAACAACTTGCGGTACTCTTTCGGCCTGATAATCCATTTTGAAATATTCGGGTCGCATTCATTCACCATCGAACGAATTTGATTGTCGGTGCCTTTGTAGTACTTGCCGTGCTCGACAATGGCACGCGCCCGGTCAACGCCCCGGTCATTGATGTTGCGCGTGAAGTCGCGATAAATGGCCGTGATCGACGCGGCGGGGAAATCATTGAACTTCAGCTTGTCGATATAGTTCTGCACTTCTGCCCGCTTGCGCTGCACTTCCGCCTCGCCGCTTGCAGAGAAACTGATCTGATGCACAGGTATGAATGCCGAGTCGAGATACAATGCGGGCACATTGTCAATCGCGGCTTCATTCGCCTTGACGAACGCGTCAACCCGCTGATGTGACACTTGCTTCACGCGATTGAAGATCTCTCCTTCGAAAGAGCGCACGATCCTGTTTTTCTGTTCGTTCACTGCCGGAACTCCGGCAAACGACGCATTGTAGTGAACTTCCCGCAAGATGGCCTCAGCCGGAGCCCATGAGTTTGCATTGAGGCGCTGCACAAATTGTTGCGACATGCCAAACAATGTTTCGGAAGCATTTACGCGGGCGGTAGCATTCCGAATCTCCGCATCAAGCATAGTAGCACAAACATACCGGCCATACTTGTCAAACGAAAGCGTTCTTGATTCGGGAAGTTTAGACCGGGCATCGGCGATTTTCGAGAGAAAATCCGAAAAAAGCGCTTCGGTTGTGAGAGGCGGATTGGCGGCAAATGCGCGATCAATTTGTTGAAACTTCTCGTTCACGAGCGCCATCCCCGATGCTTCAACGTTGAAGCGGTCAACGAACGACATCAACGTTCTGAAATCGGAAGGAACTTGCACACCGCAGGCTTCGTAAAGTTTGCGGGCATTTTCCGCCGGAGGAGTGAAGTTGATTTTCTTTGCATCATTCTTTGCACGGAGTTGATCGTCGTAGAACGAGGGCGCATCATTCAGCCGACGGATAAATGTTGTCCGCGCTTTCTCGAGCATGGGGCGCGGGAATCTGTCTCGTTGCGAGACGAATTCCGCAAACTCAGGAGCCGATTCAAGGAAAGCAGCGATACTACCGTGCGAGTCCTGTTCCTTCTTGAAGATGGTCAGAACTGTGGTGTAGTTCTCCTGAAATTGCAGCTCGTCGTTTGTTTTGTTGCGAAGGGCGATGAAATTCTCGTACGCCGTATCGCGGGAACTGGCAATATTCGGCGGGAAGATGTTTTCCAGCTTCACTAACTCGTCCTTCATGCCGCGTACGTTCTTCGTTGCCGCATTGAGTTGGCGGAGTTTTTCAGCGAAAGCAAAGCCGGAGAAACTGAACCGGTCGTCAACTGAGTTGTAGGTATCGCGCTCGATGGTATTGTCGGCGAGAATCTTCTTGTACGCCTCATATTTGTTCTCGAACGTGAAGCGCCATTGCGGCACGTAACGATAGGCCATCTCCAATTCCACATCGTACGGAACGGATTCAATCACCCAGAAGTATTCGGGAGGAAGCCTGTTGACAAGGTACGCGCTCGTGTTGTCATGCGTTGCGAGTTCATCGGGAATCTTCTGAAAGGAGCCGTCGCCGCCGTCAAATCTGTCCGTCAAGAAATATTGGAGAGCAGACTTCGCGTTGAGCTTCATCGCAAGCACGAATTGGTCGCCTTCCGGTCTCGGGAACTTGATATAGTACTTCTTGTCTTTATCAAGTGTAAAATTATCCTTACCATCCTTCAACTCAATGTAGCCCCGCTCAGCGGGCGAAAGCTCTGGTTTGGGCGAAAGCTCCTTGTACGCCGCGCAGCCGCCAAGCAGAAATGAAAAGAGTATCAGTGGAAAGATGCGTTTCATGGTTGCTCTCCGTCTCAAAGTTTGTAAAGACAAACTAATATCTGGAAGTTGCGGCGATTCTTCAAGCGTAAAGTGGTTAAGATGACTTAATTCCGTCTGAGCATCCTTTGCCCTTCACTCACCTTTTCCCGATATTCTCCCATGCCATCACTCGCCAACGTTGCGCTGCCTGTTGCAGTCGATTCGACATTCACGTATCAAATCCCGCCGGAGCTTGAGCAATCTGCCGTTATCGGCGTACGCGTCGTCGTCCCGTTCGGCAGAAAGTACGCGACGGGATTGATTGTCGAGCTTCCGGAGTCAACTCCTCTCACATCTCTCAAACCCATCAAAGATGTTTTGGACGCTTCGCCCGTTGTGTCGGATGAATTGCTGCGGTTGTGTACGTGGATTGCCGACTACTACTTCGCCCCGCTCGGCGAAGTGTTGAAGGCATCGCTGCCTCACGGGTTCAGTTCGTCCAGCAAGAGAATGGTGAAACTCGCCGCAGCTGCAACTCCCGAACAGGTCACCGAAGCGAAACGCGCATCGAAACAGAGAACACGACTCTTCGATCTTCTCGCACAACACGGCTCACTCCTTTCTTCCGATCTCCAAAAAAGAACGGGACTCAAGAATATCAACACCGTCCTCAACGAACTCGTTGCGACCGGATTGATTGAGACGGAAGAAGTTCTCCCCAAACAAAAAACCAAACTGCCGACGAAGGATGTTATTCTTCTTGATAAACTTGACTCCGGCCAACTTGCGGCGGCACTTGCAGCTCTTTCCAAGAAAAAGAAAAAGGCCCGCTTACTTCTCGAAGCACTCGATTGGCTGAAACAGCAGGGAACACAGGAAATTTTTCTGACCGATTTGCTGAAGAAATCGGGAACGACATCCGCTGCGGTGAAAGAATTCAGGTCGTCGGGACTTCTTATCGTGGAGAAGCGGGAGATAAAGACGCAGCAGTCGTTCGGCACCGAAGAGCAGACGCTCGCGATTGCGCTCAACGAGACGCAACAGAACGTCCTGAACGCAATGCAGGCTGCGATGGATGCGGGAATGAACAAGACGTTCTTGCTGCACGGCGTCACGGGAAGCGGCAAGACGCAGGTGTATATCGAGACAATCCGGCATTGTTTAGAAAGAGGAAAAACGGCCATCGTGCTTGTGCCGGAAATCTCCCTCACGCCACAAACTGCGCGGCGGTTCAAAAGTCATTTCGAGGAACGTGTTGCCGTCGTGCACAGCAACATGTCCGCAAACGAGCGGCATGAAGTATGGCAGCGGGCGCGGCGGGGCGAGTACCGCGTCATCATCGGGCCGCGGTCGGCGGTATTTGCTCCGCTTGCCAATCTCGGCTTGATTGTGGTGGATGAAGAGCATGAGCCTTCGTACAAACAATTCGACGGCGTGCCGCGATACAATGCGCGGGATGTAGCCGTTGTTCGCGGCAAGATGGCAAATGCCGTTGTTGTTCTCGGCTCCGCAACGCCTTCGGCGGAGTCGTATTTCAATGTCTTGCAAAGCAAATATGAACTGCTCGAAATGCCCAACCGCGTGGAGCAGATTTCACTGCCCGAAGTTCTCATTGTCGATATGACGGAAGAACGCAAACGAGAGTACTTTGCAATGAAAGAAGCGGCAACGGAGGAGAATAGGATGAAGCTGCGTGAGTTTCAGCAGTCTTCATTCTCGATGCTGTTGTGCGAGAAGATTCAGGATCGTCTGAGCAAGAAGGAAGGAATCATACTCCTCCAAAACCGCCGCGGCTTTGCGCCGTTTATCGAGTGCATGGATTGCGGCAACACACTGATGTGCCCGAAATGCAACGTCACACTCACGTACCACATCACCCGGCGGCATCTGCGCTGTCACTACTGCGGATTGACGCAACAACCGCCGCCTGTTTGCCCGCATTGCCATAGCATTGCGTTACAACAACGCGGCGCGGGTACACAACGAGTCGAGCAGGAACTTGCCACACGCTTCCCTTCCGCAAAGTTGCTGCGGATGGATATGGACACAACGACGCGCAAAGGCTCGCATCAGCGGCTGCTGGAGAAATTCGGCGCGGGCGAAGCGGATATTCTGCTCGGAACGCAAATGGTAGCAAAGGGATTGGATTTTGCCCGCGTGACACTTGTCGGTGTGATTTCGGCAGACACGCAGATGTTGCTGCCGGATTTCCGTGCCTCCGAGCGCACGTTCCAGCTTCTCACGCAGGTCGCAGGCCGCGCCGGACGAAGCACGCTGAAGGGAGAAGTGGTGATTCAAACGCATCAACCGGATCATTATACGCTCAAGCATGTCGTCGACCATAACTTCAAGGGGTTCGTCGAAATAGAGTTGGAAGAACGGAAGGAACTCGACTACCCGCCTTTTTCACGGCTTGCGCTTGTGGAGTTCAAAGGCAAGAATGAGAACAATGTAAAGGCGGAAGCAGAACGGTTCGTCAAACACCTCCGCGCAATTCTTGGCACATTTACAATACTCGGACCCTCGCCTGCTGTCATCAGCAAGATCAAGAACATGTACCGCTGGCACATTATTGTGAAGAACCTGAAGTCGAAGGATCCGGCTGGCACGGAGTTGCGCTACGCGCTGCGCAAGTCGCTTGCGGATTTCGGGAGAAGAAAATCATCGGTGAGGCTGACGGTGGATATTGATCCGGTGGGGTTGATGTAACTGTTCTTTAGGTACCGGCGTTCTTGCGGGGTCGTTGTTCAATATAGTAATCAATCCCGATCGCTATCGCTTTTCTGATTGGCAGAGTCAGAAGGATGATGACAAACCAAGCAACAAGAACGCCAATCTGTCCCAGAAAAATATCCGGCACATCAATCAACAACATCACAACAACGACGACGCCGGTGAGACCCGCCGTTGTCATGTAGATAAAGAACCATCCCTCCTCTTCGCGGCGTTGCAACGTGCAACTGCACACTGCACATCGCTCATGAAGCTGATTCCAACGGGAATAGAGAGAACCTTCACCGCAGTCGGGACACTTGAGTCTGATCGTTTTGCGAAGTACGTCGTGCAGATGATACAACACTCTACCGCAACAGGAAGTGGGTCTTGAATTGTTCGATTTCCTTCAGCTCTTCTTCCACGTATCGCTGAAAGAGTTTTTCCCCGACTTTCACTTTGAGAGCTGAAACGCCGACATCAATCAGGCGAAGGCCCTTTGAAGTCAGCAGAACATTGTCGTACGGTTCGCCCCCAATGTCGGAAGGACGGCGAATGTCGCGGTGAGCAAACCCGGCGCTGTGCAGCTGCAGCAGTTCATCTTCAAACACATCAAACCAAAGCTCACGCTTGCTGAACTCGTAAGCACGATAGTCCATGGGATAGAGACGTTCCATCACTAACATCTCCGATCCGTGCTCATCGCTGTATTCGATACGCACAAACCGGGCAACAAGTCCGTTCACGCGGTTGGCAAACTGCATCTTTTCTGCTTCTGAGCCGATATCCGAGCGGGTGTCGCCGGTAAACAACTTTGCGACCTCATGCTCGTTGAGGGCAATCACGGTATTGTGTGCACCAACGGAGAGTGTGCGGGGGTAACGACGAGTCATGCTGAGAGTCTCCACTATGAACAAAGACAACTTACCCCGTTTCAGTTTCAAAGGCAAGCTCCGTTTACCGACATCAGGCCGCCGTTCGCCTGAATCTACCCAACATCTACTGCCGCACGTCGTATATTGGTGCAGAACAATACTCAAGGAGGACTTCATGGAAACGGCAGCACAACGATGGTTGAACGGAAGAAACGTCATAGGCGCAGCGTTGATTGTCTTCGGCGCTATCGTCCTTTTGATGAACATCGGCATTCTGGATCGGTTTCCGGTCTGGAAATTCTGGCCGGTCATTCTCATCGTCATCGGCATCAACAAATTTCTCGAGTCGTACAAACGGGCTGAGGGCTTTTGGCTTATCGGGTTGGGAATCTGGCTTCAATGGTCTGTGTTGCGGATTTACGATTACGGGTTCCGCGACACGTGGCCCATTGTGTTGATCCTGTTCGGCATCTACCAAATCTGGGAGGCATTCGAGCGGGATGCGCGCAAGAAGAGATTTGAACAAACCAGCACAATTTCTGTACATTGAACTACTTCTTTGAGGATTATTATGGAAGAGAAATCAACATTTCGCATCTCCCCCCAGCTTGTTCTGGGACTCATTATCGTCGTTGTCGGCGTTCTGTTCACGCTCGACAATCTCGAATTAATTTATGCGCGTGACTACCTGCGCTATTGGCCTGCTCTGTTGATTGTGTACGGCATCGTGAAACTTCTGCAGCCGGAAGCACACGGCGGCAAATTCTGGGGACTTGTACTCACGTTTGTCGGAGCGGCCCTTCTGATAGACAAGTTGTATTTTTTTGATTTCAGGCTTTGGGATTTCTGGCCATTGCTTTTGGTTGCGCTTGGTGCTATGATGATACTGAAAACCGGGCGAGCAGGATCCCGGCCCTGGAAGGCTCAATGGGATACGAAGACGATCGACAACGATTCAGTCGTGAATGCCTCCGCGTATCTCGGTGGATCAAGAAGAAACGTTCACACAAAGGATTTTCGAGGGGGAGAACTGACCGCGGTAATGGGTGGCTGCGATATTGATTTGCGGAATGCTTCCATTGCCGAGAGCCCGGCGATCATAAGTGTATTTGCCTTCTGGGGCGGAATCGAAATCAAAGTCCCGCAACAATGGGAAGTCTCTTTCGAGGGAACACCGATTCTCGGCGGCTTCGATGACAAGACGTTTCATCAGGGCAACGAAGCACGACAACGGCTCATCCTTCGAGGCACAATCGTGATGGGCGGCGTTGAAGTAAGAAATTGATTTTGGATTTTGGATTTTGGATTTTGGATTCGGGATTACGGATTTGGGATCGAGGACAGTAATCTGTAATCCATAATCACCAGCCGTGACATGCATCCTATATTTGCCGACAAGCAACGATTAACACTTTACATGACAGCCTGGCTGATGATTGCCGGGCTGTTATGTGTGTTGATGGTAACGATGAATGCCCTGACGTGGGGCGAAGCGGTTGCACTTCTACTGCCGATGTCCTTCATCTACGCATTCATGAGTCTCGCGTCGTTGTATGTATGCAAGGCGTTCCCTCTTCAGCAGACTTCTTTTCTCAAGACTCTCTTTGCGGTGCTCGCGGCATCGTTTCTCAGTTCGGCGCTATGGCTTCTTGTCGGAAAAGGTGTAGCCGCAATCCTGACCCGATTCGAACTCTTCTCGGCTCTGAACTCGAAATTCGACAGCAGCATTCCGTTTCTTCTCGGCATCGGGATGTTGTTGTTCGTCCTGGCAACCGTTGTCCACTACTTGTTGCTTGCCTTTGATACGGCGCGGGCGGCTGAACGCAAGGCACTTGAGCTTCAAGTGCTGGCAAGGGAAGCAGAGTTGAAGGCGCTGCGTTCGCAAATACAGCCGCATTTCCTTTTCAATAGTCTCAACTCGATCAGCGCATTGACAGCCTCGGATGCTCCCGCTGCGCGGACGATGTCGATCCAGCTGGCGGATTTCTTTCGCACAACGCTGAAGTTAGGACAGCAGCAGTTCATTCCCTTGGAACAGGAATTCAAGCTGGCAGAGGGATTCCTCGCAATCGAACGCGTGCGGTTCGGTTCACGACTGATATTTGAGAAGCGAATGAGTGAAGGATGCGGCACGATTCCCGTGCCTTCACTCATTCTTCAGCCTATCGTCGAAAATGCGGTAAACCATGGCATAGCCCATCTCCTCGAGGGAGGAACAATTGTACTCTCTGCAGACAGGAACGAATCACTCTTGCTTCTCCGCGTCAGCAATCCGTGTGATCCGAACAGACCTCGAAGCAAAAGCACGGGGTTGGGTCTTGGCAATATCAGGAGACGTCTCGAGACGCTCTACGGCAATGACGCGCACGTTGCAATCACAAACGGTACAAACGAATATGCTGTTGAGTTGAAACTTCCTGTTACTCGCAAGGAGATTACGGAGATCTTTCACGCATCATAGAGCCGATGACTCAGGGACCATTGAAAGCGGTGATTGTTGACGACGAGCAGCTTGCCCGTCAGATTGTTCGTGAGTTCCTTTCTCACCATGCTCATATCGAAATCGTTGCCGAGTGTGCAAACGGATTCGACGCCGTGAAGGTGATTGCAGAGACAAAGCCCGATATTCTCTTTCTCGACATCCAAATGCCGAAACTGAGTGGCTTTGAAGTTCTTGAGCTGATTGATCACGATGTCACCGTTATTTTTACTACAGCATACGATGAATTTGCGCTGAAGGCGTTTGAAGTCCACGCCGCCGACTACCTGTTGAAACCATTCAGCCGTGAACGATTTGATGAGGCACTGGAACAGGCAAAGAAGAGATTACCCGATTCCAAACGACTTGATGCCCTTGCCGAGGAATCGGTTATGCGTACAACGCCCCTCGAACGCATTCTTGTGCGTGACGGCGCAAAAGTGCATATCATTCCCGTCGAGAGCATTGACTACATCAAAGCACAAGATGATTACGTTTCCATCCGCACAGAAGGAAGGAACATTCTGAAGCAAGCACGACTCTCAGTACTTGCGGAACAATTGGATGCAACACAATTCATCCGCATTCACCGCTCATACATCCTCAATGTCGAACGCCTTGCCAAGATTGAACCGTACGCAAAAGACAGCCGCGTTGCCATTCTAAAAGATGGAACACGCTTGCAGGTAAGCAGAGCGGGATTTGCACGCCTGAAACTGTTTCTATAGAACAATGTTGTTGCCGTTTGAAGCGCAGTCTCGTTTGACACTGCCGCATCATTTCGTCGAACGGGCCGCATTGAGGGAGTTGCTCGCAATGTTAAACAATGCGATGCCTCGCGAGTAAAAAGTGAACAGGAAAGGCGTGAACCAAAAAACATCAACATCTAAAATTGAGATGAACAAGGATATTCAACCCGGGCCTGTCGCACAAACAGACAGCAATACCTGGCTCAACCGGAACGTCGTCGGCATGGGAGTGACGAGCTTTCTTTCCGATGCATCGCACGAGATGGCAACGACTGTGTTGCCGGGCTTTCTCGCCGTCATCGGCGCGCCGCCATCCGCGCTCGGGTTCATCGAAGGTATTTCGGACGCCGTGTCCAGCTTCATCAAGTTATGGGGAGGATGGATATCGGATAAACTCGGACATCGCAAAACGCTGGTGACACTCGGCTACTTCCTGACCGGCATAGCGATGGCGTTGTTTGCGTTTGCAACAACGTGGTTTCTCGTGCTCGTGGGCCGCGTTGTCGGCTGGTTTGGCCGCGGCTTCCGCGGCCCGATTCGCGATGCAATGCTCGCGGACTCTGTTGACGCTGCCGTCCGGGGCAAGGCGTTCGGCTTTCACCGGTTCGGAGACACACTGGGGGCATTTGTCGGTCCACTGCTTGGCGTATGGTTGTTGGGGATTTGGCAGCCGACGGCCTTGCTTGATCCGTCACAGCCGTTCCGCAGCATCTTCCTTATTACTCTTATTCCCGGAATCCTCTCGGCCGTTGTATTCTGGATTATGACTGTCGAAAGGAAGCGAGCGGCCAACCATCATCTGAAATTCTGGGGAACAGTCCGCTCGCTTCCCCGCGGGTTCAGACGACTCCTTCTCGGCGTGGGCATTTTTGGCCTCGGTGATTTTGCGCCGACGCTCCTGATTCTTGCCGCAACCACATTGCTCACACCCGAACACGGACTCACACACGCCGCGCAGTTCGCCGGATTGATGTACGTTGTCAGAAACATCACCTACGCGCTTGCCTCGTTCCCCATCGGCGCTCTCACCGACACGATGAACCGCGTCCTGTTGCTTGCGCTCGGATATTTTCTGGCCGTCGTGACGATAGGCGGGTTTGCCCTCGCATTTTATCTTGAATGGACAAACATTCCGTTCCTGTTCGTCCTCTTTGCCCTCGCCGGCGTCTTCATCGCTGCTGAAGATACGTTGGAAAGCGCCATCACCGCGGACTTCATCCCGACGGAAACGCGCGGAATCGGCATGGGAGTCCTTGGCACGGTCAACGGCATCGGAGATTTCGGTGCGAGTGTTCTGGTGGGCCTGCTTTGGACTGCGATCTCTCCGGCAGCGGGATTCGGTTTTGCCGCGGCGATTATGCTCATCGGCGCAATTGTTTTGGGAAGCATCAGCACGCAACAGAAGAAGCTATGACATCACCAAATCATTTTAAAGAGAAAAGGAAAACGCTCATTCTCTCCGACATTCGCTTCTCCATTTCGTCAAGCGTCTGTGCAACCATTCGGGCCGTAACCGAAAGGGGGCCTTGTGATAATTCTCTGGAAGGATTCGGAAGGATTCGACAGCATTTTTGCAGACACCGCTGCACGTGCAACAACTCCTGAATTTGTTGAACGATATCCGGCTCCCTGCGAGCGAATAGCCCTTCGAACTTTCCCGTGGATGTTGTATATTGGCCGTGCAACAACTTTCCCACCAACATTCACTCACAAGATGAATTCATGAAACCATATATTCTCTATGCAATTCTTGCCGGCGTAGCATGGGGCATCGGCGGCTATTTTGAAAAATCGGGTCTGCGCGAACTCGGCCTCCCGCCGATTGCCGGAATATTCCTCCGAACCGCAGTCGCTGTCGTGTTGCTGGGACTCATCTCAATTCCGGCTTGGAAGACGTACACGTCCCCGGCAAGTGTGAACGGTTGGCTGATGATTATTATCGGGGGAGGAATCGTTGCAGGAAGTTTGGGGATGTGGAGTTTCTATGCATCGCTTGCCACTTCGGAGAATCTTGGCGTTACGCTGGCCGTTGCGTTCGCGCTTTCCCCGATTGCCGGAACAGTAATGGGATTGGTGAAGGGAACGCAGGAGATTGATCTGAAAACGGGGTTGGGATTGATCGCGATTGTTGCGGGCATTGTTCTGATTCAACTCGCCCACCGGAATCCGACAAAGATCACTTGACGAACAAAGCCCCGGCACATCGCCGGGGCTCGTAGTATCAGCCTCACACTTTGATCAACTCTTCTTGTATCTCCCCCGTCACTTCCGGCACGCCATCGTGGCGGATAAACATATTGATCTCCGTCCGGCACGCCATATTCTCGTCCGGTAAGTAGATGCCGGGTTCAATCGAAAAGCAACAACCGGGCATGAGTTGGCGTTCATCCTTTGTTTCCAGATTGTCAATGTTCACGCCGTTGCCGTGAACCTCTTCTCCGATGGAGTGGCCAGTCCGGTGCACGAAATACTTTCCGTAGCCTGCTTTCTTCACCACGTTGCGGCAAGCATCATCAACTTCCCAGCCGCCGCAAGGCTTTCCTTTCGCGAAGCGATCTTTCACAAGCGCAATGGCAGCATTGCGGGCATTCTTCACGGTATTGAATATTTCCTGATACTTCGGAGAAGGCGCATCACCAATATAGCCGCACCACGTAACATCGTAGTAGATCGAGCCGGGTTTGTCAAGCTTCGCCCACAAATCGATCAGTACGGTATCGCCTTTCTTGAAGGGTCTCGCGTTTTCCGGTGTTGATTCGAAATGCGGATCGGCTGGATGCTCGTTCGTTCCAACAATCGGAGGATCAACAGTGACGAGGCCGCTTTCCTTGAACCGTCGCATGATAAATTGCTGAAGCTGGTATTCAGTCAACTCACTGTTTGTCGCAATGGCGTTGCGGATTTGATCGTACGCTTCTGCACGGATCTTGTCGACAATCACTCCTGCTTCTTTATGTGTGCGGTATCCTTCTTCGCTGATTGTCGCCTCAAACAATTGCACAAGGTCTGCTGATGACACGACCTTGTGCTTGAAACTCTTCACAAGCTCAACGATTCCGGCATCCACCATTGATACGGCAGGAACATGGTTCATCGGAGAATACTGCATCGCGATCTTCTTCGGCGAACCGAGCATGTTCTTGAGAGAGGAATGCAGTTGGGTCCACGGCAGGAAGATTTCCTTCTTGCCCGGCAGCGAATCCAGCTTGCGGGGCTCGACGCTGTGGACCAGCTTGCGCGGCTCGCCCTTTGCCGGAATATAGTAAAACCACCGGCGTGTTGTCATCTTCGTCATGTCGAGACCAAGCACACGATAGGCGAGATGATCACGGTTGTGGAAGTCACACAGCAGCCAGCCGTCGATTTTTCGTTCGCGGAGTGCTTGTTGTATTGATGAGATGTTCATAATGTGAACCTAGAGTTTAGATTTGAAAGGCTTCCTGTCTTGTGCTGCGAAAGTTTGGACTTTATCTCTTGTTGTGTCTTCATTCTGCAGGTGGAAAGTATCAACTCAACACATCCTTCTTCACAAAAATATACCAAGTAACTGCATAAAAGCCAATGCTGAACGATCCCAGAATACCGCCATTCCTCGCTATCATCTCCCACGGAATGGGCTCCTCAAAAGCCAACTGCCAGATGTTGAAATATGTCGTAAACAGAAAAGGCTTGACTGACTCAAAGAATTCGATCTGAATGTTGGAAATAATGAAGAAGATGATAACAACCGTCATCGTCCCGACGATCGGGCCAATCGCATTCTCTACCAACGACGAGAACAGATACGCAAGTGAAGCAACACACCACATACTCCACGTTGCAAGTCCGAACGCAAGCAGCATCCGCAGCGGCAACTGGTTTCCGGGAAGGATCGTCAACACCTTGCCCGCCACCAACAAATCGCCACTTCCAAACAAGTACAATCCGAGGCCGAGACTTACTGCTGCAAGGAATACAATGAGCGAAAACGTATAGAAGAGCGTCGCAAGATACTTCAGCAGTAGAATCCTTGTACGCGAAGCAGGACGTATCAGGATAAGGCGAAACGTGCCGCCCGTTGCCTCGCCTGCAAGTTGGTCGCCGGCGACAAGAGCTATGAGGAAGGGAACATGAACCCACAGACTGTTCATGATGAAGTAGGTGACGAAATAACCGTTGAAGAGATTCCCGACAAAGATGAAATCCTGCGACAAATCACGCGTCATCCGCCTGACCATGCCGCCACCCTCAAGCTTCAGCGCTATCTCAACCAGCGGAACAAGCACGGCAATGGCGATAAATCCGATATAGGTACGCCACTTGAGATATGTTTTGAGCAGTTCGTTGCGAAGGATGATATTCACGTTCTGTTACAGCCCCTCGGATGCATGTTCTGTGATCGAAAGAAAATACTCTTCCAGCGAACGTCGCGGAATCAACGCCCTCACCTGTACGCCTTCGGCAACCAGCATAGCATTCAGTTCGCTGATATGTTCGGGCGGCACCGTCACATCAAGTCCTTCGTTGCGAGCACGAACATTGTGAACAGCCGGGTGCCGCCTCAGTACCGCAATCGCGTTCTCTTGCGGATGTGCATCAATTCTGACAATACTCGCGCCGTTGTCCAGCAAATCGCGTACTCTTCCCTGCACAACGAGTTTGCCGCGATTGATGATCGCCATTGAGGTTGCCGTTTGTTCAATTTCGCTGAGAAGATGAGAGGAGAGGAAAATGGTGATGGCGCGTTCCGTTGAGAGGCGCTTGATGAGTTCACGTACCTCTTTGATTCCTTGAGGATCAAGTCCGGTTGTGGGTTCGTCCAGAATGATGAACTCCGGCGAACCGAGCAGAGCCTGAGCGATGCCGAGGCGCTGCCGCATACCGTGTGAAAATGTCTTCACCCTTTCATCGGCACGTTCACGCAACCCGACAAGTTCCAACACCTCGTCGATTTCTTTCGCCGAACAACCACCGCGCAACCTGGCAACAACCTGCAAATTTCTTCTTGCAGTCAGATACAGATAGAAATCGGCCGCTTCGACCAATCCACCAACATGCGACAGAATTTCGTTGCGATGGGACCGCAACCGCTTTTCAAAGAGGAGAATTTCACCTGCAGTGGGCTGCACAAGCGAGAGTAACATGCGAATGGTTGTGCTTTTGCCTGCACCATTCGGTCCGAGAAAACCGAATACATCTCCCCGTCGTACTTCCAGGTTGAGGTCGTGAACGGCCCACCGATTCTTGAATCGTTTGCTCAAGTTATGCGTCTGCAACACTACTGCTTCATGCATACGGCGGCGTCACAATTCTTGATTCTCCTGAGTGATTTGACTATACTAACATTGCAATTCTTGGCGTGCTATTCCTCTTAAGAACAGCCATCACGCTACAATCAACCGCACATCCTGCAATGCAACCGAAAAAACGAAAGCCTGCCAAACGTACCTCCGTCGCCAAAAAGAACGACCGGCATGTGCTGATAGAATTGGTGCAAAGCAACACCCTCTTTTCCAATGTAAGCAAACGTACTCTTGAACGAATCATTTCCAAACTTGTTACGCAGCACTACAAAGATGGCGAGACGATTTTTGATGAAAGCACCAAAGGCCGTGATTTGTACCTGATTCTGACGGGCAAGGTTCACATCAAAAAATATACAAAATACGGAACGGAATCACTTTTAGCCGTCCTCCATGAACGGGACTTTTTCGGTGAGTTGTCTCTCATTGGCGGATTTCCCCGCTCTGCCCGCGCGGAAGCCGTCGGCGATTGCACGATTATCTGCCTCGGATACGACCACTATCAGGCATTGCTGAAAGAAAGCAGAACGTTTGCACAGAATCTCTTGCAGCATCTTGCCCTTCGACTCCGCACAATCGACCAAATGTTCGTGTCCGAACTTGAACGGAATCTTGCATCGTATCAAGCTCAGGTTGACAAGTTGCAACTGCTGATTGAGGCAAGCAAAACGCTCAACTCAACGCTGGACAGTGACGAGTTGCTTGATGCCATTCTCACAGCGGCAACAACAAGTCTGCGGGCGGATCGCGGCACGCTGTACTTGATCGATCCCGTTACGCACGAACTCTGGTCGAAAGTCGTAAAGGGAGAAGATGTGGTCGAAATCCGCCTCTCGATGGGCAAAGGTCTTGCCGGATATGTTGCAAAAACCGGACAAACGGTGAACATCGTTGATGCGTACAAAGACCCGCGTTTTAATCCCGAGATCGACAAAAAAAGCGGTTACAGAACGCATAACGTGCTGTGCATGCCGTTGCGCAACAAAGATGGCACCATTGTCGGCGTGTTTCAATTGCTGAACAAACGCGGCGGCCCCTTTACCAAAGAGGATGTCGATTTCATCGATGCATTATCGGTTCATGCATCGATAGCCATTCAAAACGCCCAAATGATAAAGGAACTCGTTCAGAGCGAACGCCTCTCGGCAATCGGCAGAATGGCAAGCACGATTATTCACGACATCAAGAACCCGATGGCAACCATGCGCATCTACGCGCAGGTTATCAAAAGCAAAACCCAGGATAGTGAAGCTGCCGAGATTGCCGACCTGATGATGAAGCAAGTCGACCGTTTCGTGACCATGACTCAGGAGGTATTGGACTTTTCACGCGGAGTGAGCGAATTGCATGTGGAACCGGTGGAGTTGAAGGATGTCCTTCCGGCAATACTAACGTTTGTTGATCACGACCTTAGCAAACGCGGAATCACGTTTGTGAAGCACTTCGACTACACAGGCACTGTTCTCATGGATGCTGAAAAGATCATGCGTGTATTCCAGAACATTGCCGGCAATGCAGCCGACGCCATGCCCGAAGGTGGCACGCTGACGTTGACTATCAAGCCAAAAGGCGACAAGCTTTCGTTCGAGTTCAGCGATACGGGGCAAGGCATGACCGAAGAAATACGAGCAAGAGTATTCGAACCATTCTTCACGCGGGGGAAAAAGCATGGCACCGGACTCGGCATGGCAATCGTCAAGAAAATTGTAGACGACCACAAAGGTTCCATCGAACTTGACTCCGAGCCCGGCCGCGGCACAACCGTTCGCATCCTGCTTCCGCTCGAACGTGCGTAAACGTTGTGGTTCCACCCGAAAAACCTTATCTTAAGTCTGCTTTTTTGGGCACGTGGCGAAATTGGCAGACGCGCTAGACTTAGGATCTAGTGGGGTAACCCGTGGGGGTTCAAGTCCCTCCGTGCCCACAGGGCGTCTGTTGACGCAACGTTTTGAAGAATAATAGAAAAGGATGTGTGAGTTGGAAGTAACCATCAATACCGTTTCAGATGTTCAGCGTGAAGCCGAGTTCCTCATGACGCATGAGGAGCTTGAACCGCATTTTGAGCGTGCCTATAAGAAATATGCACCGAAAGTGGAACTCAAAGGGTTCCGCAAAGGTAAAGTGCCGATGGAGATGATCAAGAGGCTTTACGGAGAGGTAATTGAGCAGGACGCGCTGGATGATATCGCTAACGAGTCATTCCGGTCGGCAATGATCGAACGCAATGTCGAGCCGTTGGGCCGCCCGTCGTTGACCGATATGGATTTCAGGCGCGGCGAACATTTCAAGTTCACAATCAAATACGAAGTCAAACCGACGGTCGAACTCAAGAAATACAAAGGTCTTGAAGTCGAGAAGCCCGTCCACACGGTAACGGATGCGGAAGTGGATGCGGAAATCGAGCGCCTTCGCAGAATCAATGCAGCAATGCTGGGTGTGACACTCGTTCGCGACGAGGGCGATCACGTCATCACTGCCGATGTGCAGGAACTTGCCGACGACGGGATGCCGTTGGTGGGGAAGAAGACGAAGGATGCGCGGTTCTCCCTTTCCGATGAGACGCTTGTCCGGGAAATCAAAGATGCCCTCGCCAAAGCCGAAGTCGGTGCTGAGTACCGGGTTCGCTTCGAACAGCAACACAGTGACCATACGCATACGCACTTCATCGCGATTTCCGTAAAGAAGATTGAGAAAGTAGAACTGCCCGATTTCGACGACGCGTTCGTCAAGAAGGTCACGCAGGAACAAATTGCAACGAAGGATGAGTTTCTTGCAAATGTCCGCACGGATATACAGGCGTATTGGGCGGAACAGTCTGAACGAAGAGTCGCTGACACCATCGTTGATGAAATCGTCAAGGCACATGAGGTTGTTGTGCCGGAATCCCTCATTGAACTCTATCTCGATTCATTTATCGAGGATATGAAGGGGCGATCGCGCGACGGCAAATTGCCCCAAGGATTTGACGAGAGGAAATTCAGAAATGAAAACCGCCAGTACGCAACGTATCAGGCTAAATGGGGCTTGTTACGGGAAGCGATTATCGAACAGGAGAAACTCGCTGCAACGGACGAGGAAATCGAGCACTACGCCGCTGACGAAGCTGTGCGACTTGGCATCGAGAAAGAGCAAGTTGTGAATTACTTCAAGAGTTCCAATGTCGGTGCGGAGCGGGTCGTCGGACAAAAGCTGATGAAGTTGTTGCGCGACAACGCAAAGATCACGGAACGAGTGATTGAAGAGACACGCTAAACCGATCTACGTATCTTGACCCGAATAGAAAGGAACAGGGGATGAGTTTGAACATACACAGTCAATTGGTACCGATGGTTGTCGAACAAACCGGACGCGGCGAGCGGGCGTACGATATCTTCTCGCGCCTGCTCAAGGAGCGCATTGTGTTCATCGGTACGCCGATTGACGATACAGTCGCCAGCCTCTCCATTGCCCAACTGTTATTTTTGGAATCGGAAGATCCGGACAAGGATATCAGTCTTTACATCAACAGTCCGGGCGGAAGTGTATCATCCGGTCTGGCAATTTACGATACGATTCAATACATTCGCCCCGATGTTGCAACGATCTGCATTGGCATGGCCGCAAGCATGGGCGCGGTGCTGCTGGCAGGCGGAGCAAAAGGAAAGCGTGCAGCATTGCCGAATTCCCGCATCATGATTCACCAACCGTGGGGAGGCGTACAAGGCACGGCATCCGATATCAGCATTCAGGCTGAAGAAATTCTGAAAACAAAAAAGCGTCTGAACCAGATTCTCTCGCATCACACAGGTCAACCCCTCGAATCCATCGAACGCGATACCGATCGTGACCGCTACCTCGCAGCCGAGGAAGCCAAGAACTACGGACTGATTGATACTGTCTATTTCAAAAAAGAGAAAGAGAAAAAGTGAATCAGCGTACACGAGGCAACGAGAAGATCCATTGCTCGTTCTGCGGGAGAAGTCCCGAAGAAGTGCAAAGCATCATCGCCGGGCCGGATGTCTACATCTGCGATATCTGCGTGTCAAGTTCGGTGGATATTATCCGCAACAATCTTGCGGCATTCACGGCCCGCAAAGGGATGAAAGGCGCACTGACGCCGTCGCAGATCAAAAACGCCCTCGATGAATATGTCATCGGTCAGGAACAGGCAAAGAAGAGTCTTGCCGTGGCGGTATACAATCACTATAAACGCATCGATGAGAAGGATCGTCTGTTCGACATCGACGATGTGGAGATCGAGAAGTCGAATATTCTCCTCATCGGTCCGACGGGAACCGGAAAGACACTTCTCGCCAAGACACTTGCCAGAATTCTCGATCTTCCGTTCGCAATCGCCGACGCCACAACGCTGACTGAGGCCGGATACGTCGGCGACGACGTCGAGACAATCCTTGTCCATCTTCTCCAGAACGCCGAATACGACGTCGAAAAGGCGGAACGCGGCATTATTTACATTGACGAGATCGACAAGATCGCCCGCAAGAGCGACAGCGCCTCCATTACGCGAGACGTTTCCGGCGAAGGCGTGCAGCAAGCGCTTCTCAAGATTCTCGAAGGGACTGTTGCCGGCGTACCGCCGAAGGGCGGGAGAAAGCATCCCGAACAGAGCCTCATCAACATCAACACACGGAATATTCTGTTCATCTGCGGCGGCGCGTTCGAAGGGCTCGACAAGATCATCGCCCGCCGCGTGAACAAGAACCCGATGGGATTCGGCGCCGACATCAAAGGCAAACACGACACGAACGGGACGGATATGCTGCAACTGGTGCAGCCCGAAGATTTGATGAAATTCGGGCTCATCCCGGAATTTATCGGCCGCATGCCGCTGATTGCCTCGCTGCACGCGCTGGGTGAAGACGCACTTCGCAACATCCTTACCGAACCGAAGAATGCGCTTGTCAAGCAATACAAGAAGTTGTTCCGAATGGAAGGTGTCGAACTGCATTTTGAAGACTCGGCAATCAGGACGGTTGTACAGAAGGCCATCGAACGCGGAACCGGAGCACGGGCGCTGCGTTCCATCATAGAGGAAGTGATGCTCGAAATCATGTATACCTTGCCCGAGCGCGAAAATGTTGCGACCTGCACCATTACGAAGGATGTCATTCTCAGGAAGAAGGATCCTCTCTACACGTTTGAAGAGAGGAAACAATCTGCATAGGTATTGGAAGAAAATTCCTGATACACAAAAGGCGAGCTTTTCATGGCTCGCCCTTTGCATTGTAGAGTGTATGGTCTTCTATCGGGTCAAAACCATCTTCCGCGTCTCCGCAAAAGTGCCTGCTGATAATCTATAGAAATAGATGCCGCTGGCAACGGCCAATCCCCTTGCATTCTTCCCATCCCACATCACTGAATACGATCCCGCCCGCTGTGTTTCGTTGACGAGTGTCCGGAGCTCCTGACCATTAACATTGAAGATCTTCAGCACGGCATTCTCCTGTCGCGGCAGCTGGTAGCTGATGCGCGTCTCGGGATTGAAGGGGTTCGGGAAATTCTGTTCGAGGGCAAAACGGGATGGCACACCATTCCCTTCCGCCACATCCGTGATCCGTTCTTGAATTTCGAGATTGTCAATTGCCCAGCCCCATCCGGTGACACTGGCATCAGTATAGAGCCGGAACCGAATGAAGATATTTTCTCCCGCACCAAACACGTCACGAAGATTCACCTCATGATGGCGGTACATGGTTGCGTTGCCCGGTGTCGAGGTATTGTACGCATTCAGCCACGTCGGGTCATACGCGGCGTCATATCCGTCGGCAAGCGGAATCCAGTTGATGCCGTCGCGTGTGCCTTCCACAACCACATAGTCGTAGAATGACGGATTGCCGAACGCCGATCCCGGTTCGCCGGGCTCAACAAGCGCCACATCGTCATACGCCAGATACGCATTCGAGGCGGCAACGGTCACCGGAATCGTGAGCATGTAGGTATTGTTTAGATTATTGCTATAGGGATGGGCGGTGTGAATTCCTCCGTCCGTAAATCCTGTTGGTGTCGTGACGCTGAATCCCGTTCCGGTGAAATCACTTGTGGCCGAGTTGAATGTGTTCGAGTATGCCGCCCGGGCCGGAGCAATCACAACAACAGCAACACTTCTCGCAAGAGAGGGATACACAACTCCTCCTTTATACGAAGTTACGGAGACCGTCAGCGTTCGAGCTTGTAAGACGGGATATTTGACAACGGTATCGCGCATTGCGACAGGGTTGGCCCCGAGCTTGACAAACGGCGTATCGTTGATCGCAACGATGGTCGAATCATACAACCCGCGGAGTGTCACAGGAATCGAGAGCATCCCATCCGGGGCCTGCGCCATAGTTCCCAGCAACGGCTTGAACGTTTGTCCGCCGGCAAGACCCGGTATGTTCACGCTCCACACCCCGCGACCGTGAGTAGCGAGAACAACCTCGTCTTCAACATGAGTCATGAACCAGATACAGGCAGCGGGCATGCCGTTGTTTGCGAGATGCCAGCTTGCACCGCTGTTCGTGGATTCGAACAAACCGATTTCCGTTCCGGCCCACAAGACATTCGGTGTATGCGGAAGAACAAGAAGATCGTACACCGCAACATCAGGAAAGCCGTTGTTGCTTGACGGTCCAGGGATGAATCCGCTGATATCCTCCCATGTTTGCCCGAGATTAGTTGTGCGTAGAATCTTCGGTTTCTGTGCAAAGCTAAAGAGAACATACGCAGTCGAATCATCCCACGGATGCGTTGAAATTCCCGAAATCCCTCCCATCGTTGTGCCTGTAAAATCCGGTACGGGAGAGAAAGTAACACCGCGATTTGTTGAGAGATGAATCTTACCCGTTGCATCCATTCGAGAGCCGGCCCATACTATATCAGGGTTCGCGCGGGAAATTCTCACATCAAGGAACGAACTGATAGGTCCCCACGTGCTGCTGGGAATCGACGTCAACACCCAATTCTGTCCGAAGTTGGTCGACTTGTAAACGCCGCTCGCACCGACAGCAAACAGCAGGTCAGGCTCCATGTTTGTCTTTGCGATTTTTGTAATGAAAGGCGCATTGCCCGACCCGGTTGCCAATCCGCTTGTTGCTGTAGCAAAGCTGGAGCCGCCATTCGTCGAGCGTCGCAAGCCGTTGTATTGTGAACCGCCGATGAGTCTCAACGGATCGTCAAAGTGCCATGAGGTTTCGTAACCGTCGCCGCCGATTTGCGACGTCCAGCCCGTTAGCGCATTGGGATTGATCGGCGAACGCCACGTACCGTTATCCTGCATGCCGCCAAAGTACGCACTGGCACCGGGACGCTTGTCAACGCCGTAGAATTGGCTCGTGATCATTCCGTTGCCCGGATTGATCCAGCCGGTTGAACTATCCGTCGAAATTCCCATCCCGCCGTCATTTGCGTTGATGATGCGGAATGAATTATTCGGCTTCGGTATGATCATGAGGTTATGATGATCGACGTGTACGGCTCCCGCAGACATTGATGCAATAGTACGCTGCGTTTCGGATATCATCGTGATAACGTAGAGATTGACGCCGCCGACGTACACCCTGTTCTCGTTCGTCGGATGAACGACAATCGTGTTATCATACCAACCTTGCGATGAAAGCCAATTCACATTTGTGCCGCTCACGGTAGTCAGCGTCCAGTTTGCCCCCGCATCGGTTGTGACATACAGGTTGGTGTTCGGTGTTCCTTCGGCCGCGGCATAAATCCTGTTCACATTCGACGGGGCAATGGCGAGTTCGTATCGTCCCGTCAGATCGTTGATGCCGTTGGAGGAAAGAAACCACGACTCTCCCGCGTTAGTCGATTTCAAAATTCCCTTCTCGCGTACTGCGGCGTACTGAATATTGAAGTTGCCGGGTGTTGCCACAATGTGCAGCACGCGTTTGATTCGTCCCGCTTGGCCGATTTCCGTTTCATTATAGACTTGGTACCATGTCGTTCCGCCGTTCGTTGTTTTGTAGATGCTGGAGCGATTCACCGTATTCTGCTTGTAGCGTCCCGACGTCGTTGCAGCAAGTACAATATCCGGATTCTGGGGATCGACAATCATCCGGGCAATGTTGTTGAAGTTGTCATTGCCGGTTGTGCTTGTGAGTTGATACCATGTCTCGCCGCGGTCAGTGGATTTCAGAATGCCGTCTCCGTTCACGACATCCACACTGAACATGCTTTCACCGGTTCCCGCATACATGATGTTGGGATTGGAGGGCGATTGAATCACCTCGGACATTGCAAGATTCGGCATGGTGGGTGTCAAGTCTCTCCACGTTGCGCCGGCATTCGTGGTCTTCCAAATGCCGCCGCCGACGCTGCCGAAGTACCAGGTGTTGTAGTTGGGATCGCCGGGATCAACAGCAATTCCTCGAGCCCGACCCGGTACATTCCCCGGCCCGCGGCTGATCCACGGAAGAATGTTGGGCGATTGCGGACTGTTACGTCGCGCCTTTGTCAACTCTGTCATTTTGTGATTGGGTGGATAGGCAGGCTCCGTTGCGCCGTACGGGATGCGCATTTCGTGAAGAATGCGTGCAAATTGATGCGGGGCTTCCGCTTTAGCCTCGCCCAGTCGGATTTTTTCAAGAGTGCGAAGACGGGCGGCATTCCGGATTCCTTCGGGGGAATCGGGGTCAAGTTTTGTGCGCAACTTCGTCAACTGCTGGTACTCACGCACTTCGTCCTCCGTCAACTGCACAGCGCTATCTGATACACTGCCGAGGTCGACGACATACGCTATGCTGATTGATAGGCACAGCACGACAACGGCCCCAATGAGTAGCTTCCGGCTCATGGTACAACCTTTCGTTTTTTGAGTGAATGATAGTGACGATACCTCTGAGTTGCTTATCTGCTTAACGTACGCGTAATGAGGTCGTAGATTTCCCTGAACGCATCAGGCTTTTCGTCGCCGCTGACGTTACCCGGAATAAGGTGAATGAGGAGTCTGCTTTCATCCAGCCACTCTACCGTTCCGTTCTCAACATCTCGTTCATAAACGACGGAATCATCCTGCGTAGAATAAACAAAGAATGAGAGCGGTTGGATGCCGGCACGCGGTTTTTCTTTCTTCACACACAACATAAAATCGCCGGCAGAATTCGGTATCAGATCAAAATCATATCCATACCTCGCCGCGGCGGCAGCATGCAGGCCGTGATCGTCCTCCTTGCTCTTCCCGGCAGAACATCCCGCAAAGAAGGCGGTAATCAGGATTGAAATGATGATGTGAACGCGAATATGAAGCACGAAGACCAAGTGTTTGGGAAAGCGAACTTTGAAACCTTGAGGAGTCTTGCCGCGAGGTCGAATACAAGTTAAGCAATGCCCTCACCAAAAGTCAAGGCGGTGTGGTCCGGATTCGCTTTCCCCTCCAACGCGGGCTCTACCGGATCAGGATCATCTTCCTGACTGCCGAGAGTCCGTTGCTCGTCTTGAGGCGATAGAAGTACACGCCGCTCGCTTGCCCGGATGCATCGAACCGGGCTGAATACCTTCCGGCGTTTCTTCTCTCATTCACCAGCGTCGCCACTTCCCGCCCCAACACGTCATGCACCTTGAGCGTCACTTGAGCAGCTGTTGGTAGTTGATAACTGATGGTAGTTGTCGAATTGAACGGGTTGGGGTAGTTTTGCGCGAGTTCGAATTCGTTCGGCTTGCCGTCGCCGTGCTGCTCCACCGAAAGAACAAGGTTGTTGTAGAGATTAAGTGCTTGAATCGCCGCATGCTGCAATCCTGTTAAATTGTAAGCGCATACAATTGCCACTGCAAAGCGCATCGTATCGGATGGCTGCAAGACGAACGGGCCGATGGCGAGAAGAAAACGCGTGTCGGATAAGGACGGAAATTCGTCCGGCGCTATTCCGCCCGAACTCATCACACCATATTTTGCCCTGTCCGTTGGCGGCGAGTTTGCAAGGTGGTATCTCTGGAAAGTAAGTCGCTCTGATGCAAATGGGTCCAACAAACTGATGCCAAATGGTGTTGAACCACTGTCAACAGGGTTATGTACGAACGCCAACCTGCTGGACAAATAGAACCCCGTGTAGTTGCGTATATAGTAGTTCGGTACACCTGAGGGTCCGACACTGGCATCGGCGAACATACCAACATAGCAGCTATCAACCACCCGTTGGGAGTTGTTGATGATATGGTAGCGGATGATTTCTATTCCTTCGTTCAAAGGTGAATCCCACGTAAAGGAACTCTGGATCACTTTCAAATTCTGAGGAATATGACCCGCCGGCCTCTCATAATAATCTGTATACTGACAGAAGAAGTTCTGGTCTGCCACCGGTGTATATGCCAATGACGACCACCAGTACGCATCCCACCCGGGAGGCTTTGGCGCACCTTGACCGTAAACTTTCCAGATTGAATCTGCCGGTGCAGGCCCGGGATAAAATTCATACAAAGGGCCGGCATAACCTTCATACACTGTCGAAACGACGCGAATCTTCTCTCCCGTCCCGCTGATTGTTGTATCAATCAAGCCGCCAATCCACATTCCGGCAGCATAGAGATGTTCAATGCGGGATCCAGCCGGGAATTCCAATCCAATCGAGTCCGGGTGTGTCGATGTAAGGTAAGAGACTTTTCCCATTGCGCCACGATTGTCCATCTGGAGCAACATGGTTGTTCCCTGCTTTGCGGAAACAACATTTGGCTGCGCAACGATTTGATTGTACATCAAGAGGGTTGCAGCGAGGGGGACTAACAGCAGGCACTCTGTTCGGGAGTGTGTCATGGCTCTTCCCTTTCAGATGAGGAATGCGGATAGTTGACAACCGTAATATACTGCACCAAATGTCGAACAGCAACAAAAGCCGACGTGGGGAACGGAACATCTCCCGTCCTCCACACTTCAACTATCGCAACACTACCATCTTTCTGGCTGAAACCAAGCCGTTTGCGGCAATTCTGTAGATATACAAGCCGCTGGAAAGACCTTCAGCATTAAACTGAACCGAATGCTCCCCCGCATTCTTGACCTCATTCACCAGCGTTGCAACTTCCCGTCCGAGAATATCAAATACCTTCAGTGTCACGTGGGCCTGGGGTTTGAGGTTTGGGATTTGGAATTTTATGGTTGTTGTCGGATTGAACGGGTTGGGATAGTTTTGAGAAAGTACAAACGCAGCGGGGAGTTCGGGAATCTCCGTCACGTCCGTCACAATCAGATTCAACGAATTGGTAATGCGAAGCTTTCCGAATCCCCACGTTGTGTTGGGGACTGTTCCCGTATATTGATCAGCGATGGCTCCTGCTTGCAGTAACGCTTTCACGTGCCTGTGGCGCAACGTCGTGTCGGCTTGAAGGAGAAGCGTCGCGGCACCTGCAACGTGCGGGCCGGCCGAGCTTGTCCCGCCAAAACCGGTATAGGTAACATTCCGGCCAATCGTGTACACTGTACTTCCCGGCGACGCAACATCAACAATACGAAAGCCGTCGAGACGCGTACCTTTTCCACTGAAAGTGTTGATATTCGTGTCGTTGGATTTGTTCTTGTATGCGCCAACGCCGATTGCGCTGTCGGCGGTGGAAGGCCAGGTTGCAGTGTTGTCTTCCGAAGGAGATATCCACCGCGCCAATCCGCTCCAACTGAATCCGTTATCGCCCAACATGCAGTCGATTCGTTTCGCTGCGCCGGTGGTATTTATGAGTCTGACATTATATGTCGTTGAGCCGCTTGACGCGATGTACGCAGCCATCATCGTTGTGTTGCGGGATGAAGTGGCTTTGTTGGAGTAAACGGATTTTGTTCCAATCGTAATCGTCGAGCCGTCGCCTGGCAGAGGCACGAAGCTGCTTGATGCGACTTGCAGTAGAACAGTGACGTCGTTCGCATTTCCCAGCCATCGGATCGAAGGCCACACTTGCGAAGACGAGCCGCCGGTGAAGGTAATTGTTGTTGAATCGTTTGCATTGACTGTGACTGTGTTCTGCATGAATCCGCCGGTGAGATTTCCAGCAGGCATTACTTGCACAATGCCGTTTGCCGCATACTCGTTGATCATGATTTCTTCGTTGGACGATCCGTCCAGATACTCCCACACCCATTCGCCATCTTCCACCAAAAATACATCGGCTCCTTCCGCTTGTGCCCACGCCATCATCGAGGCGAGTCCCGTGAAGAAGCGGGGTGAATTGTTGTACTCGATTGAGCCGAAAATCATCTCTGCACCCGGCGCTATGCCCGCAAGCCGGTGAACACCCTCAATCCCACCGACAGCAATTCCGGCAACTGATGTTCCGTGTCCGCCGTACGGCCCGGTATCAGGATTCGCGTTGATCAAATCTACACCACGGCGACGAACCGTGCCGTTCGTTTCCCTTATTGCACGAATCTTCGATGTCTTCAAGCCAACCAACTTCTCCCCCGTGTTAAGCCGGTTGTTGCCGTTTGCATCAATCGCAATGAACCACTGCTCACCGTATGTCGGCGATGCCTCTGTGAATCCGGCGCCAGTACCGTAGTTCCTCGAAGCGTCGTTGTTTGCATCGTTGTACAGAAAATCAAGATTCACATCATACACACCGCCGGTATTGACGGAATACGAAATCTCACGATAGCGGAGAATTTCGTTCGGGTCGGCAATTCCGTTTCCGTTCAAGTCCACGGCGTCTGTTCCCGGATCGAATATACTGTTACTGTTGACGTCAAGCCAATTCAGCGTATCGCCGTCGGCAAACCAGAGCATCGGATGGAAGAAATCCACGCCGGTATCGAAGTTTGCAATGATAGCGCCCTTTCCTGTAATCTTCCTTCCAAGCTGATCGTTGCGCTGCCAAACTGTGTCGGCCTGAATCTGCGGGCGGCTCACGTCAAGCGGCGGTATACGAACAGGACGCCACGATGGTTGGACGGCAATAATTTCGCCTACGCCTTCAAGTTGCGGAAGAACATCAAACGGAATTTCAACCGGAAAAACCGTCTCTGATCCAAGTCGTTTTCCGTTATGGATTTCAAACCGAACTCCGAGACGCTCGAGCCGTTGCAGCAATTCTCCGGTTGGCTTCGCGACAAATCGTATGGTGGCAGGAACAGGAGCCGCAACCTGACCGCCTGCTTCAGCTTGACGGAAGAGAAAATCGAACCGGAAATCGATGTTCGAATGTTGAGAAGAAGCTGTTGTTGCAGCGAGAAGCAAGATTGCCGATAAGAACTTTTTCATTGCATCATCCTTCTTATGTATTGTCAGATATCTAAACGCAAAATACATCAGTAGCGCCGCTCCAACTAAATATCTCTACATAAACTGTGAAGTTCTTTCCATGTTGGTGCGGCACTGCGCCCCTCGATTTGTAGAAAAAGATAGTTGGAGGGGCACTAGCATGGAAAAGGCAAACAGTTCCCTCTTCAGCGTCGTGCAATCCAGACTCCCGCAATGGTTATCGCCGACCCGATCACCTGTATGAAGAACACCTGCTCATCAAGCACAATATACGAGACAACAAAAGCAAGAACCGGAACAAGATTGCTGAAACTGCTCGTCCTTCCCGGGCCCAACCGCTGAACGCCGTACGACCAGAACGCATTGGCAAGCCCGATGGACAGGATGCCGGAGACCACCGACGCAACCCAAATCGTCCAGCTAACGGATTTCCAATCCGTGACAACGGCGGAAGGAATCGCGGCAAGCACAAGTCCCACCGCCCCGATGCCGATCATCATTGTTGCAAGGTGCAGCGACGAGTAGCGGACAAGGAGAGGTTTCTGTAGATTTGTGCTGAATCCCCACAGGATCGCTGCTGCAAGGCAAACAAGGTCGCCGATTATTTCAAGCCCGCCGAATTGGAGTTTCTTTCCGCTTCCCGCAATAATCATAATCACGCCGGCAAGGGAAAGTCCCATGCCGAGCCACATCATTTCCTGAATTTTCTCTTTGTGCAATCGGGCGTGAAAGAGAATTGTCCAAAGCGGAGACGTCGCCATGAGAATGGCGGCGTTGCCCGCTGTTGTCAGCGAGAGGCCGATAATGAACGCGCATTGATACAACACGTTAGCAATAAACCCGGCCCGGAGAATACTCTTCCAATCGGATTTCTGAACGGGAGTCCACACCGATGTCGAAAAGAACATCGCCGCCAGAACAATAAATGCCACGACAAAACGAATGCCGTTGAAAACAAATACGTCAAGATGGGAAATGGCAAACTTCGCAATCGGGAAATTGGTTGCCCAGATGAAGACGACGAAAAGAAGAAGGATTTGCGCACGCTGCTGGCGTATGCGCTCGAGTTCAGTCATGCAGCAGCCTTTGATGCGTTGCGCGGCTTACAAGCTACAATATACCCCCCGACATACAACGCCAGTCCAAGATAAAGCAATTCGTACAAATACGGCTGGGGCATACTGCCACGAATTGTTGCATCCGTATCATGTACGAATGAATAGAGAATAACCGCTGTGCCGAGAAAAGCAAGCAACCAACTCAGGATGGTGGGAGAAAAATATTTGTAAAGCGAAGTGCGATAGACGATATCAACACCAACCACAACCAAAAGAGCCGCAATCAAACCTGCTGACACTACCGGACCAATCCACGGAACAGGAATCAGAAAAAGAATATCCCAGTCAGTAAGCGAAGTCGGCCAATCGAGAATCACTTTGAGCCATACATAATAGAAAATATCCCACACACCGAACGCGATGCAAAAGTAGCCGAATTTCTGCCAACCCCTGCCCCCCGCAACAATCCCGATTGACACCAACATAACAATCGTTGCGGCTTCTCGCATCAACTCAACCGCAAGATGTGTCGTGCTGATCATTTTCAGCGGGAAGCTGAAACCATCCGGATAGTACAACGCCCGCAGATAGACTACGATGCTCGATTCGACAAACGCAAAGGCAATGGCGAACAACACTACCCAGACGAGTTTCCGCACCGGCACATGTTCACGCGTCATCTGTTTGCCTTTCAGCAATCACGCTTTGTTCTGTTCTTGTTCATTGTATTCATCAAGAAATGCAACGGCCCGCCGCATATGCGGAATCACAATCGAGCCGCCGACAACCAACGCAACGCTGAACACATCATACAACTCCTCGTTCGTCACGCCTTCCTTCCGGCACTGTTGGATGTGATAAGAAATGCAATCATCGCAACGAAGAACCATCGAAGCAACAAGACCAAGCATTTCTTTCGTCTTGACATCGAGAGCCCCCGGCTCGTATGTCAGTGTATCGACACCAAAGAACCTTTTGATGGGCCGGTTTTCGATGCCGAGAATCCGCTCGTTCATTTTCGAACGGAAGTCATTGAACTCTTTTACTCTGCCTGACATGCTTTCTCCTTGAACTAGTTTAATGGGATTCCAACGGCGGCAGACCGTGCTTCACCTTCAAGGCCCGCAATCTGCCAATAGCTTCATACGCCTCCTGCCAGCCGCCGTCAAGAACATCTTTCATGATCTCTTTGATCTCCGAAAGTGAAGCGTGTGTTGCCTCCGCTGAAGAAAGCGGAAATGGAATGCGAAGGTATTCCTCAATGGCAGCAATGTTCTGCCACACAACCGCAAGTCCGGCAAACATTGTCATTACGGCAAGCAGGACCTCGATCAGTCCGGTGGTCATTCCAAACTGCCAGCCGAGAGGAATACTCAAGCATCCCAACAGGACAATCACCCATCCGGTAATCGACGTCAGCCGGTACCGCTTCAGTACTTTGTAGAAGCCAAAATAGAAATACTGCAACTCTGCGTCGGTTAACATTGCGGAACGTTGGCGTTACATGCGAAAAGTACGGACTTCTTTTCAAGGAGAACAAGTTGGGAACGGCGCTCCAGCCACAGTAACTGTCAGCTTCAAGGAACGGGACAAATCCCAATCGACATTTGCCAAAGAAACGAAACTATCACGGCAAGAATGAGGAAGACTACTGCGAACTTTCGGATGATCACGGCAACCTCCATCGTCGGCCATCCCTTGCGAGCAACTCATCGGCTTCTTTCGGACCCCACGTTCCAGAAGTGTAGTCGTGAATTTTAGAATTCTTGTTCGAAATCCACCCCTCATGAACGGGTGTGATGAGTTGCCAGGCAACATCAACACTGTCGCCGCGTGCGTACAGCGTTGCATCGCCGAGCATACAATCAAGTATCAGACGGGTGTACGCGTCAGTCAAGTGTCCCCCGAAGGATGAGCCGTATCGGAAATCCATTGTTACGGGGCGCATACGCATGAACGAGCCGGGAATTTTCGAGCTGAACTTGAGGGAGATGCCCTCATCGGGTTGAACACGAATCACAATATTGTTGTGATCGAGCGAGTCCGCAGGCAAATGCCTGAAAAGATGGTGGGGAGTTTTTTTGAATTGAATGGCAATCTCCGTCACCCGTTTCGGCAACCGCTTTCCCGAACGAACATAGAACGGAACACCGGCCCAACGCCAGTTGTCGATCTGAAGTTTCAGCGCTACGTACGTTTCCGTCACGCTTTCGGTCGAGACACCCCGCTCGGATTTGTACGCAAGAACAGAAGCGCCATTCACCGTCCCCGCCGCATACTGTCCCCGCACAGAGTACTCGTGAACTTCATCCGGGCGGATGCTGCGGATAGCCTGAAACACCTTCTGTTTTTCATCACGCACCTGTTGGGCGTCAAACAAGACGGGGGGTTCCATCGCAGTTAATGCGAGCAATTGCAGCATGTGATTCTGAATCATATCGCGCATAGCCCCTGCGTGTTCGTAGTATCCGCCGCGATTCTCGACACCCACGGTTTCAGCCGCGGTGATTTGAATGTGATCGATATAGTTTCTGTTCCAGATCGGCTCGAAAATTCCGTTCGCAAATCTGAATACCAGAAGATTCTGGACGGTTTCCTTGCCGAGATAATGATCGATGCGGTAAACCTGCTCTTCATCGAACACACTCAACACTTCTCTATTCAGTTGGCGGGCCGAGTTCAGATCAACGCCGAACGGCTTTTCAATAATGATACGAACCCAGGCGTTCTGCCCTCCGGGCTTGTTCATCGCCGCGCCCGAAAGGCCTTTTATGATTGGTGAATACATGCCAGGCGGGGTTGAAAGATAGAAAAGTACGTTCTCCCCTGCCCTTCTTGCCTCATTGATGACTTCAAGTTCCTTTTTCAGCTTTGCATATTCTTCCGGCTTGCCCGGATCGATAGTCACGTAGAACAATCCGCGAACGAACGTCTCCCACAAAGCCTTTTCGGATTCCTGAAATCTCCCGAACTCTTTCAGCGCCTTAAACATGTACTCGCGAAAAACCTCGTGCGACATGGCTGTTCTGCCTGCGCCAACAATGGTGAAACCGGAGGGCAGCACACCTTGCCGGGCGAGGTCGAAGATTGCGGGAATGAGTTTCCGTTTCGTCAAATCGCCCGAAGCACCAAAAATCACCATCGTACACGGGTCGGGCATCTTCTCGATGCGGCTTGATTCAGCGAGGGGATTGAGGAGTTCTGATTGCATTGGGGTTTACGGATTATTGAGCACTCTTGACTCGCAAGAAGTAAAGCCTTCCACACCGCAAAGGATGAAAGGCTTTTTCGGACACATAGACATGAAACGAATCCGAATCACAGGCCGATTACACGCGGGCTGCAGCAAATTCATTCCGCTTGTTCTGGAGATTCTGATAGAGGCCGTCGAATGATTTTTCGAACGCGGCAACGCCGTCATCCTCGAGCTTTTGCAGAACCCATCGCATATCAATACCTGCACGCGCAACATCGCAGAGCGCCTCAAGCGCCTTGTCCATGTCACGTTCAACAGTAAGCGCAGGTTTTGCATGATCGAGAATCGCGTTATATGTCGCCGGAGGCACAGTGTTCACCGTTTGTCGGCCAACGAGTGTCTCGACATAGAGCAAGTCGCTATAAGCGGGATTCTTCGTTCCGGTACTTCCCCACAACGGACGTTGAGCAACGGCTCCCTTGGCCTTCAACGCCTTCCATCGTTTTGATGAGAACACATCCTTGAAAGCCTGATATACATACTTGGTGTTGGCAACTGCTGCCTTGCCCATGACGGTCTGCATTGCAGGATCGTTCTTCTTTGAAAGAAGATCATCAACCAGAGTATCAATGCGACTGACGAATACGCTTGCAACAGAAGCAACATCACGCACGGACAGTCCCGCCAATGCACGTCGTTCCAATCCGGCAATGAATGCCCGCGCAACCGCCCGATAGCGGTCAACGGAGAAGATAAGCGTGACATTAATGTTTATGCCTTCACTGAGACATTGTTCTATTGCAGGAAGTCCCTCCTTTGTTGCGGGGATTTTTACCATGAGATTCCTCCTGCCAACAAGATTCCACAGAAGGCGTGCCTCTTCAACCGTTTCTTGCGTCATCCGGGCCTTTGAAGGGGTCACCTCAATGCTGACGTATCCGTCGCTGCCGTTTGTTCGCTCGTACACTTCGTGCATAACATCGCAGGCCATCTGTATATCTTTCACCATCAACGCACGAATAATCTCCGCAGTATCGATTTCCGGGTTCGCGGAAAGCAATCCGGCAATCTGATCGTCATAGTCCGTGCTGCCTGAAATTGCCTTGTCGAAAATTGTTGGATTGGATGTGACGCCGAGTAATCCTTCATCTACCATGCGCTTCAACTCGCCGGTTTGCAGGACGTTTCTGCTAATGTTATCATACCAGATGCTCTGCCCGAGTTGTTCGAGTTTCTGGATATTCGTCATATTGTTCCTCACTTACATTTCTTACTGTTGCTGTTGTTCAATATCGAGAATTTTCTTCAGTCTCCTGATGTGCCGCTCTTCATTGGTAAATCGCGCAGCTAGAAATGCCCGCGCTATTTCAAGCGCTGGCGCAACTCCGATAACGCGTGAACCGAGACATAACACGTTCATATCGTCATGCTCGACGCCCTGATGCCCGGAGTATGTATCATGTGCAACTCCGGCACGGATGCCTTTGATTTTGTTCGCCGCAATGCAAGCGCCGACTCCGCTGCCGCAGACGAGGATACCGCGTTCGACTTCCTTTGCTGCAACCGCCTTCCCGATTTTCCGGGCGAAATCGGGATAATCTGAAGCCGACTCATCGTGCGCGCCGAGGTCAACGATTTCATGACCTTCCTTTTTCAATTCTGCGGCAAGAAATTGTTTGAGGGAAAACCCCGCGTGATCTCCTGCAAGAGCGATCTTCATGCAAGCACCCTTTTTGCTGCAGCGACCACGGCCTCTGCTGTGATGCCAAAGCCCTTGAATACTGCATCAACGGGAGCCGACATGCCGAATGTTGTCATTCCCACAAACTCGCCGTGCTGTCCGATGTATCGTTCCCATCCCAACTTCATTCCTGCTTCAACTGCCACGCGCGCAGTTACCGATGGAGGCAGAACGCTTTCTTTGTATTCTCCGGATTGCGCCTCAAACAACTCCCACGACGGCATGCTTACAACGCGGGCACGAATTCCTTCAGAGGAAAGCTGCTCGTACGCTTTGACGGCGAGTGATACTTCCGACCCGGTGGCAAGAAGCAATACACGCGGGTTCTTTTCACCAATCAGAATGTATGCACCCCGAGAAAGGTTCGCCGCGGATGCAAACTTTGTTTGATCAAGAACAGGGAGTTTCTGGCGTGTGGTTGCGAGTACCACGGGGCCCTTACGATGCTCGAGGGCAAACTTCCACGCGTATGCAGTTTCGTTGGCATCCGCCGGACGTAGGATTATCAGGCCGGGCATTGCACGCAGCGATGCGAAATGCTCAACCGCCTGATGTGTCGGGCCATCTTCGCCCAGCCCGATGCTTTCATGGGTGAAGACGAAAATGGTCGGGTATTTTGATAGAGCGGCGAGCCTGATTGAGGGTCGCATGTAATCTGTAAACGCGAAGAACGTCGCCCCGTACGGAATCAGCATGTCGCTGACGGCAATGCCGTTCATAATTGCGCCCATGCCGTGTTCACGTACTCCGTACCGGATATAGCGTCCGAGTCTGTTGGTCTTGCTGAAGTCCGTCGAGCCTTTGAATTTTGTATTGTTTGATGGAGTTAAATCAGCCGAGCCGCCGAGCACAAGCGGCAACTTCGGCATGATGGCATCAAGGGTTTTTCCTTGCGCCTCACGCGTTGCAAGCGGCGTTGCCGGATCGAATTTCGGAACATTCTCCTTCCAAATTGTTTCCCAGTTCTCGGGAAGTTTGCGCTCCGCTGCCCGCTTGAATTCCTTTGCCAAATCGGGATGAGCCTTTTCGTAGTTGGCAAACAGTGTGTTCCATTCCGCTTCCTTGGCAGCGCCTTTCTCAACTTCTTTCCTGAATACCTTCAATGCTTCGTCAGGAATGAAGAGTTTCCTTTCAGGATCCCATCCAAACTGTTTCTTCGTCAATTTGATCTCATCATCGCCGAGAGGCGACCCGTGTGCATCGGCGGTGTCGTGTTTGTTGGGGCTCCCGTAGCCGATGTGTGTCCGCAACTTGATCAGTGAGGGACGATCCCTTTCGTTCTGCGCTGCAACCAACGCTTTCCCGATGGCATCGAGATCGTTGCCATCTCCACCAACTGTTTGAACGAACCACCCGTATGCTTCGTACCGCTTCGCCGAATCTTCCGTGAAGGCAAGATCGGTGCTTCCGTCGATTGAGATATGATTGTCGTCGTAGAGCACAATGAGCTTGTTGAGACCGAGTGTTCCGGCAAGCGAACACGCTTCCGATGAAACACCCTCCATCAAACAGCCGTCTCCCGCTATCACATAGATGTTGTAGTCGATAATCGGAAAGCCGTCACGATTGAAGTATGCAACAAGATACTTCTCCGCCAGCGCCATCCCGACCGCATTCGAAATCCCCTGCCCCAACGGACCCGTTGTCACTTCAACTCCGGTCGTGTGCCCGTACTCAGGATGCCCCGGTGTTTTGCTCCCCCACTGCCTGAAATTCAGAATCTCATCAAAAGGCAAATCGTAACCCGTCAAGTGAAGCAACGAGTACAAAAGCATGCAGCCGTGTCCCGCGGATAGCACGAATCTGTCACGATTCACCCACTTTGGGTTGCGCGGGTTGTGCTTGAGATGGCGCGACCACAGGAGATATGCGGCGGGCGCCATTCCCATAGGCATTCCGGGGTGTCCTGATTTGGCTTTTTGTATTGCATCAATCGAAAGACAACGAATAGTGTTGATGCAGAGTTCATCCAACTCCGTTTGGCTTGGATGCCTTGGAAGTTTCGGAAGCTTATCTAATTGGTCTATTGAAATTGAAGGAGATGAACCGGAGGCGATGCTTGACATTGAAATTCCCTGAAATTCGTCGGAAAAGGTGGAAAATGAGTCCCCTAAAGATAGGCATTTCTTGATGATTTTCAATTACTTGCTGCCGGAACTTGCTTGAACGAAGTGGGTCACATTCCTACATACATATTTGTAAAAACTACTAAAGATGTCTGTCCTTATGTCCGATAATCAGTATGGGAATAGGTAAGTTCTACATAAATCGGCCAAAGCGTTACAACTCTTGCTCAGAGGTGGATGAGTTTGAAGAATTGTGCTGCTTAGAGTGAGAAAAGTTCACATTTGAGAGGGTATTTCATGGCAAAGAAGGATCAAACAATTCTGGTGGTTGATGACGAAGAAACATTCAGATATATGCTCTCGACGCTTATTTCGGGAGCAGGATATACGGTTGAGACAGCCTCCGACGGCATAGCCGCAATCAACGCCATTCAAACAAATCTCTACGACGTGGTTCTTTGTGATGTACGAATGCCGAAGGTAGATGGCATCGAAGTGTTGAAGTTCATCAAAACAAACTATCCAAGGACAGAAGTTGTTATGCTTACCGGAACAGCCGATGTACGGATTGCCGTTGAGTGCATGAAAACCGGCGCGTACGACCACATCCTCAAGCCCACAACTTCGGATGATCTTCTTACAACGATTGAGCGGGCTCTGGAACACCAGCAGCTTATCCGCAATAATGCCGTTATGAAAACCGAGCTTGAACGGCTGCAAGGAAACGGCGACATTATCGGCGAAAGCACCGCCCTTCGCAGAGTGTTGGACGTTGCGGCCAAAGTTGCACCAACCGAATCGACTGTGTTGATTCAAGGACCGAGCGGTACCGGCAAGGAACTGATCGCAAACTACATCTATCAACGCAGCGAGCGATACGGATTGCCGTTTGTGACAGTCAATTGTGCATCCATTCCCGATACGCTTATTGAAGCCGAACTGTTCGGTTATGAAAAGGGCGCATTTACCGATGCCCAGAAAATGAAGCCGGGTATTGTCGAGATTGCGGACAAAGGAACGTTGTTCCTCGACGAAATCGGCGACATCAGCCCGATCGTGCAACCGAAGATTCTGCGCTTCATTCAAAGCGGTGAATTCCGCCGTGTTGGCGGAAATCAAATTCTGAAAGCGGATTGCCGCATCCTCTCCGCCACCAACAAGAACTTGAAAGAGGAAGTGAAAGAGGGACGTTTCCGTGAGGATTTGCTGTACCGTCTGAACGTCATTACCATCGAGTTGCCTTCATTGCAGCAGAGACGTGATGACATTCCGCTCCTTGTCAATTCGTTCCTCACAACAAGAATGAAAACCCGCGTGCCGAAGTCGATCTCAGACAAGGCCATTGAGGTACTGCTTTCGTACGATTGGCCCGGAAATATCCGTGAGCTGGAGAACGTAATCGAGCGTGCGGCGATTCTGTGCCAGAACAATATCATTGAGCCGCGGGATCTCTCGCTGCCGAATTCACCGATGACGCTGCCTTCGACGAACGGCCGCGACAGCAAGGTAGGCACAACAATTCCGCTGAAGGAAATCGAGCGCATGCATATTGAAGCGGTGCTGCAAAGCCTGCGCGGTAACAAAACCGAAACGGCGAAAATTCTCGGCATCAGCCTGAAGACACTCTACACAAAAATCCAGCAATACCAGCTTCGCTGGAACTAGGCAGTTCAACAACCATTGCATCATTGGCACGCAACTCGTAGTTTACCGTAGCCGATGATGCAATGTGAACTGTTGATATGACCTTATCCTCCCCCGACTCTCTATTCCGCAAAACGTCATTCATTGCAATCCTCTACATTGTCGCCTCAATGTATGTCTTCGGTGTGTGGGTTTGGAGCGCCGATTCTCCGACAACCGCGTTCAACAGCGACCTGCGCTCCACACTCTCCGAGTTGATCTACGGAACGGCACACAAACCGTACGTCCAGCGTGTACTTGTCCCGATGCTTACCCGTGCTGTGTACTTCACCGTCTCAGGCCCGACTCTTGACTCATTGGAACAGAAGGTTCTAGAACTCCCAAAAGTTCAAAAAGAAACGGCTCGATTAGGATGGGAAATAGAATATTTCGCAGAATATCTGATCGCTCTGTCGTTTGCATTTCTTGCCTTGTTCGGGTTTCCGTTTGTTATGAAAAACCTCTGGTCAACGCTATATGAAACGGAACAAGCCATCACCAATATCATTCCAATCTTAGCTCTCCTGGCGCTGCCACCGGTTTTTCTGACGGGGCCGCATTATATCTACGATCTTCCTGCGCTCTTCTTCTTCACTCTGGGAATGGTAATGATGATACACGGAAGGTGGACATTCTACTACCCTGTGTTCATTCTCGGATGTCTCAACAAAGAAACGATGGTTTTGCTTTCGCTGTTCTTCGTGCTGTTGTATTGGAAGAGAATGCCGCGGAAATCGTTGCTTCTTCATGCATTGACACAAGGGGTGATCTTCGCTGTTATCAAAGCCGTTATCACCTACTCATTTGTCGGGAATGGAGGGGCTGTGATGGATTTTCATCTCTTCCTCAATCTGCACATTCTGCTGATGGGCTATGATTGGATAACATTAGTCGGATGGACTCTCGTCCTGACGCTGGTTTTCCTGGATTTCCGCAAGAAGCACGAGATCTTGCGGAAGGCCATTCTACTGGCGATCCCTCTTGGCGTATTGGTACTTTTGTCTGGCGTGATAACGGAACTACGGGCTGCATATGAAATGTATCCGATTGTGTTGTTGCTTGCTTCACACACAGTATTGTTCAGGTTTGTGAAAATCCCCTATCACCTAAAGCAACAACCATTGCTTGCTGCGAAGCAACCATGAGCAACCTGTCGATTCATCGCATCACGTCACTCGAACTTCCGCAGCTTCAGCCCTATCACACGCTTCGACGTCCGCAGGATCATCTTGAGCAGGGGATATTTGTTGCCGAGGGCGAGAAAGTGGTGCGTCGTTTTCTCTCTTCGGATTGGCAGACAATCTCTCTTCTGCTCACGGAGGAATGGTTGGAGGAAATTGTTCGTACAGCAGATGAAAGGCGGTTAGACGGGGTTGAGATTTTCGTCGGCGAGAAGGCGCTGCTTGAGACGATAGTCGGCTTTCCGCTGCATCAGGGAATTATGGCTGTTGGAAGAACTCCGACCGAACTGCCTTTGCCTGAACTTGTTCCGAGACTTCCGGCTCCCTTCTTCCTTGTCGCTCTCGACGGACTTGTCCATGCCGAGAATGTTGGAGTAGTAGTAAGAAATTGTGCCGCGTTTGGGGTAGACGCAATTCTCGTGAGCAGAACAACGGCAAGTCCGTACCTGCGCCGTGCAGTACGCAACTCAATGGGCGGAATTTTCAAGCTGCCCTGTTTTCACGCAAAGAACCTTGCACATTCACTTGATTGGCTTAAGATCGCACACAACACCCGTGTTATCATCGCCGATGCTCACGCGGAACAGACAATTGACAGGGCAGATTTCTCCGGAAACATATGCGTCGTGTTCGGAAACGAAGATGCGGGCGTTTCAGCAGACGTCGAGTCCGTAGCAACCGACAAAATAGGAATACCGATGCATTCGGGCATGAATTCGCTCAACGTTGCCAGCGCGAGCGCTGTGGTGCTGTATGAGGCAAGACGAAGAAGGACGTCTTAGAAGCTTCCTTTTGCCGTGATCGGTCCAGGGTTCAAACATACGACTTCTTCAGAAGGGGCGACTTCAGTCAGCGCATTGTTGAGTCGTGTCCGAAGGGCGTCAAGATCCCCATCATCCGGCAAATCCATCAGTCTGCATGCACGACGAAGTTCTTCGGCAGAACGCTTGTCGTCATTCACCCAATCGACTGCTGATTGTTTTGAGGGCATCCCATCTTTCCTTTGCAAACATATAAAGAGCGGGACCGTATGGCCCCGCTCTTTGTGTTCTATAGCATACAACTTTTACTTCAGCAGAATGAGTTTTTTCACCTCACTGAACGAACCTGCTGTCATACGGTAGTAGTAAATGCCGCTGGCAAGGTTGGCCGCGTTCCACGTCACTTCATACGTACCCATCGGCTTCACGTCGTTCACAAGAGTTGCCACTTCCCGACCGAGCATGTCGAACACCTTGAGTGTCACTTCACTCGTCTGCGGCATGCTGAACCTGATTGTGGTTGACGGGTTAAACGGATTCGGATAGTTCTGTTCCAGAGCAAAGGTGCCCGGCAGTTCATTTGTCGGCCGGACATCCGTATTAATGTTTGAACCGTCATAGAACACACCAGTGGGTCCGAGTTCCGAGTAGATCACGCCGCCACCAAATCCAGCTGTAGATCGGAAACCCGCAACACTGGGAGCTGTGGACGTGCTGGCGTTGCGATTTTCATTCACAATCTGGTGGCCTGCAAAGGGAGGAGTGAATGCGCTCGTATAGATAATCGTGTCGCGCGACGGCCCCTTCGAAACGTAGGCAACTCTGAAAGCACCCTGAGCCTCCTGGCAATCGAGGTCCGCACGATTCTGGTTGTTGGCTTGAAGTTGGAGAATCTCATTCAACGTCCAGTTTGCAAGTGCCCACGCTCCCGTTGGACTGATGCCATAGCCTATATTATCGATTCCGGCTTGCGTGCGCGTATACATGATCATCAAGGCATTGCTTTGCCGGTTCGACACAAAAGAGCCGCCGAACTCCGGATCTGCTGTCGCCCCAACGTTCAGCTGCGTCCATGTCGATCCCGTGCCCAAACCTGAAAGCGGAATGCGTTGCAGACGCAGATTGGGGTTTGTTGCTGTGATATCGTTCGTCAACAGCACCCCAATGGTATCCGACCGGAAGTTGTAGTCGATGTCCAGGTCAAAATCGTTGAACGAGTTGCGTGCTGTGTCGAGCGCCCACGTTGTTCCCCAATCCGTCGAAAATGCCGCGAGGGCTTGATTGCCGACACCGGTGGTCGAATCCACGTTTTGGAATGCCGTGTACCAATACGTCAAACTGGCGCTCCACATGTATCCATCGGAAACAATAGCGGGATTGATGTGCCCTCGGCCTGCGGGACGAGTGGCAATGCCGGCAGCTCTGAAGCCGGATCCGTTTTCAAGACAGGAAAGCCAGTACAACTGTCCGCCATACCCTGCCGCCGCAAGCGTACGGACAGCAGCAAATCCGAGGAGATGATTGTTCACTGAATCCGTGACAAAGAAATCGAATGAATGCCACTTCGTTGTTCCGCCGGGAAGGACGTTCAGAATTCGTGTCCATGTTAATCCTTGATCCGTTGACCGGAAAACACAGAGCGTATCTCTGTTGCTGGCAATGTAAGCAACGAACTTATTCCCCAGACTATCAACGCGAAGTCTGAGGCTCTTGGCATTTCCGGCTATAAGCGGGCTCAAGATGTTTGCAGTTGAAACCGGAACGTCTCCCGGACCCCAATCATTGGATGTCCCGTTTCCGTTCGACAAACCGGGCAGCACGGCGTACGGTTCGTCTGCGGTAGAGGCTACACGGGAAAACGCATTGGGGTATTGCTGGTTGTACTGCGCTGTGAGGGTTTCATAGAGGGAGAGATTTTCTGCGCGTCGGGCGGCAACAATGTCGGCCCAGAGTTGCGCACGGGGGGATGTGTCAACAATTTCCTCTGCTCCAATGCCTGCTTCACGTGCAATATCCTCCGGTGTTTGCGCAAGCAAGGGAGCGAAAGCAACTAAACAGATGAGCAAAGCTTTCGCCAAATGTTTCATGGCATCTCCTTAATATATTGTGGTTGGATGGTTAGTTGGCCGCTATAGTGCGGAAACTCTCAACTCACTCTACATCTCATGCTCAAACTCATCGACATATTGCAAAGAACAACGCACTAATAATGTAAAAAGGAGAACTCATTTGCAAGCCTATTGGCACTTCAATTTCTTTCTGGATGGAGTATCATCCCGACGCCCCATACTGTTGAGGAAATCAACAGGCCAGGGTAGATTGGCTCAATCCCGAACGGATAAAATGCGGCACTCCCTATTTCCTTCGTCCAACCCGATAGAAGCCATGAAAGTGACCCCAGCCACCCGAACAGCATTGAGGAAAATGCAAATCCCGAGGGTATCTTGAGTCTTTGAAAATAACTCGCAAGCAGTGGGATCAATAGCCCCGGCACAAGCACCGTTCCGATCGTGTACCAGAGCTTGATAACGGAAGGAATTGCGATGCTCAACGCGATGGAAAGCGCGGCCGTGACAATGAGTCCGGCTTTTGTGTAGCGCGCAACATTCGAATCATCTTCCTCTCTTCTCCACCTCCAGACTATATCGCGGCCCAGCGTTGTTGCAGAGATGAACATCAAGGTATTGAGACTCGACATGATTGTGGCAAGCATCCCGATGTAGAACATCCCTTTTGCAATCGGAGGGAGTGTGATTTCGGCAAGCAGCGGAAATGCCATCACCGGCTGTTCAAGCGCCGGTAGAACAGCGCGGGCGTACAATCCGGCGGTTGCCGTCATTGCATCAAAGACAAACCAGAAGATGATGGAGATGAGAATACCCTTCTGCGCTACCTTTCCTGACTTTGCTGCATAACACCGTTGATGAAACGCAGGATCGACAAGCGTCCACAACGCAATGAAGAACCACACCAACACAAACTGAATCGAGTTACCGCCGTTCCACGTAAGATGCAACGCCGGAACATTCTGCCGGATGAAATCCAATCCGCCGAACTTGTCATACGCAAACGGAATAATAACGGCAAAGCCGAGAAACATGAGAATGAACTCAAATACGTCCGTTTGCACGTCAGCCCGGAATCCGCCGGCGTACAAATACGCCGTCGTCAGAATTGTGCCGATGAACAAGCAGGCAACATATCCCAATCCAGTGACAAGTTGCAGCAGCACGGCAAGCATCAGCACATACGGTGCTGGTGTTGTGAGAAGAAATGTTAGAAATGAACCGAGAAGTGCAGTCTTTCTGTCGTATGCATGTTGCAGTTTATCGGGGATGGTGAGAAGATTGGACTCACGAATACGCTTTGCAAGGAACACTGCAAACACAAGCGCAAAAATGTAATACGGCACTCCTTGCACAACCCAATTGGAAATGCCGTACAGATACGAGAATTCTCCCACGCCTAAAATGCCGCCGTACCATGTTGAGACAAGCGTCATTACGAACAGTGGAAGCGTCAGCGAACGTCCCGCGAGCAGAAAATCAGTTGCTTCACTTTTGGATTTGGCGAGAAAGCCGATAAGGAGAACGGCACCGAAGTAAGCCCCTATCAACAGAAGGTCGATGGGAGAAAAAGTTACCATGAATCGGGAAGCTCCATCGTCTTATTCGTCGAAGAAACAATCATCAACATCTTTCCTTTCTTCACCTCAACGGTAAAGGGCGACTTCTCAACAACATTACTGACACCAATTTCTCCCACCTTCATCGATGCGTTGGTGAGCGGATAGCGAAGCCCGCGAAGAGTAATCCCGGCACATGCACCGAAGGGCACCAGGCTGATGGCTGTTCCGGTTGAAGCATAAAAAGTTCTTCTCTTCCCTACCGGCACAGCGTACCATGCATCTCCCACGAACTCGATATCGATTGACGAAGTGTAGTTCCAGATTACGGAGAGGTTACCCAATGTGTGATCGAGTCGTTTACCGGTTGCAGCTACGATTGCCGCCTTTCTTATTCCAATATCTCCCAGAAAATCGAGCGCTTTCTCAAGGTCGGTATTATCCTGACGCGAGACATGAATGAGTTGAGATGTCGAGAAAAATCGTTTCGTTTGGTTTGTGATTGAATCAAGATCGCCGATGATCACATCTGGACGGATGCCGAGAAATCGAGCGACGTTTGCTCCGCCATCAGCGGCAACAATCAAGTCTGAATGGCGTCCAAGCTTCTGAACCAGCTTTCGACCCGGAGATTCTCCGTTGCAAATAATGAGGGCACTTTTGAACCGCGCTGACGCCTTTTTCATTATAATGTAATAGCGATATTGAAGAAGATATTCCGCTCGGCCCCGACAAAGAACTCCTTCCCCTCCCCGTACGCTGCATAGAGTGTATCGAAGATATTGTTGACATGCAGCTTCAGTTCCAGCCCGACATTGTCAAATACATTCATGATTTTGTAAGCCAGCAAAGCATCGCTTACAAAATACGCGTCAACAGTATTCTGTTCGTCTTTGAAATTGTCCGTGTATTGTTTGCCGACATATCGCCCGCTTAACGAGAGAAGAAGATTCTCGTATCGATACGAGACCCGCAAATTCCCCAATACATCCGGAAAACCCGCAATCGGATTCCTTTTGAGATTGAGCGGAACCCCCGTTGAGTAATCCGTATGGCGTACAAACCGGTTACGGCTGAATGTAGCATTGCCGCTTACTTCAAACTCATCCGTCAGCTTTGCCCGTGCGCTGAACTCAACGCCGATGTGGCGCGTACGTTCGGCATTTCCGGTGATGGGCTGACCGAAACGATCCACCTGGCCGCTCTTGACAATCTCGTCCGTAAATTCCATCCAAAAGAGATTGGCAAACACTTTCAAACGTTCATGGGTGAATCCTCCTCCAAATTCAACGTCGAGAAGGCGTTCGGGCTTCACGAGCGGCGTCGAGAAATCAAATCCGCCAGCCGGCTTCGGGCCAAACTGCGGCACAATCGCCCCCCACGATTCGGGTGTACTTGCCTCTGCCGCGTCGTACAGATTCTTCAAGCGCGGTTCGCGGGAAGTGTATGCAAGGCTGATGTAGCTGTTCCAATTCTCATCAAGATTATAGTTCAGCCCGACGCGAGGATTCACAAAGTGATACGGAACGGAAAAATCCGTGCCGACATATTTTTCATCAAACAATCGATAACGATTATAGGCATACTGCACACTGAACATTCCCGTCAAGTCCGGACGGAAACGATACAACTCCTGCGCATACAATGAAACAATATCTTTCGCCCCCTTGTAATCATAGTAGCGGTAGTTAGCAGGCAGCACAACAGGAAGCATGTCTGCACGTTTCAGGTTACCCCAATGTTCGGAACGATGCAAACGAAGCTCTGCCCCCGCGATGAACTCACCGTTCTCATGCGAGAACGTCACCCGCGGCAACCATCCCCATTGCCTGTTGCTGACGACTGCATGAATCAGGGCGCGGGACATGTACAGCGTGTCAGGATCGCCTGTAATATCGAATCCGTTCTGTCGTGTAATACGGAAGTACGAATACGGTGCCCACGATCCGTCATAGTCAAAGAAGCCGTCTCCCAACATCAGAAACAGCGTATTATTGAGAGTGAGATCTTCCGAAAGTCGCCACTCGTGAAACAACTCGTAATGCGGTTGGGAAAAATTCTCGATTTCGTCGTCGCCTTGAATCGGGTTGGCGCGGCGCTTTTCACGATCCTTCACGTCGGCTTTCGGAATGCCGTAGAATGCGAGGTGATCCGAAACCGGTCCGCCATAGAAGTTGACTTGCGTGGTCATCTTCTCGTCATATCGAATCAAGCCAAGAAAGTAACTGTTGAAATCCACCCACGAACGTTCCCGATAGCCGCTACTCAGAATTTTCGAGAGACGTCCGTAAATTGCATATTGGTTGTCGATGAGGCCCGAATTGAACAACGCGGAATATCGCCGCGTATTGTAACTTCCGACGCCACCTGAAAGTTGAAAAAGCCGTTCCCGACCGAAATTATTGGTGACAAGATTGACCGAGCCGCCGATAGCAGGAGAGCCGTAGAATGCGCTGCCCGCCCCGCGCTGAACCTGAATATCTTCGACACTTGCCGCGATGTCCGGAATATCAAGCCAGTACACGTTATGATCTTCGGGATCATTTTGCGGAATGCCGTTTACCATCACGGCAATGCGCCGCGCATCGAAACCGCGAATGTTCAGATACGTGTAACCGATTCCGTTGCCTGCTTCGGAGTAGAATGTTGTTGAAGGAAGTTCGGAAAGCAGAACGGGAATATCCTGTGTAGAGTATCGTTCACGAATGTGTTCTCGTTCCAGAGTTGAAAATGTTGCCGGGGTTTCCCGCTCTCTTCCTCGTGTAGCTGAAACGACTATTGGTTGGCCAATAATCTCCGACGGAGAAAGTGAGAATGTGAGGAAAGCAACTCCGCCTCCCGCCACGATCACTTCCTTTCTCAGCGAAGCGTACCCCACAAACGATGCACGCAATTCGTACATCCCGGCTTTCACATTCCCTATCGTAAATTCGCCGTCGGCATCAGTTGTCGAGCCGAGAGATGTGCCCCTGATCGTGATGTTGGCCCCAAACAGCGGTTTCGCCGTTGACGCGTCGATGACTTTCCCTTTTATAGTGCCGGTTTCTTCTGCAAATGAAAAGGCGAAGAGGAGAAACAAACACGGCACAATCCGCAAAGTGGTTTTCATTCGTCTCATAATTTCCTTCTCTTACAAAAAATACAAATGCCGTTTCCGTTGCGAACCTGCAAAGGAAAACGGCAGAAAAAGAAATCAAGAACGAACTTGGTTCCGTTTCCCTACGCCGGTATGATCCGGATCAGGTTCCTAGGGTCTTATCTCAGTCCCGCTGTGTTATCGTCGGGACACCCCTAACGGTGCTATCAAAATATATGATTACCGCCCAAGAAATTCAAATGCTGCACCCTCTTTGCGGTCAAGCTCTTCTTACAGATTCAATACCGCTTTCGCAGCATCCTCCCCCGTCACCACCGCGCCTTCCATAAATCCCTGCCAGTCCGCAATGTGCTCGCCTGCAAAGAATACCCGCCTGTGGGGCTTCGCCAGAACGGGCTGAAGCGTGAACCACTGATCCTTTCCGTAGATGGCATACGCGCCCATCGAATGCGGATCGTTGCCCCAGTAGTAGTTCACTTGCCGGACGATCTTTTCCGCAACATCGCCGAATCCCGGACGTAACGCGTCGGCGACGATGCGTTTGCGGTACTCGTTATTCTGCCGGGCGATGACGTCAGCCTTGTCGCCGATCGAGTACGAAATCAAAACGCCCTGCCCCGACTCCTGGCTTTTTGTGGCGTGATAGAAGTAGTGGGCGTTGGAATCCGTCAGTAAATCGAATGCTTCATCGTTCCAAAATCTCTCGTCGAACAGCACAGCATGTTTGTTGATGCGCGAGTATTGCAGCGCGTTCAATGCCGCTACCTTCTCCTTCGGCAACTCGGGGAGCCAGTGAATCTTGCCGATGGCGAATGTGGGGATTGTACAAATCACGAAGTCGCATAGAAACGTCGAACCGTTCTCACATGTCACGGTGGTGGATTTTGTCTCTTGCTTCACGGAGGTGACTTTGTGTTGCAGCTTGATTTTATCGAGCCCGATTTTCTCCGCTACCGCATGAGGGAGCCTGCTGTTGCCACCGCGAATCTTCAAATCCATTTCATTCTTCGGGCTCGACTCGGCATACTCGGTGATTGCCGGATAGCCGGATACATGACGGATACTCTCTCCGAAGTCCGTACTGTCGGCAAGTTCACGCAAATCCAAATCACGCTCGCTGATTCCGTTGTTCATCAGGTAACGCCACCAATCTGTTTTGTCGAGAGCCCGCTTCTGCGATTCCGACATCTTCCCGAACTCCGCCAGCAACTTCCCGAACTTCGCATTCCATTCCTCCGAATATCCCCATTTGCCGGACGGTGAGTATTCGTTCTTGTAGATGAGATGTGTCTCGAATTGATTGTTGAAGAGTTCGAGATTGAATTCCTTGCAGAGGGCAATCACCCGTTCGTGCGAGTTGCCCACCCATTCGGCTCCGAGTTCAATGGTAAGTTTCTTGTCTGAATCGATTTCGTGGGAGAGAACCCTGCCACCAATTCTGTTGCGGGCCTCAAGAACGACAACCTCGATGTTCTGCTTCGTGAGTTCGTAGGCTGCTGCAAGTCCCGCAAGACCTGCGCCAAGCACAACAACACGGGGCTTCCTGTTTTTTGATTGGGAGAACATCTTGTCGGACAGCATAATGCCGGCCGAAAGAATGGCGGATTGCTGAAGAAATTCGCGGCGGGTAGTCATACGGAAGCCTCCGTGGAATGTGATTGTAAGAGAACGTTGAATAGAAAAGAAAAGGCCGGTACGCAGGCAAGTGTGCCGGTCCAAATCTACAACGTGAAGGGCTGTATTGCAAGATGCAGCCCGATTCTTCCTATTCGCCTTTCTTCAACACTCGTGCAGCTATGAACGACTTGACGGTCAACGCAACAAACGCCAGACAAATCACCGCCATGATAGAACGGGCGACCGCGGCTTCGGGCCTGTCAACCGCCTCTCCTCCCATCATCTTGAACAATTGCCAGATACCGCTGACCGAGCCGAAAAATCCGAGGAGGCCGATCACAGCGGCGCCATGCATCGCATGTTTGCGCATGTTTTCGTTGCGCGCGATAATGCCGAACATCAGCAGCAGCAAGCCGAAGATGGCGGGAATCAGCGCCGTCCACGACGCGGCGCCTGTCGCGAAGTAACTCACCAACCCCACAAGAATCAATACGACTCCAAAACCGATGGTTGTATTTGCCATTTACTTCTTCTCCTATGAATGTTGTGAAAGAAACACCGGGTACTACGCAGGCTAAATTATCTGAGGCAGAAAACCGAGAACACCCGACAACGATTGCTCGACACGAAGCGCAAGCGCTACAACATCTGTGGCCGGAGGTTTGATGTCCGGCACGACGATGACTTGCATACCCGCTGCGTGCGCTGATCTTGCACCAGCATCAGAGTCTTCAAGAACAAGACACCGGTTTGCGCTTACACCTAATTGCACTGCTGTCTCAAGATAAATGTCGGGCGCAGGTTTGCCGCGATGCACGTCGTCGCCTGAAATAACGACCGGAAACCGTTCGAACAATCCCGTTCGCTTCAACTTCATTGCGGCACGTTCCTGCGTTGATGATGTTGCAACAGCTTTGCGAATCTTCCTACCATCCAAGAAATCGAGCAACTCAAGCAATCCCGGTTTCAACGGAATGCCGATGTTGGCGATGTGATCATCCGTGTACGACAGACGGAGAGCCTTCAGCTCATCCAACGCCACTTCCTCGCCGAGATTCTTGCGAAGAATTGCGTCCGAGTCGGGACCCGTCCGGCCGATCATTTCGTGCACGACGTTTTCGGTTAACGGATAGCCCATCTCCGAACTTGCCCGCAACCATGCATCGGAGGCTATTCGCTCGGTGTCAATCATGAGGCCATCGAGATCAAAAATCACCGCCTCGAATTTCGTTCGGGACATGAAGCGGCTACTCCCTCATCAGTTTCTTGTATTTGATGCGATGCGGACGGTCGGCCTCGATGCCGTACCGCTTCAGCATGTCTTCGTGATATTCGGAGTAATTCCCGTCGTACCACACAACTTTGCTGTCGCCTTCAAATGCGAGGATATGCGTCGCAACACGATCGAGGAACCAGCGGTCATGGGAGATAACAACAGCGCAGCCCGCAAAGTTCTGCAATGCTTCTTCCAACGCCCGCAACGTGTTGACATCAAGATCGTTCGTCGGTTCATCGAGCAGCAGCACGTTTGCGCCTTCACGCAGGACTTTGGCAAGATGTACACGATTCCTTTCGCCTCCCGAGAGAATGCCGACCGGCTTCTGCTGATCCGTACCGCTGAAATTGAACCGCGCAACATACGCCCGCGAATTCACCTCACGATTTCCAAGCATGATCAAATCTTCGCCACCGGAAATTTCCTGCCAGATGGTTTTGTTCGGATCGAGCGGGCGATTCTGATCGACATAGCCGAGCTTGACTGTATCGCCGATTGCAAATGTACCGGAGTCGGGTTTTTCATCCCCCGTAATCATTCTGAACAGCGTCGTCTTACCGGCACCGTTCGGGCCGATAATACCGATAATACCGCCGGGCGGAAGCATGAAGTTCATACCTTCGTAGAGAAGATTTTCGCCGTAGGCTTTGGAGACATTCTTTGCCTCGATCACCACATTCCCCAACCGGGGTCCCGGAGGGATGTAGATTTCGATGTCTTCGTTACGTTTGTCTTTTTGCTCGGCGATCATCTTCTCGTACGCGGCAATGCGCGCTTTGCTTTTCGCATGACGTCCTTTCGGGTTCATGCGAACCCATTCCAATTCTTCCGCAAGGGCCTTCTGGCGTTTCGATTCCTGCTTCTCCTCGATGGCAAGTCGCTGCCTCTTCTGCTCAAGCCATGATGAATAATTACCCTCGAACGGAATCCCCTCGCCGCGATCCAATTCCAAAATCCATCCGGCGACGTTGTCGAGAAAATAGCGATCATGCGTTACGGCAAGCACAGTCCCTTTGTATTGTGCAAGATGTTGCTCAAGCCATCCGACCGACTCCGCATCAAGATGATTGGTCGGTTCGTCGAGCAGCAGCACGTCGGGTTCCTGCAGAAGCAAACGGCACAGTGCTACTCGCCGGCGTTCACCGCCCGAAAGAACCTTCACCGGCGTTTCGCCCGGCGGACATCGTAATGCATCCATCGCCTGTTCGAGTTTGCTGTCGAGATCCCACGCATTCAGGTGATCAATCTTCTCCTGCAACTTGCCCTGCTTCTCCAGCAGCGCATCGTAATCCGCGTCAGGCTCGGAGAACTTGGCGCTGATTTCTTCGTACTCCTTCAACAGCTTCACCGTTCCGGCAACGCCTTCCTCAACAACTTCTTTGACGGTTTTTGATTGATCGAGTTCGGGTTCTTGAGAAAGATAGCCGAAGGTGATTCCTTTTTGCGCCGTGATCGTGCCGAGATAGTCTTTATCGACTCCTGCAATCAGCTTGAGCAGCGTACTCTTTCCCGCGCCGTTCAGGCCCAGCACGCCGATCTTCGCGCCGTAGAAGAATGATAGGTAGATGTCTTTGAGAATTTGCTTGTTGGGCTTGACGACTTTCCCGACCCCAACCATCGAGAAGATGATTTTGTTATCGCTCATGAAAAAGTGGATTCCTGCTTTGGATTGTGCTTCGGGCGTCCGGCTGTCGTTTCTACACCGGGAACGGTGAGTTGTCGGTTCGGGATAATATAACGAAAAGGCGGGAAGGGAGAAAATCCGGAAACAGGGGGCAGTGCAAGCGTTGACAGGAAAATCAGCCGACGATAACACCGCGGCATTCGCCGAATCCTATCCGCACAGCATTGCTTCGCTCGCAATACCCGCGGATCGTCACTTCATCGCCATCTTCGAGGAATGTTCTCTTCTCACCCGAAGGAAGTTGTAGCGGTTCGGTGCCGCGCCAGGTTCGCTCCAGCAGGCAGCCGCGGGAATCCTTCGTCGTGCCGCTCACCGTGCCGCTGGCGAGCAAATCGCCGGGACGAAGATTGCAGCCGTTGCTTGCATGGTGCGTCAGCATCTGGGCAAGAGTCCAATACATTTCTTTGAAGTTTCCACTGCTGACGAGGAACGCGTCGGACTTTTTCTCGCGCATCTTTCGGGAACGCAAGAATACTTCGAGCGTGATATTCACTCCCCCCGTCATCACGTTCGCCGTTGAGTCGAGATACGGTAACGGCGCAGGGTCGTCAGCGGGACGCGCAAACGCTGGACAGCGGAAAGGTTCGAGGGCATCAAGCGTAACAATCCACGGTGAGATCGTTGTTGCGAAATTCTTTGCAAGAAACGGGCCGAGCGGTTGATACTCCCACTTCTGAATGTCTCGTGCCGACCAATCATTTACCAAACAAAGACCGAAGATGTGATGTTCAGCTTCGCTGATCGGGATTGGCTTGCTCATTTCATTTCCCGGACCGATGAAGAAACCGACTTCAAGTTCGTAATCAAGCTGTTTGGTCGAGCCGAACACAGGGGCAGGTGCGTCATCGGATTTCGTCTGCCCGGAAGGACGTTGTACCGGCGTTCCGCTGACCACAATGGACGAAGCGCGGCCGTGATAGCCAATCGGCACATACTTGTAATTCGGCAGCAACGGATTGTCCGGGCGAAACATACTGCCGACGTTTGTCGCGTGGTAGATCGAAGCATAGAAATCGGTGTAGTCGCCGACTGCAACCGGTAGTTGCATTTCAACCGCTGTCATAGGAACGAGACATCTTTCAACTTTCCCGCGTTCTTCAGTATCAGAAAGAAGAACACTCAGCCGTTTTCTCAGTTCCGACCAATGCGCACGTCCAAGGGAAAGAAGCCGGTTCAACGTGTCGCCGGAACATGCTTCGGCCGCTTCCTCCGCAAGTCCGTTGAACAATCCCTCGTTCCGCGCGGCGGTGATATCAACCACCTGATCGCCGATCGCCACACCGATATGATGCAGACCGGTGACCTTCTTCCTGAATACGCCGAACGGAAGGTTTTGTATCGGAAAGTCGTTTCCCGGAATGTTGGCCGAAGGAATCCAGGATGTAAGTTGGGGATTGTGGGTTTCGTTCATAGTACACGCTACCGGTTTCGTGGTTCGATTTTCGTCACATCAACCGTATTCTCTTCAAATCATCCATCGGCTCACGGAACGAACACGAGCCGAATGAGATGGCGAAGTTTCTTCGGGCATCAAGCAATTCCTTTTCGTCAAGATGATGTGCACGCCATGAGATGTGTTTGTCGTCGAGCGTAAACGCCTTCAGTGATTCTTCTTCAAGAAGTGTCACGGTATCATCAAGGCTCATTCCCTTCCGGGCAAACGCCGCTGCGAGAAACAGGTTGAGATAACCGTACATCTTTCCCTGCTCGCTATCAGGTTTGTAGGTAAGATTGTACACCGACCGGATGGGATGATGCAACCCCGCGGTTGCTTTGAACGGAACATTCTCTTTCACACACGCATGAACGAACCGGGCAAGGTTCCGGCTTGACGGGAATGCATCCGCAGTAATTCCTCCGGTACGAACTTTTGCAAAACGTTTGTGCTTCCCGATTTCTGCAATCAGTTCAGCGGGGTCCGTTTGAATAGGTATTTCGATAAACAATTGAAACGATGCGGGGACGGCAGCCGATGCGTCTCTGATGTCATCTATACGTGCCGCCTTCACTTCGATAGTGTCAATTACAACTTTGCCGATGTGGCGCCCGTTGAAACTTCCGACTTGCCGCATTTCGAACCGTGTGTTCGGGCCTGCGAGGGCGCTCAACTTCCAGACGGTCGAACCCGACAACAGCAGCTTCACCTCTTGCCCGAACTCATCAAGCCGGGGGATCGGTACGATGAACCGCCCGAGTGCCCACGCATCGTTTCCGCGCAGATACGCATCGTAGTTCTTGACTGCTTCGGCCATCGAAAGAGCTGCCGGAGGAAAGAGTCCGGCATAATCTACAATGCCTGAAAGAAATGTTCTCAGAGTCTGCAATGCTGGCATCGGTTCAGTTGCGGGCCCAAGTTCGAAGAAAGGCAAACATCTTTTCCCGGCTGTGACCTTTCCCTTCCTCCAATTCGCTTGTGTCTTGCGAATGCAGCAAACGCCCGGTTTCATCCAGCACAAAAAGATGTGGATATCCGGCAACTTTCGGGTATCTGGACAGAACTTCTTCGTTCTTATTGTTCTTGCTCCAGTTTACTTTCACTACAACAAAGTTAGCATGAAGGTACTCGTTCAAATCGGGATTCTTCACGAACAGCGAATCGAGGCGGTGGCACCACACACACCATTCACCACCGACATCGAGCAAGACATGTCTGCCCGACCGCTTTGCTTCTGCAACCGCAAGTTGAATATCTGCAGCGGCGTCACGCTTCTCGTCAAACTTCTCAAGCGGAATCCATAAAGGCGTATCACGGGCTTCCGTTCGCGTCTGGGCGAATCCCTGAAGCCAGCAGAAAGCAACAATCGCCGCAGCAAAGGATAGCCGGGCCACTATTCGACCGAACACCATATTACAATTCCCTCTTTGTCAACGAAGCCATACTTGTTATTCAGTTTCACGAACGCGCTTCCTTGATAGAAGTCCCATGCCAGGTCAAACTGGGGTTGAACCACCATTTGTCCCTTTGTGTCAATATAGCCGTATTGCGCGCCCACCCCAACAACTGCGAGCCCTTCGGAAAATCCGCCGGCATCATCGTACGAAGGCGGGATAACCATCTCACCCTTTCTGTTCACAAATCCGAATTTGCCATCCCTCTTCACCCACGCGTAACCTTCCGAGAAATTTGAGGAAGTATCCCTTCCGAGAGTGAAGAGCATCGTTCCGCTTTTATCAATGTAGCCCCACGTGACGCCCTTGCGCACGCGTGCGAGACCCTCTGTGAATGCAAATGCATCATCGAACTGCGCAGGAATCTTGATTGTGCCTGCGTGATCGATGTACGCCCAGAGTCTGCCGGTGTTCACAGCGGCAAGGCCTTCCGAGAAACTCAGGGCGTTGTTGTAGCCTTCTTCGATAACGATATTGCCTGTCGAATCGATATAGTCAAAACGCGTACCGATTGTGATAATCCAGAGGAATTTTCTGAGCGAACGAACCCAAGCGCGGCCTTCGTAGAAACTCCCAGCGTCGATATACTCCGGTTCAATAACGACTTCTCCGCGCTTGTTGATGAAGCCCCATTTCTGACCGCTGAAGACTTTGGACATTCTGATGCGCGCAAAGCCGCCGGAGAAATTGTCGGCGTCGCTGAATTGCGGCTCGATTGCATACTTACCCGTGGTATCAGTGTAGCCCCACAATCCGTCATTCTGAACCAAGGCAAGATTCTCGAAAAACGGAAGCGCAACGTCGAACTGCGGCTGAATGACGACATTTCCTTTCCTGTCGAAGTAGCCGAACTTCCCTTCCTTTGCAAAAGGAATGTAGATGGATTTTGTTTTCTGTGCTGACGCAGGCTGGCATAGCACAAGCGCAGCGACGAAACTTATCAGCAGTGATTTCATCGAACTAAAGTCATCTTCTTCGTTTCCGAGAAGGTGCCTGATTTGAGTTGATAGAAATAGACCCCGCTCGCCATTCTGCTCGCATCAAACTCGCGGGTGTGACTTCCCGCGTGAAGCTCGGATTCGACGAGAGTTACGACTTCTTTCCCCATCACATCAAACACTTTCAAAGAGACATATCCGGCCTTCCCGATGTTGAACCGGATCGTCGTTGTCGGATTAAATGGATTGGGATAATTCTGATCGAGCGAGAAGCTTACGGGCTGACGGGAGTCTTCAACACTCGTCGGCGATGCAGGAAATTGAGTTGTGAAGACGCCACGGGCATGAGTTCCGATTGCCAGGGTCCGATCAGATGCGCGGTAAGCCATATACCCGATAAGAATGTTGCCGATTTCGTTTGCCGCAACTTGCGCCCACACAGTTGATGAACCGTTGAGGCTGTTCGTCATCAGCACGCCGATGCTTGTTCCGAGAACTACATTCAACTCACTACCGATATGGAACATCGTTGCCCAGCGAATTGATGGTCCGTCGGGGCCTGCAAGATTTCCTTCTACATCAATCCAGGTTGTGCCGCCGTTGGTCGTGTACCAAAGGCTCTGGAACTCATAGTTGCCGAACGCAACAAGCGCTTTGCTGGAATTTGTCGGGTCCACGGCAACGCATCGCACAAACCCGCCTTGTGCCGTTCCGCCGTTAAGTCCGGGAGGAGTAACATCCGTCACAACAGGCGATGCGCCGTTCGCGTCGTCGACACGCTTCACGATACCATCGGTAGTACCGTAGTACACAACATTGGGGTTGTTTGTTGTTGAAACCCCTATGACACTCACGGCACGCACCCATCCCGAAATCGTTCCGGGATCTGTCGCTGCGAGGGGAGTCCAGCCGGTTGTGCTGGTGCCGTTCGGCGCGTTGCTGTTCCGCCATATTCCGGTGTACATTGTCGGCGTGGTACTTTTACCGGCTCCGTAATAGAGAATTCGGAAGTCATTGGGATCAAGAGTAATCGGGTTTACAAATAGCTGCCGGGTGGAACCTGAAGGAGCAAAAGAAGCATACCCGGCTCCGGTTCGTGTTTGCCTGTACAGCGGGCCATTCTGCGATTGCGTGTACAAACGATCGTCGGCGACAGGCGGCAGGGCAACGACTGTTCCGTCTCCGCTCGTCACCATGTCCCACGAGGACATGCCGGGGAGACTTGTTCCCTGCGACCCGTTGTCTTGCGCACCGGCCAACACGTAGTGATCGCCGCTGTCCGGCGAGATGGCAACCGAATAAAATTGCGTGACGTTGTAGCCATTGTTCAGGCTTGTCCAGACCATCGGGTTAAGACCAACGTCATCTGTGCGGGATATTCCTCCATCATGCCCGGAGTAATAGACATTCGGATTTCCCGGCCTGAATGCGCCGGCATGAAGATCGGGAGGGTGATTGCCGTTCGGCCAGTAGCTGTACCCGCCGATATTCGCTGTTGCAGCGGTTGATGTAAAACCGTTTGATGATCTGTACAAATCTGTTCCGCCAATCAGAACAAAGTTCTCGTCATCGGGTTTCACCTGTACAATCTGATCGTATCCCGTTTGAGTATTCATGCTCGGAATATTGGCAGATCTGTTCTCCCACGTTCCGCCTGCACCTGAATAGGTGTACTTCCAGAGTTGATGTCCGGCCCCGCCGGAAACATTGTTCGCCCGCTCGATGAAGATATACACAACATTCGGGTTGGATGGCGCCAAGCCAAGAACAATCCGACCTGAACTTGTCGGGAACGTGGCCGGAACGATATTCGTCCAGTTCACGCCATCCGGCGAGCGCCAGATTTTAGGAACGCCGGATTGTTTCGTAAATCCATACACGACACCCGTCGATGTTACTACTACATCAGTTGCAAACCCGCTTGAAAGGGCAACGGCCGAGTCCGACCATTGCGCAAGAGTCCATGACGTTCCCCCGTTTGTCGAACGATAAATGCCGTCCCAAGTTGCAGCGTATACTTCATCCTGCGCAATGTTGGCAGGATTGGTGGCAACATTCCAGACAAAATCAAACGACTCTGTAGTATGCGGCGTGCCGGAAACAGTCGAAGGAATCAGAGTCCAGGAGTCGCCGTTGTTCGTTGATTTGTAGATGCCGTCGCCGCGATAGAATGCGCCCCAGCGGGTGTTATTGGTTGTCGATCCACGGAATTCGCCTGTTCCAACATACCACATATGAGTTTTGCCCAGCCGCGTATCCTGTGCGATACAGCTTGTGGTATGAATTTGATCGGGAGAAAGCGTGAGGCGCCAGGAATCACCGTCGTTTGTCGTTTTCCAGATTCCGCCGGCAACACTTCCTGCAATAAGCGTTCCCACATTCGCTATGTCTGCGGCAAGCACACGTGTGCGTCCGCCGACATTGTCGGGGCCGCGCTCCGTCCAGACTAACGCAGGGGCGGCACTTCCTTTCGCCAACGCCACTTGTTCACGTGACGGAATCCGCTTGGCGAATTCGCGTTCGAGCCGGTAGATTCTCTGCGGAATCGCATTTGTTACTGGATTGCGTTGAATAAGAAACTCGAATTCATCGCGGGCACGCGGGTTTTCCGGCGTGCCTGTGGAAAGCGGAACCGGATCAAGCCCTGCCGTGTAGGAATAATACATCATGAGGCCAACAAACAGGAAGGCTCCTGCGAAAAAAGCAAATGACTGTCGCATAACATCCTCTTGTATTGTTATGTCGTAAGAAATGAACTTTCTTGATGGGAAGCTACCACAACTTTGTAGCAGTGCCGCCGGGGAAATCATAGAGTCTGAGATCGGATGCAGAGATCATCTTTGCCAGCATGAGAATCTGGCCGGTATGCATCGAGAAATGTTCAACAACGTGGTAAATCGCTTCAAGGACTGTCACGTTATTTCCCTGAATTTCACGGAGTTCAGCGAGCATCGACGGATCGAGCAATGCCAACACGCCGGACGCTTGCGATACAGTTCGTTCGAGCTTCCCAAGAAGTTCTGCGCGGGGGATGGGCGAGCGTTCGTCAAATTCTCTATCCCTATCTCGAATCACAGATTGCTTCCCGACTCCGCCGACGATCCATTGATTGACATTTCCGGACAGGTGGAGAATCAGGTTGCCGATACTGTTGGATGCTTCGTTCGGCCGCCACCAGACTTGTTCATCCGTCAGTGTTTCGACAACGGTTCGGATTCGAGGAAGGAAGTCGCTTTCGAGCAGTTGAGTGGAATGAGTAATAAAGAATCGTGCAGTGTCCATGTGTTTTATGGCTTGAATCGGACGAGATATGTCCGGACGTTCGGGTCGTTCAACCCCACTTCGAAGTCGGCAATCCCTACGCCGCCAAGGGATTGATGTGAGCCGAAAATAGCAGCGCAGCGCAATCCGTTATCCTCGCGAATGTCTTGTATAATTGCGGCGTGTCCGATCCACCTGCCGTTCTTCTTGTTCCAGTACTGTATGAAATCCCCGGGCTTGGCTTCAGAGGGTTGGATAATCTCGCCTTTGTTCATCTCCACCAGCGCGGTTTGAATCCCCCTAATGCGCTTATCGTTTTGATTGATGAGGCGGGGAAGATTACTCCGGCGCCCGACATTACTAATCAGAATTGCGCGCCGTTCCTCGGCAGTCAACTCCCGTTTGAGCAATTCTTCCACAACCACCACAACAAACTGCACACAATTAAGCTGTTTCCGGTGCAGACGATGCCCGTATCTCCAGTTCTTGAAATCTGTTTCAGCCAGCCGGACGCTCACGAGCAGAGGATGCTCGGCCAAGGCCGATTCGAATGCAAAGAACAATACAATGAAGCACAGAACAAGACGACATTTCATGTAGCAAGTACCCCCGTTTTTGTACTCCTTACTCTTTGTGTTCAGCTGTCACGATTCCGTTGGCTGCTTGCCACGACCTCCACCCACCAGCCAACGAAAAGACATTTGTATATCCCATTTTCTGAAGATTATCTGCCGACAGAGCGGAACGATATCCGCCTCCGCAATAGAGAACGATTTCTTTTGATTTATCCGGGACGGCTCGTTCAATCTCCCGTTCAATAATTCCTTTGCTCAGAAAGATTGCTCCGGCAACATGTGCTTCGTTCCACTCAGATTCCTCGCGCGTGTCTATCAATACAAAATCATCGGTGATTTTAAGGCGTTTCTGCACGTCATGAACGGTGGTCTCCCGCACACGGGTTTTGGCGTCGTTCACCAGCGCGAGAAAGCCGGGGCTGTGGTTCATTGGGTAAAAATAGGGTATCGGGGAAGTTGCTGGAAAATGGTACGGAGAAGAATCGGAAACCGCAACTGTCTGGCGCACATATCACAAAAAAAATCGGTCCCGCTACCTGTGCAACGGGACCGTCTACACTACTGGAGCCTTGAAAGCTGTTGCTAGCAGGCCTTGCCAGAGGCTCCTATGTTAATCTTCAAGATAGGATCACCTCCCTTTCCCAGGGCATCAACATCGTACCAGAAATTCCCCTGATCGAATCACCGGTACAGCGTGATCTACACCCACAATCTATGATGAACAGAGTTGAAAGTCAACCCAATTTTTTTGAATGTGCTCCAGCGCTCACCAGTTTCCCGGAAGGTCGGGATCATTGACGATGCCGTGACTTCCGACATAGACAGCCGTTTGCTGCAATGATCCGTTGTCGAAATACTTCTTCAGCGTAAACCGGACCGAGCTGAACGCGATTTCAGCCCACGGTATTTCGGATTCGGAAAACAACGCCACAGCTTCTGACTCAACCCCGGGAGAGAAATTCGCGCTTGATAATTCTGCAAGAAAGAAGATGTACACCTGGCCAAAGTCGGGAATGCTGTACACCGAAAGAAGTCTGTCGATTACAACTTCGGCATTTGCCTCCTCGAGGGTCTCCCGCATTGCGCCCGCCTCAATGGTCTCGCCCTTTTCAAGAAATCCTGCCGGAAGTGTCCAGTATCCTTTGCGCGGTTCATTCGAGCGTTTGCATAGCAGGACTTTGTTCCCGCTTACCGGGACGCAGCCTACAATGATACGGGGATTCTCATAGTGGATTGTGTTGCATGCATCGCAGACATAGCGAAATTTATGGTCTCCTTCCGGAACTGTAAACCGGACAGGCTTGCCGCATGCACTGCAGAATTTCATATTACTTCTTCCATTCGAGGCGCGTTGCACGCCAGGTAAAACCGCCCGATCACGACATCGAACTCCGATCCGTCCTCCGACTGCATCCGGTACGTGCCTTCCATTGTTCCCCATTCCGTATCCAAAGGACAGAAGCTGGTATACTCGAATACATCGCCCGGTGCGAGACGGGGATATTTGCCGACAACGCCCGGCCCTTCGACATCTTCGCGGTCGCCATTTCCGTTGATGATCACCCAGTGCCGGGAAATCAACCGGGCAGGTTTTGTTCCTTCATTCGAAATGAAGACTCTGTACGCAAAGACGAATTTGTTTTCAGACGGTTGGGATTGGTCGGCAAGATATGTTGCAATGGCACGCACGCGAATTCCTTCTGTTGTCGTATCCGAGAGTAGCGAATGAGGCATGTCGGCACCTTCAAAATTCCTATTCGATGTAATCAAGTTCTTTGCTGATCAACAAATCCGCCTTGCGTAAATCAACATCTTCCGGGCGGGTAATGTGCTGACACAATTCATCAAGAATTTTCTCCTGAATCATGCCCCGGCTGTATGCAACCGAATAGGGTATCCGGCGAAACGTGACCATTGTATATTTGGGTACAAACAGACCGGGATACTGTTCTTCGAGAGCCCGCTCGACTTTCTTCTTGAGTTGGAATTTGGGTTGTGCAACATAATCGCGCATCTCAACAAAATTCTCGACCGCAAGATCTGCAATGGCGTTGGTATCCTTGACCCGCGTTTTTTCAAAGCCTTCAAACACCTCTTTCCAATCAATCTTTTCGGGCGTGCGGCCATACGACATTTGACGCTGAATGAGGCGATTGATATGCGTACAATCTTCGAAGGCACAATTCATTCCCTGCCCGAAGAACGGAACGATCGCGTGCGCTGCATCGCCCAACAGCAACACCTTGCCTTCCACACGCCACGGCGAGCCTTTCACAGTAACCATCGAACCGGTCGGGTTCGAGAAGAACTCTTTTGTAAGATCGGGAATCAGCGCGGTGGCATCGGGGAAATATTCTGTGAAAAACGACTTCACTTTCTCTTCGGAATTCAGACTCTCGAAACTTTCCTCGCCTTTGTGGGGGAAGAAGAACGTGCAAGTGAAACTTCCGTCGAGATTCGGAAGAGCGATAAGCATGAATGTCTTGCGCGGCCAGATATGCAAGGCGTTTCTCTCGATACTGTGCTTGCCGTTCGGGCCCGGAGGAATCGTCAACTCTTTGTAACCGTAATCAAGAGAGTCGAGTGTAAACTGGCTGATGCCCTTCTCGACCATCTCGGAACGGATGGCTGATGCGGATCCGTCGGTGCCAATCACTGTCCGGAATTGAAATGCAGATTCCTCGCCCGTGGTGTCGTTGACAAACTTGACATCGCCCGTCTCAAAATCCATTCCCGTACATCTCATGCTGAAGTTGATGTGAAGATTCTTGTTTTTCTCCGCCGCCGTCATAAGCGCTTTGTTCAGTTCTGAACGGCTCGTGGCATAGATAACCTCCGACTCGTCCTTCCCGTACCGTTGAAACACAAGGTCGCCGGAAAGGGGATGAATCATCCGGCCGCGCATCGAAATGGCAATCCGCATGATTTTCTCGGCTACGCCAACTTCCTCCAGCGCGTGAATGCCCCGCACGGATAATGCGAGATTGATTGAACGCCCGCCGCCGATCTCCGTTTCACGCATATCAGGTCTGCGTTCGAACATCTCAACCTGAAAATTCTTTTTTGCCAGATAGATGCCGAGCAGAGAGCCTGCAAGGCCCGAGCCAATAATTGCAATTCTGTTCTTCAAGGCAGTAACCGAATCCCTTCTACGTAAATTAACCTCCGGCTTCCGTGCCGGATGCAAGAATTTCAACAAATCGAAACACGTCAGTAAATGAGTTGTACAGCGGAACGGGCGCTACGCGAATGACATCCGGCTCGCGCCAGTCGCACACTACGCCGTTCGCCATAAGATGGTCGAAAATCTTCTTCCCACCCTCTTTTGTACGGATGGATAGTTGACACCCTCGTTGTGCAGAATCAGCGGGTGTAATAATTGAGAACATCTTGCTGGGATGATTGTTGAGAAGATACTCCAGGTATGATGTTAATCGCACGCTCTTCTCGCGCAGCGTCTCCATTCCAACTTCGTCAAATATTTCGAGAGAAGCACGCAATGCCGCCAGCGGCAGAATCGGCGGATTGCTGAGTTGCCAACCTTCGGCGCCGGGAATCGGATCAAACGTCGGCCCCATGTTGAAACGAATGTTTTTGTTCTGCCCCCACCATCCTGTAAATCGGGGAATAGCCTGATTGGTTGCATGCCGTTCATGAACGAAACAGCCGGCGATGTTGCCGGGTCCGGCGTTCAGGTATTTGTACGAACACCAAACGGCGAAGTCCACGTTCCATTCGTGAAGCTTGAGGGGGATATTGCCCGCCGCATGAGCAAGGTCGAAGCCTACAACACAACCCTGTGCTTGCCCTGCTGTAGTTATCCGCTCCATGTCGAATACCTGCCCGGTATAGTAGTTGACACCGCCGATCAGCACAACGGCAATTTCATCGCCGTCGGCATCCAACACGTCCTCAATATCTTCGGTACGGAGAATTGTCTCCCCTGCACGCGGCTGCAATTCAATCAGCGAAAGCTTCGGGTCGAACCCGTGAAATCGTATCTGCGATTCCACCGCATATCTATCCGAGGGAAATGCATGTGCCTCGATGACGATCTTGTGCCTCAAGGTTGTGGGGCGGTAGAACGACACGAGCATGAGATGAAGGTTCACGGTAAGCGTGTTCATCACCACGACTTCAATCGGTTTCGCACCAACCAGCCGTGCGGTTTGCTCCGTAAGCAATTCATGGTAGGGCATCCAGGGATTCTTGGCATAGAAATGTCCTTCAACGCCTAACATCTCCCAATCCTTCAATTCCTGCTCGACGAAATTTCTTACTGATTTGGGCTGAAGTCCTAGAGAATTTCCGCAGAGATAGATAACATCATTGCCGTTTTTGTTTTTAGGAATAAAGAAGCGTGAACGGTGATCTTTGAGAGCGTCTTCGCTATCTAACTTCTCAGCAAGGTTCTTGTCGTCGGTGAATGTCATGGATAGTCTGTAGGTTCGTAGAGTTTGTAGAGTTCATGGAGTTTGTAGAGTTTTGTACATGCGATACCTTTAACTCAATAAACTGTCTTTCATTCATCAAATTCAAAATCCTCCATCTCGGGAATACTCGTAAACGCAATCCGAGTCGGTGCAGCGCGGCCTGACACGCCGCCGAAGTGTACGGCCATCTTTCCGTACTTAGCATTCAGCTTATCCATCGCCTGCGCAAGGCCCGTTCGTTTCTCTTCATCAAATATTCCGAAATTGTGAAGATGATCGGGAACGAGATTGTACAACGTTACGCCAACCGCAAGCGGCTTTCCCGTTTTTGGAATTCCGTTCCACAACCTTTGAAGGGCTTCGAGCAACGTGAGTGTGTCCTGGCACTCGACGAAGTTCACATGTGTCTCCCACTTTGCCCGGTTCATGAACTTCATGTACAAGGCAAGACTCGAACACCAGTAGTCCATGCGACGGAGTCGGGATGCAGCTTTGTGAACAAGTTTCTGCGCAACGCCGAAAGCGCCTTCGTTTGTCCGTTCTGCCGGCGGCAATACGTGTGAATGACCCACGGTACGACGATGCGTTTCAAGTCCTTCAACATCCTCACCGCGCAGGAGATGCCAGAAGCGTTCGCCGACAACCCCTCCCCATATTTTTCTCATCGTCGTCTCGGAACAATCGAGCAACTGCTTTACAGTAAAGATCTCGTGTTCCTGCAGGCGCTTCTCCATCCGCGGGCCGATACCGGGGAAGTCTCTCGTCTGTAATGTGAGAAGAATGTCGGGCAGATCTTTTTGCTCAATCACCGTCAAGCCGTCAGGCTTCTGCATGTCGCTGGCTACTTTTGCAAGAAAACGATTCGTTGCGAGTCCGATGGAACAGCGAAGTGTCGAGCCGACTTTCTCACGGATTGTTGCTTTGATGGAAAGAGCAAGCGATCTCGCTTTGTCCGTGTTCTGCTGGCTTCCTGTCAGTTTGCTGACCATCTCGTCAATCGAGATGACGGCATGAACGGGCACGCACGACTCCACTGCATCAACAATTTTGTGATGATATTCAACATAATGATCGTGTCGCGCCTGAATGCAGAGCAAACCGGGACACATTCTCTTCGCTTCGTCAACACGAGTCCCCGTTTTTACGCCGAAGGCCTTTGCCTCATAACTCGCAGCAATGCAGAACGTCGTATCCGCCATCAGCGGAACAACAGCAATCGGCTTGCCCCGCAATTCGGGATGCAACTCCTGCTCCACCGAAGCGAAGTAGGAATTCAAATCGAGAAAAAGCCAACGGACCACTGTATTCCCCTTGCGGTCTGTTTAGTCTTTTCAGTCTGTTTGGTCTTCTCGGCTGAATAGACTAAATGGACTTCATAGACTATTCTTCCCTAACCATTCGACTGCCGTTCCGCTCAATAGTCTCGACGTTGTCTGTTCACTCAACTGCATGGATTCAATGAGTAATCCCGGTTTTGCTTCGCCTAATGGAAAAGGATAATCCGAGCCGAGCGCAAGTTTTTCTTCGCCGATCAAGTCAAGAAGATAGCGCAGCATTGCCTTGTCGTGAACAAGAGTGTCGAGATAGAATTTGCCGAGATAATTTCTCGGGTTGATGTTGTTATCAACCGCGACCAAATCGGGACGGACGTTGAAGCCGTGTTCAATCCTTCCGATGGTTGCAGGAAACGAGCCGCCGCCGTGGGCAAACGCAACGCGCAGTTTCGGCAGTCGCTCGAACACGCCGCCGAAGATCATCGAGCAAATTGCGAGCGACACTTCCGCAGGCATGCCGACCAGCCATGGCAGCCAGTATTTCGGCATCCGTTCCTTTCCCATCATGTCCCACGGGTGAACGAAGATTGCAGCACCTAATTCTTCTGCAGCTTGGAAGATGGGAAAGAGATGTTCGTCATTCAAATTCCAATCATTCACATGAGAGCCAATTTCAATGCCGGCGAGTTTCAACTCCTTCACGCATCTCTCGAGTTCTTTGATTGCGAGATCAGGAGCTTGCATGGGGATCGTGCCAAGCCCGGTAAAGCGCTTCGGATGCGCGGCAACTACTCCTGCAATGTGATCATTCAGGAACTTCGAAATGTCAAGGGCATCGTGCGGTTTTGCCCAGTAGCTGAACATCACCGGCACGGTCGATAACACCTGCACTGTGACGGCGTGCTGATCGCAATCCCGCAGACGAACGTTCGCGTCCCACAAATTCTCATCGACGTCACGAAAATGTTTGCCGTCAATCATCATCCGTCCGCAACCGGGCGCATGATGTTCGAGATTCACCCAGCCGCCGTACCCGGACTTCGACTTCATGTCAGGCCAGTTCTTCGGCAGGATGTGTGTGTGGATGTCGATCTTCTTCACAAGGGTGGAGCAGCTTATAGGAATTTTCCGGCCCCGCTCGTTTGAATAGGCGAACGGAGACTCTCCTTTAATCTAAACACAAATGGAAGAACTGGCAATTGTATGTGGCATCGGCCCAATCATACCGGCTTCTTTGGTCTTTCCATTCGTGTCCCGCACTTTTTGCACGTGCTGTTCTCCGCGTTATCGTAGAAGCGTTCGAAAATCGGTGGCAACTGTGTCACGATATTGTCAATGTAGTGGAACTCCTCATACATCTTGCTGCCGCAGTTCTCACAGTACCACAAAAAGCCGTCGAGTTCCTTTTCAGCACGCTTATGTTCGATGACGAGGCCGACGGTATTGGGCCCCCGCTGCGGAGAATGCGGTGTCCGCGGCGGCAGGAGGAAGATTTCTCCCTGACGAATCGGAATATCTTTCGGCTTGCCGTCATCAACAACTTTGAGGACGATATCGCCTTCGATTTGATAGAAGAACTCCTCCCCTTCATTGAAGTGATAATCTTTCCGCGCATTCGGTCCGCCGACCACCATGACGATGGTCTCCGCGTCTTCGTACACACACTTGTTGCCGACCGGCGGCTTGAGGAGATGACGGTTGTCGTCAATCCATTTTTTGAAGTTGATGGGAGATGCAAGGGACATAAGGCCTCCGTTGTTGTTAGTCTATTGAGTCTGTCATGTTCATTTAGTCGTAGCAGTTCTCAGGTTTTGCGAAGGTACTTGATGAATCCCGATAATAATCTCGCAACATCTGAACATTGATTGTACAGGTCGTCGAACTCCGCTTCTCCAATGTACTTTTGATGGAAAGCAATGTAAAGTGCCGACTGAACCTCCGCGACCGATCCCGAGGCTAGAAACAAGAACTGAGCTAATTCTTTGTCGGTTCTTCGTCCAAACCCCTCGGCAATATTCAGCATGATTGAAATTGAAGCTCTACGAATTTGGTCACGCAGCCCAAAATCCTTGGAGAACCTTCCGTCACTCGTCAGCCGATAAATATCTCCGACCAACTTTCGAGCTTTCTTCCACGATTCTATATCTTCAAACTTCTCGATGTTGCCCATGATGGTCGACTTGACAGACTAAACAGACTTAAGAGACTAAATCGTAGCAATCACCTTGAGCTCAATCGCAATCGGCGTCGGCAATGCGTTCACTTCCACCGTTGTCCGGCACGGCTGATTCTCTTTGAAATATTCGGCATAGATCCGGTTGTACGTTGCAAAGTCATCCTTCATGTTCGTCAGAAACACGGTCACGTCGACAATCTTCTCCCAACCCGAACCTGCATCCTCGAGAATCGCTTTGACGTTCTTGAACACAGAATGGCATTGTTCTTCGATATCATACGATATAATGTTGCCGGCAGCATCAAGTTCAACGCCGGGAATCTTCTTCATGCCACGCTCCCTCGGCCCGACTCCGGAAAGAAACAGGAGGTTGCCGACACGTCGCGCATGAGGATACAAACCAACAGGCTCAGGTGCCTTCGATGAATGAATTATCTCTCTCGACTTCATAACTCAACGACTTAACAGACTAAATAGACTAAACAGACTTTATATCTTGATGCACACATTTTTCGGTTCTGTAAAAAACCGCACCGCCTCCACCCCGCCCTCACGCCCGACTCCCGAATCCTTCATCCCGCCGAACGGCGTACGCAAATCGCGCAGCATCCAGCAGTTCACCCAGACAATTCCCGATTCAATTTTCGCCGAAATACGGTGCGCCCGGCTCAAGTCATTTGTCCAGAGAGTTGCGGCAAGACCGTATTGTGTGCTGTTCGCATACATGAGAACTTCTTCCTCCGTGTCGAACGGCGTCAGCGTTACCACGGGGCCAAATATCTCTTCCTGATTCGTCCTGCAATCATGCGGCACACCTTCAATCACCGTCGGCTCGATGAACCAGCCGTACTTGCATCTTCCTTCCAGGTGAACGCGGCTACCGCCGCAGAGGATTCTTCCCCCTTCAGACTGTGCAAGCATAATGTATGAAAGAATTTTTTGGAGATGTTGCAGGGAATTGATGGCGCCGATCTGTGTCGAGTTTTCGAGAGGATCGCCGATGCGGAGTTGCTTTGTCCGTTCAACAAACTCTTCTTTGAATCTATCGTACAGAGGCCGTTCGATGAAGATGCGCGACCCGCACAGGCAAATCTCTCCCTGATTTTCAAAAGAAGAACGGATCGTCGTCTCCATCATCTTCTCAAAATCACAATCAGCAAAGATGATGGTTGGGTTCTTTCCTCCCATTTCGAGAGAGAGTTTCTTAAACATCGGCGCAGCGGTTTTGGCGATTTCAGCACCGGTTTTTGTTCCGCCGGTGAATGTGATTGCGGCAATCCCGTGACGCGACACGATGGCGGAACCGACTTTGTTTCCGTAGCCGTGAACAATGTTGAGAACTCCCGGCGGAAGTCCGCCCTCGATGCACAACTGTGAAAGCATGTACGCCGTCATCGGCGTCAACTCGGATGGCTTGCCGATAACGCAATTGCCGGTTGCAAGCGCCGGAGCAATCTTCCATGTAAACAAATAGAGAGGGAGATTCCACGGCGAGATCGCCCCGACAATCCCCAGCGGATGACGAAGCGTGTAGTTGAGCGCTTCGTTGCCCATCGGGTGTGCTTCGCTTGCAAAATGAAGAACGGCGGTAGCAAAGAAACGGAAGTTGCGAGCCGCACGGGGAATGTCAACGCTTTTTGCCAGTGTCACCGGTTTTCCCTGATCGATCGATTCCGCGACCGCCAGTTTTTCAATGTCACGCTCTATCAAATCTGCAATGCGCAGAAGCAGTTGTGAACGATCTTCGACCATCATAGTTGACCATGACGGGAAAGCGCGTTGCGCCGCTTCAACGGCATGTTGCACATCCTCTGTATCCGAGTCCGGCAGTAGCGAGTACACTTCACCTGTCGCGGGATTGTAATTCTGGATGTACTCACCCGAACCAGGTGGAATGAGATCGCCGCTTATGTAGTTCTTGATTTGATCCATGTTCTGATATTTTCATCCACGAAGTTCACCGAGAATGCTAAGACAAACTGAGTTGTCTTTTTGTGCAAAGAAACTTCGTGCTCTTCGTGTCCTTAGTGGAGAAATTACAGAGAGAGCGTCCGCCCACCGTCAACCGGCAGATTGATGCCGTTGATGTACGAGGCTGCCGGGGTTGCAAGAAACGCCACCACGGCCCCAAATTCCTCCGGCATCGCAAAACGTCCGGCCGGAATTTCCGCAATCATCTCGTTCGTGATTTGCTCAATTGACTTTCCACTCGTTTCGGATTTCGATTTGATGAGGGCATCGAGTCGTCCGGTTTTTGTCATGCCCGGAAGAACATTGTTCACGGTGATGCCGAAGGGAGCAAGCTCTCCGGCCAAAGTCTTTGCCCACGAAGCGACGGCGCCGCGAATGGTATTTGACACACCGAGTCCCGCAATCGGCTGTTTCACAGAAGTCGAGATGATGTTGATGATGCGGCCGTAGTATTCGGCCTTCATACCGGGAACTACCGCTTGCGTGAGGATGTGATTGCACAAGAGATGCGCCGAGAATGCATCGACAAATTCCTTAAGCGCCGCGTCCACAATCGGCCCTCCCGGCGGCCCGCCGGTATTGTTCACGAGAATATGCACAGGGGGATTCTTCTTCACAAACTCATTCACACGCTCTCCAACCTGCTTCACGTCGGAGAAGTCTGCAACAATGAAACTATGCTTTTGGCCCTTGCTTGTATCGAGTTCGGATTGAGTTTTCTGCAACGATTGCTCGTTGCGGGCCATCAGAACAACTGAAGCTCCGAGCAGAGCAAGCTCCACGGCGCTCGCTTTGCCCAGTCCTTGCGTGCTGCCGCAGACGAGAGCTGATTTTCCTGTGAGGTTAAGGTTCATGGTTTTTTCAACACAAGCTTTTTCAACACGAAGACAGAACACGAAGGTTCTCTTTGTGATCCTTTGTGAGGCTTCGTGTCTTTGTGTTGGATCGTTCTACTTTGATGAATAGTAAAAGCCCAAATCCGTTCGTACATCTTCCGGCAGTGCCGGCAGTTCGGATCGGGGGATTAAATACGTCGAAACCGCCAGCAAGTCCGAGAAGACCTTGTGCGGTTCCAACGTTCCTTTCAGATAGTCATACCCCGATGAGCCGCCTGTTCCGATTTTCGTCCCGATCATTCGCTGCACCATCAACGCATGGTTGTAGCGCCATGAGGTGAATTGTTCATCCATTTCGATTAGTGCCGTGAGCAGTTGAAACGGCGGATGAAGAATCGGCTCATCGTGATAGAGTGAGATGAACAATGCCGCCACCATTGCTTTGCGGGATAGGCGGCGCTTATTCTCCCTCACCAATCCTTCATGGCATTCGTCGTCAAGCAAGGCATTCAAGTCCGTTTCAGAGACACGCAATTCCTGTCCCGAGCCGCGTACAGCCTTCTCATATTCTCCCAAAAAATCAAATCCATGAACATTCAAAAACGGCGTCCGCTCAAGCCAATCCTGAACAACATGAAAAAGAGATGGTTCGGTTTCCGACTGCCGGACGATCTGCTGATGTTCTTCGGAGAGATTTGCGTAGTACGGCAAACCGGGTTTGTACACATGCCGGTGCGCAGAACGAACGCCAAGCCGGTTCTCGACTAATCGAAACTGAAAGCTCTGAAATCCCGACGCCGGATAGAGAACATCACGGAAATCGAGGAAGTCAAGTGCGGTCATTGTTTCGAGAACGCGGATTTGCCCGATTAAAAGCTTCTGAATCTCAGCAATGCGGTTCAAACGATGAACGGCAATGTGAACCTGGCTTTCATCTACCTTGTTCGAGCGAAACTCACGAATGATCGCGTCCAGTTCAAACAATATTTGCTTGAACCACAACTCATACGCCTGATGCACGATGATGAACAGCATTTCGTCGTGAGCCTGAGCGCCATACTTCGTGCTTTCCGGGAACTGACTGTCGAGCAGCTTATTGAGTTGCAGATAGTCGCCGTAGTACAAGGGTGTTGTTCGTTTCATGCTTTGTAAGATTCATGATTGCGTATTGGGAGGTGGAGTAGGAAACAGAAAGTCTGCGACAAAATCAAGAACGAACTTCTCGGAAAACAAATCCGCCTATCACAAAAAAGGGACTCGCGAGAGTCCCTTTCTTCAAGTCACTCCACTTCTTCTGACACTTATTTCATGAGCATAAGTTTCCGGGTTTCCACAAACGAGCCTGCCTGCAGTTTGTAGAGATACACGCCGCTTGCGAGGCTCCCGGCATCAAATCTTGCTTTGTACGAACCTGCGTTGAGGTTTTCCGAGACCAGTCTCTGAACTTCCCTTCCGAGCAAATCGTACACGGTTAGAGTTACAAACTCACTCTTCGGAATTGCGAACTCGATTGTGGTTGAAGGATTGAACGGGTTTGGATAGTTCTGCTTCAGAACATACACATCGGGAACTCCGGCATTTGTCGGGCGTACCTCCGTCGGCGTTGCATTGTAGCGATCGTAGAACAGCTTCCGTTGCCCGCCATCTATGCCAACCCAAATCACGCCCACTTCGGCATCGACATCATAGTACTCGAACACAGTCGGAATATAGTCGTTTGGTGACCACACGGGAGGATGGTCGCTCAGTCGAGTCCGGCCGGATACGGTTGTCGGGGCAGATTGGCGAAGAAAGGCATACATGATCTTGTCGGTATTGTTGTTTACAGTTGCGCCAAGACTGTCCGCATAATAGATGAAATCCACACCGCCGCCACCGATGGTGTAATTCCTGAAGTCAAACCAGTACTCGTCGATATTCGCATTCCCTGCAACAAGGAACGGAGCCCCGAATGTAACCCCCGCGTCCGTGCTAACACGCGCTTCAATATCGAGCGAACCCGTCAGGCCCAGCGTGTTAAACAACCAGACCACATTGCCGAGTTTTACGGAGCCGAATTCTGTACGATAGTTCGTCGTATCGATGTTGACGTTTGTGAATCCGGCTGAAACAATTGTACCGGGAGCAGTTTCACGATACCGCGCTTGTCGAATAATGGAACGTGCCGTATCGACTTTCACCGGACCGTAATAGTTGATGATCATCGTGTCGGTCGCTACAGGATTGAGGAACAATCGCGGAAAGGCGCCCGCAGACGAGAGGAAGATTCTCTGCGACCAAGTCTCTCCGCCATTGGAAGAACTCGCGAAGCGAATATCGTTGTTGTAATTTGCATCCCAGAACAGATACAGCCCCCCCGTGCTGGATGTTGCCACGTCAAAGTCGCGGATTCGTGTCGAGTCGAGAGCGCGTATTGTGGAGGTCTCAACATTCCAGTAACGGATGACGCCTTCCGCCAGATAGAAAAGATAAATCGAATCATTCGCCGTCCTGACCATCTTCGTTTTGTTTACCCAACGAGCAGGCGAAATGGATGTAAATAACGTCCAGGTATCTCCGAAATTCGTTGTGCGGTAGATGACCGTTGACGCTCCCGGGATGATAGTTGAATCGGGTACCGCAACAAACGCGGTGCCGTTGCTTCGTCCGGCAGCCGAGGGACGCCCGAGAGGTTCGCTGTTAACGATAAGTACATCATTTCCCCACTGGGGAGTTGTCACCGGAGTGAATCCGTCAAGTATCGGAACCACTCTATCTGTCTGATCGATCTCTTGCGACAGAGACTGTGACACTCCGAGACACAACAACAGAACTGCAGCAAGTAGAGCTATTCGCATGACTATCTCCTTGATTGTTTGAAAGAAATCTGCACGTCATTCTATTTACAATCAGCGTGAAAAGCAACATGAGACTATTCTGCCAATCCTGATAAATGCCCCTCCACACTCCTCGCCAACGCCTCAAGATTATATCCTCCCTCCAGCACGGAAGCGACCGGCGCTATCTCCTTTACCAAATCCGGAAAACCATGCCGAATTCTTGGAATATGCAACATTGACATTCGATACCAACTATAGTAAATTCTTTCAGACAGTGACATGGACAAATTCCTGAAGCTCATCGAACAGATTCTCCTCGCGCAGTCGGATGCGAACATTGCGTTTGACGACTTATGCGGATTACTTGACCGATTGGGTTTCGAAAAACGCATTCGGGGAAGTCATCACATTTTCCGAAAGGCTGGAATTGAGGAGCGCATTAACCTCCAGCGCGATGGGTCAAAAGCAAAGCGATACCAGGTGAAACAGGTTAGAAATCTCTTGATCAAGTACAAACTAACGGAGCTGCCATGAATTCGAGGTACGAGATCATCCTCTATTGGAGCAACGAGGATGAAGCCTTTATCGCCGAAGTGCCGGAACTCCCCGGATGCATCGCGCATGGCGATACACAGGAAACTGCGCTACGAAATGCCAAGGAAGCCATCCAATTGTGGATTGATACCGCAAAAGAGTTCGGCGACCCCATTCCGGAGCCAAAGGGAAGAAGGTTGACTTTTGCATAGGGGCAACGCCTAAGCACGAAGCAACTCCGCTACATGCCCCTCCACACTCCTCGCCAACGCCTCAAGATTATATCCTCCCTCCAGCACGGAAACTACCGAGGCTATATCCTTCGCCAACTCCGTGAACTTAGCAAATGACTCCTCGGTCAGCCGCATGCCGCCGAGCGGGTCATCGTTGTGGGCGTCGAAGCCGGCAGAGATAATCAGCAGTCCGGGATCAAACTTCTCCAATGCCGGCACTATTTCATCCTGAAATGCTTCGAGATACCGCTCCTCTCCTGTTCCGGCAGGTAGAGGGATGTTCAATGTAAACCCTTTTCCCTCGCCAACACCTTTCTCCTCTCTCGCTCCGGTTCCGGGGTAGAATGGATATTGGTGAAGGCTGATGTAGAAAACACTCGGATCGGCTTCGAAGATATGTTGCGTCCCGTTGCCGTGGTGAACATCCCAATCGAGAATTGCCACCTTCTTCACGCCGTGCTTGCGTTGCGCGTAGCGGGCAGCGACGGCAACGTTATTGAACAAGCAGAAACCCATCGGTCTGTCACGTTCAGCATGGTGTCCGGGCGGACGAACGGCGCAGAACGCCGCATCGACTTCCTGCGAAACAACAGCATCGACGCCCCTCTGCGCAGCACCGGCGGCCAGAAGGGCTACGCGATATGATTCGGGTACGGCATGCGTATCTCCTTCGTCCAACACGCCGCCGCCCCGTGTACACATCTCCTTGATATAGCGTAGATGTTCCTCCGTGTGTACAGAACAAATATCCGTATCGCTCGCAGAAGTTGGTTGAATGTGCGTGAGCATTTGCCACGTTTCGGTATTCTGCAAATGCCGGAGCAAGTGCCGCAACCGTTCAGGCCGCTCAGGATGGCCATCAGGTGTTCGATGATTCAGAAACGTATCGTCGGATACAAATGCAAGAGACTTCATGTGACGGCTCGTAAGGTGAAAAGAACGCGGAAAAGGCACATCACTAATTGTGTGGTTTGCTTGAACTTTTTTCAGTTTGTGATACAAGATAACAAGCATTTTCAGATTTTCCACGTAATTACCGGGTAGTTTTTCTTCTTGCAGGAAACAGATCAGGATAATGAAGTTCTCGACGAAGCTTATCGGGGGAAAGCTCGTCAGGCGCTACCGTCGTTTTTTGGTAGATGTTCAGCTTGATAGTGGTCCCGTGGTAACAGCACATTGCCCGAATTCAGGAACGATGGTCGGATGCTCAACGCCGGGCAATCCGGTCCTGCTATCGGAAAGCAAAGACCCGCACCGGCGCAACGCCTACACGTGGGAGATGATCAGGATGAACGGCACGTGGGTCGGCATCAATGTCGCAACCCCGCGCAGGGTCGTCGCGGAAAATCTCCGCGCCAAACAGATCCCATCCCTCAAACACTACACCGAACTCCTCCTTGACGCTGAATACGGTCGCGGCAACAGAGTGGATATTATGATGCACGGAAACGATCAGAACGTGTTCATGAACATCCATCATGTTGCGTGGGCGGAGAACGGCATTGCGAAGTTTCCCGAAACACCCAACGCGCGCGCACGGAAGGGATTGAAAGAACTTACTGAGATTGCCGCACAGGGTCATCGTGCCATCGCGTTCTTTTTCATTCAGCGTGAGGATTGTGACTTTTTCTCCGATGCTGTTGACATTGACCCGGAGTTTGGAAACCTTTTCAGGGAAGCTGTGAAAACGGGCGTGGAAATCATGGCGTACAGGGCACGAATCACTCCCGACGAGATATCGCTCGGCATCCCGATTCAAGCTTTGGTTGATGAGCAGGCAGCCGCGTAGCGAACCTGCCACAGTAACACATTTTTGCTGTGGAATGACCTTCTCCCCAAGCCAACTCCAAGAAATTCTCGCAGAAATCATCGAAGGACGAATCGTCAAGCGTGCAAAGCACGAGTTGCGTTGGAATGCGCGTGATGTTTCGCTCGAATTTATCGAGGTACTGAAGCAGCGCGGTTATGCACCCACCACGGTTGCCGGTGTGCACGTGACTCCCGGCGAACGCGCTCCCGCCTTCTATCTTGACAACTCCTACGCGTACTTCGGATGGGTTTTCTGGGAGAAATTCTCTCAGTTGAAACTCCGTAAATTATTCGGCTCAGTTGTGCGTAACGAAAAAGGCGATTGGGCTGTTCAGATTTCTGACAAACGCAACACCGTCATCTACGCCAATCCGGCACTCAAACTCGAGATGGATATCGAGAATCCTTCGGGCTTCTGAAGCCGATTCAGAACAAGTCAATCGAGCGATGAATCTGTCGACTACGTATATTATCTCTGACAGATTTCTTACTTCGTTCAGATCCACGTATGCCTGAACTCCCCGACCTATTCTACATCCGGAACTATCTCCGCACGCACGTGCGCGACCAATCCATTTCCTCAGCAGAAGTGAAGAACCCGATTGTACTGCGAGTTGCTGTTGAAGGAACGTTTGAAGAGTTGATGCGGAACCAGTCGATTCAAGACTGCCACGTTCACGGCCCGTTTCTTCGGCTCGAATGTTCAGGCAAGATCGATCTCGTCATGAACCTGATGCTGGCCGGAAAGCTGCAACATCAACAGCAGCATGAAAAGACAGTCGGACATCTGTGTTTCTCTTTATTACTGAAAGACGGTTCGAGATTGAATTTGTGTGACGAACAGAAGATGGCAAAGGCCTACGTTGTACGGCAGGGCGAATATGCAGCCATTCCGAAGTATCGCGAGAAAGGGGTCGATATCATGTCTTCAGGTTTCACGCTTCCTGCATTTATTGAATTGGCGGGAAGACACACTCGCAAACAGGTTCGAGTGTTCCTTAACGACCACACCATTCTCAGTTCCATCGGCAATGCATACGCCGATGAAATTCTGTTTGATGCGCAAATCCATCCCAAGACGTTCGTTAGCAAGCTGACGCAGCAACAAATCGAGCGGCTTCATCAGTCCATTCTTTCTGTCATGAAATGGGGAATCGAACAGGTGAATACTGCAAGTCAGCCGATTCATATCAAGGTTCGCGACCATATGAAAGTCCGCAACAAAAAAGACCAACCCTGCCCCCGTTGCGGAACAAAAATCCGCCGGGAAGGCGTTAGAGGTTATGACGTCTTCTTCTGCCCGAAGTGCCAATCGCCGACGAGAAAGTCGTTTATCGATTGGAATCCAGCGTAGAAATCTGTTCATTGTAACAGCCGCTCATTGAGAACGCCGAAGTGTCGCAGCGGAATTCCGTTGTGGTTTGGAGTCGGTGAAGAATGACGCGTCCCAGCACAATCCGCCATTCATCATTTGTGTTACTGAAAGGAATCCCGCATGAAGCAAAGCGCCGTTGCGTTTATTCTGATAGCATGTTCACTTGCCCTCGCCTCTTGCACTTCCCGCGAAGACTCATACGCGCCGGATCCCGGCGCTGTCAAAATCCTGAATCACGTGACGACACATTCCCTCATGGGACACATCCGGTTTCTTTCGGATGATCTTCTCGAGGGACGTGGCCCGAACACACGCGGCGATAAGCTCACGCAGGCATATATCGCTTCGCAGATGGAAATGCTGGGGCTGCAGCCCGGTGGTGACAACGGCTCGTACTTGCAAGCATTTCCGATGGTCTCAACAACAGTTGACCCTTCTATTTCTCTTACTTTCAAATCGAAAGGAAAGAGCATTGAACTGCGCAACCGTGCCGAGTTCGTCGGCGTTGCGGGCCGCCAGCAGGAACGGGTCGAGATACGCGATGCGGAGCTTGTGTTCGTTGGTTATGGCATTGAAGCGCCCGAACAGGATTGGGATGACTACAAAAATGTTGATGTGAAGGGAAAGATTTTGCTGTTCATGAACAACGATCCTGCCGGAGACGATCCGGCATTCTTCGGCGGCAATGCCCGAACGTATTACGGACGGTGGACGTACAAATACGAAATCGCCGCAGCAAAAGGAGCCGCCGGTGCCATCGTTATTCATACAGACGAATCCGCAGGATACGGCTGGAATGTAGTGGAGAATTCGTGGAGCAGGGAACGCTTCGCCCTTGCGAACGACCCTGCGGGACCATCAACGCTGTTCAACGGCTGGACGACATCAGCGGCAACGGAGAAAATCCTGAGTCTTTCAGGTCATTCGCTCGACGAGTTGATGAAAAGCGGAGAGAGCAAATCCTTTACGCCCGTGCCGTTGGGCATCACAATGTCAACTGTCGTCAAGACGACGATCAAAACCGCAACATCAGCAAACGTTATCGGCGTACTTCCCGGCAGCGATCCGGTACTGAAGAACGAAGCGGTGGTGTTCACGGCTCATCACGATCATCTCGGAATCACGGCCCCCGTGAACGGCGATTCCATCAACAACGGCGCAATGGATAATGCCACCGGTGTGAGCGCCTTGCTGAACATTGCTGCGATGTTCATTTCGCTGGATGAGAAACCGAAACGCTCGATCGTCTTTGCTGCGGTCGGCGCAGAAGAGTCCGGCACACTCGGCTCCGAGCATTACGTTCTCAATCCACTCTTCCCGATGAGTAAGACTGCCGCAAATATCAACATCGACGGCATGAATGTTCTCGGCAAAACCGGCGACGTCATCATGATCGGTTACGGAAAATCGAATATCGACAAGATTCTCGAAGATGTCGCAGGATGGCAGAAGCGCATTGTGAAGCCGGATCAATTTCCCGAACAGGGGGCGTTCTATCGTTCCGATCAATTCAACTTTGCAAAAGCCGGCGTGCCGTGCATGTATCTACGTGCAGGCCTGGATTACATCGGCAAGCCTCCGGAGTTTGCACAGGAGAAGGTACGCGAGTACGTCAGAACCCGTTATCACCAGCCTTCCGATGAGATCACGCCGGATTGGGATCTGAGCGGCGCCGTTGAGGATATTCAGCTTACGTTTCTTGTCGGGCACGACATTGCCAACCGGAAGGAAGCGCCCCGATGGAACGCCGGAGATGAGTTTGAAACTGCGCGGCTCAAGTCGCTCGGTGAATGATTGAATAAAGGATGTTCCTGTGGTATATTTGTCATGAAGTTGAACCGTTTCTTGCTCATTGCAATATGCCACAGGTGACATCATGACACTACAGGACGTTCTGCACGAACATTCCAGCTCCATCATCAACGAAGCGATGATTGCGCTGCAACGATCGCATCTTTCCAATTACGAGAAAGCGGGAACCGAACATACACATCAGCGTATCAAAGCGCTTTTTGTGCTGACCGCTCGCGGCATCAAAGAGCGCAACGTCGGGCCCATGATTGCCCACGCCAACACGATTGCCGAAGAACGCTTCAAGGCGGGGTACGATCTTTCCGAAGTCCAGACAGCATTCAATGTCTTAGAGGAAACGATCTGGCGACATGTTATCAAGAGTGTTCCCGCCGCCGATCTTGCCGAAGCGCTTGGGCTGGTCGGCACAGTGTTGGGTGCAGGAAAGGATGCGCTTGCACGCAACTACGTTTCTCTTGCAAGCAAAACGAAAGCCCCGTCGCTCAATCTTGCGTCGCTATTTACCGGTACAGCTGGGTAGAAACTCCGGCATTCCTTTTAATCATTTCGAAGGACTCATCATGATCAGAACCATCTCCGACTTCGAACATCTCTGGTCTGCAGAGATTGAAAACACGCAGAAAGTCTTCAAACATCTCACCAACGAATCGCTCACGAAAGTAATCCATCCCGACGTACGTACACTCGGCAGACTCGCGTGGCACATTACGATTACCATTCCGGAAATGTGCGGCAAGATGGGACTGAAGCTTGCCGGCCCCAAAGAACACGACCCGATTCCTGCAACCGCAAGGGAAATTCTCAAAAGCTACAGCGACGCAGCGATCTCCCTTCTCGAAGAAGTGAAGAAGAATTGGAAAGATGAAACCCTCGAGGTTGTTGACGACATGTACGGCGAGAGATGGAAACGCGGCTTTACGCTTGAGGGATTCGTCAAGCACGAAATCCACCATCGCGGCGAGATGATTGCGTTGATGCGCATTGCCGGACTTGCCGTGCCCGGTCTCTACGGCCCGACGCGCGACGAATGGGGACAATATGGCATGCAGCCGCCGGAGGTGTAAGATACGACACGGAAAATGATGACAGACCTCCGCCTCATCATCTTCACGCTTCTCATTCCGGGTACGGTTGCAATCTATGTGCCGTACGGGCTTCGGCAGTTGTTTCCTGAGAGATACGCTATTGGCGATTGGCGGTACGGCGGGATGCTGCTGATGCTCGGAGGTGTTGTCATGTACATCATCAGCTCGATTTCCTTCTTGATGGAAGGCGGAACACCGGCAATCTGGTTCACGAGAACATTCAAGTTCATCGTAGGCGAGGAGCCGGCCAAGCTCGTCCGCGGAAAACTTTTTCGATTCAGCCGGAACCCGATGTACCTCGGTGTTCTTCTGTTCGTCATCGGCGAGGCGCTCTGGTTCGGATCAGCAGCGCTGCTGGTATATGCCGCTGCTGTGTGGCTTTTCTTCCATCTGACGATTGTTTTTGTTGAAGAGCCTCATCTGCGAAAGAAGATTGGTGCCGCATACGACGAGTACTGTCGAGCCGTTCCGCGTTGGATCGGCTTTCGGAATAAACAACCATGACACCGGTGGAGAACGATCATTTCTCGAAACAATCCGGCGAGTACGCGCAATACCGTCCTCACTACCCGCGGGAGCTATTCGAATATCTTGCCTCGCTAACATCGGAACATGAACTTGCCGTGGATTGTGCAACCGGGAACGGGCAGGCCGCTCTCGGGCTTGCCGTTCATTATCAGAGTGTCGTCGGATTCGATCAAAGTGCCGAGCAGCTTGCGCACGCTCAGCCTCATCCGCGCATCTCCTACCACATTGCAAAGGCTGAGAAACTCCCTGTTGCGTCCCGATCCGCCGATATTGTAACCGTTGCACAGGCGCTTCATTGGTTCCGGCTGGAGGAGTTCTATGCTGAAGTGAGAAGAGTGCTGAAGCCCAAAGGCATTCTTGCCGTCTGGACGTACAATCTTCACCGTATCACGCCTGATGTCGATGCCATCGTCAGAGACTATCATGACCGGATACTCGACGGATATTGGCCACCCGAGCGGTCGCGTATTATTGACGGCTACCGATCCCTCCCGTTTCCTTTTCGTGAGCTCACGCCGCCCCCGATCGAGATGCACACTCATTGGACGCTTGACCATCTTCTCGGCTACTTGCGTTCATGGTCGGCAACCCAGCGGTTCATTGACCAAAACGGAAGCAACCCGCTTGATGTCATAACAAATAAACTACGCGCAGCGTGGGGAGAAGCGTCAGTCCGTCAGGTTTCGTGGCCACTTACGCTACGAATCGGAATACCTGATTTTTCCCTTTGACACTGTTGTTTTAGTTCATTATCCTTCACTTGGCTGTTCTTTCTCAACCAACATATACACATTTGTCGGGAGGTTGCCATGATCACTTCTCGCATCGTTGTGTTGTTCCTGTTTGCCATTCCGGCATTTGCGGGAAATCCCTATTCGGGCAAATGGAAGTTCGGGGCTCATCTGGGCGCCAACTTTTCCACTGCAAGCATTGACCCGGACATTGCAGCACAGGGAGGAACCAAGTCGGGACGCACGGATTTTGTAGGAGGGTTTTCCGCACAGTACAGTATCTGTGACCGCCTTTCTGTCGGGACTGAACTGAAGTACATGCAGTACGGGTACAAATTCGAAGACACGCAGACGCTCGGGGTCCAGCAATTCTCACGGAAAGAGGATATTCGTGTCAACTATCTCGAACTGCCTGTGTTGGGAAACTATTCAATTGTAGACGGCGAGTTGGCGTTCGCGGCGTTCTTCGGACCATTCTTCGGTTTCAGATTCTGTTCGGAAGAAGAATCCTCGTTCACATTCGGAACAACGACAACAACCAAACGAGACCGAAGGGAGATCACAAGCAAAATGCAGTTCGGTCTCACGGGAGGTCTCGCCGCCGAATTCAAGATCGGCGACCGTCTCGGAATCCGGGCTGATGCTCGTTACAACCTCGGACTCTCGAACATTTACAAATCTCCGGCAAACTTCACGCCTCCGGCAAATTACACGGAGCCGACAGTCAAATACAGATCCCTGAATCTCAACGCCGGCATTGTGTACACGTTCGAATAGGCAATGAAAGTGCGCGGAGAGTATGCTGGTGGTGATACTCCACATTCTCTCTAATCAGTAACTTGCCACATGCTCATCGACAACTACCTCCCATCGTATGACGTGAATGAGATTCATACGATCTCCATCGATGCGGATTCGAGGCAGGTGTACAGAACGCTTCGCAGCTTCGATCTCAACAATTCGTTTCCGGTTAGATTTCTATCCCTGATTCGCAGTCTGCCTGCAATTCTCCGGCACCCGACGAATCCACATAGAAACAAGCTGGGAACAACATTCGAGAGCCTGCAAAAAAGCGGGTTCATTCTTCTCGCCGACAATCCGCCGGAGGAATTTGTTCTCGGTCTCGTCGGCAAATTCTGGACTCCGTCCGGCTCCATTCAGAAGATGAGTGCCGGTGAGTTTTCCGCATTCAACTCGCCGGGCTATACGAAAGCCATTTGGAATTTCTGCTTGCGCAAACTGCCGGACGGGAGAACGCTTCTTTCAACGGAAACACGCGTCACATGCACGGATGACGTGAGCAAAAAGAAGTCCATGCGTTACTGGTTTTTTGTACGCCCGTTCAGCGGATTGATTCGCAAAGAAGCTTTGCGTATTATACAACACGATGCGGAACAACAACCGTCCCTTGTTGCTGAGAATTTTCCGTGAACCGGTCAACGGACTGACACACGCTGCGGGCGCCCTCCTTTCCGTTGCAGGGCTATCAGTACTCATGGCGGCGGCGGTAACGGCGGGAAAGACCACGCACGTTGTTGCATTCTCCGTGTACGGCGCGAGCCTGATACTTCTCTACACAGCAAGCGCACTGTACCATCTTCTCCGTGTGTCGCAACAGGCAATAGCCGTGCTTCGCCGCATCGACCACATGATGATCTACATTCTCATTGCCGGAACGTACACACCGGTGTGTCTCATCGTCCTGCCGGGAATGTGGGGAATCGGCATGCTTGTATTCATCTGGACTCTGGCGGCGGCAGGAGTGTTGTTTACTCTTTTTTGGATGAACGCGCCGAGGTGGCTCTACACGTCATTGTACGTCGGAATGGGATGGTCGGCGGCAATCGCTATCGTTCCTCTCATGCAATCTCTTCCGCTTGAAGGCTTGTTGTGGTTACTCGCCGGAGGTGTCTTCTACACGGGTGGTGCAGTGATGTATGCAATGAAGAAGCCGAACATCATACCCGGTTGGTTGGGCTTCCACGAAATCTGGCATCTGTTCGTCATTGCCGGAAGTTTCTGTCACTTCATGATGATGGTGAAATCCATTCTGCCGATACCGGGATAAGACTACAGGGGAAATTGATCTGAAACAGGAAACCGGTTTTGCGTTGGCGATAATTCTTTTCGCCTCCCAAATATCAATCGGTCAGACGCATCCGCGAACGCCCGAAGAGTATGTTCAGATATTGCCGCTGCCGGCGAGAGATGCGGGGGAAGCCCGTGTTCGTTGTCCGCAGGATGCCGACACCTTGATGCAAGCAATCGTGAAAGAGCTTACCCGCCTCGCCGCTAATGACACGGGCAGTACGCCTTCGGGATATGAAGAATGGCGTCTGCACACGAAGTACTTAACACATCATCTCACGAAACTCGAACGTGAAATTCTTGCGGCAGGAGAACAGATTGACAAGGAAATCCGCGCATGCCCGAAAGTTATGAATGAAAAAGGCCAGCGCGTATACGACGCGACGTGCGTCGAGGCGGCAGAACGTCGGGGGCAGCGCCGTCGCGTTGCTGTAGTCGATTACTACCTCTCCTCTATTCAAATTCTCTGGCCGGAATTCACGGCCGAGATTCGCAAGCTGGCAGCCCAAACAGGAAACTGGCAAATCGCCCTGGGCACGGCAATAACAATTGCTCGAATTACGGAAACCGCGGCTCAATATGCACGTTGAAAGAGAAACCCTTCATCATCCACGAGGCTACTCATGAAAACCATTATTGCCATACTGTTCACTACCGTTGCTGTGTGTACATCGAGCGCACAGGAACAGTACACCCGGCCTGTTCACACGTATTCGATCGTAGCGCGGGATACGGTTACAGGTGAGATGGGCGTTGCTGTTCAGTCGCATTGGTTCAGCGTCGGGTCGCTTGTGACGTGGGCGGAGGCGGGAGTTGGTGCCGTCGCCACGCAATCGTTTGTTGATCCGGCATACGGTCCGCTCGGACTTGATTTGATGCGGGCCGGGAAGACTGCCCATCAGGCGTTGAACTCCCTTGTTTCGACTGATGAAGGAAGGGATGTCCGGCAAGTTGCCATGATTGATGCGAAGGGAAATGTTGCCGCTCATACCGGCAGCAAATGCATTCAAGGCGCGGGACATATCGTAGGAAAGAACTACTCTGTGCAGGCAAACCTGATGTTGAACGACAAGATCTGGCCGGCAATGTCGAAAGCGTACGAAAACGCCAAGGGTGATCTTGCGGAGCGAATGCTTGCCGCGCTTGATGCAGCGGAAGCTGCGGGCGGCGACATCCGCGGAAAGCAATCCGCCGCAATCCTGATTGTGAAAGCGCAATCCACCGGACGCCCGTGGGCCGATCGCGTAATGGAGTTACGGGTTGAAGATCATGAAGAGCCGTTGAACGAACTGCGACGTCTTGTACAAGTTCATCGTGCCTATGAGCACATGAACGCCGGCGATCTGGCAGTTGAACACGGAGATATCGACGGCGCTTTGCGCGAGTACAGCGCCGCCGAGAAAATGTTTCCAAACAATCTTGAAATGAAATTCTGGCATGCAACAGCCCTCGTTAATGCAGGCCGGGTTAAAGAATCTCTCCCCATCTTCAAAGAAGTGTTTTCCAAAGATCTGAACTGGGCCACGCTCGTCCCGCGTCTACCCGCTTCGGGAACGCTGATTGCCGATGAAAAGACAATCAAGGAAATCCTTTCCGTCGCACCGAGGAAGTAGCACCAATCAACCTGAATCCTAACCTACAAGTCACACTTATATGTCTGAACCTAAACAAAGTATCCTCCGCTCCTTTCCCAGGGTCTTCTGGGTTGCCAACGTCATGGAGTTGTTCGAACGAGCCGCGTACTACGGACTCAACTCTGTTCTTGCTATCTATCTCACCAACTCCATTGCCGAAGGCGGACTCGGGTTTTCGGAGAACTCCGTCGGTTTTCTGCAGGGACTCATCTACGCATTCACATACATTATTCCGATTCTCGGCGGCGCGCTTGCCGACCGTTACGGCTACCGAAAAATGCTGCTCGTGGCCTTCTCACTCCTCGCAACCGGCTACTTCCTCAGCGGACAGGCGAGCGCGTACGGCGTTGTGTTTGTTGCTTTGCTTGTGATGGCCACCGGCGCGGGTCTTTTCAAGCCGATCATCTCGGGAACTCTTGCACGCTCGACAAACGAATCGAATTCCGGTTTCGGTTTCGGTGTGTACTACTGGATGATCAACCTCGGCGCATTCATCGCCCCGCTTATCGTCAACTACATCAAAGGCTTTTCGTGGAACTATGTATTCATCGCCTCATCGTTGTATTGCGCACTGATGTTGCTGCCGACGATCTTTCTGTACAAAGATCCGCCGAAGCCGGAAAATACCAAGAAACTGAAGCAGGTTCTCAGCGGCGCCGCTATGGTGTTGGGTGATGCCCGGTTTATGCTGATGATTTTCGTGTATTCCGGATTCTGGATTCTCTATTTCCAGAATTTCGGTTCGGTACTCTGGTTCCTGCGTGACTTCATCGACCCGACGCCCGTTAACAATCTGTTCGCCTCTCTCGGCCTCGGTATGACGTTCGATGCGGAGTTCGTCACCATCATCAACGCCGGAACTATCATTTTGCTTCAGGTGTTCGTTAGTCGGGTCGTGAAAGATATTAAACCTCTTCCCACGATGATCAGCGGAATGGTGATAGGAGGGATCGGCTTTGTCTTTCTTGCGTATGCCTCAACCGCCTGGATTTTCATTCTCGGTATCGCCGTCTTTTCCATCGGCGAAATGACGGCGCATCCCAAGTACTACAGCTATATCGGACTCGTTGCGCCCGCGGACAAGAAGGCTGTCTACATGGGCTACGCGTTCCTTTACGGCGTTATCGGAAGTCTCGTTGGCTCCAATCTTGGCGGAGCCTTGTACGAATCCATGCTCAAGCCGCTTGCGGGTCAGGCCGGCGTTGAAGATACGTACAGAAACTTCTGGCTGATGTTCGCCGTGTTGGATGTTATTGCCGTTGCAGGCTTGTTACTGTACAACCGGTTCTTCGTCGAAGATACGCCTGCGACCAACGCCCGCGCACGAAGCATCATGGTTGCCATCTACTCCGTTCTCATTCTTTTAGGCGGATGGTTTTTGTATGACTCTGTGTTCAGCGGAGAAGAGATAGCATACAAGACAATGGTACAAGCGACAATCATGTTGTTAATTGGCGCGGGGGGCGTGTTGATCAGTTCAAAGCATTCTCATTCAAAGTGATTATTCAAATCTTTCCATGGTAGTACCCTTTTCAGGAATTGTAGAACTCGAATCGAAATCCGCGCGGCCGTTGGGACGTGACAAGAACCAAAAACGAGCAGGCGGCCGGTTCGGATTCGCACGGACGATATCGCATTCGGTGAAACATTCGTCAACCGATGTGTTCATTCCCGCCAACCTCGTTGCCCGACACAAACTCCGCACAGGAGCGTTTGTTGAGGGCACAGCCGAAGAAAAGAGAAATAAAAGCTCCGAAGCAGTAACAATTGACCGCATCAACGGTATCTCAACGGCGGAATGGTTGACGGTCAAAGAGTTCTCCGAACATGAAGTAATCTCTCCTGACCAAATAATCAAACTTGAAGGAGCGGACACCTCGCCGGCCGGACGATTGGGGAAAATCCCGATGCGTGTCGTGGATCTGTTCTGTCCTGTCGGGAAGGGCCAGCGTGCGCTGATCGTCTCGCCTCCCAAAGCCGGCAAGACGATGCTGATGCAGCAACTTGCCCACGCCATCAGTCACAACAATCCCGAAATCGACCTGCTGGTTCTGCTGATTGACGAACGCCCAGAGGAAGTCACCGACATGAAGCGCTCGATCAAGGGGGAAGTATTCGCGAGTTCCAGCGACAGCGAACGGGGAACGCATGTCCGGCTTGCGCAACTGGTACTGGAATACGCAAAGCGCAAGGTAGAGGTTGGCAAAGATGTGGTGATTTTGCTTGACTCGCTGACGCGGCTCGGGCGCGCATTCAACATTCATCAGAAAAGCAGCGGCAGAACAATGTCCGGCGGAGTGGATGCACGGGCGTTGGAGATTCCGAAGAGAATTTTCGGCGCGGCGCGCAATTGTGAAAGCGGCGGCTCGCTCACCATCATCGCTACGGCGTTGATTGATACCGGCTCGCGGATGGATGAGTTGATCTTTCAGGAATTCAAAGGCACAGGCAACATGGAACTTGTGCTTGATCGCGACCTGGCGAACGAACGCATCTATCCGGCCATTAATTTGGGATTATCGGGAACACGGCGGGAGGAATTGTTGTTCGGCGATGCGACGACGCTGCACCAGACTTTGCGCCGCTCAATCGCCCGCATGTCGCCCCGAGATGCGATGCTGGCGGTACACAAGCTGCTCGCACAGTACCCGACGAACGAACTGGTACTCTCAAAATTTTGATCCGCGAAGCACGCAAAGAACACCGACACTCCTTTGTGACGATTCGTGACCTTCGTGGATAGTTCTTTGGAACACGGTATGCAACAATCCGTTCTCACAATCTCGCCTCCCCCTCACTTCCACTTCTGGCGGACGGCGTACAGCCACGGCTGGTGTGACTTGCCGCCATTCTTTCATGATACGGAAAACAAAAGACTCTCCCGCGTCTTGACGCTTGACGCCAGAACCTGTGCCTTGGCAACGGTTTCTGCAGACAACAAAAAACTGCACATCACGGTAAAATCCGTCCGGCCTCTCGCCTCCGTTCACAAGAAACAAATCATCTCTCACGTTCGCACATGCCTCAGATTAGATGAAGATTTCTCGGAATTCCACAACGCTGCCCGGAAGATACCCGCGTTCAGATGGATTGCGACAACAGGTTCAGGCAGAATGCTTCGCTCGCCGACTGTTTTTGAAGATGTCGTGAAGATGATCTGCACAACAAACTGTACGTGGGCATTGACGAAAATGATGATAACAAATCTTGTTGAACAATTCGGACAAAAATTCGACGGCTCATTGCACGCTTTCCCTACGCCCGAAGCAATAGCCGCATCTTCCGAGAAGTATTTACGTAAGGAAATCAAATCCGGTTACCGCTCACCATATCTGATCGAGCTTGCAGAGCGTGTGGCATCCGGAGAACTTGACCTCGAATCGTGGCGCACATCGGACTTGCCGACAGATGAACTCTTCAAACAGATGCGGCAAGTTAAGGGCATCGGCCCCTACGCTGTGGGCAACATCATGAAACTCATCGGCCGGTACAATTATCTCGGCCTCGATTCGTGGGTTCGGGCACAGTATTACAAGCAGCACCACAAAGGACGCAGGGTAAAGGATTCGACCATCGAAAAATATTATGAAAAGTTCGGCAAATGGCGCGGGCTATTTTTCTGGTTTGAGATGACGCGTTACTGGCACGATGATAAATTCACAACATAGGCACGGCCCATGAATCCTCGCTCACCATTGAAGTTTCTCAGCCGCTTTCTTCTGGTTGCCGGCCCCCTGTTCATTCTTCTCTCACTCTCATTTCATTTCAATAGCAATGGAAATCTTCGCATTTTGTGGCGCGACAATCCATTGCTTGCCCTGACATTCGTCGCAGCAGGCATTGTGATGATTGGCGGCGGGTGGATGTTGTCACGCAAACTGCAACCGGAGGAACAGCGCAACCCGATCAAGATATTCCGGTCCACAAAGAGTGAAAAGGCCCCGTATGACATTTTTGGTGAAATGGAAACTGCCGTGCGTGTTAGAATGGGCGTCGCTGTTTTCCTGACGTTCTCCATCATTGGACCCATCACGACGCTGATGAGTTCTTCAACGGTACCGATTCATCCGTTGACGCTTCTCATCGGGACGATTGCCTCGGGAGGAATCGGATCCAGCTTTGTGTTCTTCGGACGGAGAAGAATCCTGTTGGTGATCGTTTTCCTGCTTTTTCAGGCAATCAACATGTCTGCCCCGCAAATCACACTATGGTTGACAGAAGCGCGCACTTCTCCACTGATAGAAACCAGTCCGGAAATGACGGAACGATTAAAGGACGTTGACGATCAGCGAAAGGCAGTCGGCGCGCTCGCTGTGCTTCTTCTTGTGTCAGGCTACCTAACATGGCTTCTTGTTCTCAACAAGGAGGGTAACAAGCGAGTCCGGTATCAGACAGAGATTCATCTTGCCCGCGATGTCCAGCAACAGCTTCTTCCCTCGGAGATTCTCAGGACATCATCTTGCGAAGCGTTCGGTATCACCATCCCCGCTGCGGATGTTGGCGGGGATTATTTTGATTTCGTGAGGATCACCGATGATACGGCAGCTTTCGTCGCAGCCGACGTATCGGGCCACAGCATCGGGGCGGGCATTCTCTCGACAATGACAAAAAGCGCTCTCCGCACACAACTGCTTCACGATCCTTCTCCCGTTGCTCTGCTGAATTCACTTAACGCTGTTCTCTGCCAAATCTCCGACAAGAAAACATTCGTGACACTTGGCTATGTTCTCATTGACCGGAACACGCAACGCGTCCGGATTGCAACTGCCGGACATCCGCCGGTTATTGTGCATTCAGCGCAAGGAGGCGTTCAGGAATTCCGGACGCAAAGTCTGGGTCTCGGTATGCATCAACAATCCCGCTACGCAGAAATATCGCATCCGATTGAGGCGGGGGATGTGGTGGTCATGTACACGGACGGCGTTATTGAAGCGACAAACAATGCAGGCGAACAATTCGGTGCGGAGCGGCTTAGGGACACAGTGGCATCCGTTGCGGCCCGGGATGCCCAAGAAGCCACCGAGCAGATCATGAGTGCAGTGCGGAACTTCACCGGCAGGGAACAGTTCAGTGACGACGCAACAATCGTGACTATCCGGATTACACAATGACCAAAGAACTTGCCCTCGCAGAGATTGAGCAAGAATTGATCGCGGCCCGGCAAGCCGGGGAAAGATCCAACGAGGGAATGGTACGCGTATGTGCCCGTCGCGCCGCCGGACTTGCCATCGGGTTATGGTTGGAAACACAACAGGGAAGCAACAAGCCCGTTGATGCAATGAGCAGGCTGAAGTTGGTTCAAAGCGATGATGCTTTCCCTCAGCCAATTCGCGAAGCGGCACGAAGACTCACAACAAAAGTAACACCGGAATTCATATCACCATTTTCAACACATCCTGTTGACGACGCAACTATCATCATCAACTATTTTCTGGAGAGAACATGAAGCGTTTGGTGTTCATTCTGTTGCTGTTCGTGACAAGCGTTTCGGCTCACCCTCTCGTGCTCGATATGAATGTCTTTGCCGAGCGACGTGCGGAGTTCATGAACATGCTCGAGCCTCACAGCATCGCCATTTTTCCCTGCAAGCCCGTCTACCTTCGCAATCTCGATGTCGAATACGAATACCGGCAGGAAAGCAACTTCTACTACCTGAGCGGTTTTGAGGAGCCCGAAGCAGTGCTCGTGATCAGACCGTCGGCTCTGCAGCACAAATTCATCATGTTCGTTCGGAAGCGCGACCAAGCCCGTGAAACATACGATGGCGCCCGCGCCGGTATTGAAGGCGCGATGAGTGAGTTCCGTGCCGACACGGCATATCTTTTCGATGAGTTCAAAACAAGAATACGCAATCTCCTGCCAGCCGACGCTCCCATCTACTACACGTTCGGCATCAATCCGCAAGTTGACGACATCATGCGAGAGAATGTTGTTGAGCGTCGAGCCTCCGGTAACTGGCCGATCATCGATCCGTCGCCAATCCTTGCCGAGATGCGGTTAATCAAAACCGACGGAGACTTGCGAATGGGCATGCGAAAAGCTGTTGAGATTTCGGCCCTTGCACACATCGAAGCCATCAAATCCATCGAGCCGGGAATGAATGAGATGGAAATTCAAGCGGTGTTCGAATTTGTGTATCGCAAGAACGGATCGCCGCGTAACGGCTATCCGTGCATTGTCGGGTCGGGACCCAACAGCACGATTCTGCACTACACCAAGAACAACCGCCGGATGTTGGATGGCGACATGATCTTGATGGATTGTGCAGCCGAATACGGCTACTACTCGGCCGACATCACACGGTCTGTTCCCGTCAACGGGAGATTCAATCCGAGACAGAGGGACATCTATCAACTCGTGCTCGATGCACAAAACGCCGCGATGCGACTTGTGAAACCCGGCATTATGAAAAAGGAGTTGGATGATGCCGCAGACTCCGTGCTTGGTAACGGACTTGTGAAGCTCGGCTTCATCAAGAAGAAAGAAGATGTGATGTTGTTTACCCTGCACAAATACGCTCATTGGATCGGGTTGGAGGTTCACGATGTCGGCAGCTACACGATCAAAGGAGACTCCCGACCACTGCAAGCAGGAATGTGTTTCACAATCGAACCGGGGATTTACGTGAGGCCGGATGTGTTCGCGAAGATGAAGCGGAACGGTTACTCTGATGATGAGATAGCCGCCATTCGCAAACGCGTCGAACCGTACATGTACATCGGGGTACGGATTGAGGATGATATTCTGGTGACCGAAAGCGGCTACATCAACTTGAGCGCTTCGGCGCCACGAGAGATTGATGAGATTGAGAGGCTGATGAAGCAAGCAGGCGTGGGAAACCGGTGAACCGGTGATTTAGAAGAAGATTCCAAGTCCTGCGCTAAACCCGTTCATCAAAGCCAGGTTGTAGTCGGCACTTATCCGAATTTTCCAAGCAGTAATAGTAGCTCCGGCAATGAATCGAGTCCGTGTTCCACTGGTGAAAGCAACATGCTGCTTGCCAATGTACGGATCTGCAAAATCGTAACGAACATCAATGCTTCCCCTCTCAAACCCGAAACCCGCGAATGGGGTAAGCGTCAGAATCCCGACGGGGATGTTTTTGCTCGCGTAAAGTTGTCCGGAAAACGTCGACATCTCCAACGCCGCAGTAAAGCCTTCATCACTTGCGCTCAAGGTCAACGTCTGGTACATGAATGAAGCTGCTATATCGATCGGGACAACCACATAACGGCTGACGAGATGCCTCACGCCAATCCCGAACGAATTGACCTCGCCAACATCCTCGATGCTGACCTTCGGGAGAATGCGAACGACCAACTCCGTTCCGAACACTGAACCGATGGTCAGTTGCGGTGTCGCGAGAATCATTGTTGACAAATCCTTGTAACCTCCGATGGTCACCGATGCATCTTGTTGAATGGAATCATAAACGGGATTGGGAACATACGGCAGGCCTTTGGGGCGAATGCGTTTGAGCCTTCCTGTAAAAGTGTATCGCTTGCTGAGACCTGCCGCTGTGGGAAGTTCGGCCGGTGCTACGTCGAGATCACCAAGGTAGGTTACTCCGTTGCGCGTGAATTCGACAGTCTTGTTGAAAGGCTTTGGCTTGAACGTCGTCCGATCATCCGGAATGACAATGCCCATCAACACCGCCTGTACACCAACCTGGAGATCGTCACCTGTTATCGGAACAAAAACTCCTGCCTGAATATTCGTATGCAACGCATCAACCACAGGCTGCAGAAAGGGCCGTGCGTTCTCGCCAACAAATTGGCTTATTTCACGGGCAAATTCTTGACCCGCGGCCGGCACCGTTGAGAGTCCTATCAATACTGCACATGCCACGGAGCTGGTAGTTCTGCTGAACAACATACGATCCCCCTGATGTGACCTAATCCCCCAAACACGTTCCCACTGCCCGGGCCGCAAACACCAATTGTCCGTCCGGTGGAACCAGGCGCTGCTTTCCGATTGCATCTTTCAACGGCACAGTGACAACGCGATTCTGCCGCAGACTCGAAAGAACTCCGAATTCACCGCGAGAGGCCGCCTCAAGCGCGACGGTACCGAAGCGGGTAGCGAGAATCCTGTCGTACGCCGTCGGGCTGCCACCGCGTTGAACGTGACCGAGAACTGTCACGCGAGTTTCAAGTCCCGTTTCTTCTTCGATCCGCCTTGCCACCATTTCGCCGATGCCGCCAAGCTGAACAGGGTCGGTTCGCTTTTTGTCTATTGCCTTAACGCTGATGTCGCCGCCAAACGGCTTCGCTCCTTCTGCAACCGAAACAATGCTGAACTTTGCCCCTTTGCTTCGTTTCAATACAGCTTCAAAGAGCTTGTCCCAATGGAATGGAATTTCCGGAATCAGAATAATATCGGCTCCACCAGCCAAGCCGGCACCGAGTGCAATCCATCCGGCATAGCGTCCCATCGTCTCAACTACGATAACACGGTGATGCGCGGATGCCGTCGTTTGAAGTCTGTCAATCGCTTCAGTGGCAACTGCTCGCGCCGAGTCGTGACCGAATGTAATATCCGTAGCGTCGAGATCATTGTCGATTGTCTTGGGAACACCGACGACATTAAGCCCCAGATCCGAAAATTTATCGGCAATGATTTGAGTTCCGTCGCCCCCGATGGTGATCAGAACATCCAGTTTCAGATCGCGGTAGTGTTCGATGACTTGTTGCGACGCATCGACAATGCGAATGTTCTTTCCGATTCCCATAGGGAAATGGAACGGATCTCCTTTGTTGGAAGTACCAAGAATGGTACCGCCCATGTTGATGATGCCTGTTACGTCACGCGGCGTCAATTCGCGATGCCGGCCTTCCACCATCCCTTCATATCCATCAAGAATGCCAATCACCGTCGCATTGAAATGCGCCATGGCAGGCTTGGCAACGCTGCGAATTACCGCGTTCAGTCCGGGACAATCGCCGCCGCCGGTGAGTATGCCGATTCGTTTCAGTTTCATATGTTTCCTTAAGAGTCAGGGAAAATGCCAATGACAGCTCTCTCCGGATTCACGGAGCGGAGGAATGCCGGGACGAAGAGAATTGTGCTTGTCAATATATGATTTTGCATTGAATTTTGTTTGAGTCTGGCTTCTTGCGCCTCTGAAAAATCTTTCGTTTCTTAATGAAAGAATCACATGACCATCGCTGAAGAATACAGAAAATCACTCAAAATGGCTGAGGCCGAAGAGATCCTTGACCTCATTCTCTACCGGCCGATTGCATTCATTCTTGTAAAGTCAATCTACCGCCTCCCTATCACTCCGAACCAGGTCACATATGCGGCGCTGGTTGCCGGCCTAATTGCCGCGTTCGAGTTTGGACAAGGAACGGCAGATGGTTTCGTTTGGGGTGCCATCTGGTATGCCATAGCAAATGTTCTCGATTGCGGCGACGGCATGCTTGCCCGATTGCAGAAAAGCGGGACGCCACTCGGCAGAATTGTTGATGGTATTGTGGATTGGGTATCGAGCGTGGCGATCTTCTTCGGACTTGGGCTTGGCTTATCCGCCTACTTCGTACAGCCATTGTACTGGTTTCCAGCTATCGCGGCCGGGATTTTTTCCGGCTATCATGCAATGATGTTCGACAAACGACAACAGGAATATATCTCCACGGTTCGCGGAGAACGCAACTTCATCGATCGGGAAAGCGAAAAGGTCAACACCGAACTCAGCAACGCGACTAATCCGATTCGGAAATTGTTTCTGTCAGCGTACCGGTGGTATCTTACCGTGCAGGAAGGTTCGCGCAAACAGCATGTGGAACTCCCCCGCTATCCTGCTCAACTCTATCGCAGCTACAACAAGACAATCATGCGGTGGTGGACATTCCTCGGGCCGACAACAAACCGCTCGCTGCTCATGATTGCCGGATTGTTCGCAGCCCCAGAGTTGTTTTGTTGGGTGGTGATAGTGCCGTTGAACCTGTACCTTGCGTTCTTGACTCTCTGGCAAAGAAGAGTCACACGCAAACTGAACACTGCGTTGAAATCCGACCTGTTTGCGACACCTGTTGCTGCATAGAAACTGCTATCTCCGCTACGCCTGAAAGGCCAAACGTATATATACACATGTAGAGGATTTTCTTATGGATCAAATTGTATTGGATCGAAATGAGAACCAGTATGGTCCCGCGCAGGCATGCTATGAGGTGTTGCGCAACGCCAATCTCGAGCAGCTCAGCTTGTATTCCCGGGATTTTGCCAAGGGAAGAAAGAGTGAGCTTTCCGAAAAGATTGCCGGGGAAATCGGCATCCCCGAAGAACGGGTGTTGTTGAGCTACGGAAGCGAAGATATGCTGAAACAAGTTGTGCATTGCTATCTGCATGAAGGCGAACGACTTCTCCTTCCCCAACAATCATGGTGGTATTACAAGAAGATTGCAAAGGAGGTACACGGCGCTCATGTCGAGTATCCGCTGTACGAGCGAGGCAGCCGGTTTGAATTTGATGTGGACGAAATTATCAGACTGTATCACATTCATAAGCCGCATCTTATTCTCATTGCATCGCCCAACAACCCGACCGGCAGCACGATGCGGCGCGATGACCTTGCACGACTCATTGACTACTGCGCCAATTCCTTTATCGTTCTCGATCAGGCATACTTCGGTTTCGAGGATTCGACAAACGATCAACTAAAGAACCTGCTCGATACGCACAGCCGGCTCGTCGTATTGAGGACGTTCTCGAAGTATTATGCGCTGGCAGGCCTTCGCATCGGCTACACGTGTGTCGGAACAGAATTGACCCACCTGATCGAGTTCAGCGCACGATACCTGGGCTACAATCAGTTGACGGAGAAGATTGCCCTTGCCGCTCTGTCGGACAAGGCATACTACGAGCGCATCACCGGCTATATGCGCGACGACAAAGCCATGTTCATGCGGGAGTTCAATCAACTTGAAGGATTCAAAGCATTTGAATCGGATGCAAATTTCATGCTCGTGCGATTTCCTGTTGATCACAAGAAACACCTGCAGGATGGACTCAGGGAGCGCGGGGTGATTGTGAAGTTTCTTGACGATCCCGGCGTCACGGATTGTATACGCATCACGATCGGCACACGTGAACAAAACGCCCGTGTGGTGGAAGCGTTCAAAGACGTCGCCTCCCGTCTGCCCGCCCTCATCGAGGTCGTGAGATAATGACGGGTGTCATCCTTGCCGCAGGAATTTCGTCGCGGCTCCGGCCTTTGACCAACAGTCTCCCGAAATCCCTGCTGGAGGTCGGCGGCAAACCTTTGTTGCAGCGCACTCTTGAAACGCTGAAAGCAAACGGCATCGGCAGGTGTGTCATTGTAACAGGGTATTTGAATGAGATGATTGAGAGGTTTGTCACAAGTCTGCAACCCGGAATCGAGATTGAGTTCATCAACAATCCTGTGTTCGATCAAACAAACAACAACTATTCACTCTGGCTTGCCCGACCTGCAGTTCATGCAGATGATATTGTGCTGCTTGACGCCGATATTCTCTTTCACAACACCATCCTGACACGGTTGCTTGCCTCTCCTCACGCTGATGCACTTATCATGCGGGCCGATGGTTCTCTCGGACATGAAGAAATCAAGTGCGAGGTACGTGCCGACGGATCAATAGCCCGGATCGGAAAACACATCGAGCCGGAACGCTCGGCCGGAGAATCACTCGGCATCGAGAGATTCTCCGGCCCGACAACGGCGAAGCTCTTTGATGTCCTTTCACGCCGCCATGTGTATGATGAATTCTACGAAGCATCCTTCCAGGAGGTGATTGACAACGGCGCAAGAATCTATGCGGTTGACAGCGGCGGATTGCCGTGCATCGAAATCGATACGCTTGATGATCTCCTCGCAGCAGAGGAGCTTGCAAAGAAGTTGAAGTGACTGAGCAGAAAACGTATTCGTACGCTGCATCGGTAAAGTCGGAAATCTCCGACGAACTCATCAACACCTATCTGATACGACCGCTGGCAGGCATCATTGTCCGCATCATCTACTACACTCCATGTACGCCAAATCATGTTACCGTTGCTTCCGTAGTTGTTGGCCTGATTGCTGCATATTTCTATCTTGAAGGAACGGCGCTCTACAATCTCGTCGCCGGTTTGTGCATCACTGCAAAAGATGTTCTGGATTCCGCCGACGGTCAACTGGCCCGGGCAAGGCAGCAGTACAGTCGAGCCGGGCGATTTCTCGACTCTATCGGCGATATTGTTGTTAACGCTTTTGTGTTCTGCTCGATCACGGTTGCTCTCATGTACAGTTCCGGTTCTGCAACGATTGCATTGCTTGGCGTGCTTGCGTTCGTTGGCACCACTCTCCGGATTTCTTACCACGTATTCTATCATACATCATTTCTTCACTTGAACAACACGTACGAAGCAAACAGAGTCACAGAAGACATCACACACGAGGATGCACGTGAAACTCGCCTGACGCTTCGCCTCCAGCGTATGTTCTTGTTTCTATATGGATGGCAGGACAGATTAATGGTGGGAATTGACCGCTGGTGTTACGGAAAGGGTGAACATGACTCGAGATTCTTCAGACGATGGTACAGCGACGGAATAGGATTGCGATTGTCAGGCTTGATAGGGCTGGGAACGGAGTTGTTTCTCCTGATGCTGTTTTCCGTCACGAATCAGCTGCATGAGTACCTTCTTGTCAACATTCTCGGACTGAATTGCATGTGGGGCATTTCCGTTCTGTACCGGAAACTTTTGCTTGCACAACACCTCAAGGATGCACGGCATCCCGATCGTCAGTCAGGTGGTCCATAATGGCAATATGCTGGTCTAACGTAACGCCCATTTGCTCACGCAGATGCGCGGTTGCCTCCACATGATCGCGGCCGAGTTGCTTCGCGTCGAGCATTCGGCGCATTGTGTCGGCATACGCCTCGACCCGGATGGAACGTTCCATGACAGTATGATCGTTTTCGCTGATGGCAAGAGAAGAACGGATTGCAGCCAACAATGATGCTTCTTCGCCGGCCGGGTTGCCCTCGCTCCAGAGATGTTTGAGAAAACTCCTATACAATCCGACCGACTCCTTGCGCAGAGTCGAGCGATGTTCACTCAAAGTCCGTTCTCTTGCTTCTTCTTCCCGCTTCCATGCCGTACCGCGGTTCGTACGCTGCTCGAATACGCGCCGCGCCTCCTCTTTGAGGTTCATGTCATTCAGGATATCCATCTCATAATCCTGGGCACGCGTGTTTGAAGGATCGATAGCGTACACGGTTTCGATTTCGGCGCGGGCTTTGTCGAACTGTCGATGCCGGTAGAAATCTTCAATCTTCTTGAGGATCACATCGATCTTGCTTTTGCGAATTGCACGTTTCTCCTCTTCTTCGCGCTCTTTGACTGCAAGTTCGGCGATTTCTTTTTGAAGAGATTCGACTTTGTGAAGATGTTCTTCCCGCCAGCGGCGGGCCCCCTCTTTCCGTTTGACCTGATGTTGACGTCCGTTGTAGATCTCCGCTTCCAGTTCCTTGGCTTCGGTATCGTTAGGATTGACGAGATAAATCTTCGTGACTTCCTTCATCGCATCTTCGAACCGACCCTCGGCAAGAAACTGTCTGGCCGACTCGAAATAGGAACGGAGCTTCTTTTGTTGGGCTAATCGTCGCCCTTCCGCGATTGCCTGACGGACTGCCTCTTCGTGGTTCTTCGTCAGAATCTCCTGTTCATTCTTGAGCCGCTCGATCTCGGCCTGCCTCAACCGTTCGGATTCTTCATCCTTGCGACGCTTCTCGGCAAGAAGGCGCTGCTCTTCCTCCTCAAGGCGGCGCGCTTCATTCTCGGCCTTTTGCCGGGCTTCGTGCTCGATGCGCCGGCGTTCGGCTTGAAGAAGTTGTTCTTGTTCGGCCTCTACGCGCCGTTGTTCGTCTTCGATTTGTTGCCGGTATTCTTTCTCAAGGCGCAATCGTTCTTCATCATCAGCCCGCTGTTTTAGTTCGCGCTCTTCCTGCTCTTTCTGTTCGGCAAGCTCAAGCTTGCGGCGTTCCTCTTCGAGCCGGGCTTGCAGTTCATCTTCGATGCGCTGGCGCTCCGCCTCCAGTTTCGCGGCAGCGGCACGCTCAAGGCGCAGGCGCTCTGCTTCAAGTTCTTCCTGTGCCTCCTCCTGAATCCGTCTCCGTGCTTCTTCTTCCAGTTGCCGTTGTTTCTCGATTTCCGCCACATGTCGTGCTTCTTCGTTGGCACGCCGTTCCTCTTCTTCGCGTTTGCGGTCTTCTTCGGCGGACTTCAGCCGCATTTCCCGCTCGATGCGTTTGCGCTCAGCCTCGAGCAATTGCTGATGTTCCTCGGCAAGCCGGCGTCGTTCCTCTTCAATCTGACGTTTGAATTCCTCCTCAATGCGCCGTCGTTCTTCCTCCTCTGCCTGTTTCCGAAGGCTGATTAATTCACTCTCCCTCCGGTGCTCCTCTTCGAGTTTGCGTTGCTGCTCTTCAATTCTGGCTTGCAGTTCCTTCTCGATGCGTTTCCGTTCTGCCTCCAACCGCACCTGAGCCTCTGCTTCAATCCGCTTGCGTTCCTCTTCGAGTTGTTGACTTGCCTGTTCGGCGATGCGGCGGCGGACATTCTCTTCTTCTTCCTTCAGACGAAGTTCCTGTTGCCTGCGCTGTTCCTCTTCCTGGCGTTTACGAACTTCTTCCGCCTCGATGCGTTCACGCTTCTCTTCCTCGTAGCGCCGGCGTTCTTCCTCAAGCTTGTGGGTTGCCTCCTCAAGCTTCCGGCGGATCTCCTCTTCGGCCCGTTTGTGGGCATCTTCCAACTCACGACGCCGGAGCTCTTCCTCATGTTTCCGCTTGGATTCCTTCTCGGCTGTTTGCCGTGCCGAAGCTTCTTCGAGTTTTCTGCGACGTTCTTCCCCTTTCAGGGCCGCATCAATGATCTCGCGTTGCCGTGCAAGTTCCTCTTCAACCCTTCGTCGCTCCTCTTCAGCTCGTTGCCGCGCTTCATCGGCAAGCTTCCATTGCTCTTCCTGTTCCTTTCGCCGTACTTCTTCTGCGCGCCGGAGCAGTTCTTCTTCCTCGGCTCTGCGCCGTGATACTTCGGTGATCTTGCGGACTTCCTCTTCTGCAAGCCGTTTCAGGTCCTCAGCCTCGCGCATTGCTTTTTCCGCAATACTCTGCTTCTCCTTTTCACCGGCTTTAATGAGGGCTTCCAGTTCGGCACGCTGACGGGCGATTTCCTGCTCTGCAAGACGTTTTGTTTCCTCCACAACACGCTGAATCTCCGCCTCGGCGGATTTGCGCGCCTCTTCGGCAATGCGCCGCCGCTCTTCTTCCTCTTCTTTCAGACGTCGTTCCAGTTCGGCACGTTGCCGCGCAATTTCCTGTTCGGCCTGACGTTTCGCCTCCTCAGCAGTGCGGAGCGCCTCCTCGGCAATTTTTCTTTTTTCTTCCTCGCCTGCTTTGACAATTGCTTCCAACTCGGAACGTTGCCGGGCAAGTTCCTCCTCGGCCTTCCGGCGAGCCTCCTCAGCTTTGAGGCGTTGCTCTTCTTCCCATTTGCGTTTCTGCTCTTCAGCCAAACGATGCCGCTCTGTTTCCTCCGCTTTCCGGACGGCCTCTTGTGCAATGCGACGACTTTCCGCCTCAATGCTCTTGAGCTTCGCTTCAAGGTCGGCACGCTGACGGAGGTTCTCCTCATTACTCTTCTTCCGAACTTCCTCGATCTTTAATGCAGCTTCAACCAACGACTTTTGCCGGGCAAGTTCTGCTTCGATTTTCTGACGCGATTCGGTGGCGCGACGTTGGGATTCGTCGTCAACAGGTCCGCTTTTTTTCCGATCATCGGCACTTTTGCCAAGCCCGCGTTCTTCTTTCATTGAAAGATTTTCCGTAGCCGGCGCGCGGATTTCAGCAACACGAGCAGGACGCGTTTCGGGCTGGTTCGATGGAGGTGGAGTTAGAGGTGATGATGATGAAGATGCTGTTCGCTTCGCACGCTGTTCTTGAAGGGCATAGTGGACGCGCTCACGATACGCCAGAGCGTATGGATTATTCGGATCGGTATCCATGGCCTGTTGGACAAGTCGTTGCGCGCCCTCATAGTCGGCAACCTTGAACAGCTTGTCAGCCATTTTCAGGTATTCGCCGCTTCTCTTGCGCCGCTCTTGTGCTTCGTCCAGTTCAGCCATTTGGGGGAAGGAAGTCGTTCGTTCTGTCCAATAATTCTCTTGAATTCTATAAGAAACTATTCAAAAATGTGCCAAAAAATATATCCATTGCTGTTTTGATAGTCAATGAATCCACATAGGCGTATGACGCCGTTCACAGTAGATTGTAGAAATGGGAATAACGAAGGGAAAACCGACGCAATCGAGCGACGTGCAATATGAGACGGGTATTACAGTCTGGCTTTGTAGAAGGAAACGGAATGCTCCATCCTCAAACTCTTCCTGTCCCAATACTCATACCGTTCCAGCCAAGGATGTGAGCGGAACACATGATCATACTCCGGGTTTGCATATGCAATGCGTATGCGAGACTTGTTTGGGCCGAGGTCAGCCGCAATTTTTCTGAGAACATTATCCAACGTCACCGCCCCGAAAGGATTGAAGAGCGTAAACACGGTACCGTTCGAGTAGTCAAAATGCTCGGCCATGCCCTGATGTACTTCCACCGTTGATTTCCTCTCTCTCATGCGTGCAACATTTCTCCGAGCGTAGCTGCACAAATCCTCCGAAAGGTCTACTCCGATAACCTTCCGGACCTTTAATCGCGCAGCACAACAAAGGACGCGGCCCTTGCCGCTGCCAATGTCAATGAAAACATCGGAGGGGTCCAGTGCAAGGAAAGCGATCACCTGCTGAATGGTCGAGTAGAGCATGGTGGCATAGTGATGGGCATCAGGATGATCTATTTCTATAATACCCCTTGTGGAAATGCCTAGGCGATACTCCCAATAGAGATTGTTGAGACGTTTCCTCAATGGGGTCCGCGCTATAACCATACTTTTATTCTGCGATGATACATGAATCCTGTTTTTGGCAGACTAATATACTCGCGGAATAGCCTTTTTGCAAATTCATCAGACACACAAACGATACACGTCACATCTCTTTCCCAACCCCACCATCATACGGTGGATTATTCACTTAATGCAACCGCTTTGAGGACTTTCGACTGAGTTCTTTTTGTGCTATGCCGCGACAGCCTGCGCCTCAATCTCTGCAGGTCGGAGCTTGATGCCGCATTTCTTCAATAGTTCAGTCGGCAATTCCCCCCCCGCAAAAACGAACACGAAATCGTTCTGCAGATTGTGCATGATCTTGCCGGACTCCTGCACAAGAACAGTGTCTTCTCGTATGTCAAGGACTTGCGAGTTGAAGATTGTGTGGAGCTTGCCGGAATTGAGGTACTGTTTCACTTTGTGCTCGTTTTTTTCTTTCAGACGAACGAAATCTTCTTTGCGATAACTGATGGTCACAACGTTCCCCGTCTGGCTTGCAAGCCCGATAGCAGCTTCGACGGCACTATCACCGCCACCGACGACGAGGATATGTTTGTGCTTGTATGATTCTGCCTCAATCAATCTGTACATGACTTTGGAAAGATTCTCTCCTGTCACGCCCAACTTGCGAGGACTTCCGCGTCTTCCCAGCGCAAGCATGACGTTTGCCCCCTTGAATTCGGCCGTCGCCGTTTTCACGACAAAGTGATCGTTGATGTTGTGAATTACCTCCACCTTTTGTCCGGTGACGACATTCAACTGAAATCTCCCGACGATCTCCTTCCAGATGCTCAACAGTTCTTCTTTTTTGATTTCCGAGACCTTCAGTTTTCCATACAACGGCAGGTCGACAGGACTGGTCAAGACCAATTTTTGACGCGGGTAGTGCAGCAATGCTCCGCCGATCTCATCCTGTTCAAGCAACACATACCGCAAGTTCAACGATTGCGCCGTGAGGGCGGCTGAGAGACCCGCCGGACCCGCACCAACAATAACGATATCCAACCCATCCAGATGTTTTGACCGGCGGGTTGACGCAACATGCTGCACAGCCTTCTTTCCGTGCGCAATTGCGTTCTTGATCAAACCCATGCCGCTCAACTCGCCGATGATATACAGGCCGCGAACATTCGTCTCGAAGTTGTCATCATACTGCGGAAGTTCCATGCCCTGGCGCGGCGTTCCGAAACCCAACGTAATAGCGCCAACCGGACAAACATCCGCACACAAACCATGACCCACGCATTTTGTTCCGTTGATAATTCCCGGTTTACCTTGCACGATGCCCAGTACATGTTCGGGGCATGCACGCACGCAATTTGCACAGCCAATGCAGTTCGTGAGATCGAAATGGGGATGAAGCGTGACGGGAGGCAGTATGCCCATCCGCTGATTCTTCTCAAACTTCTCAACCGCTTCCCGCTTGTGCCGCGCAACTTTTCTCCAATAAGGAACAGCTATCGCCCCCAACAATACAACAAACACCAGTAATGTATAGGCCGTCTCCATTTCTCCCCTCCTAAAACCTCATACTGAGTTCGGCAAACACGGAATTCGACACCGTACCATACCCGCTCAGCCTGTCGTACGATGCAACAAAACTGAGTTCTCTCGTTAGAAACACCATCACGTCAGCACCAAGGGTTGAGCTTGAGCTTCTCACATCGGTTTGCTTCACCGTGTAGCCGTTACGATGCAGGCGAAGATTGATATCGAGCAGTTGAGCGAAGGTTTTCTGGATCGACACGCCATATCCGGTTCCACGTGTATACTGATTCGCATTCACGTTCATATTGCCACGGATGCTAATCCCGCTTGATAGGATATCAGAGAAGTTGATTGCCGAGTAGTTCGAGAAGTCGCTGCCGAACGATTCGTTTTCGGAAGTACGGGGTGTGTACGTATTGAACAGCGATATGCCGCCTGGCAACAGGATATTCATACTGACACTTACTCCTGAGCGTAGCTCGTTCCTCAGAAGCGAATCCGGAATAAGCCGCACGGATTCGAAGCTGTAATACGGCCGGGAAGCATCGGCGCCGATACTTACACTCAACGGCCGGATGATACGATAGTTGAGATTGACGTACGCCCCGGTCAGTTTGGGCGAGAGGATGAAATCGCTGCCGGACTTTCTTCTCAAGTCAATTTCCGTATTGGCATAGAGAAAAAGGTTCGACGCAAGCGAAGCATTGAGCAGTACACTTGTTACCTCACGGTCAAGCACCGACCGAAAATATGTACGCGCATACGCCGTTGAAACGGACAACGAAATGCGATCGGGCGTTCTATATTGTGCGAAGAGCGCAAATTTCCTGAAGTCGGTGGAGAGACTGCGCAGGTTGAACGCGGGTTGATATCCGATTGTTCCTCCCACCGTAAAACCGCCGAATGTTTTTGATGCCAGCGCGCCATCAATGTATCCGATGGAGGGCGAAAAAACAGGAATGATCCTTCCGAGCGAAAGAACATTCTCGCCATCATCATACGTCACTGAAAGTCCGTAAATCCGGGTTTGGTTGATTGCGCCTCCGGAGAACGGACTCTTATTGCCGACTGAAAGCGTTCTGACATTTGTGTAGACATCGAACTTCAGTGGCACGTCGCGTATTGTGCCGCGCAAGTTTACGACAACTCCGGGCTGTGAAATATTGAACAGCGTATTGTCGTAGAGAGAAGTGAAATACTGGGCGCTGAGCCTTCCCCTGACGCTCAGAATGCCTTCTTGGACAGGAACCGGAGGCAGTGCACGAGGATTCGGCAGCGGAGCCCGTGTAGTTGGACTTAACGTTCGTGAGGTATCGGCAGCCGTTCGGACTGTTTCTGCAATTTCGATGGTTCCCAAAACCTCATCACCAATGCCGGCAGAACGCGTGCCGTGCAGAATCCGGCAAGCAGAGGATTTTGAACTCACGGCAAACACTTTCAATGTTGTTGTGTCTCTGCCGGAGACAACAAAAAGAAGAGTAGAATCCTGAACACCCGACTCTCTTCCCAGCGATGTGTACACTGTTCCGCTTGCCACGTACGTTACCCTGCCGCGTATCTGCTTTACCTCACTTCTTGCGCTCAGTGCAAGCAGGATACACACCCACACATATCTACTCCTCATCACACATTCCTATGGCAACTGTAACATGCCGGGCTATTGTATTGATAGCCGGGAACACCTTGATGTTTATTATTCATTTCCGACTGTCTGTGCTCGTGGCAACTGATGCACGTGAAGTTCTGATATTGCCCGATCGACGGGTGGCATTGCGAGCAACTCGTCCACTTGTTTCGATGCTTCCCGGAGTAAATCCTGAAGTATTGCTGATCGTGGTTGTAGGTTGACGGAAGCCACGCCGACTGTGTATGGCACGGCGTACAATCGTGGCCGAATTGGAGCGTGACGTGATTCGGGTTTGTCGGAATAGCGTATTGCGTTGCATGGCAAGGATAGCAATTCGTATACACAAGCTGATAATTACCGTTTATATGGCACTGCTGGCATTGTGCCGTCAGATGCCGGCCAGTCAGCGGAAAATTAGTTGTTGAATGATTGAATGATGCGGGCTGCCATGCAGACTGCGTATGGCATTGGAAGCAATCGTGACTGAATTGCCCCTGCTGATGATTCGGATTTGTTGTGTTGTTGAACGTCGTGGCATGGCAATCCCAGCATGTGTTCGGAAGCCCCTGATATTGGTTGTTGACGTGACATTGATTGCACGACACAGATTGATGGGCCCCAACCAGCGGGAACGGTGTAGTCGAATGACTGAATGTTGATGGCATCCACGCCGTAGTCGTGTGGCACGGCACGCAGTCATGATTGAAGTTTCCAAGAACGTGGTTCGGGTTCTGTGGTTGAGCGTACTGTGTTGTGTGGCACGGATAGCAGTTTGTGTACACAAGCTGATAGTTGCCGTTGATGTGACATTGCGCGCATTGTGTAGAAAGGTGCCTGCCCGTCAAAGGAAAGTTCGTGGTATTGTGGTCAAACGACGCGCCATCCCAGCCATTGGTTGAATGGCACTGCGTACAATCATGGCTGAAATTCCGCTGCACGTGGTTCGGATCTGTCGTCGCAAGATAATTGTTTGAATGGCAATCATAGCATGTTCCGGGCAAATTCTGATACACATTATTCACGTGGCACTGGTTGCACAACGTACTCACGTGACGCCCTGTAAGCGGAAAACTCGTCGCACTATGAGTAAACGATGACGGCGACCACGCCGACGTTGAATGACACGGCGTGCAGTCAAGGGCGAAACTCGGTGTCACATGCCGCGGATTTGCCGGCAGATTGTAGTTCGCTTGATGGCACTCGTAACAATTCGTGTATGTAAGCTGGTAGTTGTTGTTGATGTGACACGCCTGGCATTGCGTGCTGCCATGCCGCCCTGTTAACGGAAATTGTGTCGCGTTATGGTCAAACTGCGCGGGACTCCACGCGTTCGACGTATGACACAGCTGACAATCCGTCGGGAAGCTGCCTGCAACATGGTTCGGGTTTTGTGCGGAATTGAACTGCGTGCGGTGGCATGAGAGACAATCCGTTGGCTTTCCCCAAAATACGTTGTCAGCATGGCAATCCCTGCACTGCTGATTGCGATGAGCACCGACCAGCGGGAATCGCGTTTGATCGTGATTGTACGCGACTCCCGGCCATCGTGATGTGGTATGGCACGTCTGGCATTCAGTCGCAAAGCGGGCCGCTGCATGGTTCGGATTCGCCGTCGATGTATACTCGGTCTGATGGCAGGATACACATACTGTTGGTGTTGATTTGAAGACTTGATTCTTGTGACAGGCAAAGCACGATGCCGCGACATGCGCCCCTGTGAGAGGAAATCGCGTCAGTTCGTGCTGGAATCCCGCTCCCCACCTGAACGCTGTGACGTCGTGGCACTGCATGCAATCCGTGGAGAATCCCGAAGTAACATGATTCGGAGATCGAGCCGTCGTAAAATCCTCCTGATGACAGCCAAAGCAATCGGTCGGTGTTCCTGCAAACTGTTTCCGGGCAGCATTGGTGTGGCATGTTTGGCAAGGTAACGTCGAGTGCTTGCCGAGAAGCGGGAATCGGGTTGATTGATGTCTCTGCACCATGTCGGCAATCTTCCATGATTGCGTCGTATGACATCGCAAGCAGTTGTTTCCCATCTCACTCTTATGGACATCCGTGTGACATGACAGGCAGTCTGATGACTTCTTGGGAAACTTCAGGCCCTGATGACATGATACACACTGCAACGACGTGTGCTGCCCTGTCAATGCAAAACCGGTTGCTTCGTGGTTGAATATACCGCCTTCCTTTATTTTCCACGTTTCCGTTGTGTGGCATGTCTTGCATTCGAACCGGATCTTGCCGTGGGGCGATTCCTGTGCTACACCCTTCTCAACTCCCAGAAAAACCGACGTGAGAATACTAAGATAAAGGAACAGTCTGGTACTCCTGCATATCCATCCTGATACATTGGCCGTAAGGCTGCTTTCAGTGCGGTTCAAGGATTTAGTCATTGCCTGATACTCCCTTGCGCATGACATGATTCGCATTTCGTTGATAGTGGCTTGTAGCGAACAAATCTCCCGAAGCTACTCTGTTCCTCCTGATGACACTGACGGCAATCCACACGCGAGTGCGCGCCCGTCAGTGCAAACGAACTTTGTGTATTGTGGTCGAATACCGGTGACTTCCATCCTGACGGCTCATGACAACTTGCGCAGTCTGTCTCACCGCTCTTCGCAAACTGTTTCGTGTGGACTTCCTTGTGGCACGATTCGCATTTTGAAGACGTATTCTTGAATTGAGCAACCTCTGCATTTCCGATCCTGACGGGTTTGTGACAGCTTGCACACTTCGTCTTCGCATGCTTGCCAACAAGGACGAAATCTGTTTTTGAGTGATCGAATTTATTGGGAAACCAGTCTTCCGTTGAATGACACGCGGCGCAGCTCTGCCCCTTCATTTCAAACGCAAACTGCCCGTTGTGCACATCTCTGTGGCATCCGTCGCATTGGATATTCGCAACCCGAAAGATCTTCCTCCCGTCATTCCCTGACACGTGACATTTCTCGCAGGGTGTCGCCACATGGGCTCCTGTCAATGGAAAGCGGGCTGTGCTGTGAGCGGCAATGGTATATGTTGCCGGCCGGAATCCGAAGGGCGTATGGCACGTTTCACACTTGCTCTCGAACCTCGCCGCAAATTCCCCCTTGTGATAATCTGTATGACAATCACGACACGTATTGTGTGCCAACTTCAGCCGTTGACCGGGAATCGAAATTGCCGTCGATTTGTGGCATTTTTCGCATTGAACAGTCGCATGTTTTCCTATTAAACGGAAAGGTGTCAGATCATGGTTGAACTTGGTGCTTGCCCGCGCACTTGTCCAACCCTCTTCCGAATGACAGGAACTGCAAGCTTGCTTTCCTGCAAATTCGACACTGTGGGACGAACGATGGCAGGGGGCGCAGTCAGAAAATGGCTTTGTTGAGAAAAGAATGGGCTTCTCCTTTTCTCTTGCTTCAAGATCGGTGTGGCATTTAATACACGCTACTTTGGTGTGAGTGCCTCTTAGTGTAAACTCTGTCTTCGAATGATCGAAAGACGTGGCCGGCCGCCAGGCCGTTGTTGTATGACAGCCCTGACATTCCTTGCCTACTGTGGCATTATGCCTGTCAGTGTGGCAATCGGAACAGGATTGAGAAAGCCCAAGATACGTCTCCCGTCCGGTTTCCTTTACGAGTGCAAGAATGTGCGGGTCCTTGATATTCTTTATGGAATGGCAATCCTCGCACCGAATTGTTGCATGCTTCCCCGTCCGGTTGAAACCTGTCTGCGCATGATCGAACGTATTCTTGTCGAACTGAATCGTTTTCGCATCACGGCCGAGATGTTCCTTGTGACACGCCACGCATTGTTGCGCAGCAACTCTGAAGTGATACCCGCGCTTCGCATCGATTGCTGACTTGATTTCCTGATGACAGGCGAGGCATTTCTGCCCGCTGATTTCCTTTCCTGTTTCATGGCACTGAAGACAGGTCTTGATTCCTTCAAGCTGCATGTGGACGCGGGAGAGCTCGCCCGGCGAGAACTGGGCATAGATATTTCCCCGCAACATCAGGCAAATCAGCAGCGGGACTATTTCCTTCATCCTCATCACTCAAAAAATCCAGCGGTATCCGAGCAGCACAGTTACCGAAACATGAGCGGCCAGCGTAATGAACATGATGACGGTAAACGGTAGGTGAATCGCATGCCAGTAGAAAAACAACTTCTCAACTTGGGCAAGCAGTACTGTTTTTTGAACGAGCGTTGTTCGGGCGGAGGCAAGTTTGTAGAGTGAGCGGGTCTGTTCCCCCGTCATTCTGCTTTTGGCAATCATTTCACGAACAGCGTGTTTCACCTGGCGTCTCGTGTTTTGTAGACGAATTAGTAGCCCGAACATTTCCAGCAGCTTTTCGGGTTTCGGAATTGCCAAAAAGCTCTCATCTATCTTGTTTACCAACTGAATGCCAAGAGGGGAATGCGCAATCTCGTCTCGAAGTCTGTCCAGTTCGTTGTTGATTTCCTGCCGGGTTAATTCACTCCCCTTGAGGTTGCGCGGAATCTGTACATAGAGAAACCTGCCGATGATGCCGCTGGCCGCAACCGAAACCATACACCACAAACTGATCGCAGCAATGCCGCCCGCTTTGAACGTGGTATGAAACACAACGAGAATAGGACCCAGCAAACAGAGAAAGATGTGAACTTCCAGCCAGCGCGAAAGCTTGCCAAGATTCCAGAGTTTCTTCACTCGTTTGCGTGTCGAATACATTGTAACCCCGATGGTAATCATCGACGCCCCGATAATTCCGAGTCCGTGGCTGTAGTTGCCGGACGGCTTCATGGTGTTGTATTCGGGAAGAAAGGGCCGCTGGGGAATGGGGGTGGTGTAATAGCTGAATCCGTTGATACCGACGACGATAATTGCGGTACCGGCTACAAAGAACAGAAAAAACAGAAAAACTTTATGCGCCAAGTAAGCTCCTTTGCTTCAGCGTGATTTCTTAAAATCAATGTTCAAGGAACACAAAAAGCGACGATAACGCGAAGCTTCTTGGACGTGAAAATTACGTTGAAATATCAACAAGATCGTCTTAATCAACAAGGACTGATTTAGTCGTAGTTCGCTCATTTAGTATCGGATTGAGCCAAAAATGCCCAAAATGGCCGACATCCTGACTGTTCCACACGGGATTCTTTACACAACCATAACTTGCCTTCTTCCGGAACATGCCTTATCATCAATTCACAATCTCAACACTTCAGATTCACAAAAAACGGGGGCGAGTCCAGTGACTCGCCTTGTTATTCATGCTTGAGCAGCGCGATCAGCCAAAAAAAACCACGGACGAGGATACCTTGACCCGAAAAACCGAGGCGAAGGCGGACACGGATCAACTGGAATCAAAAGGTCAGGCCAAACCCCGCCGCGCACGAACATCACGAATCCGCCGCCGCAAGCCCATCCGCACTGCCGATCAGGGATTGCCCGGACAGTCCACGCTTGACCCGTCGTTGTACATCAACCGCGAATTGAGCTGGCTTGAGTTCAATCAACGCGTCTTTGAAGAAGCACAGAACAAGCGCCATCCCTTGCTTGAGCGTGCCAAATTTCTCGCAATTACCAGTTCCAACCTCGACGAATTCTTCATGATCCGCGTCGCTGCCATCAAGGAACAGATTCTTGCGGATGTTGCGGAACTTTCGCCCGACGGTAAAGTCCCTGTTCAACAGCTTAAAGCAATTCACGAGCGTTCGTCGCGCATGTTCAAAGACAAGTCCGGCCTCTTCTGGAACGAGCTGCATCCGCAGCTTGCGGAAAGCGGAATTCATCTTTTGAAGATGAAGGATATCACTTCCGAAGAGAAAGCCCGGCTCGCGGAGTATTTTGCCAGGGAAATCTTTCCTGTGCTCACGCCGCTCGCGTTCGATCCGGGACATCCGTTCCCGTACATTTCCAATCTGAGTCTGAACCTTGCAGTTTCCGTCAGCAACCCGAAGGGCGAGGAACGCTTCGCCCGTGTTAAAGTACCCGATGTTCTCCCGCGCCTGGTTGAGATTCCGAACGGCAACAGGCCGCCGCACCGTTTTGTATGGCTTGAGGAATTGATACGTGAGAACCTCGGCCTGCTTTTCCCCGGCATGACGGTGAACGAATCCCACGCGTTTCACGTTACGCGCAACGCCGACATTGAAATCCAGGAAGATGAAGCGGAGGATTTGATTCATTCGATCGAGGAATCGATCAAGATGCGGCGCTTCGGATCGGTTGTGCGGCTGAAGGTGGAAGATACGATGCCCCAGCGCATTATCGACATTCTTGCCGAGAATCTGGACATCACGCAAGATGATGTGTACCATCTCAGGCCGCCTCTGGGTTTCGGCCATCTTATGCAACTGCTGAAGCTTCCCCGTCCCGATCTCAAAGATGCGCCCCACCATCCGGCCGTTTTGTTGAATGAAGAAGAGGGCGACGACATCTTTGCCTTGATCAGGCGGGGTGATGTTGTGCTGCATCATCCGTACGATTCGTTTGCCCCCGTTGTGCAGTTCATCCGGTCTGCGGCAACCGACCCGAATGTTCTTGCCATCAAACAAACTCTGTACAGAATCGGGAAGGAATCGCCGCTTATTCCGCTGTTGATTCTTGCAGCCGAAAGCGGAAAACAAGTAGCCGTTCTCGTGGAACTGAAAGCCCGCTTCGACGAGGAAAACAACATCGGCTGGGCGAAAAAACTCGAACGGGCGGGTATTCACGTCGTGTACGGATTGGTCGGATTGAAGACACATTCCAAAATTGCGCTGGTGATACGCAAAGAACCGGACGGGCTTCGTCGTTACGTTCATCTCGGCACAGGCAACTACAATCCCGACACGGCACGTATCTACACCGATATCAGCTACCTGACATGCAAAGACGACTTTGCCGTTGATGCCTCCGAAGTGTTTAATTTCCTTACCGGGTTTTCGCACAAGGAGGAGTTCAAGAAGCTGATTGTCGCTCCCGTGAACTTGCGAAGCCGAATGACAGAATTGATTCAGCGGGAGATCGGGCACGCGCGAAGCGGCAAGCCCGCAAAGATATTGATGAAAATGAACGCCCTGACCGACACAAGAATGATCGAAACGCTGTATGAGGCTTCGAAGGCAGGAGTGATGATTGACATTATTGTGCGGGGAATTTGCTGTCTGCGTCCCGGCGTGAAGGGCGTCAGCGAAAATATTCGTGTACGCAGTATTGTTGGCAGATTTCTCGAACACAGCCGCGTCTTCTACTTCTCCAATAATGAACATCCCGAACTCTACTGCAGCAGTGCCGACCTGATGGGACGCAACCTCGACCGGCGCGTTGAACTCATGTTCCCTATTGAGGATCGGGTGTGGGCCGAATTCATCAAACGCGAAACGCTCGATGATGCTTTACGCGACACGGCAGGAACCCGCGTACTCGATGCGAACGGCGGCTACACACGCGTGGTTCCGCTGAACGGCGAGCCGGCGTTTGATGTGCAGTCACATCTCATGCTTTCCCGATCCAAGGAATCGCCGCGAAAGGCAATGCCCCGGGAGTCCCCCTTGGGCGAACGATCCGAGCCTGCATTCGACATTTAAGCACCAACCACCCGACAGCGTTTGCCAATTGTGCGTTGATTATCCTTCGCTGTCGAGCGGATGGTACAATTCCTGTTTTAACTTCTTCGCGGAAGCTTCGAAAGCCAGTCCGCCATCCCCGTTTCCGACGAAGTCGTAACGCTTGTGTGAAAGCTTGCCTGCACGACGCTTCGCAATTTCTTTTCGACAAGCCCCGTAAATTCCCTGCAACAACCCGTTATTTCAATATGGGAACCGCCCGGCGCCACCGGCTGATCGACGAAGACGTTGACAGCTTCGTGATGGTTCGGACATTTTACCGACGACGTCCAATGAAAATGATGTACGAGATTCATCCCCCACCCCCCCCAATGTTACTTGTTATGCTGATTGACTGAACTCAGAACGCGTAGCTGATTCCCAGCATTCCTACCAAGTGAAACTTCGGCTGATTGACAACAGCGTCCGCCTCCTTAAACGTATAGTCTCTCCTCCTGTTCACATATTCGCCGTTCGGGCTGTAGGATGTATCGTGCCCGTACAGTGTTCCGGTGAAGAAATGCTCAACGCCTGTCTTCACAACAAATCCCAGACTTCTGCTCATCGGAAACAACGCCTTCACGCCTGCCCCTATTCCCCATTGATAGCTTGTGACGTCGAAGTCTTCATTCCCTCCAACGAACTTGAAGTTAGCCGTGAAAACGGAATAGCGGACACCTGCATACACGTTGGCATTGTTCAGTCCGAGTATCCTGACGGGATGGAGAAAATCGAACTGCATATCCCACATCCAGCCTGCCTTTTCGGGCGTTCCGTCCGTAGCATCGTTGATGAAGATCTTTCGTGCCAGTTCCGCGCTCCCCGGATCCATCCGGGCGTGACCGACTGTGAATTCAAACGCAAGTGGAAAACCGGAAGCAAACCCGGCTGCTGATCCGCTCAATGCAAAACCAGTCCCGCCCTTATAACCGGCAAGCAGTGCAGTGGAAAACACCCCTGCCGATGATGTTGTTGTTAAGAATGCAACGGCCAATGCCGTCACCCGCAAAGCCCGATATTTCGATAACATCTCTCTGCCTCATGTCATGTCGTTGGAATGGTGTGATTGTTATATGGCTCAGTTGCATGGAATTCATTGTAGCAGAACCATCTTCTTTGTTTCGGAGTAGCCGCCTGCCTTCATTTCGTAAAAATACACCCCCGAGGTCAGTGCATCGCCACGGTTGTTCCTCGCCTCGAATGTTACTTCGTACGTTCCGGCTTGTTTCGGCTCATTCAACAACGTTACAACTTCCTGCCCGATCATGTTGTACACTTTCAATGTAACAACTGCATCCTCCGCCAATGCGTATCGTATTGTTGTTGTTGGATTGAAGGGATTCGGAAAGTTCTGCTCCAACAGAAACCCTCGGGGTAGTATGTCGGGCGGTTGAAGTGATGTCGACCCCAGTGCGACTCTCATTGCAGTTTGCAGCGGATTTCTGTCAGAAACATTCGGATAGTTCTGCGGGTCCAGATATCCTGAATTCAGATCGAAAACCATTATCCCGCCGTGCCCCTGCTGGAGGGCATAGTTTACTTTTTCGGTCACGGCTTGCGAATCGTGGTAATCAATGTATGCCGTTTCGTTCGAGCCAAGTTGCCCGTTCACTTTGCTGATCCAGGGTGTCTTCGACTGTGTATCCCTGCGCAGCACACCTTTGCCCAAATCCTCCCGCAGAACAAAATGATACCGTGTAAAATAACTGTTGGACCAACCGGTCTGTCCCGGAGCCGTAATCCCCCACCACTTAAAACCGTAGAATGGAATACCCGTGGCAAACTTCGCCGGCTCAACGCCGCGAGCTATCCAGTTGAGCGACGACTGGTGAACGTTATCGCCTCTGTATCCGGGCCAGTTAGGAGTCGGGTCATACAGCGGTGAGTTGAAGCCGCTTGCGCCGCTCCAATATCCATTCAGATCGAACGTCATGGATTCGATGTAGTCGATATTCCTGTTGAGCGCGGCAATATCGTAGGGATTGTTCCAACCCATCTGAATCATGCCGGCAATGGCAGCGCTGAACTTGCCTCTTGGATTCCACCTGTTCAGTCCGGCCCTGAGACTGTCGGTAAGCCGGATCCATCCCTCACGAAACACACTTCCTTCCCAATCGAGCGAAACTCCATCATACCCTTTGGATCTGGCATAATTGAGAACGGCGGTCACGTAGTTGTGAACCCATACCGGATCATTCGCATGGTTGAGGAATGCATTTCCCCCGCAGTCGCCGGAGCACCACACGCCGCCCAGGCCGAGAAGTACTTTGACGCCGTTGGCATGAGCCCGGGCAATCAAATCGGCTGCGGTTGCCTCAAAGACCTGCTGGCCGGGCCAGTGAAATTGAAAGTAGGGAGGGCTGCCGATTGGATCGAGATTGATGAAGATGATGTTCGTCAGTCCCCGAAAGTCGATAGCGCTCGGGGGCATTCTTTGATAGTCCCAATCGGTATAGTATGCGTTCACCCATGTAACAGATGGCTGAGCAAGAACTTGAGGTGTGAAACAAACAATGAGTAATACTACACAAAGTGCAAGTGTTTTCATTTTCGTATCTCCCCGATTACTCCAACGTTCGTACCGTATCGTTTGTTTATTTATTGTAATGTAATAGCTCACATCTTACCGCAACAAAACCATTTTGCGCGTTTCCGTGAACCTTCCCGCCGTCACTCTGTAGAAATAAATGCCCGACGAGAGTGAACTGCCGAGCGTGTTTTTCGCGTCGAATGTTACTTCGTATTTGCCTGCTGCCTTCGGCTCGCTTACCAGTGTTGCCACTTCCTGTCCGTTGATATTGTACACCTTCAACGTTACGACAGCATCTTCCGGGATTGCGTACCGGATGGTTGTTGTCGGGTTGAAGGGATTTGGGAAGTTCTGCTCAAGCAGGTACTTCGAGGGCACCGTGGCAATTGGCTGCGGGTTAAACCCGACGCCGGTTTCCTTCAGCCACAACTGGGTTACCACCGCCGAGCCTTCGGCAAGTCTGTTCACGGCAATCGTCACCTCACCGTCGGCGTAGCTCTCCTGCGGAAGTTTCATGAAGCCTGTTGCTGCAGGGTTTGCCGTAACACGAATATGCCCGCCGACGCGGATGCCATCGGCGGTTAATTCCTGAAGTCGCTGCACTCCATCACCGGCCGCACACTCTGCAGCGACTTCATACTCACCCGCCGGGTTCAAACCGGTGAACCTGTATTGCACCGACGAACCGTGCTCACTCGCTGTTTGCGACGGAGCAGAGCCCCATGCCACAGCGCTTCCCTGAACGAGATGTGCATCATTCATCCGGTTTGTACTGCCGCAATCTTCATGGTAATACAACGGCAAATAGAAGCGGGTATTCGAAATTGTCGGCTCGCCGCCGTACGCCGATGTTGCTCCGACTTCATAACGGTACGTGCCGGGAGGAACCTGCGTTCCCTCATCATCTCTCCTGTCCCACTGCAGGTCCTTGCTTCCGGCAACCATCCACGATGAAGTCAGAGTGCGAACGAGCCGCTTGTTCTCATCATAAATCCTGACATGGACATTGCTGACATCGGTCAGGATAAAATCATTACGCACAGCGCTGATATCGGCATCGGCGCTGAATTCGATATTCTTCATCTTTACGCCGAGCGTACGACGTTGTGCGCCGCTGCCGTTGTCCCAACGTTCAACGGCAAACAACTGGTTGAACCCTGTCCAATAGCTCCCTTCGCCTTCAACAACGATTTTTGCAAAAGGGATATCAATATGCGCCAGCGCTTGGTAGGTATCATCTCCGCCTTCCGCATCGAGAAGGTCGAGCGAGGATGTGAATTTCAGAATTCGGGAGTTCACCTTGTCGACAACATACACATGCCCGAAATGGTCAATCTTTATTGATGAAAAATACTGGCTGTAATCACCCTTGTATTCCCCCAACAGAAAGAGGGATGTGCCCTCGTCGTCGTACACTCGAATGCGTTTTGCAATTTTGTCAATAACATAAAGGATGTTCTCGTTCGCCCCGTTCCATCTGCCGACTGCAATTCCGGTCGGCGAGTCGAAACCTTCGTACACTGCAACAAGCGAGTTGCGGCCTGCGCCGCCTGTGTACTTGTAGATGTTGTTTTGCGATGCGTCCGCGATGTACACGAAATCGTCGTCCGTGTTGAACGGCGTGCCGTTGTCGTTGATGGCAATGTCGGTCGGCGTTGTGATGTTGTTAATTTGATGGCGATGCTGCAGCACCGCATCGTTTCCGCTGCCCGTGAGTTTCAGTACCAGCACGCGCTTGTTTGCAGCTTCTCCGACGAACACATTACCGTCCGCATCCACCGCAATTCCCGACGGACTTTGCACAGTGTATGTTCTGATCCAGTTTCCCATGCTGCCGTACACAATGCGATTCCATTCCGGATCAAGAACAAATTGAATGTACGTTGCCTCGACAAATGGAGCTGATTTCCTGTAGCTAACACTGTAGTACGAGGCTGTATTTTCCGGCGCACCGAACAGTTGCCGGCCTATTCGAGCCCGCGTCACACCGCTCGTCAAACGTCCTATGCTGTGTTCACGGCTGATTGCGGCGGGGGCAAACGTTTCTCCAACGGATACCCCGGAGCCTCCCGTTATGGTGGTGATCGAGCGGGCTTCACCTTCCTCCGCGGACAGACCCTTGGGGACTGAACCACCGGTCACTTTCCAGAAACCTTCGGCTTTTTGCAGTTCAAGCTTCTCGCCGGAAGGAAAATCCACCGTGGCTGCGTTCGCCTGCATATTTACGCTGTACGACGAGCGGCCGCCCCGTTGCCGCTCCGCAGCCACATTGGTAGATGTACGCACCGCTCCTGTCGTCCCACCGCGCTCCCCTGCGAGCGAGTGCCCTGATGTTTGTGTTGCTGTTGCAAGATTGGCGGGCACGAGTTTCCTCACCGTCCCTTCACCACCACCCGATCTCAGCCTATCAACGATAAGCTGAATCTGCGCCTCATCGGAAACCCGTGCCCAGTGTGCACCCAACTGCTCAGGCGAGCGTGACCCTCCTGCACTTGCCGTCACCCACATGCCAGCGCTCATCACCATCACTGCACACACTTTTATGGTACTCATACGCTTCTCCCCGATTAAATCGAAAACGTGATGCTTGCTTGAATAATATCAGCCGAAAAATCCAAGCTGTTGAAGTATCGAAAATATTGAAGTTCTATGGCCGAATCCTGAAGGAACTGCATGTCTGGATTCGACTTTGCAAGCCCTCGTAACAGATACGTCAGCGTAAACCCGAAATTGTTGGATGAAAACTCCTTCAACTTGTAATCTGCTGTGCGGAGTCCCCCCGCCTGATACTGATTCCCGTCATATCTGTCTTTGTAGAAATACGCCGCCGTTTGCGTGTAGTAGCGGAAATCGACACCGAAGACGAGATCATTGAGAATATATTTGTTGAACTTGACTTCGCCTGTATGAGATTTTACTTTCCACGAATCAAAATAGTAGCGGTAGCTGCCGATAACGGATGCTTTGATCGGCGCGATAAACTGGCTCAGCTTCATTGCTGCGGCATGCCGCGTCCGTGAGTTCGGGTGGAGTTCATCAACCGTAATCGAAGCACCTGTTCCGTCAAGCACTCGTACCTGCCTGTACGGATCGCTCTGAAATCCCTTGTGCAGCACAAAATCGTAACTCACATCCATAACGGTGTTGGGAGAAAGGATTTGTGAGAGATTGAATGAGCCGTTGTAAGTCTTCTTTCGTTGATTGACGATATCACCATCATCAAGAATTTTGCCGACCAAATCGGCATTGTATTGACCCCGTAACGTCACCGTTGTGTTCTTGTCATTCAGATCGTGGCTGAAGATGCCGACAAACGCATTCGAGACGTAGTCAATTTCCTGGCTTCGGTAGAAGTTCCCCGCAAACGAGGCATTGTCTCCGAGACCTTGCTGCACACCGACGATTATTTGTCCACGGTTTTTCTCGAAGGGTTCGTTCTTCCGTCTTTGAGGCCTTGTAGCACCGGTTACTGCCGTAACGGCGGGAACCGTGACCTGATCCAATTCTATGTCAATCAGAAACAACGTGTTCTCCAGGAGTTTCTTGGCGAGTTTGAAGGATGTCGTCACGACACTGTTGTCGCCGCTGTCGGAGAAATAGTACGTTGTGAAACCGAGACCTTCGCGTTCGCCCGCGGCATATCCCGTCAACCACGGGAGAAATGATAGCAGCGTGCATACGGAAATCGGCTTGATGTATCGTCTCATGTCGTTGTGTCGTTCCCGAATCGGTTTCTTAATGAGTCATATTACTTTGCGCAACCGCAGCCGCCGCCGATGCCGCTTGTACCGCCGATGCTTCCCTCGCGAGTCGAAAAGAACTTCTCTTCAAGACTCTGTTTCGCGAACACATCTTTCCGTTCCATGATAGGATCGCCGAGGTTGCCGCGCTGATAGACTTTTGTTGACGAACAGCCCGCAAAAAAGTAGAGCAGCAACGCTACAGCAAACAACTGTGATATTCTCATTTCTTCTCTTTATCTGCTTACAGTGTTGGAGTACTGGGTTCCGGCGTCAACCCATTCGATCATCATCAGCAAGTCACGGTTGGCAGGCAGGAACGGATCGATTCGGTTGTACTGATCCTTCGTCCACAGTTGTGTGTGGTCGTACGTAAGCGTTCTGTAATCCCTGTTGGTTTGATCATTTAATTGTTTTCCAAACATGACCCAGATGAGCGGACTGCGTCGTGCACCATCGTCCCTCACATACCGCAACTGGCTGCCGGACGGCGTGCGGTATGTACCATTCTGCGTGATCCTCTCGTACACAGTGGTTGTAATGTTGCTGTTTGCCGGGGGCGGCGTCAGGTCGGCTGCAACTGTTTGCAGACTGAGCGCGCCCGCGGGAGCCGTTTCACCGTGACAGGAAATGCAGCGGCGGTCAAAAACTGCCTGAACTGTGTTTGTTCGGTTCGTTCGATGTCGGTCAAAAAAGTCGAGTGTATCGGTTCGCGCTGCAGGATGATTCACAACGACTTCGGCGTTATGAAACCCTGATTCATACGCGCTGCCGCGTGCGCGGTTCAAGACCTGGTTGTTCGGCGCAATCTGCAGGTCGTTGATAATCCGGTCACGATCATGAGAATCGTGACAGCCTGTGCACAAACGCTTTTCACCGGGCATCACCTGAATCCACGTCAATTGGTTGACGAGCATAACGCCATGCTGGTCAAGGGTTTGCAGATGCAACGAACGGTTGGCCGGCACCTCAATCGAAAACGAACCATCCGACCTGACTGCAGCATATCCCACCACTCTTTGTTTTTCGAGATTCGTGTTTCCGATGGCCTGACCTCGCCTGTTGCCCTCCCGCGGCAACGATACTGCCTCCAACACACGCACGTACCTCACCTGGCCGGCCGACCCGTCATCGTTCACGAAAGTCGCCGATGGCCGCACTTGTCCGTCGTTCGTCGCCCTATCATACACGTTGCCGTCGAAGAACATTCCTGTTGATGCTGCTGTTGCAAGTCCGGTGGCTACATTCGGATCCATTGCAATCACTTGCGGAACCCCGCCGGGAATTTTTTCACGAGGGAGAAGCGGAACAGGGTCGATCTCGTTGTACTCGGGATCGTTATAGATGAGGCGGAGATTGTTACCGTCTTTATCCATAATATATATCCCGTAGTCCACTCCTTCACTGCGGCTGCCGCCCGGCTCGCGGGGAATGGGAGACATGGCAACAAGGATTTTCTCCCTTCTCTCCGTCGATGCTCCTTTGTCAATAATCGGATGCGGAGTTTTGAAGAAGGCGCTTGTTGCCCTGCCGGAGTTGTTGAAGATTGCATCCGGCGGAGAGATGAATGTGAGATTGTCATCCGATTTTGAGATATCAATGATGGCGATTGCGCCGCCTTCAAACGGAGAGTTCCGTTCCATCACCGAGCACACTAATCCGCCATCCGAGAGTTCACGAGCCTCTGTAAATGATCTGTCGCCGCTTGCCTGCGGAGAGTGGTTGCCGTACAGGATGAACGGTCGCGTCCCGTCCGGATTCATAACGAACAACGGAAACTTATTCGGGTTGCCAAGATGTTCCCAGCGGCCATAGATAACCTTGCCGCTTGAGTGAACCATCGGGTTTATGTCATGACTTTGGTTGAACGAGATCTGCCTGATGTTGACAAGCCTTCCATCACCCGCACGATCACCCACATGGAGGAGAGGAGATTCGCGTCGTTCATACTCATCAACAATTCCCGGACGGGTCGATGTGAACACAATCTGGCCATTCGGAAGATACGCCGGATCCATATCGTCGCCGGTCGAACCGTCCGTGAGTTGCACGAGATTGGTTCCGTCGGCGTTCATCTCGTAGAGTCGCCACCGGCTGTTCCGGTTTACTTTCATTGAGAAGAGAATCTTCTTCCCGTCGTACGATGCTTCCGGGTCGGCACAAGCACCGAAGTTCCGCGGATCGGTAACGCCGTTGGTTGTGTACTGGGCAGTCAGATTTGTCAGCTTGCCCTGGCTTGAGATCGGGCTGAGTACGTAGAGATCACTGCCGGGATAGTATTTGTCGATATTGCTGCGCATCGGCTCGCTGATGTTATTCGTCCGGCTCTTTTCCTTCACAAACACCAGCGCTGCTTGGCCGGATTTGTCCAGAATGTCATCTGGCGGTGAAGAACCGCACGCCGCAAGCATTGCGCCGATTACTCCGTACAACAGTACATTCAAGAATATTCGGAGAACAACTTGTTTGTGAATCATACGCCTCTCCCCAAGATTCATGGTGTGTGTCATTTAGAAATACAGTTGCAATCCGAGCGTGAAGACGATGTTATGTGAGATAAACGGATCATTATTCATTATTCTTTGGGAAAAAATCTGATCACGTACATCATACCGGAATCCCAGCCTGTCACCTCCAAACAAACCCTTCAGCGGAACTCTCTTGCCAAGGCCGAGCACACCGGCAAAGTTCGATTGTCCGCCTTGATTCAATCCCGCCACACCAATCACGAAGTAGGGTGTATAGCCGTTCGGGTACGGGTCAATGCCCGCAACGAATTCGTATGTGTACAGGCGTTCTGTGTCAAAGACTTGCGATCGCGTAATGTTTTCGAGAACCTTGGATTTCAGACTTCCGAAACTGAGGGCACCTTCAATGAAAAACTTGCCCCCTGAAATGAAGTAGTTGTATCGCGCTCCGTAATTAAAATTCGTTCCGAATCCGCTGGCAGCATACGCGCCCAGCGATATGCTGACGCTGTTATCATACGGCATCTGCGCCCGTACCGGAGCAGTGGAAATGAATACAGACGAGACAATCAGCAGTATGCCCTGTAAACGATGCCGAGAAAAGGAAGTCAGTAGAAATCGCATGTTCCTCCGTTGGTAGATGTTTATCGAACCATGAATGTAACGCCGAGGCTTATCCCCTGAAAGAGCAGCAACTCATCCTTCTGGTCTCTGCTGTTCTTCACATTTGTGACATACTGCTTCACTTCGACGCGTACACCGAAGGATCGTGTGAAGTAATATCGAGCCCCGGCACCGAAGTTCACGGCAAGAGACGAGACCGTCTCATCTCCGATCGTTGCGGTTGGCACGGTAAGCAGCAAACCTACTCCTGCAGCCCCGTATGGAATAAGCCGGGAGCGAGTTGACAGGTTCAGAATTGCATTGACAGACAAAGGGTATAGATTAGCCAGATTGCCGATCACCTGCTCTCCCGCCAGTTCAAGATTGAACGATCCGTAGTTCATTGAAAGACGTAGCCCGAATGTTCCGCTCCGCCCCATCAATCCGGTGTGCGGAGCAATTTCGAAGCTCACTCCCTCATTGAGATTGATTGGTGACGGCTTAGACATTGCATGTGTTGAGTCCGCCCGTTGGGAAAATGCTGATGAATGAATTGTGAGAATCAGGAGGGACACATAAATTAGCGTGCGAAGATATAACAAGAGAACCCCTTGCATGAATTAGAGTAAAATGTGCCGAGTGACTACTGCACGGCAGACTCAATAATGCTTGTTTTACTCGTTTTGAGTTTGCAAACTACCGATTCAACTGACAAATGCAAATATAACGTATTATATCTGTTTGTCAAGCAAAAATTTTCAGATATTGTTGTAATTATGATTTTTTAATTTCCTCGTTTTACTTGTTCTGGGAAGGCGGCTACATTTGCAGTCTCTCGACGAGGAAAAACTCTGGCGGGGACGACAAAACCGGAAAACTCCGAGCACCACTCCAACGAGTTCGAGACTTGTTTTTGCCTTCTGTTCTTCATAGGTTAGTTTCAGAAAGTCTCGTTCTTTCAGATTCACAAGGAGAGCAATCTCTCTGGGACTTTTTCCTTCCGCACCACTCCCCACCTCCCTTGCGAGATTGATCCTCTTGGTCAATAACCCACTTATTTTTGGAGGAGCAACAATGGAACCTACAACTGCCCCAAGCGGACAACAGAAAGATACACGAACAGTTGACACGCTTACAATCACCGACAATCGTACCGGAAAACAATACGAGATTCCCATTGACAACGGCACGGTGAAGGCCATAGACCTGCGACAGATCAAGGTTGACGCGGAAGATTTCGGCATGATGACTTATGATCCGGCGTTCATGAACACGGCGTCATGCAAAAGCAAGATTACGTTCATTGACGGCGACAAAGGCATTCTTCGTTACCGCGGCTATCCAATCGATGAACTTGCTGAACGCTGCTCCTATCTTGAGACAGCGTATCTGTTGATTCACGGCGAGTTGCCGAACAAAGCACAACTTGAAGAGTGGACGAACAACATCACGACCCATACGTTCGTCCACGAGAACATCAAAAAGTTCATGGACGGATTCCATTACGACGCAAACCCGATGGGTATGTTTGTCAGTACGATTGCAGCGCTTTCAACATTCTATCCATCTGCAAAAAAAATCCATGACCCCCAAGAGCGGATGCTGACAATCTACCGCTTGATCGGCAAAGTCCCGACGTTGGCCGCGTTCGCATACCGTCACAGCATCGGCATGCCGTACGTCCATCCAGACAACGAATTGACGTACGCCGAGAATTTCCTGAACATGATGTTCAAAGTTGCCGAGCCAAAATACAAACCCAACGCTGTCCTCGCCAAGGCACTCGACATTCTCTTCATCCTGCACGCAGATCACGAACAGAACTGCAGCGCAAACGCCATGCGTTCTGTTGGCAGCTCGCATGTTGATCCGTACAGTGCGGCGGCAGCGGCAGCGGCAGCATTGTATGGTCCGCTGCATGGTGGAGCAAATGCTGAGGTCCTCTACATGCTGGATGAAATCGGAAGCAAGGACAAAATTCCCGCGTTTATTCGTGAGGTGAAAGATGGCAAAGGTAAACTGATGGGCTTCGGCCATCGCGTGTACAAGAACTACGATCCTCGCGCCAAAATCATCAAGAAGCTTGCAGATCAGGTGTTCGAAGTAACGGGACGCAACCCGAAACTGGATATTGCTCTTGAGCTCGAACGTATTGCTCTCGAGGATGATTATTTCGTGAAGCGAAAGCTCTATCCCAACGTTGACTTCTACTCCGGATTGATCTATCAGGCAATGAAGTTCCCCGTTGACATGTTCCCGGTCTTGTTTGCGATCGGGAGAATGAGCGGCTGGCTTGCACAGTGGCAGGAACTCCTGCTCGATCCCGAGCAGAAGATTGCCCGTCCGCGGCAAGTGTATCTGGGATATGATAAGCGGGAGGTTGTTTCGCTGAGCAAACGATAAGCATGTTCTTTCACCATCGGCCGTTTTCGTGCGTTGCGCGCGGGAGCGGCCGGGGTACTTTGTACTTCTGCATAGAGTTGATGAGATTGCTGAAAATGGCGGTTGCGGTGTTGGTGTGTAAGCATGCGGTATTCGGGCAATTGCTTGTTTTGCCGGAAAAGCAGCAAGATCCATTCAGCGCCGAAGGCCATCGGTACGTATCGCTTCTTAATACCCATCAGCATCCCAATGCCGACAGCAGAATTGATGTTACATACTACCGCTTGAATCTCCACATCACGACGTCTCCTAATTTTCTGAGAGGCGTCGTGACGCTCAAAGCCATCAGCAAAGTCGACCAGCTTGCGACACTCTCTCTCGACTTGACCAATACCTTAACGGTCGATTCCATCAAGATGGAGAATGTCAACGTTCAGTTCGTCCAGCACCCCACTACCGTTTCAATCGAACTCAACCGAAGTTACGGTTTCGGTCAGATGGTGGTGCTGGATGTGTATTATCAGGGGATTCCGCAGGGGACGGGATTCGGAAGCTTTGTCTTCGGCGGGCACGGCTCTACGCCGTGGGTCTGGACGCTGAGTCAGCCCTACGGCTCGCGGGATTGGTGGCCTTCGAAAGATCATCCCATCGATAAGGCCGATTCTGTTGACATTCACGTTACATGCCGACAGGATTTCAAGGTTGCTTCAAACGGCAAACTCGTCAGCATCACTCAGAATCCGGACAACACGCACACGTACTTCTGGTCCACACGCTACCCGATTGCGACGTATCTCGTTTTCGTGTCGCTCACGAACTACGCCGAGTTTACGGATTGGTACCGCTATTCCCCAACCGACTCAATGCCCGTGCTGAACTACGTTCTGCCGCAACATCTTACGCAAGCCCGCGATAGCCTCTCCAAAGTTCTGCCTATGCTGGATATCTTCTCGGACCGTTTCGGCCCGTATCCATTTCTCAACGAAAAATACGGCCACGCGCAGTTCGGCTCGGGCGGGGCAATGGAACATCAAACCATGACTTCGCTTACGCTTGCCGCCTTTGAGGAATACGTTCTCGCCCACGAGCTCGCGCATCAATGGTTCGGCGATCTCATTACCTGTGCCAACTGGCAGCATCTCTGGCTCAATGAGGGCTTCGCATCCTACGGCGAATCAATTTACGCAGAGGGCCGGTACGGAATACAACAGTATCGGAACAGAATGCATGAAACGATGACTACGGCGAAGCGAGCCGTCGGCCCTCTTGTTAAGATCGACACATCGGTTGTCCGAACCCTGTTCGATCAGCCGACGGTGTATCGCAAAGGGGCTTCCGTGCTTCACATGCTGCGGCGCGTTTTGGGTGATTCAGTTTTTTTTCACGCTTTGAAGAGTTATGCTGCCGATCCGCGTTTAAGCTTTGGCGTGGCACTTTCAGAGGATTTTCAGTTCGTCTGCGAAACTGTTTCGCAACAATCGCTCGGCTGGTTTTTCCAACAATGGCTCTATGGGGAGAAGTACCCGACGTACAGCTTCTCGTGGTCTTCCGTGCAGCGTTCCAATGGATATGAAGTGACAGTGAATCTCTCTCAATCAACCGGCACTGCCAACCCTGCATTTTTCACAATGCCGGTTGATTTCAGATTTTCGACTGACGATCGGGATACAACAGTAACGTTTTTCAATGACGCAAATCCGCAACAATTCTCCGCCATTCTCTCGCGCAGGCCTGCAAAAGTCGAGCTTGACCCTGACAATTGGATATTGCGCGACATTCGAACAAACCCTGCGATCCCGGTTGATTTCCGATTGCGACCGAATTATCCCAATCCGTTTAACGGTTCAACTGTTATCGAATATGAAGTACCACGCGCCGCATTCATTACACTTGCCGTCTTCAATCTTCTGGGCCAACAGGTACGGACACTCGTAAATGAACCCGTGTATCCGGGGCTTCATCGCACAACATTTGAAGCTGACGGACTTCCAAGCGGCGTCTATTACTACAGACTTCAGGCCGGGCAGACGTTCCGAACGCGGACGGCTGTAGTTATTCGTTAAATGTATTTATGTTTTGAGTACACCAAGGGAGATACGATGAAAGCACCAATCGACAAATCACGACTGCTGCTGTATGCGGCAAGAGTTTTAGGATTGTTGTGGGCGGGCTTCTGGTTGTTTTTTGGTATAGCCTCAGGAGTCGGCGAGAATCTGCAACTCTCCGGCATCATCATGCATATTCTCTTTCCCGGACTTGTTTTTTTAGGCATCGCGTTACTTGCGTGGCGATGGCCGAATCACGGCGTGTTCGTCTTTCTTTTGATCGGCGCCTTCGTGCTCATCGGTTACCCCGTCATGATGCATCACTTCCCGCTTTCCACAATAATCTTCATGGAACTGACAATGGCTCTGCCGCCGATACTTGCAGGGATTCTCTTGTTCCTTTCAACACGAATGAAGAGCGTCGGTACAACAACGTAACTAGCCACCGAGACACCGAGGTACGGAGTTTCAAGCCTACGCTTTGAAATCCAATCTTCCTTTTTCTGTGTCTCTGTGGCAATAGAAATTCGCGGCGGTTCTGTAGTTGACTGCCTCGAAATCAACTCCCGCTTCTTTCAGAATCGCCATCGTTTCACGGCAGGTTGCGCAGGTTGGTTTTGGGTAGATGGTGAGTTTCGACATTCGTAAACGGTAATTTGTCAGAAACGCCTAATCACTTACCCTGTGTATACCTTATCACTTCCGCCCGTTCGAGTGTCACCATTCCGCCGGAGCCGCTGCGCTGGAACAAGTCGTCAACAACCGGCATAAACACTCGAATCTTCTCTTCCGTATCAACAATCTCGACAACAATCGGAAGATCCTCGGAGAGGCGCAGGATTTTTGCCGTGTGTATGCGACTTCGTGCGCCGAACCCCTGAATAGCCCGTAACACCGTTGCTCCGGCGAGTCCGTGCTCTTTCGCCGCAACCACAAGCGCTTCGTACAACGGCGTGCCGTCAATCTTGTCCGATTCGCCAAGAAAGATTCTGAGGAGTTTTCCTTCGCCTTCAAGTTTCATTGCAGTCTCGCTTTCTTACAGAAGTTTGGCCAGAGTAATACCCAACCAGGTCGAGAAAAGACAAATCCCGACGCTGGCAAGCACGTTTAGGAAGCCTAACCCGTAACTCCCGTCGCGCAGCAATGCCATGGTTTCGTAGCTGAATGTCGAAAAAGTTGTGAACCCCCCCAGAATTCCCATCGTGAGAAACACACGCACCGACGGGCTGACGACGAAGCGTTCGCCTAACAATGTCATCACAACGCCGATGATGAACGAACCGAGGATGTTAACGACGAGAGTTCCGTACGGAAATCCGGCGGATGCGAAGCGGTACACGAATCCCTGCAGCCAGTAGCGTGCAGTTGCCCCGATTCCGCCTCCGAGAAAGATAAGCAGATAATTCATGTCAACATCTTACTGAAGAAGAGGAAAAGACGCAACGGCTTGGTTCTCAACTTATGGGAATTGGAACGCAGATGACGCTGATTGAACGGATATTGAAACGGATTTCTTTTGAGACAACACCAGAAGGATCAGATTTTCGCGATATGCTGTTTTCCCGGTGCCTCACAACACATCTGCGTACATCTGTCCGATCTGTGCTATCAGCGTTCCATATACCGTGATTTAGCCACTTCATCTCGGGTTGTTCCTTGCCGTAGTTTTCTGTATGTTTGAACTACCTTCGCCACCCGACAGATGATCCATCAACCTCTGAACATTCTGCAGACCTGCTTTTCCGCCTCGTGGGGCGGATTGGAATTGCAGGCGCTCGAAATATCAAAGCAACTGAAGTCCCGCGCCCACCGCGTGTGGCTTGCATGTGTTCGCGGCAGCAGGCTCGAAGAGGCAGGCCGCGCAGCCGACCTCAACGTAGTGCCTCTGAACATTCGCGGCTACGTCCATCCGCTGATCATTGCAAAGCTGGCCCGGTTTGTTAGCCGCGAAGGCATCGATATCATTCACTGCCAGCATTCAAAGGATATCGCCACGATTGTCCCCGCCAAGAAGCTCTCCGGCGAACGATGCCCCATTATTCTCAGCAAGCGTGTCGGTTCGTATGTGCAGAAGAAGGATCTGCTGCATCAGTTCACGTACGCGAACGTTGACCGTGTGCTTGCCATCTCCGAAGTCATCCGCAAGAATGTGGTTGAAACAACACCCGTTCCGCCGGAGCGCGTCATGACGCTGCACGACGCTGTTGACACGGAAGCATTCTCGCCGAGCCGCGTCAGCAAACATCGCGTAAGGCGTGAATTTGGTATTGATGATGAGACGCTTGTTGTGGGATTTGTCGGAAGATTTTCTCCCGGGAAGGGTCATGAAGAGTTTCTTGAGGCAGCCTCCATCCTGAACAACAAGTACGGCAATATCCGCTTCCTCGTTGTCGGTGAAGCAAGCTACGGCGAGCAGACATACGAGCAGCGTATCCGGTCAATGGGTCGTGCACTGAAACTCGATGGTGTTCTGACGTTTACAGGATTCAGAAAAGATGTGCCCGACTTGATGGCGGCGTTCGATATTTTCGCATTTCCGTCACATGCCGAAGCATTCGGGGTTGTGTTGATTGAAGCGATGGCAATGGAAAGGCCCGTCGTTTCGACAAACTGTGACGGCGTGCTGGATATTGTGGTGGATGGTGAAACGGGAATATATGTGAATCCTCGAAATGCACAACAGCTTGCCGACGCAATAGAACGGCTCGGCACCGATCCCGAATTGCGCCTTTCGATGGGAAAAGCCGGACGACGACGTGTAGAAGAGATGTTTGATCAACGGAAACAAATCACGCGCATCGAAGAGATCTACTACGAACTGCTTGAATTGCCCTACTACCTTAAACCCGGACTGAAGGAAAAGGCTGTGCAACCGTAATCCTGCATCTTGAAAGGCCGGCAATTACTTCAGCTTCGCAAACTCTGCTTTGTCTACCACCCTTCCAACCGGATACTTGTTGAGCCATGGATCTGCCCACTTCGAACGAAGGTAGAGCCAATTCAACCGTGCCCAGGGATTCCTTGCAAAGCTTGTGTCTCTTTGGACTTTGTGTTCAAACTCCTGCTTCAATGCTGTGTCTTCCGCCAACATCGTAGCAGCAACTTCTTCCATCACATACGATTCGGCATATTCCTTTTGCTCGAAGATGGTGTTGAAGAAGCCCCACGCGACGAACGAATCGGGACCACGCGGTTCCAGCAAATGCATTGCTACTTTCGCCGTGCGCTGGTTCGTTCGAACGATGAGTGTTCCTTTCGGGTAAGATCTGACCTCTTTGATAGTCTCCGTTTTGAACGTCGCCCCTTGCCTTCCCTCATACGGACGCTCGCGGAATTTCAATTCCGAGAATTTGTATGACTCGACTTCGATAGACACCGGTTCTGTGATTCGCTCAACCGTTACGCCGTGCAGAGCCAGAATCTCATCAACAAATTTCCACTCCGCCGGAATGAGATACGCATACGGAATCCGAACCGAATCCGTCACAGTTACCTCAGAAAAGAACGGTACCGTAATCTCCTCCGGTTCACCTGTATAGATCCGTCGCATGCCGCCGGAAATCGGGCTTGGTTGCATTCCGGATTTGATTCCGAGGAATTTCCTCATCTCTCTTTTTTCGGACAGGCCGAATGTCAGTGGAAGCATCATTGTAGCATTGCTTCCTGCTTCGCTCACTGTCCGGTCGGCTTCCTGAACAACCCGCCGAAGTGTTTCCGCATCGGCGTTGACGCATTCAACCATCGCCTTGAGAAAATGATACGTCGCTTCGACACGGACTTTGTACGGCTTCAGCATATGTGTCTCAATCAGCATTGTCGGGCGGCTGTGCAGAGCGCCGTATCCTGTGGAAAACCGGGGCGGAGCTGCACCCGCCGTAAGCCCTTTGCTGAGATCATTATCTTCGCGGGGAAACACGTAATAGAAAATCTTGTGCCCGGCAGCCTCGACTTTCGGCAGCGATTCGGGAAGGAGTTTTTGCTCAATCCACTGTGCCACGTTCGGGTCGATATTCTGTGCCGTCTCAATCGCGTACGTAATGTCGTACTGGCATTCTATTCCGTCTGTTACATGACAATCAACATACAGGTCGGGAAGCCACGCAGAGAACAGCCTGAGCATCGAACGCATTTCAGGCGTATCGGCTTTCATATAGTCGCGGTTAAGATTGAGATTTTGTGCATTGACCCGCCAACCCATTTCCTCCGGCCCGTTCTGGTTGATGCGATTATACGGGCCTGAACGTTCATGCGCATCAACACTGAAGATCGGAACGAACAGCAGAATAGTATTGTCGAGCAGGTTTGCATACTTCTTCGTGATGGCGATGTCACGCATCAGCATCAGGCTTGCATCTTTGCCGTCGATTTCGCCGGAGTGAATGCCGCTTTGAATGAGCACGATTGCCTTGCCGCTCGCCCGAGCTTTGGCAGGATCGAAGGTCTTCTCTCTGGAGAGAATGACGAGAGGCAGTTCCCGCCCTTGCGGACTTGTGCCGAACGACGTATACTTCACCCACGGGGAAGCCTCCGCCAGCCGTTTGCAGTATGCGATGGTCTCAGCGTAAGACGGAGTTCTTTTGCCACCGCTTCGTTCATAGTACGTTTCCCACTTATCCGCAATAGACGACTGACTGAACAGGTCGGTACCGGTCAAAAGAAGCAACACCGCACAGGTCAATCCAATCCGAAATCCTGAATCCGCAATTCGCAATGCTCTCAATCTCCTTCATTCTTATAGAAATAGTTCTGGTCTTCAAACAATCTCGTACATCAATCCCCTGCGTTCGCATGCGCGAATAGCCTCTTCAAGCCGTAGAAATTGCGTTCGGCCGATGGACCAATGTTCTCCTCCTTGCCAACTCACAATCTTGACGGGAGAAACCAACGGATCAATGTCAGTCCGTTGACGCGTCGCTCATCACTCATCCAATAAAAAAAAACGGGGCATGTCGAGAATTCGATATGCCCCGCGGAAACAAACGCCGGAAGGTTAGAATGTAGCCGTAATTGTTCCGATTGCCTGCCGACCGATAATGGAACCGCCGAACAGTTGGTAGACACGGTTATCGAACATGTTGCTTACTGTAATACCGACCCGGTAATTCTTCGAGAGACGATAGCCAACCGAACCGTTGACGATGGTGTACGCAGGGATTTTCCCTGAAAAAACGCCGGCAGACCAGGTAAAGGGCTGTACATTGCGAGCTTGAATTGACATATCAATACCGTCCGCACGGGTCCAGTTGAATGCGGCGGCAAACTTGTGTTTCGGAGCATTCGGCAGAAGCACGTCACCCGCCTGCTGTTCCTTCACTTTGAAATCATACCACGTCCAGTTGCCGCTGATCATCACTTCATCATCAATGTAGTAGTTGACGCCTACTTCGACGCCGGTTTCATCGACTTTGCCTGCATTCGTGTACGACACAACACCCGCCCGTTCGCCGTTTTCAACTGTCGCAAGAAGCGGCCCGAGTTGCGCCGCAAGCTGATTGTATCCGGCGCGGAGTGCTGCCAGATTTTGCCGCAGCGGGTGGGCTGCAGGAAGCCCGAGCTGGTTGTACAACGCATTCAAGTCATCGAGATTTTTGGGAACGTTCGTGCCGCCATCCATCAGACTGTACCTCGGGTAGTTCGGGTTTACACCGGGCAAAAGGTCGGTAATGAAGTCCTCGGCCCGGTTGTAATATCCGTCAACCGTCACAAACACTTTCTTATCGAAGAAAACACCTTTGTACCCGATTTCAAAGCCGTTGATTTTTTCGACTTTGAGATCCTTGTTGCCGAGCGCATAGACTCGCGTTGCCTGGTTGAAATTCCACGGAAGATTGGTGGGAAGATTCAACGGATCGACAAACTGAGCCGGCAACGAGGCCTTCACCGCGGCATAGTATCCTTCAAGTCCGGCTTCGAGGGTTCTGGGACTTGTCGTCGGGGCTGCGGCATCGACACGCAGGAAGAACTCGGAGTAGTTCGGAACCTGAAATGCCTTGTTGAAAGTTCCGCGGAATGAATGATCGGGGGAGGGCGACCAGACGATGCCTGCTTTTGGTGAGAACTGGCTCTCGTGAAGCGTGCTGCGATCATAACGTGCCGCTCCCACGAACTTGATTCCCTCGACAGGCGTGTACTCAAGCTGCCCGAAAATACCGCTTGTGTTGTCATCCTGCTTTTCCGCCATCAATGTTCCCCGTGTGTTCACATGATAGTAGCGGTGTGAAACGCCGAGAACCACGCGCATGGCGTCGTCGAGCAAGTCGGTATTGTACTGAACTTCCCCATTGACAATGCCCGAACGTTCAATAAGCGGAGCCCCCGAAGCGAGTGAGTATTGGGGCTCAACACTTTTGCGGCCCTGCACCCACGCCATCACATTTAGGTTGGGGTTGCTGAAGTTGATCCTGCCCCATGGTTTGTGCGCTTTCGTTACCTGAACCCGGCCGATGCCGGTTACAAACAACTCGTTCTGAACTTCGGAGAAACCACCCTCGGCTGTTATAACATTCTCTTCCATCGTATAATCGACGCGGCTCGAGAAGTAGTGCGATGATACGTCGCCTGCATTCAGCCGCCGGGCTTCAGGGGCGAGGCCGGGATACTCAAACGGACCGGCTCCCACACGGGATCGTGACCACGTATCGCTTTGCACACGACCCACATTTGCTTTGTAGCTCCAGTTTTCGTTGAGCACGGTCGCCTGCCGGAAATCACCTCGCAGTGTTCCCAATTCGCCGATAGAGAAACTGAGTTTCGATCCCTGAACATCCTTGGGCGCGGGAGTTGTTATGTTGATGACCCCGTTGAATGCATTCGGGCCGTACAGCGCCGAACCCGGTCCGCGAACCAGTTCTAATCTGCCGACATCTTCAAGCGGGATGGGCAAGCCGTTCCATTCCTGTGCCCCAAGAAAAGCGACCGCCAAATCACGTCCATCCATCAAAACCAGAAGTCGGCGGTTCAGCGAGCTGTTAAATCCCCTCGTATTGATGTTAAAATCCTGAATGCCGCTCTGGACGATATCCACGCCGGGCTCACCTTCCAGTAATCGCGGCAATTGACCCGACCCCGCCTTCATTTCTATTTCTTTCGGCGCAACAGTCGAAATAGCGGCGGGCGCTTCAACTATACGTTCTGCCTTGCGGGAGGCGCCGAACACGGTCATCTCGGACATTTGAACCGAGGTTTCAGCCAATCGAATATTCCGCGTAGCGGTTCCGCCTGCTACTACCACAACTCCCGTAATTTCCTGGGTTTCATACCCGACAAGGCGTACCACGAGCGCGTACGTGCCGGGAACAAGATTCGTAATCGTATAACTGCCGTCGACGCCGGTCGCGGCCCCTGTACTCGTTCCTTTCACCACAATATTCACAAACGGAAGCGGATCGCCGGTACGCTGGTCCGTGACCCTCCCGTTGATCGTTCCGGTTTGGGCAAACGCTACGGCAGCAGTGTTCGCCACCAGCAGAATGATGCAGCCAGCGACAAAAAGTAGCTTTGCGAGCTTCATAGGTACTCCTGAAGTATGTTGGGGATTGGTTAGATCCGCCTTGCGGCGGATTATGCCTGCGGGAATGCGGGCATGAGATGCTGGGTTGAAGATACGTCAGTTGTGTATAATAATCAAACATTAAAGCGGAAAGAGACCACATCTCCATCACAGGCGGTATAGTCCCGACCCTCTATCCGCATCAGGCCTCTTTTCACTGACCGCCTGCTCGAAGCCGAGATAGCTGAAATCGTCAAACTTTATGAGTTTCGCCCGAACAGCCCGAAACTACCTGGAAACCCAGTCGATTGCATTGCGAACCAGCAGACGATAGGATGGATTTTCGAACGCGAATCTGTCGTGCCCCGGCTGCAAGTAGACGATCTTCGAATTCACAAACTTGTGCGCCCACCCGATATATTCTCCGCCTTCACAATTATCAGAAGTCAACAACGGGGTAACTTCGCTACGCACGGAGAAGTTGAGATAGGTTTCGTCGTGTATGGAAAAATCCTGAACACCGCGTGTAACGGGGTGATTTCGATTCAGTATCTTCACCGTGAAATCCTGATCGTGTTTATAGGTAGATGGTCCGTATTTCTTTTCCCCGTGCATGTAGGGTTTGTGATGGTATTTCCCTCCGACAATCTTCTCGTACTCGTCCCACTCCTGATGTGACACGAGGGCGTGATGCAGAAAAACGCAGCCGACACCAGCATTGAACAGCCCCAGAAATGCCTCCTTTTCGGGCTGTGAAATCGGCTGGTAGGTGTCAAAAAAGACAACGGCGGCATAGCGCGAATTGAAACCGGCGTCTGCAAAGCGATCAAACGCCGCGGGCTTTGAAATCGTGTCATGCTCAATGCCGCTGAACATTTCGTAGAATGCCTGCTTGTCGAAATCCTTTCCTCCCGTCACGATAAGCACGCGTTGCGGTTGTGCATACAGCTCAAACAATGCCGCGAATGACGCAACCAACAATATGATCATGTACCGGAATAGAACGATCGTCTTCATAATACACCCTTTGTATCTAAGCAGATTATTCTTTCAGGATAGCATTAAGAAAAGCAACGGCCCGCTCAGCCGTCTCTTCAAACCACGGATGAAACAACCAGAATGAATGCGGCGTGCCGGGAATTGTATGCACTTCGGAGTAGATGCCGAGCCGGTTGAGTTTCTCAATCATCTCATCTCGTCCGGCGTGAAACCGATCGACGGAACTGTTGATGAACAGAATCGGTGGAGTATTGTGCGAAACATGATTCAGCGGCGAAGCCTCGCGCCACAATTCCGGCTTCTCCTTGTACGTCGCCCCGAAGAATGCCGCAGCGGCAGATAATGGTGCCGAGCCCGTATCTTTTCCGCTTTCCGCCGGATGCGTGAAGTCGAGAATGCCGTCAACATCAACAATCGTCTGAACAGAAGTCGGCGCGCCCGGGTTGCCTCCTTCATACTTCCCTCCCGTGGTACCCACCAATGCCGCAAGTGTACCGCCGGCTGAACTTCCGTAAACGGCGATCTTGTCGGGATTGATGTTGTGCACAGCTGCATTCACTCTCAGCCATCGAATTGCCGCTTTAAGATCGTGAACCGCGGCAGGATATTGCGCTTCAGGTGAGAGTCGGTATTCAACCGGCACAGCAACGAAGCCTCGCTTTGCGAAGTAGCCCGCCATTGCATGTTCCATCTCCTTGTTTCCCGAACGCCACCCGCCTCCGTGAATCATCAGCACAGCAGGATAAACGGCGTCATCGTCGGGCCGGAAGATATCGAGATGCAGCCGGCGTTCGCCGTATGAAGCATAGACGATGTTTTCATCACTTCGAACGCGTTCCTGATCCGATAACCCAACCGGAGTAATGTGAGGATATTCTTCTCTCAACTTCATCCACGCCGAGTAGATTGTGTAGGATGTGTCGTGGGGTGTTTCCGTCTGAGCCGCAAGGCGCAATGAAGCAAACAACACGAGAACAAGAATTCTGCTCAACCGCATCACTTGCTTACGCTCACTCGCTTGAACCATTTCGGATATTTGTCGAGAACGTTTTGCGGCTCGTACGTGTACCAGGCATAGCCGACTCTCCTCTCACGCTCGACTTCAGCAAGTGAATACACCGGATGGCCATCCCTGTTGCAGAAAAGCGGCTTGTGTGTGTTCAATTCAGAGAAGCGAGGCCAGATTGGAGGGGCGGATGAATCGGCAACGACAATGCGATCGTCGCTTGATTTTCGGTAGATGAATTCGGTGGCCGGTGCGGCAACAATTTGAACACGCAATCCGTGAATCCCGGATTTCCTGAACCATTCAACGGCGCTTTGCACGGCCGCTACTACTGCCGGACCCGGCTCTTTGAGCTTCATGAGAAACAAAACAATCTCAGCGCTTTCCTGATTGGAGATGGCCGCCGGCTCGAACGACCGGGCACTCTGAGGACGAAAGTCCACATCGTCATGCTGCTGGCACCAGACCGACTTCACCCCGTCTTCTTCAATCTGGCATTTCAGAATACAATCGATGCCTTTTTCGAACGCGTGGCGAATTCTGCTGCGCCGAGCCTCGTCAACGAACGCATACTCCGGCTCATTGTTCACAATTCCGTGCAACAGATTCATCACTCCGATCATCGCCCCATCGTTGAACGTGATGTACTTCCTGTAGCCGCGTGAGTCGGGATAGAACTGCGGCCAGCCGCCGTTGTCATATTGCGCGGCAAGGATGAAATCAATCCCGCGCAGGCAGCCTTCTTTGTAACGGTTGTCGTTTGTTCTTGTGAACACTCTCGCGAGATATTCAACCTGCGTATAGGTGGCGCCGTTGTCAAATGTCGTGTTGGTCTCGCTCCGGGATTTCTCTACTGCTTGCTTCTGCTCATCTGTGAGAATTGCCCGTATATCGTAGTTCTTTGGCCAGCCGCCGTTTGATTTCTGGAAAAGAAGAACATTGTCCGCTATGCTGGTAATCTCGGTCGATTTGTATCGGGGTTTGTCGGGCAGAGGTGTAATGATCTTGTCATCATCATTGATGTCGTACCACTGATGGGAAGTTTCCCAGAAACGGCTGAGATCGGCGGTGTCATTTCGCTGTTGCGCTGTCGAGCAACTTGACAACAAGAGCAGCAGGGATGCAAGCATCAAGGGAGCGTATCTACTTCTCTTCATATTTCTTGATCACCAGATACTTCAATTCCGTGTCGCCGACATTCCGGATGCCGTGCTCGCTGTTGGAGGGACAGTAGAAACTCGCATACGGCCCTGCGACTTTCGTTTTCCCGTCGAGATAGAATTCAGCCGTTCCTTCCAACACAAAAAAGAACTCATCTTCAGAATGTTTATGGGGTGGATGAGTTGCTTTATGCGGTTGAACAACACTCATCTTCAGAGTCCGGCCATCCAGAAATTTCTTGTCCGCAAACCAGTATTGGTAACCCACCTTTGTTGATTCAACTTTTGCGGGGTCGAAGATGTTAACACAATTGTCGATAGTGAAGGATTTTCCGGCAGGCGTTTGTGCTTCCGTGCGGAAAATTGCCAGAACAACGATCAACGCAACAACGAATATTCTCATGCTTAATCCCTCATGATAATCTGAATCTGCTTTACTCAAGTTACCAAACAGATGGACGGGAGACAATGCTTTTTCACGTTGCAGCAAGTGAAGAACGTGAACTAAGAATCTGCCTTGCTCTTGGCTTCCCGCGCAAACCTTACCAATTCCCAATACGGCGGAACGTAGCCGAGTTCCTTCTCGAATTGCTGCACACGTTCCAACACGAATGCAGTCATCCGCGCGTGACGTTCGGTAAATCTCTTGTTGCGCAGCGCGGCGGTCGAGCTCATCCCTTCAGGCACCGGCCCGACTCCTCCAAACCCATTCAGGATAGCGCTGTACGCCTTCACGACACGCACCACCGGCAACATATACCAATCGTAATCCAACCGTTCTCCCTTTTCCGCCCCCTCCAACATCACGTCGATCACGGCGTTGTCAATGTGATCCTTGAATAGCACGTCGGGGTCACGCCATTCCGCAACGACACGGAGTTGCGGATCGTATTCGAGATCGGCGGGCTCCTGTGTCTCGAAATGTTCGACGCCGAACGCGGCCAGCCACGATGACACACCCACCGTCGAGATGCTCGAAAGTCCCATCCACAACGTAATGCCGGCATGCCTGTACGCGCTCGACGCAACTTCCGAACAGAAGAACTCCGTGCTGTCATGAAAATTCATTTTGAAGTCATAAGGAATCCTTCTTGTTCCGGCGTCCCGCAAGGCAAATGCCGCCGCCTTGTGCGGAAGCATCGAATCTGCGAGAAGATCGGCTCGAAACCGAAGCACCATCACCCGCAGCTTTGTGTCACGCAGATATTCTTCGATGCTTGCAACTGCAACTCCTTTTTCGATGTGAGCCTCGATGATGGATGCATGTCCGGAAGAATCTACATGCACAAGCGCAACATGCGAGAAGTTGCCGGGGTAATCATTGCCCCGCGCAATAAATGCCGATGTAGCGGCTCCGCCCCGTGAAACAAGAATATCCCCGCTGTGCACTCGTACACCTAAAATCTCCGTCGAGGGAGTTGCCGATGGCTCATCATAACATACAACAATCGGCGGCAACGACGCGGGCGACGCCTGAAGCATCACCTCCTCCATCGCAGCCCTGCTTCCGTACAACAGCCGGTAAAGCCTGTCACGCACCGCTTGTGCTTGCATGTCCCAGTTGCGTGACTGTTCTTTCACGGCCGTCCGCATTGCAGTGATGGCGGCGGCATAGTCGTGCAGGTATTGCGGACACGCGGCAACCATCGGGGCGAGAGTGAAGATGTTGCGTTCGATTGCGTCGAAGAGTGTATCCTCCGCAGGGTACGCGGCCACATGCAAAGCATTTGTCAAACTCACGCTCTGCCCGATACCCTGTTGTATCAAGCTGTCAAGATTCTCACAGCCGAATTGGCGTGCAGCAACGTAACTCGACTCCAGCGCAGACCAGTATTGATCCTGATTCCATGCAAATGCCTTTCGCGCGGCGGGCTTCGGGGGCGCCGGTTCGGGATCGGGTATCAGCAGTACCAGATACACGGCGGCGGTCACTGTCAAAAACGCAGTTATGCGTCGGAGCCGGCGCGGGAGAGTATTCTCTGCGGAAATCTGTGCTGCAGGCATCAGGGCGGTAGAGGTGTTGAGTTCTGAATCAGTAAGAAGATAGCGAGAAATGCACAGAATTGAAAATGTGCCTGCCGCAACTTTCCTGTTTCAAATCGTACTATCTAACAACAAACCCGCAGATTCATCTCGAAAAGGCGCAATCATGAAACAGCTACAAACGATCGGCATCGGGCTGCTGTGTCTGTCCTCCTTCTCCTGTGCAACGCAGAAGGCCCTTTGGATTGATGTAAGAGAGAACCACGGACAGACCTCGATAGCAGTAACGGAGGCGATGGCCCGGAAACTTCTTGATACAAAGGAACCGCATATTAATTTCCTAAAGGAGGATAATGACGGGCTGATCACGAGGGAGAAGTTGCAGGCCGTGCTTGATGGCCGTGAGCGTTCAATCACTACACGCGGCAAGGAGGGTTCGGTAGTGACTATGTCCATGAAACCGCTGAACATTCCCGGGGGGAAAGGAGGCAACAACCGGCTTGTTCTCGAAACCTACAAAGCAGGCGAGCAGAAGTTCCGCATAGTACTTCCCGAGCTCGACATCTCACTTGGTGACGAGGAAAGCAAAGTCAGTGTTCAGGCCAATCTCGACTGGAAGTCGTGGATCCCTTTTCTCGCGAAAGAAGGCGGAGCTGTGTACCTCAAGGACTACAAGGATGATACGGAAGTGTGGGTGTATGTGGAGTGAGATCAGTGAGGCCACGGCGGAGCCTTGTCCCTACAAAAAGATTTGACCAACGAAACCCCGCTGATGAGGCGGGGTTTTGTATTTTTTGGTTGATGTCAAAAAAATCGTCGTTTTATGGACTTTCCTTTATTCCAAGAATTCTATTCCCCACCTGCAACCCCACACTCACCACCGCCGAAACCAGCAGCATCCCCGCCATCGGCAGTGCGGTGCCTGTGTGAAAGAAACTCACGAGCGATGAGCCTATCGCCCCGGCGGCCATCTGCATACTGCCCATGAGGGCGGAGGCAGTGCCTGCGTTGCGCGTGAACGGCTCGATGGCAATCGCCGTTGTGTTGGGGCCGAGGAAACCTTGTCCGACGAGATAGCCGAAGATCATCAGCATAACGACCCACGGCGGGACGCCCGCAAGAACGCCTGCAACGAACAACACACTGACGGCAGTCTGTGCAGCCGCTGCCGCCAGAGCGATCTCCCTGCTCCCCCGTTTCCGCAGCACGAAGCGGTTTACCTGACTCGCCCCGATAACGCCGCACGCACTCAGGCCGAACACCCAGCCGAATTGCCGCTCGGTGAATGCGAAAAGTTCCATAAACACAAATGGCGCATCCGCAATGTAGGCAAATAATCCGCCCGAGGCCGCCGCACTGGCTAGTCCGTAGGCAATGAACGTCGGGTTTTTCATGATTCCGGTATACTCGCGCACAACTCGATACGGGTGAAGCGATTGAGATGTGTCTGCGGCGCGGCTCTCCGGCAGGTAACGGATGACGGCTGCGAGAATGAACACCGCAATTGCAGCAAGAATTGCAAAGATAATCCGCCAATTCCACACTTCCGTAACGTATGCCCCGACCGTGGGCGCGATGATCGGCGATACGCCGAGAATGAGCATCAGCGTGGAGAAGATACGGGCAATCTCGTTCAGCGGGAACAAATCCCTCACAATCGCCCTCGCCGCAACAATCCCCACACAACTGCCGATGGCCAGAAGAAACCGCAGCACCACCAGCGCTTCAATCGAAGGCGCAAGCCCGCACCCGATGGCGGCAGCGATGTAGATAAGCAGTCCGGCCACAAGTGGCTTTTTTCTCCCGTACCGGTCAAGCAGCGGCCCGTACACAAGTTGGCCGAGTGTTATCCCGATGAAGTAGCTGGTGAGCGTAAGAGCAACGTGGGAAATGTCGGTGCGCAGGTCACGGGCAATGGCGGGAAATCCCGGCAGGTACATATCGATGGAAAACGGCCCGATGGCGGTGAGCGAGCCGAGAACAAGAATGAGGATGTTGTGCTGCTTGCGATTCATCGTGTCGGATGTTCAGACCAAAAAGGAAAACCGCAGAGACTATTGATTTCCCTGCGGCTTTGTGCTCTGACGGGCTTCCGGGAGGAAACGTTCTACGAGACGGCTACCGGCTGCTGTGCACGGGCACCGGAAACCAGTTTTTTCAGCTCGAGAAGAGGCTGAAAATCAGGGTCGGCATTCTTCCACAAATCGTACAGGCGGCCGCCGATTTCATGAACCATTTGCTTGTCCCCGAGAGCTTTGTACACTTTTGTGAGTGTGAGCAGGGAACTCGGGGCGTTGGGATTGTAGCGGAGGGCTTCTTCGAGCGCATCCAATGCTGATTCGTAATCCTTTTCCGCCAGATGAATTTCCGCAAGCTCGTGATAGATATCCGCCCGCGTCAATTCGGAGCCGTATTCCATTGCGCTGTCACATGCCGCCACGGCTTCTTCCACCCTCCCCTGATAGCGGTACAAATGCGCGCGCAATCCATAAAACTCAAGCATTGCCATCGATTCCCCGAGATTTCTCCGCGTAATCTCGTTTCTTATGAAATCAATATACTGTTCGGCTTCGTCGAATTTGCCGAGTCGGGCAAACGCCCGAACCTTGATGTACGCAGCCCGGATGTTCAGCGAATCGAGTGCAAGCGATTGTTCGCATAAGCGTACTGCGTCGGGGTATTCGCCGCGGCGCATTTGCAGAATGGCCTTCGTGGTGAGATGGGAAGCGCGAACCTGATTGTTCAACACCATCTTCGTCATTGCGAGGTCAAATTGGGTTTCCGCGTTCTTCAATCTTCCCATGATCATATACACATCCCCGATCCGGCCGATGGAATACCAGTAATCAGGCTTGAATTCCAATGATCGCTGGTATTGCTGGAGCGCTTCCTCATACCTTCCTGCACGCAGGAGAACGTCGGCAAAACTTGCCCGCGGGTCGGCTGCATTCGGCGAAAGGCGGATATAGCGTTCCATCTCCTGAATTGCACGGTCAAAATCCCCCCGACCTGAATACGCGTAGCCAAGCGACATTGCCGCCGGACCGTAGGCAGTATCCGTTCGAACGGCCCGCTGGTAGAATTCCAGCGCTCTGTCGTGACGCTTGTTCAATTCACAGAGATTGCCCCGAAGAACAAATATCTCCGCATCCTTCGGGTACCGGTCGATCAGGGTATCGGCAACCGCCGCCGCGTCGGCATTGCGGAAATGAATGATATGGTCGAGCAGGCGGATGAACAATTGTTCCCGCTTTGTCGCGTTCACCGAAACCTGAAGCGCCCGCGCTATTTCTGCTTTTGCATCCGATTCATTACCATTGCGGACATGCAGATACGCGAGTCGTGCCGAGGCCATCGCGAAGTTGGAATCGAGTTGCAAGGCCTTGTCAAATGAGTTCTTCGCTTCGACGTAATAGAAATTCTCGAACTGATGAACACCATCGTTGTACCACTTCAATGCTTCCGGGGAGTTGGTGGTCAGTTTTGGCGATTCGGTACAGGAGGAGAGTAAGAATATCACCAACCAGGCTGTTGAACGGGAATATGCTTTCATACGTAGCTCAAATAAAGGGGATCAGGAATCCATCCTCTATGTCCGACACAGGTTCTTATACGAAAGGCCCCGGCTATGGTTTCTTGTCAAGAGCAGAGGGAACAGGCATTGAAGGGTTATCCCGAAGTGCCCTCAGGCGCTTGAGTCCCGCTTCTATCCTGTCGATGCTGGTATTGATCAAGTTGACGTAATGCAGGCGTTTTTCTTGATCGGGAGTTGTCGTTTCAAGCAAATAGGCAGCCATCCGCAAAACGCCCAGCGGGTTGTTGATCTCATGGGCAATTTCGCGGATTCCCGACTTCATGTTTGTCACCTGCCCCTGCAACTCTTCCAATTCTGTTTGTTGTGAAGGTGTCATAAGCACGAAGCTGAAATAGTTGAACTTAGCGGACGAGTTCTTCATGAAGCGACATGGCATCCGACCGGATCAGGGTTGCCACCGCTTTTACCAATTCACTGATGTCTGAAACTTTGTCAACAACGGCATCGGCACAGGTTTTTGACAATTCTTCTTTGAAGTCAGGATTCAGAAATCCCGAAATGACCATGATTTTCATGTTGTATTGGGATTTTCGCGATTTCAGCAATTCCAAAATCCGAAACCCGTCAATTTTCGGCATTTTCACATCAAGAATGAGAAGATGGGGTTTCTTTTCTCCAATCAGAAGAAGTCCCTCAAAACCGTCATCGGTTGTGGTAATCTCGACACTTGGCAATTCTGCCGAGATGACACTTTTGAGCATTTGGGCATAAGGCTTCTCGTCGTCAATAATCAATACGTTGGTCGAGGTTTCGTCAATGTATTCAAACGGGATGTCCATTCCGGAGGCATCGAGGAACTTCTTGAGGTTTACCGGCCAGACACGATAATGGCCACCGTAGGTTGTAAAAGCCTTGAGGGCGCCTTCGTATATCCAATTCAGCACGGTCTTTTTGCTTACCGTGCAAATGGACGCAACCTGACCAACCCCCAATGGCTTTCTGTAGGTTACCCTTGACGACATCCGATGCTCAATAGAAGTGATTTGCGTGATTTACGCATTCAATATAGTGAGGATTGGCAGAGATGTCAATTCTCTCAAAGGCCAATCACAGGCCGGTTTAAGGAATGGAGATGAGAATGAGACGCTGATCACCAGCCAAAAGAACAGGGGTTGGGAAGGACCTCAGCGGACGGATTCGATGCCGCCGATTTCACGGAGGAGATCCTTCTTCGTGAATTGCGATTTGCTCATCAAACCTGAAACATAACTCCCCAATTGCTCACGGGTTTCCTGGTCGATATCCATCGACGTAAGAACGATAATGGGAATGGAACGGGTTGCCGGAATCTGCCTGAGTTGGTATGCGACACTGAGTCCCGACATTTCGGGCATGATGAGATCGAGAATGATGACGTCGGGCCGCTCTTTCGCGGCAATGTGCAAACCTTCCTTACCGTGAAACGCCTTCAACACGTGATACCCTTCGCTTTCAAGAATCACTTCAATCAGATCAGTGGCCGCACGATCATCATCAATAACGAGAACTTTGGGAACCTGCGAGTCCGATGTTGTGTGAAGGCGAACCCGGTCCATTGCGGAAAGCAGATCTTCCTTGTTCACCGGTTTCACGAAATAATCCACCGCCCCGAGACTGAATCCGAGATTCTTTTCGTCAACAATGGAAACGATAATAATCGGGATATGCTTGCACAGCGGATGCCGTTTCAGTTCCTTCATAACCTGCCAGCCGTCTTTCACCGGCAGCATCAAGTCGAGCGTAATAATGTTGGGATGAAGACGCTTTGCCTTCTCGATTGCTTCGACGCCGTCGTGAGCGACCTCGACGCGATAGCCTGCCGCCTCAATGTGAATGCGGAGAAGTTCACTTGCTTGTGCCGAGTCTTCAACAATCAGCGCAAGCGGTTTTTCCCCGCTCTCCGACGGGCGGTTCTCGCGATTCAGCGCATCTATCAACATCTCAGCCTGCTTCAGTTGCTCGGAGGTTGCATCAATCACCAGCGGAATGCGGAAGCGAACACGTGTTCCTGTTCCGTACTCACTCTCGATCCAGATTTTGCCGCCGTGCAGATCAATCAGCTTCTTCGTGATGGCAAGCCCTAACCCGATGCCCTGTTGGTTCAGACCCTTTCCGCTTGCCGCCTGCTTGAACGGCTTGAACAATCCGGCGACTTCTTCGGGCTTGATGCCTGTTCCCGCATCGCGTACTTCAAACTGCAGATCATTTCCCACGCGCTCCGACGAGACCGTAACAGAACCATTCTTGTGACTGAACTTGATTGCATTGGAAACAAGATTGATGAGAATCTGCCTGAAGCGCGTCTGATCGACAACAATTTCCTCGAATTCAGGAGAAAGGGAGAAATCCAGCCGGATGTTCTTCTCCGTTATGGCTGCGGCAAGCACACGCCGCACGCTTTCCTCGAAATAGTTTACGGGGTAGCTGGCAATATGCAACTCCATTTTACCGGCCTCAATCTTTGACAGATCGAGAATATCGTTGATAATCTGCTGAAGATGCTTTCCGCTGGCATTGATATTCTTCATAAAATCCTGAACAGCTTCCGGCGAAAGCCCGTCGAACTGTGTCGCCAGCAAATCTGAAAACCCGATAATGGAATTCAACGGCGAGCGGAGTTCGTGGCTGAACGTGGCAAGAAATTTCTTCAGCGTGTCGCTTGCTTCCTGCGTTTTCTGAGTTTGGTTTTCGAGGGCAACGTTTTTCGAGCGAAGTTCATCGATGAGGCGTTTGCGGCTCATGCCGGTTGCAAGTTCATTCGCAACCACCGAGAGGAGTTCCAGTTCTCCGCCAACGAATTTCTTGTCCTTGATGGTCAGTACTTCCAGCACGCCCTGCACTTCATCCTGAACAATAAGAGGCGCAACAATCAGCGTCTTGAGTTGAAGTTCATTCATCTCGCCGGCAAACAGGTCGGCGGTTGTGCTTTCGCCGATTTCATCCGTGACGATCGTTAGCTTCTGGAACGCGGCACGCGCCGGAAGGAAGTACGCATCCTCCCCAACCCGCTGATGAACCATTTCCTGTGAAAACTCCATATCGAACAATGCAGGTGCAACGAGTCGTACTTCCTGTCCGTTGGGGTCATAGAGATAAATGCAGACGAACTTGGGGGGAATTTCAAAAAGAAGGGCGATCTTTTCCGCGGCCTGCACACATAATTCATCGAGATGCTTTGACGAGTTGATGGCTTTCGAGATTTCGACCAACGTTTCCTTCTGCCGCTGATCCCGTTTCTTCTCGGTAATATCCTGAAAAAAAACCGAGAGGCCGTTTGCTGCCGGATAGATCCGTATGTCGTACCACGCCTCAAACCTGTCGTCTTTGTAGGCGGTTTCAAGACTCTGAAACGTCTTCGTGTCCATTGCTAACTGGTACTTATCGCCGAGCAGCGCCCCTTTGGCATTCGGAAACACCTCGTACACATTCTTGCCTAACACATCTTCGGACTTCAGTCCCGTTCCGTTTTCGGCAGCATGATTCCAATATGTGATTCTGTATTCGTTGTCGAGCGCAAAAAAACCACCGCTAATGCTTTCAAGAATATTCTCATACTGACTGTAGTCAAGCATGAATTTCCCCAAATTCTGTTTAAGAGGTCAGAATATGCTAAGTCTTTGGAATAAATAGGGAAAACAAACAAGAAATGCAAGCAGTTTATTAGTCGAAGGGCGTTAACTTCTTACAGGGAAACAGAATCTGTGAATTCAACCAAGGTATCAGCTTTCAGATGGTGTCTAACTGCTTTCATAGCTGGCTACGAGATAAGTGCGAAACAGCCCTGTGGAATAAACGGGCAGCCTGAACACGGTCTTCTTCCATCGGGACTGAACTCTTTTGCGTGGATTTTTTGGATGATGGAGGACAGCTCCTTTTCGAATTGATCAAGCGCTATTTCGTCGTATGAGAAGTTGACGGGCTCATCCGGACGTTCAGTGAAAAGAAGATGCGCTTCGATTCGGGACGCGGAGAGATGCTTGTTGACGAGCAACGAGTAGAATTTCACCTGCGGCTCGTACTGAGTAGCTTTCTCCTGAACCGTGTGGTTGGAAAGAGAATCGGTTTTATAATCGAGAACGTGCCATACGCCATCCGCATCGCGGAAGATGCGATCCAAAGTGCCCACAAGGAAGTCGTCGCCGAATGCCGCCATGATGGTGAACTCCGTCCGAGTCTCTGCCCCGCGCTTCACCGTATTCCAGAAGTTCGTGCCGATCACCTTGAGCGCGGTTTCCGCCAGCGACTCAAGTTCGATAGATGGTTCGGAGAGAATAGAATACGAGTCTCGGGCAATGAAGTCTTTCAACGTTGTCACTGTTTTTTTCTTCTCGCTGCCGGTGTCGTCAATGTACTGCATCAGATAATGGAACGCCCGGCCGCGCAAGTCGGCAGGAATTTCAGTATCACGTTCATCGTCAATCTGATCTGTGTACAATCGCGCCGGCGCCGCTGGAAGTCCGGCGACATAACGCAGGTAGTACTTCGCCGGACAATCAACATATGTTCGGATCTTGCTGGCCGAAAAAATCTCTCCCTGAACTCCCGGCGGCAACGGATCGATCATCAGCCGCTTTGCTCTTGAAGAGGTCGGGCGGGTGAATCCAGTCGCACTTTGCCGCGCAACATCGGCAGGCCTCAGAACATGAACATCAAGTCTATGCCTTTCCGAAAATCGCTCGAAACCGTCGGCTGTTGTACGCAGGCATTCCGTCACCCGATCAAGAGAGACTTTTCGCTTCGGGATAACATTCCCGACCTCAAGTCCGTTCAGCAGCCAGTTCATGTAATGTTCCGAAGAACGGTTGCCTTCGGCAGCACCGGACAGAATGAGCATATCCCGCGCACGAGTGCATGCCACATAGAAAATCCGTTTCTCTTCGGCAAGCATTTTTGCACGGGAGTTTCTCTTGAGATATTCCGCGATCGGCACTGTGCGGTCATCGCTGTTTGTTGTTTGCCCCGTGAAGCCCAACCCCAATTCGTCATCAAGAAAAGGTTCATTGTCATAGCGGAACGCCCGCTCAAGTCCCGGCACAATGACGATGGGAAACTCCAGGCCTTTCGCAGCGTGAATAGTCATGATCTTCACTGCGTCGGCCAGCACATCAACGGACGCCTGACCTTCCTTTTCCTCCTGTTCGATCAATCGCTTCAGTCTGCCGACAAAATCGTACAACGTGGTAAAGCCCTGTTGCTCGTAGCTTCGTGCAAAGCGTTTGAGCTTTTCCAGATTGGCAAATGTCTGCCCGGCCCGCGGCGTTCCTGCGACAAAACCTGCATATGCAGTATCGTTCACAATGCGGTTCACCATTTCGGAAACGGGAAGCCGCGACGCAACAGCCGTATGCTCCGCAAGAATCGTGACAGCCCGAACAACCGATGTGAACTGTTTCGCTTTACCTTTACCCGAAGCAATCGCATTCCAGAAACTTCCTCCGCGTCTCTCCAGCGAAAGCTCGTACAACTCGGCATCAGAAACATTGTAGAAGGGAGATCGAAGAATTCCGGCCAGAGCCACATCGTCATCCGTGTTCAGCAGAAACCGGAAATAGTTGTAGAAGTCATAAATGCCCTGGGTCTGAAAATACCCGACACCGCTGCTGACAAGATAGGGAATGCTGTGGCGAATCAGCGCATCTTCAAGATCAGAGAGACCCGTCCGGCTACGCAGAAGAATTGCAACATCACTGAAAGTGGCGGGACGGGAGTCTTCATCTTTCGAGAATACGTGATAGGGTTCGGAACACAACTGAAGGATACGTCTCGCTATCAACTCTCCTTCCGATACCTGCTCCTCCCCTCCATCATTCGAGGGTTCACGCAGAATCAGTTCAACTCTGCCCGGCGCCTTGTTTTGCCGACCCTGAACGAGCGGTTCATACGACACTTCGTATTTGCCGTTATTCCCTTTCATCAATGGATCGAACACGAGATTGACGAAGGCAACAATATCCCGCAGCAGCCGGAAGCTATCCGCGAGAACAACAGAGGCCGTCTTGCCGGCGTTCTCCTCAATCTCCTCTTTCGTCTGATTGAATACAGCAACGTCGGCGTTGCGGAACCCGTAAATCGACTGCTTCGGATCTCCCACAATGAAGAGATTGCCGCTCGACAGGTTATCCATCAGCGGAAGGAGTATTTCGTATTGAAGGGTGTTTGTATCCTGATACTCATCTACCATAATGAATTTGTAGCGTTGAGAGAGCTTACGGCGGATTCTCTCGTCACGCAGCAGGTTTTTTGTCCGTATTTGCAGATCTTCAAAATCCAGATACGCATTTTCGAGTTTTGCTTCCTCATAGCGCTCAACGGCATTCTGATACAATTCCAGTAATATCCGCGAGTGCTGCAGAAGCGTCCGGTGAGCCGAATCGTCATCGTGTGTCACAAAGTCGATGAGAGGGGAAAGTGATTTGAACTTCACTCTCAATCGTTCCGCCTGTTGAACGATGCTGTCGTTGTCACCGAATACTCTGATCCGCAACTCACCCTTCTGCGTGAGCATCGCTTCGAGCAGTTCACCGAAAATCTGCAACCGCTCGTTGATGTCGGTCGCCATCTTGAATGCGTTGAACCGGGGACGCAAGCTCATCACCGAGTTCGGTTTTGCCGCATCGACCAGCGTTTGAAGGTCACTCATCACACGCGGGTCCTCGAATTCATGCTTCACAAAGGCAGACAAATGCGAACGCCAGAAGGCAAGCACACCTTCATCTGTTTGCTCATACAGTCCGCCGGGGAGAATCCACCGCTCCACCTGCTCGCGCTTGAGAGCGAGAATGTGAACGATATCCAGCACTTTGAATTTGCCGAGCGCGCGAAGTACATCAAACAGCCGCCGGCGTCCGGCATGCGTTTCCTCTTCCTTCAAGATGCTGTCAAATGTCTCCTTGATTGCAGCTTCAAGCATCACCTGCTGGTCAACCACTTCCAGCACAGTGAACGCAGCATCAACACCTGCTTCAACAGGGTACTCACGAAGGATCTTCGAACAGAATGAATGGATCGTATCAACAACGGCCCCGGAGAGCTGCTCACGAATCTCTTCCAGCGTGTTTCTTGTCTGACGGTCGGATGATGTTTCAATTCTCTTTCGTATTCCATCTGCGATTTTACGCTTAAGCTCGCCTGCGGCCTTTTCCGTGAAGGTAATTGCAACAACTTCTTTGACGCGGGCTTTGCCCGAAACGAGAATGTCGATGTACCGCTCCACCAACACAAGCGTCTTGCCGGATCCGGCATTTGCTGTAACGGAGAGATGGTGGGCAGTACTAAGGGCTCTTTCCTGAGACTGCGTCAGCATTATCAGTTCGTATGTTTAGAGTGACAAATACACTTGACTGTCAAGTGTCAGTACGCATGAGAAATAAACTGAAAATGCTCAGAGAAGCAAAAGGATTTTCCCGGGAGGAACTCGGTGAGCGGCTCGGCGTTTCACGTCAAACCATCAATCCGGAAAATGAATAAATCAGTACCCAGCTACAGCAAAGGTGAGCCTTTCGACTCACCTTTGGTTCTTCTGAACTTCAGACATCTTTCCGTGAAGTGATTGCGACCGGCCTACTTGTACTTTTCCGTTTCTTTTCGCTCCAACACTTTTCCGGGACTCTCGTTCTCGAACAATTCTCCCACGGGTACGACTCTTGATTTCGACTTGTTGATCCCGAGCGGGAGAACGGTGATTGTCTTATCCTCTTCAAGGATGCGTTCAGAAACCGGAGATGCATACGTTATAGGCGACGGCTCGTTCTTCACCATCTTTTCCATCAAGTCTTGAGCGTCATTCGCCACCATTGCCACCTTCATGTTCTTCGGGTCGATGTATTTCTTGATGGCAGCGTTGACGTCTGAGACCTTCAGCGTCTTCAACTCTTTCTCAATCCGATCAATAAAATACTCCGTCCCGTAGAATTCGGAATCCATTTTGTACCCGAGTCTTCGATCGAGTGTCTGTGCCCAGAGTTTTGAATAATTGGTGACGAACTTTCGCGTTGCCTCGAAATCCTCCTGTGAGAGCCCTTTCTCAACAAATTTATCGAGTTCGTATATCGCAGCACGAACAGCGAAATGCGCATTCTCGGGCTGTACAGGTCGCAGCCACACGCTGAAGTATTGTTGCCGAAGCGGAGTATTGACATTCGGAAATGTGGTACCGGAAGTTCCGCCGGTGAAGCGTTCGATGTATGAGTAGTCGCCGTAGTTCAAACCCCTGTCGCCTCGCAAGCGGTTCATCAGAACGCCGTTGAACGTACGATGCTCGCCGAGATAGGAATTGGCAACCATCAGGGCGTAGAAATCCTTGTCCTTGCGCGTAATCGGCAGCGGATGCCCCATGGAAATTGCGGTTCCGCGAGCAGGCTTTTGCACAAAGTCGATTTCCAAGCCTTCTATGTTCGCGGGTTCCGGAAGCGGAACAGGTTCGAACTTGCCTTCGGGCAATTTGCCGAAATCGTTCTTCATTTTTGTGACGAGAGTTGCAGGATAACCGCCGGCAATTCCGATCCAGATCCTGCCTGTTGTGTACATTTGCTTGTAGTAGGCTTTTACGTCGTCGAGAGTTGTCGACTTCAGGCCTTGTACAGTAGCGCCAGCAGTTCCGTACGGATGATCCTTGAACATCGAAATCAGAAATGCCTCTTTCCCCAGATTCTCATCATCCGTGCCGCGGAGGTTCTTCTCAAGATAACTCAGCATGAGATCCTTGTTACGCGTGAAGTCGTCCAGATCGAATCGCGGATTTAACAACAAATCGGAGAACAGTTTGTAGAACGCATCGAGATGATCGCGATGAACGTGGCCGACAAATGTTGTAATTTCGTTTTCAGGCTGAACGTTGACATTGGCAGCCCAGGGATACATCGTCGCAACCACTTCCTGATATTTCAAATCCTTTGTTCCGCCCTGCGCAATCATGAATGCGGTGAGGGCGTTGATGCCTTCCTTTCCCTTCCAATCGTTGATCGAGCCTGCCCGAAGAATGATGCGAAAGGTAATCAACGGGGAATTCTGGCTTCGTATCTCCGTCACTTTGATCGGAGTTTTGGCAACTGCAATTGTCGAGAGGAGGATGCCAACAATAATACCGAGAGTAAGTGATTTCATGTCAGTTTGCTCCTTCCTGTGTCAGCAATACAATCGTGCGGTTATTGGCGCCGAAATATTTGTTTGCCACCATCAATAAATCTTCGGGCGTTACTTTGTCATACAATGCATACACACGATTGACACTTTCCGGGTCGCCGGTCATCGATATGTAGTGAGCAATGCTGTTGGCAATTGAGTTCGCATTATCCTGACCCATCGCATAGCTGTACTTCAAGAATGATTTGATATCGGCAAGCTGCTTGGCCGAGATAGGCGTTGTTTTCGCCTTTTCGATTGCCGCAAAAATTTCATTCTTCACCATATCAATATTCTTCGGATCTTTGATGCGGGTGAAGATGTTGAACATACCGGGGTCGCGTGAATCACCCTGGCTGCCTTGCACAAACTCAACCGCCTGCTCTTCGATAACAAGCTTGCGGAACAGTTCCGACTGCTGTGAAAACACGTACTGCGAAAGCAAGTCTATTGCCGGCATATCGATGTGCTTATCGCTGAACGCCGGGCCGTGGTACCCGATGGCTAAAATCGGCAGAGTCTGCGCCTTCCATTTCAACTCAAAATACTTCTCTTGAGTTTGCGGCGGTTCCTGCGGCACTTCCAGCACATAGTTTCCGCGCTTCCAGCCGCCGTAGTATTTCTTTGCCAGCGTTACAAACTTGTCGTGCTTCACGTCGCCGACGACGAGAATCGTGCAGTACTCGGGCCTGTACCACCTGTCGAAGAACTTCAGGCTGTACTCGTACTGGTTCGGCATATCCTGAATATCCTTCAGGAAGCCCATTGTTGTATGTTTGTACGTATGATGCTGATAGGCATTATCATACAATTTCTCGAAGATGGAGAGGAACGGACTTGAATAGTTCTTGTTGTACTCGCCGAGAATTGCCCCCGCCTCGGTTTTGAAATCCTCCTCCGTGTACTTCAGATTCATGAACCTGTCGGATTCCACATCCATGATCGTCTCCAACGCATCGGCGCTTGCGAGTGTGTGATACACCGTTGCATCGTTGTTCGTGAAGGCATTGTTGTCAGCACAAATGGATTTGAGAACGTTGTTGAACGCGTCCTTGCTGTACTTTTCCGTTCCGCGGAACATCATGTGTTCAAAAAAATGCGCAAAGCCGGAAAGCCCGGGCTCTATTTCGTTGCGCGAACCGGCCCGAACCACCGTGTAGTACGCAATAATGCCGGGACTGTCGAACGGAATGGAAACGACCTTCAGCCCGTTATCCAGCGTCGTTTGATGAATCGGATACGGAAAGACTTTAGCATCTTTCTTCACCTCCGGCGGGCCCGCGATCATTGCCGCAACAACCAGCGGCACCAGCGCGAATGCGAGCATGTTCTTGCTCATGTAACCTCCCTTATGAATTGATTTGTTGGTAGAAATGTTCTCTTCACGCAGAAAACGCATCAGATTTGTAGTGAACGTTGAAGAGTGTAGTAAAAACCTCATACTTGTACGAAAATGAACCGGAAAGTTGCATCCCCATCGAGGCTCACCGCAGGCTGTCAAGAGTCCTGAGATACTCCCATGTATAAATTCCCGTCTTGTGCCCGTCGCCCCACGTGACGACAATTGCGTTGCGTCCGGAAAGTTCGAGAGAACGCAATTCTGTTTGATTGGCAATCGGCAGACTGAACAGACCCTGGCGCCGGTTTTCTTCCCGCTCATGAAGGCACGTTGCACACGGACAATGCATGCGCAGAAAGTCCGTTGTGAATACCGATTCACGACCATCATTCCAGACAAATCTGAGTTCGTTGGGAGATATCCGCTTGATCTGTTTGGGCTGCATGTTGTCAGGAATAGATCGCTTGTAACGGAGGAGGAAGACGTTTGAATAATGCCCTCAACTCTCTGATGATGGAACGAATGATTGGCTGCGGCAGCTTTCGTGTTGCCTTGTTCTCGACAAAATCACGCGCGGCCACAATCAATCCTACATCTTTGCCTGCCTTTTCGCTGAGAAGATATTTGTGTTCCATGATTTCAACGTAGAGACTTGCCGCTGTTTTTTCGGGAAAGAAATCGGCAACATCATACTGCAAAAACACTTTGCATACAGGCTGAAACACATCCCTGTACCATTCTTCTGCCGCATCAACCAGCGATACTTCGCGACCGAGCCGTTCGCTGATATACCACTTGTGCTCGTTGATATGCTTCAGTAATACTCTTGCATATCCCTTCACGTCAAAATCACCAAGCAGTTTGTCAACATCGATATGCGTCATCAACTCGAACGAACGCATTTCCTGCTCAACCGCAAACCGCTTGTGATATGTTTCGAGAATGAATTCCTGGTCTTCATCCGTCATGACGGCGTCACGAACAATGCCGCTTGCGCGCAAATCCGCTTCAGTCCACTGCATCGACTCAAGAAAAAACTCAACATCGGCAAGACGTAACGAATCGGTAATTGAGCGATGGATTTCGACTGTCTCGGCATCGGCAAGTATGGCGCGCAATCTGGTGCGACGACCGAGTTCCGGCTCGATCTCGCTGCTGAAGTTGATCAACATGTTGGCAAGCGACGCATCACCCCAATACACACCTTGAGAATGCATTTCAACAAACAACCGAATAACAGCATCCCAGATTCTTCTTCTGTTGTTCTTTGAGAAGCCCCTCCTGAAGAGGAACGAGTCCGGTACTACTTTCTCCATCAACTCCGTGATGAGAAATCCTGTGTGTCGTTCTTGCGGCAAGCGTCCTACTTTCGTCTCGATGATTCTTGTACCGTCATTTCTCGCTACGAAGCCGACAGGCCAAAGAGTATGAATGTCCATCTCGCGAAGCCGGACGTACGTCGCATATTCCCGCCTGGCGCTTTCCAGCGACGTTTCTTTGATGGCAAACCGATGGCTGTTCGCTTGTACAAAGCGTACAACGTGACGCGAGAGCCCGCTTTTCACTTCGAGGAGTCTGAGGCCGTGTTCCTGCCATTTTTCAAGGGACTCTTGCCAAGGGAAGTTGACGAGTACAGGCAGGAATTCGTCGGGAACAAAAAACTGAAGGTTCCCGTCACGCTTTGAAGGAGAGGCCATCATATCCGCTCTCGTACATTACAGTGCAACGTGCGCGTCACTCCACCGGCTTGCCGGTGAGGAGTTCCAAAGCCTCTTCGTACTTCCTGCTTGTTGTGAGGATGATCTCTTCCGGGAGTTTTGGCGCTGGCGGCTGTTTGTTCCACTGTATAGAGAGGAGATAATCACGGACAAACTGCTTGTCGAAACTCGGTTGCGCGCCGCCGGGTTTGTATTGACCCATCGGCCAGAACCGGGAAGAGTCGGGTGTCAGCGCCTCGTCAATCCACACAATGTTCCTGTTCTCATCCAACCCGAACTCGAACTTTGTGTCGGCAATGATGATGCCTTTGCCCGCCGCGTATTCGGCTCCTTTTGTGTACAACTCGAGTGTCAGGTTGCGCAACTTCGATGCAAGATCCTTTCCGACAAGGTTCACAACATCGTCAAACGTAATGTTTTCGTCGTGCGTACCGATGGGGGCTTTTGTTGTCGGCGTGAAGATCGGCTCGCTGAGCTTGTCTGATTCTCTCAAACCCTGGGGGAGAGATATTCCGCAGATGGATTTCGATTTCTTGTACTCACTCCACCCCGAGCCGGAGATGTAGCCGCGAACGACACATTCAACTTCAATCGGCCTCAATTTTTTCGTCAGCATGCTTCGACCGCCGAAGATTTCCGACGCCGAACGGAACGGTTCAGGAAACTCCGCAACATTCGTTGTGATGATATGATTGCCAACAACAGATGAAAGATACCGGAACCAAAATGCCGAAATCTGTGTAAGCACTCTCCCTTTGTTGGGAATTCCGTCCGGAAGTATTACATCAAACGCTGAAATCCTGTCGGTTGCCACAATAAGAAGCGAGTCGCCGAGATCGTAGAGATCGCGCACTTTTCCTTGTTTCGTCGGTTTGAATTTTTCGGAGGAAGTTTGGGTAATAACCGGGCGGGCCATTGTGTTTCTCGAAATAGGGGACATATAAGAGTTCTTGACACTCCAAAAAACAAAAATGCACCGAGGAAAACAACCTCGGTGCATTGGAATCGCCACTCAACGCTTCTACGCTTCGAGATTTGCGCCCAAAATTTCTTCTATCGTACCCCGGTGGAAGCTCTGATCGGGGGGCGACGCAACCGTTGCCCGGCTGATGTTTCCGAGCTTCAACCCTGACCACTCGGAGTGAATCTTTGCTTTGACGAAATTCGTCACCGCCTTCTGGATGTCGGTCGGCTGGAGTTTCTTCTTCGATTGGGGATCGACAAAAATATCAATTTTGATTTCGTTGCTTGAGATTTTCTTCGGAACGATCATATAATCAATCTTCTCAAAATGCCGCCAGCCATACGTGCGGTTCGTTTTACTGAATGTTGAAGGAACATGTTTGAAGCTTCGTTCGTCGGCGGTAGGCAGAAGCGTGATCGTGACACGCTCAAATTTCTGAGAACCACGTGCAGGGACCATGCGGTCAATTCTCCAAGGTTGTTGTAAAAGGGGGTTGGTGGGCATTGTTTCTCCGTCGCTTGATTGCGGGAGCAATATAGCTACAAATTAACGTTGTGTCAACTCGGCGAACTCAAAATTATCTGCGAAAAGTGCGCTACATCAACGGCAATTCGTCTTATCTCAACCCATTCTTCTGCTCCCTGCCCGAACCCAATATGCACAATCTCTGTATGCAAATACGTTAGCTCGCTCACTATTTTCTTTAAGTGACTGAAGAAAGCCCAAAAATTGCTTGGAAATCTACTTCAAGTCCGAGAATTTGGCTTCGACGGCCAAAGCCTCCGATAGCAGGTTGAGGTATGTGCTTCGCGGAATTTCGATGGCGCCGAGACTTCGAAGATGTTCCGTCATGTACTGTGTATCCAGCAAAACGAAATTGCGGGATTTCAGTCTTTCAACGAGGTGAAAGAGCGCAACTTTCGAAGCGTTCTTCACGAGAGAGAACATTGATTCTCCGAAAAACGCGCCGCGTATGGTAACGCCGTAGAGTCCTCCAACCAATGAACCCCTGAACCACGTCTCGACACTGTGCGCAAATCCTGCACCGTGCAACTTGGTGTACGCAGCAATTATTTCTTCGGAAATCCAGGTATCTTCGCGGTCAGAGCAACAACGCATAACCTCCTCAAACGCCGTGTCGATCCGGATTTCGAGCTCCTTCTTGCGAATGTCCTGTTTCAGGCTCCTTGATACTTTGAATTCATCCAGAGGAATGACTGTCCGAGGATCGGGCGAAAACCACTCAATCGGCCCGTTGCGTGAGGTCGCCATCGGGAAGTAGCCGTTGCAGTAGGCTACAATGAGAAACTCGGGGTCAAGCGAAGGTTCCTTGTTGTTCAGGCCTGTCATACCATCACCGTCAATTACAACTTCCGCCATACGGTCAGCATCTCTTTTCCCTTTCGCGGAGTAACCGATCGTTCCGGAACTTCTACCGAAACCAGTTCAAGTTTCTTCCCGAAAAGCCTGTTCACTTCATCCATCGAAACAGCAAACGGCGGGCCCCCAGGCCGGTTGTCGAGCGGAAAGAACAGCCCGATGAATCTCCCTGCCGGTTTCATGAGAGAAGGTACAACTGAAGCAAATTCGGCCCTTCGCGAAGGATCAATCGCGCAGTATGTTACATATTCGACCACGTAATCGAATTCCTCGGAAATACCCAGCGAGTAGTCAAAAATATCTTCCTGCACCAATGCGAGCGACACCCCTTGTTTCTGCGCAAGCGAGCGTGTGTGTTTGATTGCTTCGGCTGAGAAATCAATCGCGGTAACGGGAAAACCGTGTTGGGCAAAAAGAACAGCATCGTGCCCTTTTCCACAGCCGAGAACGAGTGTTTTCCCCGGCTCGAACCGCCGCGACTTCAGCAGATCAACAAACACAGGAGTTGGAGTCCCCATATCCCAACCATCCTGATTGTTGCGATACAGGGCATCCCAATAGTGAGGCTCATCTACACCCGTTGCGTCGTTCATCATGCACCCATTAAAACAACAACTTTACCCACAGTCTGGCGGGTTTGCAGAGCCCGATGAGCTTCCACAATATCCTTGAACGGAAAGATCTTTCCGATGAGAGGCTTCAGTACGCCCAAGTCGTACAGCTTCAACAACTCAAGTGCTGCTTCTTTGAAATACGATTCCTTTCCTTTCAGCGTACCAAGATTGAAACCGAAGATGGATTTGTTGGCACTCATAAGCTGAACGGGAAATATCGGCTTCATAACCGACATGACGGTGGCGGCTTTCAATTTGTTGAGCGCCCCCTTGCCGGCAACAGCCGCGAGCCCGTATAGAATGTATCGGCCCATCCCGGCAAGCAGATTCCAGCTTTTGTCGTACACAAGTCCGCCCACTGCATCCATCACCACATCAACTCCATAGTCTCCCGTAATACGTTTGATCTCCTCGGCAAAATCAGTTGTGTTGTAATTGATGGCATGATGGGCGCCGTTGTTGCGCGCTAATTCAATCTTGGCTTCTGTTCCCGCTGTACCGAATATCTCGGCACCGAGATGTCTGCCCAATTGCAACGTCGCCAGCCCTGCGCCTCCGGCGGCGGCATGCACGAGAAGTTTTTCTCCGCGCCTGATGTTTGCAAGCCGGACAATGCCATGGTACGCCGTCAGGTACACGACAAGAAACGCAGCGCCATCTTCGTACCCCATGGATGCAGGCAAACGGGTTGCGAGTTTTTCGCCCACGCAAACGTACTCGGCATGACTTCCGTGACGGCTGTAGCCCATCACGCGTTCTCCCCCTTTGAACTCCGTTACCTTGGCGCCCACTTCAACAACTTCACCCGAAAATTCAAGCCCGAGAATAAACGGCGGTGGCGGCGTACCGGGATACACGCCAAAACGCCCCATCACGTCTGCAAAATTCAGCCCGATTGCTTTTACTTTAATCAAAATTTGATCCGGTAACGGGCGCGGTATTGCCGTTTCCCGGATTTCCAAAACCTCAGGCCCCCCGTATTTTGTGACAAATGCTGCTTTCATCATTCCTCCTTCAGCAATCCGACCTCGCAATGAGGTTATTGCTTGTAGTAATCACCAAATGGCGATTTGACCATCTTTGTGGGTTTGTTGAGAACGTATTTTTCGTGCATCAGAAGCAGTTTGTTCTTCGACATATCATCAAGGTCTTCATCATCCTTGTCCCGTTTCATTAACATACGAAAATCTTCCTGCTCGTTGCGGGTCATGTTGCGCTCGAAGTCCCTCAACTCGTTGATGATCTTATGTTGTTCGATATGCGTCATTCGCCCTCCTGTTTCACATTTTCCACACGTTGAATAGTTTGTATGCGGCAGATTGTTTTGTAGTCGCAATAGGTACAGACTTTGTCGATCTTGTCGTGAGATGTGAGAGGGAATTTTCCCTCCGTCATCCCGTCCACGAATGTGTTTACCAGATTGATCGCCTGAGCTATGAGTTCTTTGAGTTCTTTATCCGATGGAAGAAGATTGGCATTGGAGCGGGCAACCTCCAATTCGGTTTTGTGCTCGCCGCTGCCAACACCGACCTTCAACTCAACGGGACTGCGTAGCTTGTAGTACAGGCCGCCGGCCGGCGCCATTTCTTTGCGTAATTGCGTTTCAAGCATCTGTTCAATTGTATAGAGATAAATCGGAAGCTGCAAGCTGATACCGGAACGAATATCGTCGAGTCGTGCCTGGACATTGCCGGATTTGTAGTCAACAATCACGAAAGCTTCTTCCCCGATTTCAACGCGATCCACTTTTCCGCTGAGTTGGATGTTGCCGGCAACAACCGGCTCAGCCGAAAAGAGTTTTGAGTCAATGCGACTGCGCGAGCCAGGTTGCGGTCCGAATCCGACTTCAAAGAACCCCGGTTGCAGGGGAGACATCCTTTTCCGTTCGTGTTCAAGGAACTCGCTCAACATTCCTTCACCCGTATTCTTGTTGCCGAGAATGAGTTCCTTTTCCAACTCCCAGAACGCATCGGGAATATCGATTTCATCAAGCTTGCGTTCAGCAATAGCGAGCAACATCTTGTGAGCATCGGAGAATTCATTGTCCGAGCAGCCAACCAACGAGGGAAGCCTTTGTTCTCTGCGTTCAACATAGAACTCGAAGAGGATGTCATGGAGAACCGAGCCCTTGTCCAGCGGAGAGAATTCTTCCTCGACATCCTCAACAATGTTCAACCGCAGAATACGCCGGGCGAAGAATTGATACGGACACCTGCCGTACGATTCAAGCTGGCTCACGGAGTACACCCGATGCTTCAACTGCCTCAGGCTCTCTTTTGCTTCATCCGAAATATCGTTGAAGATCATCCCCTCAAATTCGGGGAGATGATGAGTTTGTACGCGGCTCGATTCTACGAGCAATCCCTTTTCAACAACCCGCACTTTGTCACGAAGACTTGCCGGAACATCGTCCTCCTTTCTCTTTTCTTGAGAAAGCAGGGCATGTCCGTGATGCCTCAAATAATCGTCCGCCGAGTGAATTGTATCTTCAAAAGGAACATTTCCCGGATATTCCCACTGCTCGACTTCGGCTATTGCCAGCACGGCATCAATAAAACCCGAACGAACAAGATCACGCTCGACCTCCTGCTCGGGGTACGTCAAATAGAGATGTTCCGACCAGTTCGTGATCGCCTGATAGAACAGGTACCGGTTTTCCCATGTGTGCCGCTGCTCGCGTTCAGCGAGGCGCTTGTTTCCGAAAAACAGTTCCGACTGATAGACCGAAGGAAATTCGCCATCCACCAACCCCGCAACGATCATCACATCGAGCGGAAGCCCCCGTGTTTCGTCAATTGATGTGACGAGTACTCCCCGGCCGAATTGCTCGCGAACGTTGTAGCGTTCCTGCGAAATGGCAATCTTCAGCTGTTCGATATAAAAGCGGAGAGAATAACGTTGATCCTTTCCGGACTGATATTCCAGCACATGAATCGTTTGCTCAACAACGTCAATGAATTTGGCGTAGGCTCGAGCATCCTGTTCAACAAGGTCGGGGTGGTTGCTCACGCCTATCGCAACAATGCGACGCGACAGATGAAGAGCATCAAGGAGCTGTTGCAAGCGCAGAAAGAACTGCGCCGGGGTCTGATCGGGCACGATATCTGCCAACAGGGATTCCAGCCATTGAATATCCTGTTTTGCCTGTTCAAGTTTGTTGATGTCGCTCTTCGTTCGCTTCTGTTCCTCTTCGTCGAGAGAGATCAGGTGAGTCTGCCGGAGTTTCTGAATTTGTCGGTCGATTCTGGAAATCCAGGAACGTGCCCCGCCGACAATGCGCAACTCCCGCGCTGTCTTCATCAGATTTGGAGCATCGACAGGGATGCCGTTGTTGATGCACTCAAAATAAGTCGACCCGACAGTTCTGAGAACATCTTCTCGCCGGAATCCCCGCATTGCCACTTCCAACAATCCGACAATTGCAGTAACGACCGGTGATTGGGCCAATCGGAACCGGTCTGTTATGTTTACAGGAATGCCGTATCTCGTGAATTGCTCACGCATGATGTGAGTGTACGGCTGCGGCATATACATCGCAACACACACCCGGCTAAGATCCAATGTTGGCTTTTCGGCCACCAGTTGCTTGATGAGCCTGCATATACACTCCACTTCGGCAACACGATCCTTCGCCCTCACGACGGTTACATGGTCGGCGCATCGCTCTCTTCTCGTCTCTCCATTACGTCGAAACATGTTGGCTGCAACATTCCAGATTGTCTGCGCGACACGGTCGCCCACTTGCGGCCTGTTCAGAATAACATTGCCTGTGCCCGCATCGTTTTCAGTTACGAACTCCATGTCGAGAAATCTTCTGTAATTCTGCTCCAGATGTCCGAACAGTGCTTCATTGCCGGGTTGGAAATCGAACACCAGAGTTACCTCAACATCCAATGAGGAGAGCTTTTGTATGAAGCCGAGTTCGGGTTCCGTGAATTCATCAAACCCGACGATGGACACGCTCCGCACATCGGGAAAGACGCCTCGGAAGGCCTGTTCGAACTTTGGCTGTGTACAGGTGTGGTGCAGCATTTTGAAGACGCCTTCAGGATCAACAGCAGCGAGATCGGAAAGCAAGGATTCGTAAGTTGTGTAGATTGTTATGATGTCGCAAAGCTTCGGCTGATCCCCCTCATCCTCCGATACCAACTCTTCTGCGAGAGTTTCGGGATAGATCCCGTATTCTTTGAGATGACGAATCACTTGGATTATTTTGTCCAATGTACCGCGTGGAAGTACATTCCCCCGATCCCTCAGGTGAAAGTAGCTCAACTTGCCGCGCGAAGCTACAATTGCTTGCCCAAACAACAAAGTTTGAATCGGCTCCTCAACAACACGAAGGCTTTCGAAAGCACCTTCGAAAAGCCTGAATGCAAGTGATTCCAGCGTGAAGATTGGCACTTGGGCCACGGTCTCTGCCCCAGCCGACAGTAATTCTCTGACGAGATAGCGACTCCGGCGCTTTGTGGGAACAACAAGGAGAGTGCGCTCTGCCGAATTAATAGCAGAAAACAAACTTGGCTGTTTTGAAGAGGATTTGTTTTTTCGCCTGAGAGTAATGGGCATGACGTCTTTTGCGACCGAGGAAACGTGAAATGGAGATGAATGGAGCTTGCTTTGCCTGCATAGATTACAAAAAAAACGCTGTACGCGCAATGAATAGCGTATAGAAGGGACATTGGAAACAATTTCCAATGAATATGAATCCCACGTTGCATTTCGGCGAGAGTAACTTGTATATTTGTCTTGGAAAGGTGGAATTTCAGGTTTAAGGATGTATTCCGACTCTGTTCGCTTAAGCGTTTTTCGAAGATTGAGCCAATCCATGGGTGATTTGTGACATGTATCATCAGAAAACGGGTTGCAATGAAGTATACTTCGAATAGCGAATGTAACCTTTTTACTCGCTCTGTTTAGTTTGTTCACGGAACACTTCCCTATTTCGACAAGGCAGTGTTTTTCTCGATTGAGAATTGTTCTAATCCCCCAAGGAGTTCATTCTGGCTTCTCTGAAGAATCGACCGGCCATTCTCTTTGCCAACGAGCTTAGAGAATATGCCCAAACCCTCACGTCGCACGCAGGCGGCGTCGAGTACTCCATCACCTTGCTCCCCGACTCCACCGACATTTTTGAGCATATTCAATCAGCGGAGTACGGACTCATTTTCGTCCCGGCAACTACCCCCGGCGTAAGCGATACGGCACTTCTCAAACACCTCGCTGATCGGCAGCAACTAACAAAAGTGATTGTACTTTCCGAGCGTTCCGACGTGAACAGCGCGGTCAAGCTGATGAAAGCCGGAGCATTCGACGTCCTTGTCACTCCCCTCGAACCGCTGAGGCTTGTGCAATCCACAGAGGACGCGCTCGCAGAGTTTGTCAAAGAGAAAACCCAGCGACGATCCGAAGAACGAAACAGAGCGCTCATCAGCTTCGAGGAAATTGTCGGCGAAAGCCCGTCAATCAGCCTTCTGAAGCAGACAATCAGCACCGTCGCCCCGTCTGATGCCAACGTTTTTGTTTGGGGAGAAAGCGGAACGGGGAAAGAACTTGTTGCGAAAGCGTTGCACTCAAAAAGCAAGCGTGCATCAAAACCGTTTATTGCCATCAACTGCGCAGCCCTTCCGAAGGACATTCTGGAGAACGAACTCTTTGGGCACGAAAAAGGGGCTTTCACGGGGGCGCTTAGCCAGAAACCCGGATGCTTCGAACTTGCTAATGAAGGCACCCTCTTTCTTGATGAAATCGGTGAGATGAGCACCGCAACGCAAGCGAAACTCTTGCGGGCAATCGAAGAGCAGTCATTCAGGCGATTGGGCGGAAGAAACGAATTGAAAGTGGATGTACGCGTTATTGCCGCGACGAACCGCGAAGTATCAAGCGCGTTGGATCAAGGAATTCTGCGCTCCGATCTGTACTACCGCTTGAGTGTTGTTGAGATGGAATTGCCTCCGCTTCGCAACCGCAAGCAGGATATAGTACCTCTCGCCCACCATTTCCTGAAGTTGTTCGGTCTGAAGTACGGGAAGGAGATACGAGGGTTTGCGAGCGACTACATCGAAATGCTGCAATCATATCATTGGCCGGGAAATATTCGCGAGTTGCGGAATGCAATTGAACGGGCCGTTGTTATCTGCCCGGGCGAAGTAATTTCCGTACTCGACCTTCCGGAAAAAATTCTCAAGACGCAGAACGAAATCATGCACATCAGCATCCCGATCGGCAGTTCCGTGGAAGAGGCGGAGAAGAAGCTCATCCTTGAGACTCTCGCTTCGGTGGGCAATAACAAAGCAAAAGCCGCACGCATTCTCGGTGTTAGCAGGAAGACTCTCCACAACAAGCTGCACAGTTTTGATTGGCGGCTTGAAGGGAAATGAGTCCGCCACCTCGCTTGCTGTAATGAACAAGGCTCCGTCAACACACGGAGCCTTTTTTGTTCAGCGTGACTTCTCCCATTCAGAGCTATGGAAATTGAGTTGCCGCGGATACTTCCCTTTCGCTCAAGAATTGCTCTACGTTGCGATACAAGACTTCGGCCACTATTTGATGCCCTGCAGCAACCCAGTGACCATTATTGTCAAGGAACAGAGGAAATACTGTTTTCGACCTCTCCCGGAAATCGGAACACATGTTGATTGCTTTGATGCCGTTACCCGTTGCCCATTGTTCAAGCTGATCCTGCGGCCAGGTAGAGTACACGGTATCTTGCCTGAACTGCCAATACTCTCTCCCCGACTTCCACTCGTTCGGGTGAACCTGTAATCCGTAGGGATACACGGTCATCCAAAAATCAATCCCTCTCCGACGAAGCTCATCACGAATGAGCAGAAGGTACTTATGCGTCAACTCCCAGTTTTTGCTGCTGTCAACATACGTTTCTCGAAGCATTGCATACTTGTCGCGGAAAATATCTCCGTTGAAATCCCCCTGTCGCTTGGCCATTTCGAGTTGCGGGGTGATGCGGATTCGGATGAAGTTGTAAAGCCTGACATTGTGCTTGAACCAATCTTTGATCGCGGCAAACGGGCCTGTCAGCAGGCCTTCCGGTTCGCCGGACGGGCTGACGCCCAACGGAATTCCATTCTCATCAAAACGGGCGGTTTTCGTGTACACATAGTCGTCATACACATCCGATAAGTCGAAGTTGAGAATGACGAGATCGGGTTCGAGTTGAAGGCCATAATGCTTCAAATAGATGTACTCCAGAAGCGGAGAATAACTCCCCACGCCGGCGTTGATCACTTCATACTTCATGGGGCCGGTACGCGTCTGAAGCTGGTCTTCAAGAAGCTTGGAAAATGTTTCATGACTGTGTACGCCGTCGCCTTCCGTGTACGAATCTCCCAACATCAAAATGCGAAAGGTATTGTCCGGTTTCCGGACGCTGTACTCCTTGTCCCGTAAACCGAGAGAGTTGATGTTGTAATCCGTGTCAAATTCGTTGGTTTTGTAGCGTCCGGAGGCATTGGGCTTGAACTTGTGATGAAGGATGTCGTCATCTTGTGAATAGAAGTATCTCATTACCTCTTTCGGTTCAACGAGTCGGACCACGACCTCAAGCAAACCCAAGCACACGACTATGGAAACGGTTGTGAGCAGTATCCCCTTGCCGAGCTCCCGAAGCTTCGTTCCGGATTTCCTGCCGACAGCGCCATTTCCCCCATTCTGCAGATCACTCATGCTATCTGTTCTTCCCCTGAATTATGAAATGTGTCACTTCAGAAAAAATTGCTGCCAAATATACCCGCTTTGTGGAAGAAAACAAAGGACGGCCGTCAAACAGAACCGGATATGGGGTAAATCTCAAAATATTCGTAATTGACTTACCCTGCTCATTTACCTATATTTCTCGTGGCAAATTACCAGATTTGTGATTCGGAACCAATGTCATACTAAGCTGCGTTAGCAAAACTGACGATTATAGTTGAGATAGGGATTCAACACCACATTAAATCCACTTTTCAGAAGAGCAAAGGAAAAGGATGGAAGGCAATTTTTCGAACCGTGTGCAGGACGTCATAAGGCTTAGCCGCGAAGAAGCATTGAGGTTGGGGCATGACTACATCGGTACCGAGCATCTCCTGCTCGGTGTAATCCGTGAAGGAGAAGGCATCGCGGTAAAAATTCTTCGCAACCTCGGCGTCGATCTCTACAAGCTGAAGAAGGCGATCGAGGATACCGTCCGCACGTCGGGGGGCACGCTCACCATCGGGAATATCCCGCTTACAAAACAAGCGGAGAAGGTTCTGAAAATCACCTACCTCGAGGCGAAGCTGTACAAGTCCGATGTTATCGGAACCGAACATCTTCTCCTATCTCTTTTGAGAGATGATGACAACATCGCCGCGCAGATCCTCCATCAATTCAATATTCATTATGATGTAGTTCGGGGAGAACTCGACAATATCATCAGTGGAAAGCCCAGCAGCCCACCTCATGGTTCGCAGCAAGAAAAGAAGCCCGAAAAATCCAAGACCCCCGTTCTTGACAATTTCGGCCACGATCTGACGAAGATGGCAGCCGAAGACAAGCTCGATCCGATTGTCGGCCGTGAGAAGGAGATTGAGCGCGTCGCGCAAGTACTGAGCCGCCGCAAGAAAAACAACCCCGTCCTCATCGGTGAGCCGGGTGTCGGCAAGACGGCAATTGCCGAAGGACTTGCAATGCGCATCGTGCAGAAGAAGGTTTCACGAGTTCTTCACAACAAGCGTGTTGTCACGCTCGACCTTGCGGCACTTGTTGCCGGAACGAAATACCGCGGCCAGTTTGAAGAACGCATGAAGGCCGTGATGAATGAATTGGAGAAGGCAAAAGACGTTATCCTCTTTATTGACGAGTTGCATACCATTGTAGGTGCCGGAGGAGCATCAGGTTCGCTTGATGCCTCCAACATGTTCAAACCTGCGCTTTCACGGGGCGAACTGCAATGCATCGGCGCAACAACGCTCGATGAATACAGGCAATACATCGAAAAGGACGGCGCACTCGACCGCCGCTTCCAGAAGATCATGGTGGACCCAACAACGGTTGACGAGACAATCCAGATTCTCACCAACATCAAACACAAATACGAAGAGCATCACGGCGTCCGCTACAGCCCGAAGGCGATTGAGGCATCCGTGAAACTCAGCGATCGCTACATTACCGACCGCTATCTTCCCGACAAAGCTATTGATGTAATGGATGAATCGGGTTCGCGTGTTCATCTCGCCAATATTCATGTGCCGAAGGAAATTCTTGACCTTGAGGGTGAAGTCGAGAAAATCAAGCAATCTAAGAACCAGGTTGTCAAGAATCAGAACTTTGAAGAGGCTGCCCGCCTGCGTGATTTGGAAAAGAGATTGCTCAGCGATCTCGAAATCGCAAAGCGTGAATGGGAGCTGAAGGCTCAGGACACCGTTCACGAAGTGACGGAACAAGAAATCGCCGACGTTGTTTCGATGATGACAAGCATTCCGGTGAACAAAGTTGCGCAATCCGAATCCGAAAAGCTGTTGAAGATGGATACGGCGTTGAAGGATCAGGTGGTCGGGCAGGATGAGGCGCTGATCAAGCTGACGAAGGCAATCCGCCGTACACGCGCCGGATTGAAAGACCCGACCCGGCCCATCGGCTCGTTCATCTTTCTCGGACCCACGGGCGTCGGCAAAACCGAGATGGCAAAGGCGCTCGCCCGCTATTTGTTCGATTCGGAAGAGTCGCTGATCCGTATTGACATGAGCGAGTACATGGAAAAATTCAGCGTCTCTCGCCTCGTCGGCGCCCCTCCGGGCTATGTCGGATACGAAGAGGGCGGCCAGCTTACGGAAAAGGTACGCCGTAAGCCTTATTCGGTTGTTCTTCTTGATGAGATTGAGAAGGCACATCCTGATGTATTCAACATTCTGTTGCAGGTGTTCGACGATGGCATTCTGACCGACAGCCTCGGACGACGCGTGGATTTCAAGAACACCATCATCATCATGACGTCGAACATTGGCACGCGTGACCTCAAGAAGAGCGGCGGGTTCGGCTTCGGTACCGACACGGCAAAGCACACAACGGAAGCAATCAAATCAACCATTGAAGATGCACTCAAACGTGTGTTCAATCCGGAATTCCTGAACCGCATCGACGACACGATTATCTTCGGCTCGCTGACGAAAGAGCATATCATGCAGATTGTTGATATTCAGATGCGCGACCTGATGAAGCGGATTGCCTCAATGGGTATCACTATCGAATTAACGAAACAGGCAAAAGAATTCCTTGCCGACAAAGGATACGACCCCGCTTTCGGCGCACGGCCGCTACGCCGGGCATTGCAGAAATATCTCGAAGACCCGATTGCCGAAGAACTGCTTAAGGGCAAGTATCCGGACGGCACACTTCTCCGTGCAAAAGTAAACAAGAAAGCCGATGAGTTGAAGTTTGCGGTTGTTACTGCCGACGAAGTGGACACACCCGAAGAGGAAGAAGAAAAACCGGCGGATGTTTCGTAGTTTCGTCTCCTAAACAAGACCCTTGAGGTCTTGCAAGGTATTATCCTTGTGCCGACCTCAAGGGCCTATCCCAAGAACATGATAGCACTCAAACCCTTCCCTTCCCCCAAACCAACCAAGAACTTCATCAACCGAAATAAACGAGGCCTTCGAGGTACGAATGATCTCGTATGAAGAGTGCTTGTAGTGACGGAAATCTGATACGAATTTGTGCTTCTGCGGATTATGATGAATATAGTGAACCATCAACTTCAAGTCGGACAGACTCTGAACTTCTTTACGTTTGAACCGTGCTTGAAACAGACTTCCCGTTCGTTTATAGAATTTGTTGATCGTTTTCGCGTAGCTATTGAACAAGTGGGAAAATTGGCATGAGGGATCAAGATCAGCTTCTGATGTCTTTATGCGAACAAGGAGATGAAAGTGATTCCTCAAAAGACAATACGCAAACGTATCAGCGACAGAGGTGATGTACTTCTCGTACTGGCGTAGGAAGTAACCGTAGTTGCGATCCTCGATGAAGATGTCTTCCCGATTGTTACCACGGTTGTAGATGTGATAGAATCTGCTGGGCTGAAGTTTCTCGATTTCCATGACCGCTCCATAGCTTGTGCAAAACCTTTGCAAGACCTTTGAGGTCTTCAAAGATTAATCCGGTAAGACCTCAAAGGTCTGCGGTTTGTGCGGGAGCACTCCCAAATAAAAGAAGGAGTGTCAGATGAACAGCGAGGAAAGAAAGGAAAGGTCCTGTTTGCATGCCGATGCCTCCTTTGATTGAATTAAGAAGCCCCTGGATTATGATGTTCTGCGACCGATTGCAACAACTCCCCTGTTATTAGCATACCCGACTGCAATGATAAGATCGCCTTTGATGCTCACCGAGTAGTAGATTCCCGATATTCCTGTTTGGTTGATGAAGTTGCGCCACGTGACACCATTGAAGTGG
>CAADGV010000029.1 GCA_900696645.1 uncultured Chlorobiota bacterium | reverse complement strand
TGGCGCTTGCTTGGGGTCGTTGCCTCGCATGGTGCTCTTTTCCTTGATGGTGGAGTATGCGCCACCAAGATAAACACTCGATTGATCAATCGCGAACTTTTTATGAGTTTTTCAGCAACCTGCTAGACACTGCATCCCCGAAGCTGATTGGAGTATCAACGGGAATGAAAATGTTCATCTCTCTCAGGTAATTCGGGAAAGTACCCCTGTTCAAGAGGAGTGCCCTGGAATCAAACAATCCCTCCCCCCTTTGAAACTTCAGACCGTGCCCAGCTTCTGGAAGCTTGTCGAAAATAAGTGCAGTACAGGCTCTTAGTAGATTCAAAAGAGAGTAATAGAGTGAAAGTGGTGACGTTAGCGGAGAGGCACTATTTGAGGCTCGCTGAAATTCAACTGATTGTCGAATTCGGACGCTCGCATAAGTCAAAATGGATTCCCATTCAGTAACTTCGGGATCCGTTGGTTTGAAATTAGCCCGGAGAAAGTCTTTTGTACCATAAAGAGCTATTGATGCCCACACTTCTCGTAACGGATCTTCAGAATAAAGCAAGAACTTTCTTGATTGAAATGATCCGGTGTACTTCAAGCCCAGCCACGACATGATTGTGTCCTTGGAATATTGTATGACAACCGTCTTCTCTATTGAGAATTCTTGTGTGGAATTCGCATGATGGGATACACTCGTTCACATTTGTCAAAGTACGGCGAGTGCTCATAAAAGAAGTTCAGCCGCACCCCGGGATCATTCTTGAATTCGTCGTCGTCTGCAAGCTTCGCTTCGAATTCTTCCCGCAGCTTCGGATCATCCTCCAACATTTTCCTCGCAATCGGCTCCATAACGTACGGCTCGGCGTATTCTTTTCTCTCAAAGAAAGCGTTGAAGCATCCCCAGCTTACAAAAGAGTCGGCGGATTGCGGTTCCAATAAATGCATGATCACGCGAAGAGTTCGCTGTTGTGTGTACACGATAAACGTTCCGGCAGGCAGGAACGTGTTTTCCCGAAACAATTCCACGTTGCATGATACGCGCTGCCTTCCTTCGTACGGTTTCGGCGCAAACTCTATGTCAATAAACCTGTATCTCTCAACGCTGAGTTTCTCCCCGTCATGGATTTGCTTTGTTTCGATTCCATGCAGCTTCAAGATGTCAACAAGATGGGCAAACTCAGGTGGTATAGCGTATGCAAAGGGGACCTCGACTTCGATTGTGGTTTCCGCCTTGCGGTAGAAGGGAATCTCGAAGTCTGCCGGAACATCAGAGTAACGCGTGACGTTCGAGCCGGTGATATCGGTTTCCTCCTGTGTCGACTCAACTCCTTTGAAGGAAAACATCTCGAACTCGTCCGTCCCTTTGAAAACGAGGGGGAACAACTTGCGCTCGTGGCGATACTCGTGCACTGTATTCGCATCTGCAAAGTAATTCAAGTCTCGCACCTCTTTGTGCTGCGAGTTGATGAACTCCAGGACGGCGGTGTTCATTGTCTTAGTCGAGAAAACGCGGTTCTTGAACGGCTTCAGCGAATGCGTTTCAACAAGCAAGCACAATCTGTTCTGTGCGGCAGCGTATCCTGTTGAATAACGCGGTAATGCGGGCCAGTCGGTGAAGCCCTCATGCAATTCTTCTCCGTACAACTCAAAATACGGTCCGGTAACGAAACCCGCTGTCTCCGTTCGCTCAACGACAAATGGCATCAGTAGTTCTATCGCCCAGCGGGCAAGTTCTCTGTCGATGTTCACATGCTGCTCGATGCCGTACGTAATGTGGTAGCGGAAATTGGCGCCGTCAGTCGAATGATTGTCGATGCAGAAATCGGGCAGCCAATCCCGGTACAATTGTAGCAACGCTTTCATTTCGGGCGCGTCGGCCTTCATGTAATCGCGATTGAGATTCAGGTTCCAGCTTGTAGTTCGCCAGCCCATTGTTGCGGGGCCGTTCTGATTCGGGCGGTTGAATGGACTTGTTCGTTCATGACCATCAACATTGAGGATTGGAATGATAACGAGCACGAGGTGGTCGAGAAGGTATGAGAGTTCCTTCGTAATCAACATCTCACGAAGCATCAACATGCAGGCATCTTTCCCCTCGATTTCTCCGGCGTGAATGCCGTTTTGAATCAGCACAACAGCTTTGCCATTGGCGCGCGCCGATTGTGGGGTGAAGTCTCCATCCTTTCCGACAACAATGAACTTCAGTTCGCGACCTTGCGGCGAGATGCCAAACGTGAACATCTCCGCTTTCCCGGTTTGTTCAAATTGAGAAAAGTACTTCATCGTATCGTCGTAACAGGGCGATTCGAAGAAGTTGCTGCGTTCAAAAAGCGTGAGATACCCGGGCGGGAAGTTCATCTTCTCGAAGTGATTGGTAGAACATTCCTTTGCCGATTAACATACCGATCCGCTCTGAAACATACAAGCATCTTGATTCGGAGAAGGAAGGCGAACTAAAAAGGCAGGGCGACGGTCTGGTCAGGGAGATTGTACACATATCCATCAATCACAGACGTCTTGCCTGTTGTTCTGCACGCTGAGCAGCCGGAGAGGTCGGTGTAATCTGTCGTGATGTACTCTGTTATGATCGATGCGGTGGCGACGGAGAACGGCTCACCGAATACAGGGTCGCGGTCCGGCAGAACGATCATCACAACGAGCGAATCGTACTTTGTTCCGTCCGAAACGCTGATGGAGAATCTTCCGCTCGTATCCGTGATGGCCACCGGTATCGACACCGGCCGGATTCCGCCGCGCAAACGTTGATAGGCTGCTGTACCGACCTTGCCCGCAAGCGTACACGTGAAATTCTCTCTTGAGAGTCCTTGGGCACGTTGCACGACACCGTGGACAACATATTGTTGCCACGGAACTATCGGACTCGTTGCGATGCCGAGCGTGGAAGGGCCGAGAACGATGAGCAAAACGGTTATGAGCCGAATGACAGGCTTCATGGCTTGCCGTCAAATGATCTTGTCTTCAAGTTACCAATCGTTTGAAAGACTTTTAACTGCTGTGCAACATTCTGCAGGCGATTGCGTTGTAGAGTACACTCGGTCTATGAACTTTCCTCATTTCTCTGTAAGTTATTTCATCAATCACGCACCAATCAGAAAGGGATGTCATGTATCGCTTTATTCACATATTCGTTGTGTTGATGACGTTGTGCGGTCTTGCAGTTTCCCAGGAAACGCGGCTTCTGCGATTCCCGGCTATTCACGGCAATCAAATTGTGTTCACGTATGCCGGAGATCTGTACACGGTTGCGGCAACAGGGGGCGTTGCCCGCAAGCTGACGAACGATGTCGGGTACGAAATGTTCGCCCGCTTCTCGCCGGATGGCAAACGGCTTGCATTCACAGGACAGTATGACGGCAACACCGAAGTCTACACAATGCCTGCGGAAGGCGGTGTGCCGCAACGTCTCACCTACACGGCAACACTCGGTCGCGATGATGTTTCCGATCGTATGGGACCGAACAATATTGTTATGACGTGGAAAGATGATAAAACGATCGTCTACCGTTCACGTCGTATCGAGCGGAATGATTTCATCGGACAGTTGTTCTATGCCTCGGTTGACGGCGGAATTCCTGAGCAACTTCCCGTTCCCCGCGGCGGGTTCTGTTCATTCTCCCCCGACAAGAAAAAGATGGCGTACAACCGGGTGTTCCGCGAGTTCAGAACATGGAAACGCTATCGCGGCGGTCAGGCCGACGATATTTGGATCTACGACTTTGACACAAAGCAAATCACGAACATTACCAACAATCCCGCGCAAGACATCATCCCGATGTGGAGCGGGAACAAGATATACTTCATTTCTGATCGTGACAGCCGGATGAACGTGTTTGTTCATGACCTGGGCACGAAGGAAACAAAGAAGCTCACCAACTTCACCGAGTTTGATGTGAAGTGGCCCTCGTTGGGCAATAACGCAATCGTGTTTGAGAACGGAGGCTACATCTATAAAATGGATTTGGCGACTGAACGGGCGGAGAAAGTCTCTATTTCTCTTCAAGAGGATTTCAGTATCGGGCGCGGCGGATGGCGTGATGTGAGCAAGGAAATCACGAACTTTGAAATTTCTCCCGATGGCAGCCGTGCATTGTTCGGCGCACGCGGTGATGTGTTTACCGTACCAGCAAAGAACGGCAACACGCGCAACATTACAAGTACATCGGGTGTTCATGAGCGCAATTCCAAGTGGTCGCCGGACGGCAAGTGGATTGCCTACGTCTCCGACGCTTCGGGCGAAGACGAAATCTACATAGCGCCCCAGGATGGCAACGCTCCGCCGACCCAACTCACAAAGAATGCCGACACATACAAGTACCAAATCTATTGGTCGCCCGACAGCAAGAAGCTTCTGTGGGCCGATAAGAAACTTCGTCTGCAACTCGTTGACATCTCTTCGAAGAATGTCACAACAGTTGCTCAGGCGAGAATTTGGGAGTATTCGGATTACGGCTGGTCGCCGGATAGCAAATGGATTACGTACGCGCAGCCTGAAGAAAAACAAATGACGACCGTGTATCTCTATTCTGTCGAGACGGGCAAGAGCTATGCGGTTACGGATGGTTGGTTTGATTCGTACCAGCCGGCGTTTAGCACGGACGGGAAGTATCTCTTTTTCGTCTCGGATAGAACATTCAACCCGCGTTACGGCAACACAGAGTGGAATCACGTGTACAACGATATGGCGACAATCTACTTTGTAACTCTTGCGAAAGAGACGAAGTCGCCGTTTGCTCCAAAGAGCGACGAAGTGAAAATAAAGGAGGAAGCCCCTGCTGCAAAACCTGATGCCGCCAAGAAGGACGAAAAGAAGGACGCACCGAAAGTAACGGTCAAGGTTGATCTGGACGGATTGCAATCCCGTATTGCGGCGTTGCCCGTTTCGGCTGGAAACTACCGCAATCTTCAATCGGTTGGGGATAAACTCTACTACATCCGCAACAGTACGAAGCAAGACAAGGCGACATTGATGATGTACGATCTCGACAAGCAGAAGGAAACCGAACTTGGCGAGTTCAACGGGTTTGAAGTTTCCGCCGACGGCAAGAAGATGTTGGTAGGAGGGGGCGGTTCGTTTTCAATCATTGATTTGCCTTCGAGCAAGATTGATGCAAAAGAGAAGCTCACTCTCGGCGACATAAAGGTACAGCTTGATCGCCGCGCCGAGTGGAATCAGATCTTCAACGAAAGCTGGCGGCAGATGCGTGACTTTGTTTTCGACCCAAATCTTCATGGCGTGAACTGGGCGAAGATGCGCGATACGTACAAGCAACTTCTGCCGTATGTCAATCATCGCGCTGATCTCACATACATCATCGGCGAGATGATCGGGGAACTGAATGTCGGGCATGCGTATGTCGGCGGCGGCGACTTCCCGAAGCCGGAACGCATCGAGCTTGGGTTGCTCGGCGCCAAGATTGAAAGGGATGCAGCATCCAAATACTATCGCATCACAAAGATCCTCAAAGGACAAAACTGGGACAAGTCACTCCGTTCGCCTCTCACCGACATCGGTGTAGATGCGAAAGAGGGTGATTACATCATTGCCATTGACGGCAAGCCGACGAACGGAATGAAGGATATGTACGAAGCGCTTGTCGGCAAGGCGGGAAAACAAGTAACGCTCAAACTCAATGCTGCCCCGCGGGAAGCCGGCGCACGCGAAACCGTTGTCATCCCCACTGCCGATGAACGTCCGCTGTACTATCTGAATTGGGTGGAGGGAAATATCGAGAAGGTTGCGAAGGCAACTGACGGCAAGGCGGGATATGTTCACATCCCGAACATGGGTGTTGACGGACTCAACGAGTTTGTGAAGTACTTCTACCCGCAAGTCCGCAAAGATGCAATGGTGGTAGATGTGCGGGGCAACGGCGGCGGTAACGTTTCGCCGATGATTATCGAGAGATTGCGGCGCGAGCTGGCGTTGATCAGCATTGCGCGCAATTCGGTGCCGATACCCGACCCTGCCACAACCATTCTGGGTCCGAAAGTACTAATGATTGACGAATTCTCGGCCAGCGACGGCGATATCGTCGGCTACAGGTTCAGGAAATACGGCTTGGGAAAGATCATCGGAAAGCGATCGTGGGGCGGGGTTGTGGGAATCCGCGGGTCTCTACCGCTGCTTGACGGGGGGTACCTGAACAGGCCGGAATTTTCGCGCTACGACGTTGACGGAAAAGAGTGGGTGATGGAAGGAACCGGAGTCGAGCCCGACATCTTTGTGGACAACGATCCGGCCCGTGAGTTTTCCGGCATTGATGACCAGCTCAACAAGGCCATTGAACTCATCAAGGAAGAGTTGCAAAGAAAGCCCGTGAAACTGCCCCCTCCTCCGCCGTATCCGGATAAGAGCAAATAGGGATTACAGATTGAGGATTGGTGGGATAAACCCCGTCACCTGAGTGGCGGGGTTTTCAGTTTTTTTTGCAAACGGTTTTTTTGCATCCTACAACGCCTCTTTGTATATTATTGTATTCACAAAAAACAACATGGAGGAATGAAGTATGCCTAAGATCAGCGTTCTTGCTTTGAGTGTTGCCATTTTGCTTGCCATCGGAGGATGCAAAAAGGACAGTTCGCCTGCAAGTACCACAACCGGAGGCGTTCCAGCTCAACTTGTTGGTGTTTGGACAGCGCAGTCGGCGACGGTGAACGGTACGCCGACAGCTCTTGCGACTGTGCTTCAGTGGGAGCCGACAACGGCGAGTGCACGCGTGACGATGACGGCAAACGGAACCTACACATACGACGAGCTGGACGCAGCGAGCGCCGTGGTGTACTCGCAGGGAGGCACACTTGCGGTTTCCGGGAACAATATCACCATGACGGCAACATCGGAAAACGGCACGCCGATAAATCCGCCGACACTCTTCCTTGGCGGCACATGGTCCATTAACGGCAATCTGCTGACACTTTCGACCACCGTCGGCAGCAGCGCCATTGTAGTTGTGTTTGTAAAGAGTTAATGCCGACGGCTTGACGCCGTTACGCGCACGCAGCCGCAACTCCAACCCTGCTCGTAACGGCAGGGTTTTTTTTCTTTTCAGCATGCCACATCACTTCTTCTATTCGTTGAAAGGTTTACAGAGTAATGGAAGATGCTCTTCTTCTTCATCGCCTTCAATTCGCATTCACCATCACCTTTCATTATCTCTTTCCGCAGCTTACGATGGGGCTTGGTCTTCTCATTGTAATAATGAAAGGGATCGCTCTCAAGACGGGAAGCGAATTCTACAACAACAGCGCCCGCTTCTGGGCAAAAATCTTCGCCATCAACTTTGCTATTGGCGTCGTTACCGGAATTCCGATGGAATTCCAATTCGGAACAAACTGGGCACGCTTCTCAACATTCGCAGGCGGGGTCATCGGCCAGACGCTTGCAATGGAAGGCGTGTTTGCGTTCTTCCTTGAGTCGAGCTTTCTCGGATTGTTTCTTTTCGGTGAGAAGAAGCTCGGCCCGCGGCTTCATTTCTTTGCGGCATTCATGGTGTTTGCGGGTTCATGGCTTTCAGGGTACTTCATTATTGCGACAAACGCCTGGATGCAGCATCCCGTTGCCTACGAGGTTGCATCGGATGGCAGCGTTGCGCTTACAAGTTTCTGGGGATTGTTGCTCAACCCGTGGATTCTCTGGCAGTACACTCATACGATGATCGGCTCGGTTGTCACCGCTTCATTTGCCGTTGCTGCCGTTGGCGCATTTTATCTGCTGGCGCATCGTAACGAGGAATATGGAAAGATCTTCGTCCGTACAGGCGTGATTGCGGGCGTCATCTCAACGATTCTTGTTGCGTTTCCGACCGGCGACGGACAAGTGAAGAATGTGTTGAATCATCAGCCGGTAACATTCGCGGCGATGGAGGGATTGTTTGAAACGCAAGAGGGGGCTCCGCTTGTGCTTATCGGCCAGCCGGACATGGAAAAACGCAGACTCGACAATCCGCTGCATGTTCCGAGAATGCTCAGCTTCCTCACGTACTTGCATTGGGGAGCGGAAGTGAAGGGGCTCGATGCGTTTCCCGAAGAAAACTGGCCCACCAATATTCCGCTCCTGTACTACAGCTATCATGTCATGGTCGGGCTCGGTACAATGTTCATCGGCATCATGTTGGCGTCGGTATATCTGATGCGCAGGGGGAAGCTCTATTCTGCGCGGCCACTTCTGTGGATATTGATGCTCGCGTTTCCGTTTCCGTACATTGCCAACACGGCCGGCTGGTGGACTGCCGAGTTGGGCAGGCAGCCGTGGCTCGTGTACGGGCTGATGAGAACAGTCGATGGAACTTCGACGACTGTTTCTGCCGGCAATACATTGTTTACGCTTCTCGGCTTTGCCGGAATGTACTTCGTTATCGGAATGCTGTTCCTTCTTCTTGTTGTGAAAACAATAACCGCGGGGCCGGAAGCGGCGTTGAAGAGTCATGATCACTAATTTTTACTCAGCGTCCTCCGCGCCTCTGCGGTGAGACCCTTCTCGAAAGGCTGTTACAATGGAAATTATCTGGTTCTGTGCCATTGCCTTCATGCTCGCAATGTACACGATTCTCGACGGCTTCGATCTGGGAGCGGGCATTCTTCACCTCTACGTTGCCCGCAACGATGAAGAGCGCCGGACGGTTCTCGGTGCAATCGGGCCGGTCTGGGATGGTAATGAAGTCTGGCTTCTCGCCGCCGGAGGAACACTCTATTTTGCCTTTCCGCTTCTGTATGCCTCAAGCTTCAGCGGCTTCTATCTTCCCCTCATGATCGTGTTGTGGCTTCTGATGCTGCGCGGACTCGGCATCGAGTTGCGTCATCATGTGCATCATCCAATGTGGAAAACATTCTGGGACACGGTGTTTGCCATCGGCAGTATTTTGTTGGCAATCTTTTTCGGAGCGGCGCTCGGCAATGTTGTACGCGGCGTACCGCTGAACGAAGAAGGCTACTTCTTCTCGCCCCTCTGGACGACATTCACCGTCCGGCCCGAGGCCGGCATTCTCGATTGGTTCACCGTGATGATGGGCTTGGTCGGACTGGCGACGCTGAAGGTGCATGGCGCAAATTATCTTGCAATGAAAACAACCGGCGTTGTGCAGGAACGCTCACGCCGCGTTGCATCGTTTGCCGTGTGGGGCGTGCTGGCTCTTTCCGTTGCAACGCTTATCGCATCTTCTTCCATTCATCCTGAAATTTGGACGAACTACTCGGAGCATTTCTGGGGCTACATCTTTCCCCTTGTTGCTCTGTTCGGGATGGGAGGCATGTTCTATTTCAACAGAACGAAACAGGACGCAAAAGCATTTCTTTCATCAGCATCGTTCATCGGCGGCATGCTCGCAAGTACGGCGTTCGGTTTGTTTCCCAACGTACTTCCGGCGTCGACGGATTCGAAATACAGTCTCACTGTTTATAACACCGCCGCAGGCGAGTACGGACTCGGCGTCGGGCTTATTTGGTGGTCGATTGGAATCGTGATTGCTCTCGGCTACTTCACGTATCTCTTCTACTCATTCAGAGGAAAAGTGAAAATTCACTCCGACGGATATTAACATGATGTAAATTGTATAGCGCTATCATCCTGTGACCCGATTGAAAAGCTTCCGCATCAAATATGCGAAAGCCGAACCCCGCTCCCCGGCGGGGTTTTTGTTTTCCCAACAATCGAAATCGACCTCTCAGAACTTGGAACAGAAAGAGGGAAATCGCCCAAAATCGGCACATTTTCCTGAATCTCTCGTGGCACGAAATCTGCATTTTTGGGTGGTAGATTCGAAAATCAATCAAGGTCATGAAACAAGGGTACTGACGAAAGGACGCAGTTGAATGGCAAAAAAGAAAGCAGTTGTCAAACAGCTTCAGGGAGTAACGCTTGCTGCAAAAGGGGATTCGGGTCATTGGGTGATGATGGATGGCGGCCCGACATTTGGCGGAAGCGAAGCAGCATCGTCACCGAAGGAACTGCTGATGTTCGCGCTCGGGGGCTGCACGGCAATGGATGTGATTCCTATTCTGAAGAAGAAGCGAGTGCCGTTAGAAGGATTTGAGGTTCATGTAACGGGTAATGCACAGGAGGAACATCCTCAGGTGTTTACCGATATTCACCTCGAGTATGTGTTCTACGGGCACGGAATCAATCCGGCGGATGTCGAGCGTGCCATTGAACTCTCGACAACAAAGTACTGCTCTGTTTCGGCTATGCTCAGCCAGGCCGTGAAACTGACACATTCATACAGGATCGAATCGTCGAAGACGACTGCATTGCATGCTGAAGTTGCAGCCAACTGACTCAATGACGTTATGAGCGTGCGGTTGGCGGGCGGAATTCTCGCACAACCGATTTCGTGAATCCGAAATAATTCTTCAGAATGGCAATCGTTCTCTGCGCGGCCTTTCCATCGCCGTACGGGTTGACAGCGGTTGCCATTTTTTGGTAAGCGGCTTTGTTGTTGAGCAGGCGGGTGCCTTCCCGAATGATCTTCTCTTCATCCAATCCAACCAACCTCACTGTCCCGAATGTCACGGCTTCGGGACGTTCAGTTACCGTTCTCAAAACAAGCACAGGTTTTCCGAGTGCCGGGGCTTCCTCTTGAATGCCGCCTGAATCTGTGATGATGAAATACGACTTCGCCATCAGATTCACAAAATCGAGGTAGTTGAGCGGCTCGACAAGATGGACGTTTTGCAGACCTTTGAGTGTTGCCCCAACGACTTCCTGTACTGCGGGATTGAGGTGAACCGGGAAAACGAAACTGATATCGTTGTGAACTTCCGCAAGCCTCCTGATTGTCCTGCATGCTCCTAACATCGGGGCACCCCAGTTTTCACGCCTGTGCATCGTCACCAGCACAATCTTCTTCCATTCTTTCACAACATCGTTCAAATCCGGCAGGCTGAACCGGAAATTCTTGCGGACTGATAGCCGCAGCGCATCAATCACGGTGTTGCCTGTAATGAAAACGCTTGAGCGATTGATACCTTCATGAATCAAAGCCTTCTTTGCTGTTTCGGTCGGAGCGAAGTGCAAGTCGGCCAGCGAAGAGGTAAGTCGTCGGTTCATCTCCTCGGGAAACGGGTGCAGCTTGTCATTCGTGCGAAGTCCGGCTTCAACATGCCCGATCGGAATCTGCTTGTAGAATGCGGCAAGACTTCCAACAAATGTCGTAGTCGTGTCGCCTTGCACAAGCACCATGTCCGGCTGCACTTCATCCAATACATTGCCGAGGGCTTGTAGGGTCTTCGCGGTTAGCGCCGAAAGTGCCTGCTTCCTCTGCATGATGTTCAGATCGTAGTCGGGCTTGATCTTGAATACGTCGAGTACCTGATCGAGCATTCCGCGGTGCTGCGCCGTGGCAATCTTCACGACCCGGAATCGGGCGGATTCCCGCTGCAGGGCATGCATTACTGGGGCAAGCTTAATTGTGTCGGGGCGGGTGCCGAAAATGACGGCGATTGTTTTTCTGGTCATGTATTGTATAGAGACAAATTCATGTGCGTCAATGTACAGAAAAGGCATAGTTCTTCCAATATCGAAGGTTCCACAGTTCCGGCGTTGTTTTGCGATGATGAAATATGACAAGCATGGTCATGTTCAAGATTGAGAAACCCTACCACAGATTTCCTTTTCGTGGGAAGCATCGCCGTTCGATAGTGTCAAAATCTGATACTTTCGCCAATTTTGGATGGCACAAAATCTGCATTTATGGATGACAGATATTTGTGAAGGGAGAATTTCAATGAGTGGCAATCTCGCAATCAATATGGCTCCGGCCAAGCCGTTTGTTACGTCAACACTCTACACAATCGGTGAAGCAGCGGATATCCTCGGCGTTTCCATTCCGACAATCCGCATGTATGAACGGGAGGGATTGATTATTCCTCACCGCAAGCATTCCAAGCACCGCCGCTTTTCTCAAAACGATGTTGAACGAATTCGTTGCATCCGGACAATGATCAATCATGACAAGGTGAGTATTGCGGGAATTCGCCGGCTGCTTTCGCTGATTCCGTGCTGGAAGATTCTCAACTGTTCCCCTGATGAGCGGGAGTCGTGCGCTGCATTTCATCAGCATGATAAGCCGTGTTGGATGGTCTCAGGCAAATCATGGGAATGCAGGAGTGCCGATTGCAGGGAATGTTCCGTGTACACCGAAGTGGCGAGCTGTCAAGCGATTAAGCAGGCAATTGTAATGCACACACTCGGCAGCGAGGTTGCAACAACAGAGTGAACGAAATACCGACCTCTCATCAAGTACAATGAACTCTCTATCAAGACGAAGATTTTTGAAGATAAGCGGAGCAACAATCGGTGTTGCCGCCGCAGGCTCCGCAGTGCTGAAAGGTACTCAGCTTCTGAACAGAAAGAAGCCGTCTGCGGGCGTTGAAACAATACCGACATTCTGCGACATCTGCTTCTGGAAATGCGGCGCGATTGCGTATGTAAACGATGGCAAGTTGTGGAAGGTTGAAGGAAACCCGGATGACCCGCTGAGCAACGGACGGCTCTGTCCGCGAGGCACAGGCGGAGTTGGAGCGCATTACGATCCCGACCGGCTGAAAGCGCCTCTTATTCGCAAGAGCGTTAGAGGGAAAGAAGAATGGGTCGAGGTGACGTGGGATGAAGCCTTCACGTACATCGCCGAAAAGATGCAGAAGATCAAAGCAAACTACGGGCCTGAGGCGGTTGCGCTATTCAGTCACGGCATCGGAGGGAATTTCTTCAAGCACACGCTGAAAGCATTCGGCACGCCGAACATTGCGGCTCCGTCGTTCGCGCAATGCCGCGGCCCGCGTGACGTCGGATTCCGGCTGACGTTCGGCGAAGATGTCAGCTCGCCGGAGCGAACGGACATCAAGAATGCGAAGTGTCTAGTGCTCATCGGCAGTCACTTGGGTGAGAATATGCACAACACGCAGGTGCAGGAGTTTGCCGAAGCGATTGAGAACGGTGCGAGTATTATCGTGGTTGACCCGCGATTTTCAGTCGCGGCAAGCAAAGCAAAACACTATCTCCCCATCAAACCCGGAACCGATCTCGCATTGCTGCTGGCATGGATGAATGTCATCGTCAACGAAAAACTGTACGATTTTGAATATGTTCAAAAGTACGGTTTCGGATTCGAACAGTTCGCCGCATCAATCCAACAATACACTCCTGAATGGGCATATCCCGAGACAGGCATCGAGCCTGAATTGATTCGCGAGACTGCCCGCGAGATGGCTCGATTCAAGCCCGCCACTCTTGTTCATCCGGGGCGGCACGTAACGTGGTACGGCGACGATGCACAGAGGAGTCGTGCAGTCGCTATGCTCAATGCGTTGCTCGGAAGTTGGGGACGCAAAGGCGGATTCTACACGCCGGTCAGCATGGATGTTCCGTCTTATCCCTATCCCGACTATCCGAAATCTGCAAAAGGGAAAGTTGACAACCCCGACCACAAGTATCCGTTTGCCCACGAAACGATCACCACCGGCATTCGCGAAGCGACGATCACCGGCAAGCCGTATCCTGTAAAGGGATGGTTCGTCTATGCCACGAATCTCTTGCACGCTCTACCGAACGAGGAAGAGACGATCAAAGCAATTCAGAATCTCGACCTGCTTGTCGTAATTGATGTGATTCCAAGTGAGATTGCCGGTTGGGCCGACGTTGTGCTGCCCGAATCAGTGTATCTCGAACGTCATGACGACTTGAATGTCGAATGGTTCCGCGAGCCGTTTGTAGCCCTGCGCCAGCCCGTTGTTGACTCTCCGCACGATCAGAAACCGAATTGGTGGATGGCAAAGAAGTTGGCGGAGAAACTGGATCTCGGGCACTACTATCCGTGGAACGACATTGAAGAGTACTTTGAGCATCGACTGAAAGCTGCCGGATTAAGTTATAGTGAGTTGAAGAAGAAGGGAACCATCCGCGGAGCGAAACAACCGATCTACTTTGACGAAGGAGTTCCGGCAGAATTTCCAACGCCGTCCGGCAAGATTGAATTCTATTCACTCCAACTTCAACAGGCCGGATTCGATCCTGTACCGAAATACAATCGTCCGGCTGCCGGCCCGCCGGGCTATCTTCGTCTGCTCTACGGCCGCGCTCCCGTTCATTCGTTCAGCCGCACGCAGTCGAATCGTGTACTGATGGACATGATGAACGAAAATGAAGTCTGGATCAACACGAACATTGCAGCCCGTTTCGGCCTGAAAAGCGGTGATTACGTTCGGCTGAAGAATAAGGACGGTGTTGTGAGCAACCGCATCAAAGTCAAAGCAACGGAACGCATTCGCCCCGATTGCGCATACATGGTGCATGGCTTCGGACACAATGCAAAGGGCTTGACGTTTGCCTACGGAAAAGGTGCAAGCGACGCGCAACTTCTGACACGCTACATCACCGATCCGCTGATGGGCGGCACGGCGTCGAACATGAACTTTGCCACCATGGAAAGCGAGGTGGCATAGCCGTGGCACGATTAGGAATGGTGATTGATACAAAAAAATGTGTCGGCTGCATGGATTGTGTTGTTGCGTGCAAGACGGAGAACAACGTTCCCGAAGGCTACAACAAAGATTGGATTGTGCAGGAAACAAAAGGGGCGTTCCCAACATTGACAACTGAAATCCGCTCGGAGCGCTGCAATCATTGTGACAATCCGCCGTGCGTTTCCTGCTGCCCGACCGGCGCAAGTCATGTTCACGAGTTAGGCAAGGTTGTGCTGGTAACGAAGAACGAATGCATAGGCTGCAAGGCGTGCGTTGCATCGTGCCCGTATGATGCACGGTTCATTCATCCCGACGGCTATGCAGACAAATGCACGTTCTGTATTCACCGCGTTGAAAAGGGACTTGACCCGGCATGTGTTTCCGTCTGCCCCACTCACTGCATGTATTTCGGTGATCTCGATGATCCGAACAGTCAGGTGAGCAGGCTGCTGGCATCGCGCAAAAATCACTCGCTGATGCCTGAAGTGGGGACGCAGCCGAGAATTTTCTATTTGAGATGAGAAAAGATTTCAACACGAAGGCACAAAGGTTCACGAAGGCTTTTTGATAAGCCGCTTTGAGATTCTTTGTGGGCTTTACGTCATTGTGTTGAATAAGAAAGGTAACGTATGCACGAACTGACAACTACACGTTCAAACCCGCAAATTGACCCCTCGCTGCATATTTGGGGCTGGGAGATTCCTGTTTATCTCTTTCTTGGCGGACTTGTAGCCGGGATCATGATTATCTCCGGCTACTTCCTTTTCAAGGGAAGATACAAACACAGTTACTTCTCCTGCTTCTGGCTGCCGCATATCAGTCTGGTGTTGCTCAGCGCAGGTATGTTCGCGCTCTTTCTCGACCTCGAACACAAACTGTACGTCTGGCGGCTCTTCACAACGTTCAAAGTTGCCTCGCCGATGTCGTGGGGCTCGTGGATTCTCATTCTTGTCTATCCCACGCTGCTGGCGAGTACGTTGACAAGAGTTCCCCCGGCGTTTCAGAATCGTATCAAGTTATTCGACAAGGTCTCGGCGTTCATAAACCAGCGACCTCAGCTTGTCAAGAACATCGGCGTGTTGAGCATGATCGTGGGGGCGATACTTGGCATGTACACGGGCGTGCTGTTGAGCGCGTTGGGTGCACGGCCACTATGGAACAGCTCGATACTCTGGGTTCTGTTTCTCACGTCAGGACTTTCTGCTGCGGCAGCATTCGTCCATCTTATCACCGACGACAAGTATGAGCGTGAGCTTCTTGCAAAAGCGGACAACGGCTTTCTGATCTTCGAACTCTTTCTGTTTGCCCAGTTCATCATCGGCTTGCTCAGCTCAACGCAAGTGCATCAGAATGCCGCGCATTTGATACTCTCGGGTCCGTACGCGGCGGTATTCTGGGTATTTGTGATCGGTATGGGAATTATCGTTCCTCTTATCATCCAGTTGTTGGCGGTAAACCATAAAGTGCAGCACACTCCCGTTGCGCCGATCATGGTGATTGTGGGGGGATTGATTTTGCGATTTGTCATCGTTGATGCGGGACAGTTCAGCCGCTGGACGATTGCTGGGTTTTAGGGAGTCGGATGAAACCGGTTGAAAGAACATCGCGAAGTTGCGAAGACACGAAAAGGTTGAAGGTGATTTCGCGGGGATGTGCCACTCAGGACCCTCATGTCTTGGCGCCTTGGTGGTTTTCTTTTCACAGTAGTGTTTTTCGAACGATTCTTTTAACGGAATGTATCTTTCAAATGGAGAACAAGCAGTATGACAACATTAGCAAAAGCAGCATCACCCGAAGATATAGCAGCCCAACCGGTTGTGAAAGCTGACCGGAAGGTTCAGCCTTACTGGAACCCGTATCTTGCCGGCGTCGGATTGGGGCTCGTGCTTCTGGCTGCGTTCGTCATCATGGGACGCGGACTCGGCGCATCCGGAGCCTTCACGTCGTTGGTTTCCGTCGGCGTGAATGCAGTGGCACCAGAGCATGCCAAGTTCAACGCTTTCTTTTCCGAGTATCTCGGAGACGGAACACACCATCCACTGAAGGAATGGTTGGTGTTTGAAGTCATCGGCGTGCTGGTCGGCGGGTTCATATCCGGCTCGCTTGCACACAGAATCAAAGGAACAGTGGAAAAAAGCCCGCGCATTTCAATACGCGGTCGCATGATGTTCGCCTTCGTCGGCGGCATTCTCATGGGCTTCGGCGCAAAGCTTGCACGCGGCTGCACCAGCGGACAAGCACTCACGGGCGGCGCGCTGTTGGGTGTCGGAAGCTGGGCATTCATGCTTGCAGTGTTTGCAGGCGGGTACGCGGTTGCATATTTCTTCAGGAGGCAATGGACATGAACGCTCCCTATTTCAAATTCGGATACTTCGGCGATGAAATCAGCCTCATCGTTGCATTCGTCATCGGCATCGGGTTCGGATTCTTCCTCGAACGTGCCGGCTTTGGCAGCGGCCGCAAACTTGCCGCACAGTTCTATCTGACAGACATGACGGTCTTCAAAGTCATGTTCACCGCCATCGTCACGGCAATGGTCGGATTGTTCTGGCTCTCGGTGTTCGGCATTGTTGATCTCTCGCTTGTGTACGTGAGCCAGACGTATCTCGTTCCCCAAATTGTCGGCGGACTTATTCTCGGTGTCGGGTTCGTCATCGGCGGATATTGTCCGGGAACATCCTGCGTCGCGGCAGCGACCGGGAAGTACGACGGGATGATATACTTAGGCGGAATTGTGGTTGGAATTTTCATATTCGGAGAGATGTTCCCCCTTCTCGAAAATTTCTACACGTCAACAGCAATGGGAAGTGTGACGCTGCCTGAGTTGTTCGGTATGTCGTATGGCCTGCTTGTGTTTCTTGTTGTGTTGATGGCCTTAGGCGGATTTGCCGGAGCAGAATGGGTTGAGAAGAAATTCAGCAAAGGAACGTCGCAATGAAAGCACTCTTCTCAAAACTCTCGTTTAATCAGAAGCTTGCCATTGTCGCGGGTGTCCTGGGATTTCTCGCTATCTTCGCCGGAAGTCCGTATACAGGCAACACGGCAACAATGAACGTAAAGGATCTTGCCCTTCTTGTCGAGAGAGAAGCGGATCATGTTTCTGTTGACGAGCTTGCTGACTGGATTATCAAAGGGAAAGCTGATTACCGACTCATTGATTTGCGAAGCGAAAAGGAATTCAACGAGTATCACATTCCTACGGCAGAGAACATCCCGGTCGGCTCGCTGACTGATGCGGGACTGATGCGGAATGAAAAGATCATTCTCTATTCTGAAGGGGGGATTCATTCGGCACAGGCGTGGTTTCTCTTGAAAGCGAACCAGTACAAGGCCGTGTACATGGTGCGGGATGGGCTGGCTGAATGGAAAGATCGAATTCTCTTTCCCTCTCTTGCAGAGAATGCATCAGCGGAAGAGCGGGTTGTGTTTGAGAAACGAAAGGCAATAAGCATCTTCTTCGGCGGCTCGCCGCAAACAGGTACGGGCGACACAAAGGCGACGCCTCAGCTTGCAATGCCGAAACTGGACATGCCCGCCTCATCCGCGGCTCCTGCCGGTGCAGCGAAGAAAAAAAAGAAAGAGGGATGTTGATCTTCATGAAATTTACCCGAAGAAACAGTAAGTTGTGAGAGATTCATCTTGATAAGAATCCCTCACAACTACATTAACATCCAGGAGCATGGTATGGCGAAACAGGCAATTCCCAAACGCTTTCTTGAATTCAGTGCCAAGTATCCCGAAGTTGCAGAAGCCTACGAGATGCTGGGCAACAAGGTACACGCCGCCGGCCCTTTAAACGACAAAGAACGCGCTCTCGTGAAGTTTGCCATTTCCGTTGGAGCGCGACTCGAAGGCGGAGCGCATTCCCATGCACGCAAAGCTCTAGCAGCCGGTGTGTCGAAGGCGGAGTTGTATCACGTTGCGCTTCTTGCAATGCAGACAATCGGTTTTCCATCTTCGATGGCTGCCATGAGCTGGGTTGACGACGTCGTGAAAGGCAAAAAGAAGAAGAGATGATTCGAGAAACGGCCATTGTCGGCTGCGTTCTTGCGGGAGGTAGAAGCACAAGAATGGGCAGCGACAAAGCCTTGCTGAAATTGGGAGGCGTTACGCTGATTGAACGCGCGGTAACGCTTCTCACGCGGATGTTTCCCTCCGTCGTCATTTCCTCCGACCGTGGCGCTGCATTTGAGTTCCTTGGCATACCTGTTCTTCCCGATATCAGAAAGGATTGCGGACCACTTGGCGGGATTCAAGCGGCATTGATGCACACAAACGCCGATCGCCTGTTTGTGTTAGCCTGTGATATGCCGTTCGTCTCGCCAGACTTGATACGCTATCTCATCTCCTCGCATCCGGATGCTGATGCTGTTGTTCCGTCATCAGGTGGAAGGGTGCATCCATTGTGCGGGTTGTACTCACGCAACGGATTACCCGCCATCGAGCGGGCACTGGATCGCGCGAGCTACAGGCTTCAGGATGTGTTGGGAGAACTGAAGGCTGGGTTCGTTCCGATAACCTCCGATCTTCCTTTCTACAGGTCGTACCTGCTCGACAACCTGAATACCGTCGAAGATGTTGAACGTGCTCAGGGCTCCGGAGAAGTGTGAATCGCGAGAATGGCGGGACGAGGAACTTCAGATTGGAAGCTTCACGCGCAGGAAGTGTTTTTCTGCAAGTCACTGCGCATTATCAGACAACACTCATAGGGAAACATATGTACACTCGACAATACAGTACTCTCGTTTTGCTTCTTCTGGCTGCAACGGTCGCGTTTGCGACAAACGGAACCCGGATGATCGGGTTCGATGCGCGCACCGCCGGGCGCGGAGGCGCAAGCATCGCCGTGTTTGATAACGGCGCGTTACTCTACACCAACCCCGCAGGCATTTCCTTCGTCAGCAACGCGTTGCTGGATGGCAATTTCTCACTTATGATCCCCGGCCTCGATTTCTCGAACAGTATTAATGCTGCCAAGGGAAAAACGAACTACTTTCCGATCGTCAACATCTCATACATCAACAAAAATGAGAGTGACTTCACTTGGGGAGCAGGGGCTTTTACACAGGGCGGGATGGGTGCCGACTTCACTCTCAATCATAATCTCTTCAGGGATCAGAACGGCAACTTCGTTCAACAAGAATATCATTCAAAACTTGCGGTAATGCAGAGTGGGCTCAGCGCGGCGTATAAGTTGACACCGGATTTTTCCATCGGTGCCAGCGCTCACCTTGTGTACAGCATGCTCGATTTCAAGATGCCGTACAGCTTGTCTCCTTCCGTCATGCAGGGAGTGGCAAATCCGCAGACGGGATTGACATTCGGACAGATGTTTGCCGCGCCACCGCAAATGGGAGGGTTCGGTTATACGGAGGTGACGGCCGCTGCTACTATGGACAAGTTGAGTGCGTTCGGGTTTTCCGGCAAAATCGGTATCGCCTGGAACGCAAATGAAAACGTCACACTGGGTGCAAGCTACACCTCACCGTCACCGCTGACATACAAGAGCGGAAGGGCGACGATGGATATGACCTACCAGCTCAATGATGCGTTCGGAAGGGCAGTGATGGGAGTGATGCAACAAAATCCCGGCATGACGCCGGAGCAAGCACAACAGGCGGTCATGGGAATGTTCACCCAACTGGGCATCGACATGTCCAAGGGTGTTGTCGCGGAGTATGATCTTGAGACAAAGTTGAAGTTCCCGCAATCTGTTGGTATTGGTGGAATGTTCAGATTATCCGAAAACGTCCGTCTCGCGTTTGATTTCGAGTGGATTAATTGGAAAAACGCATTCGATAAGATGACGCTGATCCTGAAGAACGGAAGCAACGCAAATATCAATCGTATGATGGGTAACGACGGCAATTTCGAGCTGGACTTCCCTATGAACTGGGAGGATTCATATTCCACACGACTTGGTCTTGAAGTTGACGCAACAGACATCATTACATTTCGCGCGGGCGCGGCATTCGGGTCGAATCCTGTACCAAACGCAACGGTGTTTCCCGTGTTTCCGGCCATTGTCGAGAACCATGTTATGGTGGGGTTAACCTACAAGCTGTCGTCGTCGTTTGCCATGAATGCAGCGTACGAACACGCGTTCAACTATGCTCAAACTGCGCTTACGCCAAGTCTGCTCGCATCGGAGTATAGCGGCAGCACGAGTCAGTTGAAGGAGAGTATCTTTCACCTTTCCTTCTCGTGGTTGATGCCGTAGCTTGGCGACGCGTTTTCTCGCCCCGTCACATTTTTCATGGTCGGGGCGAGCTTTTTGGTAGAATCTCATTTCTGAGAATCGGACTTGTTGCAATGCCGCAATGGGTACAAATACGGGCGGATTTGAGTTATTCTCAGCCTTTTCCTTTGGCATGTGAGTTGAACGCTATTGCCGAGGTTAGAATATGTTCTCGGAAACGCCCTCGAGCACGATGTCGGAACGGAGATCTCACATGGAACACATGCATCGAAAAGTTGTTATCGGAATTGGAGAAATCATAGCAGGCGATCGCGGTCTCGGAAAACACGCGCTTCGCTTGCTGAAGCAGCGTTATTCGACGAGAGACGACATCGAGTTCATCGGGGCGGGTATAGACTTCGACTTCCGGACCATTCTGGAAGAGAGCAGCCATGTGCTGATTCTTGACGCTGCCGATATGGGACGGACTCCGGGAACGATTATCGAGCTGGCGGGACACGACATAACTCTCTTCGGCGGATTCCGGCTTCTCGCGCATCAGCATGACCTCCTTGAAGTGTTTGAGGAAGTGTCTCAAAAGGGAATGCTGCCGGAGCTTCTGCACTTCATCGGTATGCAGCCGAATCACTACGCTCCCGGTTTCTCTCTGAGCAAGGAAGTGTGTCTTGCCATGCCCGCCTACCTGCAAAGCGCCGACGTGGTGCTGCGTGCCTGGCCGTCACTGCACGAAACGTTGCACACCTGAGCAGGTGATGAACACCATCGACCTTCATGGATTGACACAAGCGGGAGGGAGTTCTCCGGCTGATTCTGAGGGCATGCATCAAGCCTTTGATGAGTTCATTGCGGAGAATCCCGCCTACATCAAGACGGGCATTCTTGACGAGTTACGCGCAACAGAGTTTGCACGACTCGACAAACTGGGTCAGGTCTACGTGGATTATACAGGCGGCGGATTGTATGCCGACTGCCAGCTCGCACAACATCTGGCGATGCTGAAAGATCACGTGTACGGAAATCCGCACTCGCACAATCCTTCCTCTCTTGCTTCGACCGAAATGGATGAACATGCGAGAAGGTATGTTCTCGAATACTTCAACGCATCGCCCGACGAGTATGTTGCCATCTTCACGCCGAATGCAAGCGGTGCGTTGAAACTCGTCGGGGAAGCGTACCCCTTCTGCCCCGATTCGCGGTACATGCTCACGTTCGACAATCACAATGCCGTCAATGGCATACGCGAGTTTGCGCGCTCAAAAGGCGCAACCGTCACATATATCCCCGTCGTTGCTCCCGATCTGCGCATTGATGGCGAACCACTCATGCACCAGTTGGAGAAACCGAACCGGGCGGGAAACAACTTGTTTGTGTATCCGGCGCAATCCAACTTTTCAGGCGTTCAGCATTCTTTGGACTGGATAGAACGGGCGCAGTCAAAGGGATGGGATGTAGTGTTGGATGCCGCGGCGTTTGTACCGACCAACAGATTGGACTTGAGCAAGTATCATCCGGATTTTGTGCCCCTTTCGTTTTACAAGATGTTCGGCTACCCGACCGGTGTGGGCTGTCTGATTGCACGAAAAGGCGCTCTGAAAAAACTTCGTCGCCCATGGTTTTCAGGCGGCACAATCGAGGTTGTTTCTGTGCAGGCGGATAAGTATTATTTTGCCGAAGGCGACAGGGCGTTCGAGGACGGGACCATCAACTATCTGAACTTGCCCGCTGTGGAGATCGGGCTTCAGTTCCTTGCCGGAGTCGGGATTGATACGATTCACGACAGAGTTGTTTTGCTCACGGGGTGGTTCCTGAACAAAATTCTCTCGCTCCGTCATTCCAACGGAACGCCGTTGGTTGAAGTGTACGGGCCCCGCGACACAACTGCGCGGGCCGGCACAGTCGCCCTGAATTTTCACGACCCGGACGGCAACGTGTTTAATTTCCATACTGTGGAAGAACAGGCCGCCAATCTGAATATCTCGCTTCGAACCGGCTGCTTCTGCAATCCGGGCGCGGGCGAGATAGCCTTCGGCTTGACGCAAAATGATATGCGCGAGTGTTTCAGCAACGAAGAACGGAATTCCTTTGAGCAATGTATCGTTGCAGTGAAAGGAAAAACAGCCGGGGCTGTGAGGATCTCGTTCGGGCTTGCCACGAACTTTGCCGATGTGTATCGCGTCCTGCAATTTGTGAAATCGTTTCTCGATATATCTGCGCGATAGCGCATTCCAAATTCCACAACCAATCATACGGAGGGACAACATGAGCAACATGCGGTCGTTGCTGAAAACTTGCGTGTGCCTCGTCGTGCTTCTTGCCTCATCATCATTCTCCCAACCAATTCCTGGTACAATAGATTCCGCATCTGCACTTCAGCACAGCCGCGAGGCGGCAAAGAAGCTGCTCACAACAATGCGCACACTCCTCTCTCAACAACTCGCGGCCGGCGGTGCCGTCCGGGCAATCGACGTCTGCGCCGACAGTGCCCAGGTTGTCGGCGAGAGATTGCAGGAACAACTCGGAGTTTCTATCCGGCGTGTGAGCATGAAGTGGAGAAACCCGAAGAACATTCCTGACGCGTTTGAAAGTGCAGAATTGAAAAGATTTGCCGAACTGAAAAATGCCAAGGCGCTTTCCGACACTTCCGAATTCTTTCAGATTGTGACAGAGAAGGATGGCAGAGCGCTCCGCTATATGCGGCCGATTATCATCGGCGATATGTGCCTCTCGTGCCACGGCAGCCGTGAGAAGATGAAAGACCTGATTTACAGCTCAATACAGCAACGCTACCCGAACGACAAGGCCGTTGACTACAAGGCCGGCGAACTCCGCGGCGCGGTGAGCGTGAAAATGCCGCTGGACGGGCAGAAACGCTGACCCCTACCTTGAAATCCTGCATCAAATTCGGTAAGGTTTACTATGTCCATTTCCAAGGAGATGTTGTTTATGCCGATCTATGACTATCGCTGCAAAGAATGCAGTACCACGTACGATGTGTTCCACAAAGTCCGTGAGATTGAAGAAGACATCGTGTGCCCTGCGTGCGGCTCCACCGGCCACATCCGGCTACTTTCCGCGCCGAACGTTGCGACGGGAAGCGGCGGTTCAGGCGACTTCGCTTCCGCGGATGTCGGTTCGTGCGAGGCACCGGGCGGCTGTTGCGGCGGCGGAAGCTGCGGCATAAACTGACTCGACGGGAGTGACAATGGAAACATCACAAATTATTCTCTACGGACTTGCCGCGCTTCTGCTGTTTCTGTATATCAAGCGGATGCTGCTTCTGCGATCGCTGAAGAAATACACTCCCGCCGAAGTTGCGGAGAAGTTGAAAGGCAACTCCATCGTTCTGCTCGACGTCCGCACGACGGACGAGCGGAGCCGGAGTTCCATCAAAGGGTCTGTTCATATTCCTCTGCATGAGTTGCGCCGCAGGGAGAAAGAACTGGAGAAGTACAAGAGCCGTGAGATTGTTTGTTACTGCGCAACAGGAAGCCGCAGCGGATCGGCGGCGGCAACACTCACGAAGCTCGGTTACAATGCGGCCAACATGAAGGGAGGAATGGCGGAATGGAATCTCTCTGGTCTCAACTAAGCGCCTACCTGTGGCCGATCCTCCTCGGCGGCGCCGGCGGCTATGCCTACCACAAGTTTATTGGTTGCAGATCCGGTGTTTGCCCTATTACCGCCAATCCTTGGATTAGTACACTTTATGGTGTCCTGATCGGCTTGCTGCTTTCCAGTTAGCTTTTCTCACGATTACCTTCCGCCACTTCATTTGACTTTCCCAACGTTTCAAGCTAACTTGCGACTACGCCGCAGGGGGGATGGACGCCAACCGATTGGCGCGGCGTGTTTGTTGAACCAAGAAACACACAAAAGCAAGATAGACGACACTGGTGTGTTGTAGTTACGGGGTTTGCACTCCATTGCAACTTAAAAGTGATAATCAACTCAGAGTTTCGTATTTTCATTTTGTATGGATACCAAGCAACGAGCACCCCGTAACAGAACAATTACTCTTTCTGAGACAGAAAGGGAGAAGTATAGACCCCATCTTCTCCGGTTGTCTGCTGAAGCATCCATTTCTGATCTTATTGATGTGGTTCTCAATCAGGACGTGTTTACCGCTCTCGACTTTCTGCCTGCTCACTTTGTAGATCTATTGTTTGTTGACCCCCCCCTACAACCTGAGCAAGACATTCAATTCCAATGTGTTCCGAGAAATGAGCAGCGCCGAGTACGCTCATTGGGTTGATTCTTGGCTCGGCAAGCTTGTTCCAAGCTTGAAGAGTACAGCGTCTGTGTATATCTGTGGAGACTGGCGATCTTCTGGGGCAATTCAACAAGTAGCCGAAAAGTATTTCAAAATCCGCAGCCGCATCACCTGGGAAAGGGAAAAGGGGCGCGGTGCAAAGACAAACTGGAAAAACAACTCTGAAGACATCTGGTTCTGTACACTCTCCGACCAATACCATTTTGATGTCGAAGCTGTGAAACTCATGCGAAAGGTGATCGCACCGTACACCAACGAAAACGGTGACCCAAAGGATTGGGAACGTACAGAGCATGGCGGATATTGTCTTACGCATCCATCAAATATTTGGACTGATCTGACAGTTCCGTTTTGGTCAATGTCTGAAAACACGGATCATCCGACACAGAAGCCCGAGAAACTTCTGGCAAAGATAATTCTCGCGAGCACGCGCCCCGGTGATTTCGTTTTTGACCCGTTCTTAGGGTCCGGCACATCCGCTGTTGTGGCAAGGAAACTCGGACGGCATTTCTTGGGAATCGAACTTGATGAAAGCTATGCCTGTCTAGCTCTCAAGCGTCTTGAACTTGCCGAGAACAACAATTCCATTCAGGGGTATTCAGGCGGAGTTTTCCGGGAAAGAAATTCGCTTCAAGACCAACCTGACTCCAGATCAAAATCCCTACTCACTAACGACACTATATCTCTTTTCGATCAGAGCGAACAATCCAAGTGAAGAAAAGTCGAATCTTCTATACTGCTGCATACCAGAAAATCGAAAACGATATTGTTCGCTTCGTTAACTCTCAAAAGGACTTTATGTCCAAGGCTACAATATCGAGTACTCGTGCCGCGGGCGATGCTATTCAAGGAATTCTCGCTGACCACTTCGATGGTATTCTCGGCGACCTCTGCGGTACATATTCCGCCGAATTTGCTCGCAGAGCTATGGCAGATATTGCCTTTACCGACAAAGATGGCTTTTACAACTTTGTGGACGTCAAGACACATCGGCTCGACACACATTTCGATATGCCCAACCTGACTTCGGTTGAGCGGCTCACACGTTTCTATGAAGATAACAAGAATTATTTCGTTGTTCTAACCGTTGCTTACTCGGTCAAAGGCACAAGAGTCAAAGTCGAGAAGGTTCATTTTGTTCCGATTGAATTCCTTTCGTGGGAATGTCTCACAATCGGTGCACTTGGCTGGGGTCAGATTCAGATCGCCAACTCGGACAAGATTATTGTCAATCCAAAATACTCTCGTAAGAAATGGATGCTTTTGATTGTCGGCGTTCTGTTTCCGCGCTGGTCAGACATATTCGAGGTACTGCTTTGGCCGATCCTTGCCCTGCTGTTGTACACAACCTTTGTGCAGGTGCCGATGGTCCACTTGCGTCAGGCGGTCTCCGAAGTCCGTTTTGTGAGATCAGCGGTCATCGGCAATTTCCTGGTGATCCCGGTGATTGTCTCAGGTTTGATTCAGTTCTTACCGGACCGTTAAGCGTTATTCTTGTTTCGGTCGCCCGGCCGCACCACAGCAACAAACGACTGAACACTTTTCTAAAAGACAACTACTTGGCGATAAACTATGGTTGGCTTCCACTAAGTCGGCCGGGTGTTCATCCGTTCCTTCGCGCTGGACTTAACTTTCGGCTATCCAACAACCCGCCGGGGAGTGCAGAAGATCCGCTCAATCTGGATATAGGTCTCAGCTATGTTTTCCCATAACCTAAACTCAGTGAGGTGATCGTCCGCCCAACTCATCCCACCTCAGCACACTTCTTCCATCTCCCAAATCTGACACAAGCACCTTTTTGCTGTCCCAATTATGGGAATAAATCTGCCAGAATCATCGTTTTCCGGCCATTTTGCGGGGCACAGATGTTGCGATTCCAAGGGCAAGCACAGATTTACTTTCTGTTGAAGGTTTCATCATGCACGAACTTTCGATAGCCGAAAGCATCGTTGACATCATCCACCAATACGTGGAGGAGAAGCATCTGCCGCTTGTGCATGATGTGTCGGTAAAAGTTGGCGCGCTTGCGGGCGTTGTGCCCGATTCGCTGGAATTCAACTTCGCGGCAATCACGGCCGATACGCCGTTGCAGAATGCGCGACTGCGGATTGTGCCGGTGCCGTTTGTGATTCGATGCAACGAATGCGGCGCAACATCGGAACCCGGCGGCCCCATTGCCATCTGTCCCCGTTGCGGCGGCATGGCAACCAAGACACTCTCAGGAACGGAGTTGCAGGTGGCAGAAATTGAAGTGAACGAACCCGAGGAGGCACCATGAGCGTCATTACCATTGAACGAAAGGTGTTGGAGAAGAACGACGAACTTGCGCGACAAAACAGAACGCTGTTTGCATCACGCAACATCTTCAGCATCAACATCGTCAGCTCGCCCGGCGCAGGAAAGACGAGTCTTGTTGAGAAGACGCTTGAGCAACTGAAAGGAAAGCTGAATGTTGCCGTTGTCGAAGGCGACGTCCAAACGGATTTCGATGCACAACGTGTTGCGAAGTACGGTGTTCCTGTTGTGCAGATTGTAACAAACGGCGGCTGCCATCTCGAAGCAAAGCTTGTGCAGGACGCGTTGCAGAATCTCGATCTTACCAACATTCAACTCCTCGTTATTGAAAACGTCGGCAACCTCGTCTGTCCGGCGAATTATGATTTGGGAGAAGAGATGAAAGTTGTTGTTGCCAGCACAACCGAAGGTGACGACAAGCCGCTGAAGTATCCGGGGATGTTCAGGAATGCCTCCGTTTTGATTATCAACAAAACGGATCTGCTGCCGTATCTGCCCTGCAAGATTGACGAATTGAAACGCAACGCGCTCAGCATCAATCCATCACTTATCATCTTTGAAACATCCTGCACAACGGGGTATGGCGTTGCTGAGTGGTGTACATGGCTAACGGGCAAGGTTTTTCAACACAAAGGCACGAAGTAATACGCCTGCGTGCTGAACCAAGGCACTTCGGCGTACAGGCACAAAGGTTCACGAAGAAAAAGAAAAAGTATTTATGCCTCTTCCTGAAAAGAAATCCGCTGCTCACCCCAGCGGCGACAACCGCTTCAAGCTGCTCGACAGGGCAATCACGAAGCATCAGTCCAGCGGCTACGCGCTGATCGAAGTGTTGCACGCTGCGCAGGGAATTTTCGGCTACCTCGAAACCGACCTGCTGATTTATATCGCTCACGCGCTGAGGTTGCCGCTGAGCCGCGTGTACGGCGTGGCGACGTTCTACCACTTCTTCCGCATGAAGCCGAACGGCAAGCACACGTTCGTGCTTTGCACCGGAACGGCATGCTACGTGAAAGGCGCGGGCGCAATTCAAGAGAAGGTGGAGAAGCACTGCGGCGTGAAGTTCGGCGAAACTACGCCCGACAAAAACGTGTCGCTGATAGCGGCACGCTGCGTCGGTTCGTGCGGACTTGCGCCTGTCGCAGTCCTGGACAACGCCGTTGTCGGCAAGCTGAATCCCGATGATGCTGTGCAGCGTGTGAGGCAATGGGAAGAGAAAACCGAGGAGGTACCGGCATGACATTGGAAGATCTCAACGAAGTTGCGGAAAAAGAACTTGCGCGTCAGCAAGCGCTGAAGAACCGTGTTCTCTACTGCTCGGCGGCCGGATGTGTTTCCTGCGGAAGCGAGGCAACGCGTGATGCCTTCAAGGCGTCGCTGAAAGAGAAGGGATTGGAGAAAGAAATCGAAGTGATCGGATCAGGGTGCATGGGACTCTGCGGTGAAGGTCCGCTGGTGAAAATTGCTTCGGATGATACTCTCTATCAGAACGTGGACGAAGATGCGGCACAGAAGATTGTCCGGCAACATCTTCTTGACGGAAAGAAAGTCGAAAACAACGCCCTCGATCCCGCAAATCCATTCTTCTCCTCTCAACTCAAAATTGTGTTGGAGAATTTCGGGAGAATCAACGCCGAACGCATTGAAGAATACATTGCCGTCGACGGCTATGAGGCATTGGCAAAGGCGTTGACGGAAATGAAACCGGACGAAGTGATAGATGAGATTCGGAAGAGCGGCCTGCGCGGCAGGGGAGGCGCAGGCTACCCGACAGGATTGAAATGGGGCATCGTACGCAAAGCGGCGAGTGACCAGAAGTACGTCATCTGCAACGCCGATGAAGGCGACCCCGGCGCGTTCATGGATCGGAGCGTGCTTGAAGGGGACCCGCATCGCATCCTTGAAGGAATGGCTATCGCAGCGTACGCTGTCGGGGCGAATCAAGGATACATTTACATACGTGCTGAGTATCCGCTCGCCATCGAACGCCTGAGGCTTGCCATCAAGCAGGCCGAGCGGCTCGGATTGTTAGGCAATCGCATTTTCGAATCGCAATTCAATTTTAGAATCGACTTGCGCATCGGCGCCGGCGCGTTTGTGTGCGGCGAAGAGACGGCATTGATTCGCTCAATCGAAGGCCGCCGCGGGAGTCCGAAGCCTCGCCCGCCGTATCCGTCGGAGAAGGGCTTGTTCGGTGCTCCGACGCTGCTGAACAACGTGGAAACGTACGCCAACGTCGCGCCGATCATCAATCGCGGCAGTGCATGGTTTGCGGCAATCGGGACTCCGAAAAGCACGGGCACGAAAGTCTTCGCTCTTGCCGGTAAAATCAAAAACACCGGACTCATCGAAGTGCCGATGGGCATTCCCCTCCGCACTGTCATTTTCGATATCGGCGGCGGAACGCCGGAGGGAACAGAGTTCAAGGCAGCGCAAACAGGCGGGCCTTCGGGGGGCTGCATTCCGAATGATCATCTCGATTTGCCCGTTGATTACGAGTCGCTTGCAACCGTCGGCTCCATCATGGGTAGCGGCGGCATGATTGTGATGGATTCGGAATCGAAGATGGTGGATGTGGCAAAGTACTTTATGGAATTCTGCGCCGACGAGTCGTGCGGCAAATGTGTTCCGTGCCGCGTTGGCACAAAGCACATCTATCTTCTTCTCGACAAAATCTCGAAAGGCAATGCAACCGCAGATGACGTCGCGTTGCTTGAGGAATTGTGTGAGATGGTGAAGGATACCAGTCTGTGCGGACTCGGTCAGTCGGCACCGAATCCGGTGTTGTCAACGCTCAGATTTTTCAGACATGAGTACGAGGAGTTGTTGAAGCCGGTGGAGACGTACATACCATCGGACGTTCACGAGTAAACCGCTGAAACGGTTTGTCGAGGTATTGGTTGACAACATAGTCCACGACTTAAGTCGTGGGCTACGAAACACAAACTGAAAAGGGAACCGTTTCAACGGTTTCAAAACAGGAAAACGAAATGGCAATCCTGACACTAACAATCAACGGCGAACAAGTCAGCGGCAAGGACGACGAATCCCTGTTGCAGATTGCGCGCCAGCATGATATTCACATCCCCACGCTCTGCCACCTCGATGGCCTCAGCGACGTCGGTGCGTGCAGATTGTGTTTGGTGGAGATTGAGGGACAATCGAAACTCTTTCCCGCCTGCACAACAAAGCCTCAGGAAGGGATGGTTGTTCATACTGACACTGAACGTCTGAAGCGCCATCGCCGTACAATCGTCGAGTTGCTTGCGTCGGAAGGAAATCATCAATGCGCCGTATGCGTCGTGAATAATCATTGTGAGCTTCAGGATCTCGCATACGAGGTGGGTTTGCAGTACGTCCGCTTCCCTTATCTCTACCCGAAAAAAGAACTCGACGCAACGCACAAGAGTTTTGTGTTGGATAGAAACCGCTGCGTGCTCTGTACTCGCTGCGTACGCGTCTGCCACGAAGTCGAAGGGGCGCACACGTGGGATATTGCGGGCCGCGGCATCGACTGCACCATTATTGCCGATATGAACCAGCCGTGGGGAACATCGCCAAGCTGTACGTCGTGCGGCAAATGTGTGCGTGTATGCCCGACAGGCGCATTGTTCGAGAAAGGGCAGACGGTAGCGGAGATGGAGAAGCAGCGTGATTTTCTAAAGTACATTGTCACCGCCCGCACGAAGCGCGAGTGGGTAGCGGAAGCAACTGAAGAATAGCCACTGAGCCACTGAGATGAAGTTAGAGAAAATCTCTGTGCCTCAGTGACTCCGTGGCAAAACAATCAGGGAAAAGAATGAAACCAAAGGTTGCAACAGTCTGGCTCGGAGGATGCTCGGGATGTCACATGTCGTTTCTCGACATGGATGAGCGGCTCATCGAATTAGCCGACAAAATCGAGCTTGTCTACTCGCCGATTGCGGATGTCAAGCATTTCCCGAAGGATGTTGACGTGGCGCTTGTGGAAGGTGCCGTCTCAAATGTTGAGAACGAAGAAATGGCGCGCATTATCCGGCGCAGCTCGAAATTTGTGCTTTCGTTCGGCGACTGCGCAACGACGGGCAACGTGACCGCAATGCGCAATCAATTCAGTCCCGACGAAATCATGCACCGCGCCTACGTCGAACTTGCTGATGGCGACCCGACGATTCCGTCGGAGTTTACTACGATTGCAAAGCTGTTGCCGCAGGCAAAGCCATTGCATGAAATTATCAAGGTGGATGCATTTCTACACGGCTGTCCTCCGACACCGGACCAGATTTGGTTTGCCATCAGCGAGTTGTTAGCGGGGAGAACGCCTGAGTTGCCGAATGTGTATTTGAGATATGGCTAAGCGGGAAAGCCACAGAGACACGGAGACACTGAGCAATCTGAAATAAACATCTAAACGAATTCTATTTGCCCAAGAACCTCTGTGCCTCTGTGTCTCCGTGGCTGATTGATAGTAGAAAGGAAGGAAATGAGCTTAACCAAGACAATTACAATCGAACCCGTCACCCGCATCGAGGGTCACGCAAAAATCACGATTCATCTCGACGACAAGGGAAGCGTGAGTGATGCCCGCTTTCATGTGAACGAGTTTCGGGGATTCGAGAAATTCTGTGAAGGACGCTTGATGTGGGAAATGCCCGGCATTACGTCGCGCATCTGCGGCATTTGTCCCGCAAGCCACCTCGTCACGTCGGCAAAGGCAGGCGACGACATTCTCGCTATCGGCATTCCCGAGACAGCAGAGAAACTTCGGCGCATGCTCACGCTGGGACAATGGACGCAGTCGCATGCGCTCAGCTTCTTCCATCTTTCCTCTCCCGATTTCTTGTTGGGATTTGACTCGGAACCGGCGAAGCGGAATATTTTCGGCTTGATGGATGGACACAAGGACTTCATCCGACGGGGAATACGACTGCGCAAGTTCGGACAGGAAATCATCGAAACATTAGGCGGCCGGCGCATTCACACACCGTGGGCGGTTGCAGGCGGCGTCCGCGAGCCGCTGGGCGTAAAAGAGCGAGATCATCTGCTCACATGGATTCCGGAAGCGAAAGAGACGACGTTTCTCGCTCTCGACACCCTCAAGAAAATTCACGAGAAATTCGCGCAGGATATTCCCAACTACGGCAACTTCCGGTCGCTGTACGTCGGGCTTGTGGGTGAAGACGGCAGACTCGAGTATTACGGCGGCAAGCTGCGTGTGCGCGACGGCAACGGCAACACGATTGCCGATCAGCTTGAGCCGCGGGAGTATCAGAAATACTTCGGCGAGCATTCGGAAACCTGGTCGTATCTTAAGTTCCCTTACTATAAACCGCTGAGTTACAAGAAGGGGATGTACCGGGTCGGGCCGCTGGCGCGGCTGAATGTCTGCGACTACATCGAGACGCCATTGGCTGAAGCCGAGCGGAAAGTATTCAACGGATTGACCGGGAACTTGGACGTGATGAACAACTCATTCTATTACCACTACGCCCGGCTGATCGAAATTCTTTTTGCAGTCGAGAAGATTGAAATGCTGCTGAACGATCCTGTTATTTTGAGCGAAGATATCCGCTCGAAAGCGATGATCAACCGCCGTGAAGGCGTCGGCGTGTGCGAAGCACCGCGGGGCGTTCTCTTCCATCATTATCATGTTGATGATGACGGCGTGATTCAGAAAGTGAACATGCTCATTGCTACGGCACAGAACAATCTTGCGATGAACAGGACGATTCGTCAGCTTGCGATGCAATACCTCGACGGGGCGACGATCACCGAAGGATTGCTCAATAGAATCGAAGCGGGAATCCGTTGCTATGATCCTTGCCTCTCATGTTCAACACATGCAATCGGACAAATGCCGCTGCTCGTTCAGCTTGTTGATGCGGGAAACAAGGTTGTCGCTGAACGGAGGAGACGATGATTCTCAAATACTTGCTTGCGTGGTTTCTTTTGCTTGTCGCGGCAGTGACAAACGGGATCATCCGTCAATCTTTCTTCATCGGCAGGATGGAGGAACTGCACGCGCATCAGCTTTCGACGTTCACCGGCATTCTGCTTTTTGCCTTGATTATTTGGGGATTGAGCAGAATCTGGCCGCTCGAAAGCGCTTCGCAGGCTTGGACCATCGGTTTCATCTGGCTGGGAATGACACTGGCGTTCGAGTTTCTGTTTTTCCATTACGTTGGCGGGAAATCGTGGGATGTATTGTTGCACGACTACAACATTCTCGAAGGACGCGTCTGGCCGCTGATACTCGTGTGGGTAACCGTCGCGCCGTACATCTTCTATCGGTTTGGTAAGGGTTGATTACGCCACAGAGGCACTGAGACACAGAGATATTCCAGAATAACTGATGGTACGCAAAACCCAAAGGCGCTTCTATTTTTGATACCGACCTCATCCCCCGGCCCCTTCTCCTAAGAGGAGAAGGGGAGATTTGAACGAGGTTTCGATAAGTCCCTCTCCTCTCAGGAGAGGGATTTAGGGTGAGGTCGTTCGGGAAACAAACGAAATTCAAAATTTGCGTAACATCAGTAATAATTCTCTGCAACAGACTCTCATGATCACTCCGTGTCTCAGTGTCTCAGTGGCAGGAATGAGAAATGAACAGAACACTTGTCATAGGCTACGGTAACAGGCTTCGTCGCGACGACGGCGCCGGACCGCTCGCAGCGGAGCGCATCGCCGCAACGTATCCCGAAGTTGACTGCCTCAGCAGCCAACAGTTGACGCCCGAAATGGCCGAGGTGATTGCCCACTACAATCGTGTGCTATTTGTGGATGCAAGCGTTGAGACGAACCATTTGCGTTGGAGCTTGATTCAGCCGCGCATCGAACAGATGCTGCCGGATTCGCATTCCCTTTCCCCGCAACGACTTGTGGAGCTTGCGATTGAGCTGTACGGCGAATGCCCTCGACAAGCTGAACTGGTGGAACTGCCGGCGTGCGATTTTGATTTCGGTTACGAACTCTCGCCTCTTGCCAGCGAGATGGTGGAAAGGTTTGTGAGGGTGTTTCCTGCGACACAAGCCGACTTGCGCGACAATGTGAGGTATTGTTGAGAGTGAGGCGAGATAATCCCTTATGTGCATAAACGCCGGCACGCGTACACGGATCGAATGGGACATCGAATGCTCGTCAACTATCGCTTGACATTCGCTTTTTTTTTGATATATTTCCACCAGTTACCGAACCCGCCCGCCCCGTTATACGCAAGCAACGGTGCGGGCATGCTGAAGCTGAAAACAGGTGTCCTCATGCGTACCACCGCAATCCTGTTATGTCGCGGGTTTAAGTCGATTCCGTTGCAACGCAAACCCACCGGTCCGGTCTCCACTAACATTCGGCAATCGTTCACATCTCATCGGAGTTGGTGAGATGATACGGTCAGTCTCTTTTCTTCTCTCGTTCGTTTCTCTGATGCTCGCGCTTGAAGCCGTACCGATATTGGCGCAGAATGAGGCCCCTCCCGGTGATCTCATTTCCCTCTACAAGGAGATATACAAGCGTTTCGAGTCCGGCGCCCCAACCCCTCCACCGTCCGATAGCGTCCTGACATTCCTTGGCCGATGGCCGTGGGGACCATGTGTTGCGGTCGCGGCGAAAGGCAACTACGCGTACATCAGCAACGGTCCGATGTTCCAAGTGCTCGATGTCTCAAATCCCGTCGAGCCAAGAATCGTGGGAGAGTACGAGACGTGGGTTAACGATATCTTCATTCGCGACTCGGTCGCCTTTATCGCGGGCAACAGTTTTGTGATTCTCAACGTATCGGATCCAGCAAATCCGAGGTTGATATCCGAAGTACAATACAATGCAGGCGTGAGGCGCGTGATGGTGGAAGGAGACTTTGCCTACCTCCTCACGGGAAACGGGTCGTTTCGGGTTGTTGACATCAGCAACCTTCACGCGCCATACTGGCGCGGGTTCCTAGGAGGGGTCGGTGGAGATGTGCCGCGGAGTCTTGCTGTTCGTAACGGGTACGCCTACATCGGAGACTTGGAGTTTCCGCGCATCTCCGTCGTCAATGCCACCAACCCTGATAGCTTATGGGGGAGAAACATCCTCTTCGTCGGAATCGTCGTCAGCTTGCATGCTTCGGACACTCTGCTGTATGTGGGGAGGTCGACTCGCTTGCAACCGTATAGCATTGCGGATCCCATGAATCCCGTTCCTTTGGGAAGTGTTAACGTGAGAGGGACTCTGAGCACTATCACTGTCAGCGGTTCAACTGCGTATGTTACAACCGACGGCTCCGGCATTTACGCTGTTAATGTCTCGAATCCTGTAATGCTTCAACGGAAAATGGACTTTTGGGGTAGCGTGATTTGTGAACGATGTTCATGACGTTGTAGTTCCAGACTGCCGCCGTCGCCTGCAAAGCGGCGACGTTGGCCCCTCGTGGTTCCC
>CAADGV010000028.1 GCA_900696645.1 uncultured Chlorobiota bacterium | reverse complement strand
GCTTCGCCGGTTCAGTTCTGGCGGAAATAAAGGGGGAAGAAGTCGAATACTCATCGGACGGAGTGACGATGAAGGGTTACCTTGCGTATGACACATCTGTTGATGGAAAGCGTCCGGCGATTCTTGTTGTGCATGAATGGTGGGGGCACAACGAATATGCCCGCAAGCGTGCGCACATGTTGGCGGAGTTGGGATATACGGCGCTTGCGCTGGATATGTACGGCGATGGCAAAACAGCCGCGCATCCTGAAGACGCGGGCAAGTTTTCAGGTGAAGTGTTTGCCAACCTCGGTGTTGCGAAAGACCGTTTCCTCGCCGCACTCGAACTGCTGAAGCAGCACGAAACAGTCGACAATAACAAGATTGGCGCAATCGGCTACTGCTTTGGAGGCGGGATAGTTCTTGCGATGGCCCGCATGGGGGTTGATGTGAAGGGCGTCGTCAGTTTCCACGGAAGTCTTGGCACGCAGGAGCCTGCAAAAGCTGGAACCGTAAAGGCGAGAATTCTCGTCTGCAACGGCGCGGATGATCCGTTCGTACCGAAATCCGATATTGACGCAATCAAGAAAGAAATGAAAGCTGCAAAGGTGGACTTCACCTTCAAGTCATACGCGGGAGCCGTGCATTCGTTCACGAATCCAGACGCTGACGAGAAAGGGAAAGCGTTCAATCTACCTCTCGCGTACAACGCAAAGGCCGATGCCAATTCGTGGAACGACATGAAGGCATTCTTCAAGAAGGCTTTCGCAAAGTAGAAACAGAATCCGCTACGTCAATCGTATCAAGCATTTATAGAATGGAACTCTTTGTCGGCACAAGCGGCTATAGCTACAAGGAATGGAAGGGCAACTTCTATCCGGAAGATCTTTCCGACAAGGAGTTCCTGAAGCACTACGGCACAAAACTCAATTCTGTTGAAATCAACAATACGTTCTACCGCCTTCCTAAAGAAAGTGTGATGAAGGGATGGGGAGAACAAGTGCCGGCGGGTTTTCAGTTCTCCGTCAAAGCCTCCCAGCGCATCACCCACATCAAACGTCTTAAAGATGCTGGAGATGAAACGGAATACCTGATACGTACTGCACGGACGCTCGGCGATAAATTGGGCGTCATCCTTTTTCAACTCCCTCCGAACATGAAGAAGGATGTCGAGCGGCTTAAGCAATTCTTCAAGTTACTTGACGGAGATGTGAAGGTGGCTGTTGAATTCCGGCATGCGTCGTGGTTTGATGATGAGACGTATGGAATATTGAAAGAGAATAATGCATCGTTGTGCATAGCCGACTTTGACGAGAAGCTTGAAGTGCCATTCGTCAGTACCGCCAACTGGGGTTACCTCCGCTTGCGTCGTGAGGGATATACAACAGCCGAGTTGAAGAAGTGGATGAAGCGCGTCAATGATCAGACGTGGAATACGGCATTCGTCTTTTTCAAACATGAAGACGCCGGCATAGGCCCCAAGTTGGCAATGCAGTTCAGGAAGTTGATCGCGTAGCTTCTCCGGCTGTTGTTTTTTCCACTCCCCCACCCCACGTTTTGCCCGCCGCATCTGTGGCGCCTCATCCACATTGCCTGCCACGTTAACCGACCTGTCTGTCACCTCTTTTCCCCAGCGTGTGTGATCGGTTCAAGGAAACCGGTTCAAATTGTATGAAAACAGAAGAAGCGATAGTTTCGCGCGTCGTGGCACGCACTTTGGCTATTCTTGGATGATTCCTTTCTCCATTCCATCATTCAAGAGACTGCAATGGGAGATACGACACTCTTACGGAAAGCGCTTGCACTTGAGGCGGACGGACATTTCGCCGAGGCTCTCCTTCTTTTTCAACAATGCGTCGCCGACGCTGTATTTGACGAAGGAGATCTTGCGTTCCATTGCGGCTGGTGTGCAGAGAACCTGGGCGACACCGCCAATGCAATCGCGTTCTACACCCGAGCCGCTGAGTTAACGCGCATCCCCGCATGTAGGTTGAACAGCTACTTCCGGGCAGGCTGGCTGTTCATGCACGCCCGTGAAATGAGCAAGGCGGCGGATTGCTTTCGCTATGCAATCGATTACGGTGATCTTGTTGACCTCAGGAATGATGCATATTTCCACGGAATGTATTGGTATGCGCACGCTCTCGAATTGTCAGGACGTTTTCTCGAAGCGTTGAAATGGTACCGACGCGTACAGGGTCTTTCGATGCAACTCGACCCCGAAAGCAGACTGCGTCAGATTTTCTGCCTTGTGAATGTCGGGCAATACGAAGAAGCATTAAGTATTTGCTGCACGTTCAATGCGCCGGCACCAGAGGGTATTGATACGCAACGGTACGAGGCCTTGCAGATTGAGGCTCGCAACGAGTACCGCTTGTTGGAAGCTCCTCTTGCTTCATCTCGAAAGGCAATCTCCTATGTTGGCTGAAATCGCCTCAAACATAACTCACCTGATGCGTGAGGTTGTGAGTGTATCTGAACTGGAATACATGGCGTTTTCGGGACAATACGAGATTGTCCACGGGATCTTTCAGAGCATCTTAAAAGAATCCCGAATCCATTACGCGAACAAGTACATTCTACACGAAGTTGTTGTTGGAGGCATCAAGAAGCTGAAGGCATATCTTGCCGTTGCCGCCGAAGAACCGGCCAATCAGGAAAAGGCGTTCATCGATGAGACTGTGGATCTTTTCATTCACAGCTCGCGACAGACCGGAAGTTACCCTCGTGAACTCTTTGAAACCCTTCTGTTGTGGAGTGATGAACTTGCGAAACTCTCGTTGCTTCACGAAGCCCTGGAGCGTTACGATCAGGCGCTTGAGATGAACGTGGGCAAGTTCCCCGATCTCTACGTTCGTTGCCTGGTGGGGAAGGCGGGCGTTCTCAATACGTTGGGACAATTCCAGGAAACCGAGTCACTTCTTGCATCGCTTGCACGGCGACCGTATCGGGTAACAGACCGCAATATGATTCCTACGCTGCTGTTCAACCTCGGTCAGGAATCGCTGCTGAGGGGGAATATCGAATTCTACAAGAACCTCATGTTTCAAGGATTGAGGCACTTCTATACCGATATCAAGCACCGCAGACAATTCGTCGAGCAGATTCGAAAGACATACCGTCGTTCGCACAATGTGTTTCTCAACAGCGCTGTATCATACTCCGACAAGATGCTGTTCCTTTTGCATCGTGTTTACTTCATCGCCGAACGATTCAGGACAATGCGCTGCGTCGGCGTTGAGCGGGCGCTGAGATATTCCGTTCTGGGATATGTGTACTGTGTGAACTATCTGTTCAACAGAACGGCTTCGGGGGGTGTTTTCTTCCGCAAAGAACCGCAGATGCTGATTCCACCTTTGCTGCAGCGCAGCTTTCTGATTACGCGGGCGATGGGAGGAATCGGGGATTTGTTGATGATGACGCCGGGTATTCACGAATTGAAGAAAAAACATCCGAAATCAGAAATCCATCTCGCCATTCCCCGCCGCTACTTTCCGGTCTTTCAGAACAACCCGGATGTGAAGCTTTTGGATGTCGAGGATGAGTCATTCAATCATTTCATGTACAAGAAGTGGTTCAATTTTACCGATTGTCCCGCTTCGAGAATTGAGTCGCGTACGGCGCCGAAAGTTAGGAAGAACAGGATAGCATTGTTTGCCAGAAGTCTGGGGCTCGGCTGGTGGAGCGTAAGAAGAATGGGTAAGCTCCCACGGTATTTCCTGACGGCGGAAGAAAGGAGCTTTCAGAGGAACTTCTGGGCCAACCGTGGGCTTGAAGGGAAAACCGTGATCGGGGTTCAACTGCATTCCGACGAAGTCTATCGCGACTACCCTCACATGCAGATGTTGATTGCACAACTCTCGCAGTTCTATCACGTTCTCGTCTTCGACGTCGAGCCCATCAACGGTTGCGACGGACCCAACATCACCAAAGTGGAAGGGTTACCGATGCAGCAGGCGTTTGCCCTCGTCTCGGGATGCAGCGTAATCATTGCGCCTGATTCTTCTTTTGTTCACCTCGCTGCTGCATTCAATATTCCGTGTGTAGCACTGTACGGCCCCATCGACGGCAAAGTCCGGACGATGGACTATCCGAACTGCCGCTACCTTGACGTTCGTACAAAGCTTGGCTGTATGCCCTGTTGGCGAAACGATAAGATCCCTTGCAAGCTCACCAATATGCGCACAAGCGTGTGCATGGCGGATATTTCCATTGATGAGATTATCAAAACCGTACACAGTTTTATGAAAGAAAAGCGATGAACATGTATAACAAACTCTGCGATGCAGCCGATTGGTTTCGCCCCGGCTTCAACGAAATCATCCGGGAAGAACTGCGGGAAGTCCCACGGTTCCACAGAAAACAATGGGAGTTTGCAATGATCATTCAGACGCTTCGCGATCACGGCAAGCTGGAAACCGGGAGTCTCGGCCTTTCGATGGGAGGAGGGAAGGAGTTGGTCGCGTATGCAATCGCCCGGCATGTCCGTCAACTGGTGATTACCGATCTGTACGAGATGAACACCTCATGGGATTGTGCGAAGACGGAGAGCCCCGACGAATTCATACGGCAGAATAAGCCTTTTCCGGTTGACGATGAGAAACTGAAAGCCCTTCGGATGGATATGCGGGACCTGCAGTTTCCCGACAACACGTTCGACTTTTGCTATTCCACCTGCGCTGTTGAACACATAGGCAGGCGGGAAGATTTTCTGAAACACTTCAACGAAGTAGCCCGGGTCTTGAAAGATGACGGTGTGTATGTATTCACAACAGAAGTTTTGTACGACAACGAACCTATCAGAGATGAACACAACTACGTGTTTTCATTTCCCTTTCTTACCGGGATACTTGCAGAAAGTGGTCTCGTGGCCGAGGGTCAGTTTGATGCACGCATTTCGCATCACTTGATCCACCGCCCGATTCCATCGAATCTGAATAGACTGTCACATTCACAAGAAGCAAATGTGGCAGGGAAGATATTGCAGGAAAGTGTACACCTTCAACTCATGCGGGGCAAATACCCTTTCACGTGCGGAATATTCACTCTCAGGAAGAAGAAGACGGCGAGGAGTACTCAGCGACTGCAAGTAGTCGGACTTGATGAGACGAAACAATTCACAAACAATTATGTTAACGAGTTACAGTCTCAGATGGGGGGCGCTCATATCGCAATTGATCCTTATTCCTGGTTGCCCGGCGAAGCATCCCGGTTTTGTGCAGACCATGCCGGATTTTTTGATCTGCGGGAACAAAGCGGCGATGCGGAAACCCCCTTTCATACAGAATATTTTTGGTGGGGAAGTCAGAGGAGAGTATTTGAAATGATGCTTCGGGTTGATGCCGGTTCGATTACAGGGAATCCTGAAATAGAGTTGCGCGTTCATCGCTACAAAACCCTTGCGTCGCAGTCCGTCGAATGTGTCGAATCAGTTACTCACCCGATCCAGCGAATCGGGTGGATGGCGAGAACTATTCATGTGAATACCGATGAGGATTATTGCTACGCCATTCTCGCAAAGATAAAGAACGGCACATGTGTGTTTGACCGGATCGAACTGAAAAGTCATCCGGTGGTTGCATCCCTGCCGCAATCCACTGAGGTATTTGACAAGAACACTCATTTCATCCCCGCATGATCATGGAAATCTCCGTCGCTCAACGGTTCGTCTGGTTCTATGCCCTTACACAATTGAGGTTGAAATACCGTTACACGGCGTTGGGCTTTCTCTGGAACTTTCTGGAGCCCGCGCTCTTCCTGCTGATTCTCAGCTTCATCTTTTCTGTTGTCAACGGGATGCATGTTGCAGACTATGCCGTGTTTCTCTTTGCCGCATTAATGCCCTGGCGCTATTTCGAAAAAGTAGTGAATGGGTGCATGGAATCAATTGTAGGAGGTGAATGGCTGCTCAAGAAACTCCATGTTTCTCCCTACGCGCTACCGCTGACACGCTGGACGGTCGCAAGTCTCGAATTTCTCATATCGCTTACCGTCGTATTCGGCCTTTTCCTGCTCTTCAATCACTCGTTCACGATTCATCTGCTCGTGCTACCTCTCGCAATCATTCCGTGGGCGATGCTGGGACTCGGGGCCGGATTGATTGCCGCTGTGTTGTACACATTCTTCCGTGATGTCAAAACAATTATTCAAATGGGATTGATGCTTGTCTTCTTCTCCTCACCGATCCTGTTTCGTGCAGATGCGTTTGCAAGCGGATCGCTGCAGGGGCGGCTGATGCAGTTCCATCCTATCACGTACTTTGCGGCATTGTTTCAAAAACCAATCTACTATGCGTCCTGGCCGGGCAGCGTGGATTGGGGCGTTGCATTTGGTGTCAGCGCGGTAGTTCTGCTCGTCGGGATGTATTCTGTTGACAAATACAAACACGAATTCTACTTCTATCTGTGACAATCATGAACACTGTCATCAAACTCACGAACGCGGGCGTGAGTTTCTCCAAACATGCCATTCAACACAGGAGCTTGAAGTACTCACTTTCAACCATGCTGGATGAGAAGGAGCCACCGAGATTCGATGCGCTCACCGGTGTTTCGCTGAATATCAGCGACGGCGAGCATGTGGGAATAATCGGCCGGAACGGAGCTGGTAAAACAACACTTATGCGCGTGATAGCGCGGGTTATCACGCCGCAAATTGGCGGCGTCTACGTCAACAGGAAAAGACATGTTGTTCCGTTGCTCGAACTTGGGATAGGATTCCACGGGGATTTGTCCGGCCGGGAAAATTGTGTTCTTGCCGGAGTCCTGATGGGATATTCGAAACGGGATATTGAGCAAAAAATTCCCGGGATCATCGAGTTCTCGGAATTGGGAGATTTCTTTGATGAGCCGGTGAAGGCGTATTCATCGGGCATGTATGCGCGGCTTGCGTTTGCCCTTGCCACGGACGTTCGCCCTGATGTGCTGCTGGTTGATGAAGTATTCGGCGTGGGGGATGAGTTTTTTATGCGAAAATGTGTTGTTCGAATGCAGCAACTCATGCGTAGCGGCACAACGACGGTGTTTGTTTCGCATAATCTGGATTTTCTCGTCACGCAATGCGAACGACTCGTGTGGCTGGACAAGGGTCAGGTCGTGATGGACGGGCCGTCACTGGATGTTGCCAATGCGTATCGAACATCGGGAGGTAACTATGACTGAACCAATTGTTATTAACGCAACAAACTTAGGCAAGTACATTGACGGCCTCGGGGTTTACACACTCAACCTGATCCGCGAATTGTCGCAAATGCAAACGGACTTACGGTTTATCATCTACGTTAACAAGAACTGCCGCGAGCATATCCGTGATATCCGGTTCTCTGAAAGATGCGAACTTCGATGGGTGAGTTCCTGTGTCTCTCCCGACTATCGGTTCCGCGGGCATTTCATGCGGCTGCTGTTTTCCAACATTCTGTCATTGAAGCATAAACGTTCGTTGATTTTTGTCTCGACCCAACTTGAAGCATTGTTCTTTCACAAGAACCAGATTGTGACGATTCACGACATTATTCCGTTGCTGTTCAAGTCGAGTCATCGGAAACAGTATCTCTACTACAAATATCTGTTGGGCTTTGCCCTGCGCAAAGCAAAGTCAGTGATCACACCATCACAACATACGAAGGACTTGTTGCTCAAACATTATCAGCTTAACGAAGCGCAAGTGAGGGTCATTCACAACGGCGTCCGGCAATCACTGCAGGCTGCTGTTGAGATGAAGAAAAGGTCTGACGAGAAGTACATTCTCTTCACCGGACGGCTTGTAGGGATGAAGAATTTTGAAGGGCTGTTACGGGCATTTTGTCTGATAAAAAATGAAGTGCCGCATACGCTGATCATGACGGGGCACGGAACCCGGCGGATGAAGCGCAGACTGCAATCCCTCTGCCGCGAGGGATGCGGTATTGATGAGGGGAGGGTCGTGTATCGCGGGCATGTTTCATCGGAAGAGATGGAAGAGTTGCTCGACAAGGCGTCACTCCTTGTGTTCCCGTCGTTCTATGAGGGCTTTGGCTTTCCGCCGCTGGAAGGTATGATGCATGGCTGTCCCGTTGTTGTTTCGAACGTTTCAAGTTTGCCTGAAGTCTGTGCTGACGCCGCACTGTACGTCGATCCGTATGACGTGCAGAGCATCGCGGGCGCTATGCGCACAATGTTGACTGACGCGCATCTCCGGCAATTGATGATTGTCCGGGGGGTTGAGAGAGCGCAGGGTTTTCGCTGGGACGTTTCAGCCAGGTTGCACGTCGAGGCGTTTAGTGAAGCATTGCATGCTTAGCGTGTTGTGGCGGATATTCCACAGAGGTTTGCTCACACATGCTTCCGGCTGTGGCGGGAATGCTACATTCACCGTCAATAAGCTGAAAACCGGGCAGATTTTCTTCACTTTCGATTCTCTCATACTGGCACGCGCCTTGCGTCAGAGGAATGACAAATGTTCCATCAGTTCTTTTTCATAATCGGTGCGCCATGTACAACGAACCGCTGTTCGCCCAGGAAGCTCTGACACACATTGATGCCGTACGAAACTTTGCCTTCAAGTTGTGTCGCGACGAGCACTACACAAACGATCTGGTACAGGAAACAATGCTCAAGGCATGCAAATCGTTTCATACATATCAGGAAGGGACGAACTGTCGTGCATGGCTTTTTCAGATCTGCAAGAATTCCTACATCAACGATTACCGCCGCAAGCAGTATGAGACCATTCCGATGGATTTTGTGGACGATGGGGGAACACAGCACGACGACAATGCTCCACGAACCGGCAGGGTACTGTTGGTCGACTACCGGTCATCCGAAGCGCATGAGGCGATGATAGGAGATGAAGTTTCCAACGCACTCGATGCACTTCCGCCTGACTACCAGACAGCACTGATTCTGAGCGACCTTGAAGGCTGCACGTACGAGGAGATTGCCGAGTTCTCTCAGACTCCTATCGGGACTGTTCGTTCGCGCATTCATAGGGGACGCAAACTCCTCGCGCAACAGTTGGAAACCTACGCGCGCTGCCAAGGCTATGGTTCCTCGCATTTTGCTTCTGACAGACAGAATTAGGCAGATTGATATTCATCCAAATCCGTGACCAATTCAACGAAATGCCTTCCACAAATCCTATGCTTCCGGCAGTCGCCAGTCTTGAAAACCTCATTGCTTGACTTTGATTTGAGATAGAGATAGCTTTAGCCGGAAGCTCCATCCAACTAACCTGTGTATTGCGGAATCGAAGGAGAAAACGGCGGGGGGACGTTATTCGAGTATAGAATTGCATCTATGTTGGAATGTCAAATCTACAGTACTCAAATAACAAGGAGGTAGTATGAAGGCTGTACTTGGCTTGCTTCTCTTCGCGACTTGTGCCGCTTCGGCACAGATTACGATCACCGCAACAGATATTGCTGCCCGACTTACTGTTGGGAATGCCCTCATCAATCGCGCCGACACTCTGACCGCTTCGGCGAATATCGGAACCCCCGGTTCTGCTGCAAATGTCTGGAATTTCGGCTCGCTGAACACACACCGGTTTGACACTCTGACGAGTGTTGCCGTGGCGGGGACTCCGTATGCAAGCTGGTTTCCCGGCGCAACCCACGCGTTGCGAACACGTCAAACCCTTGAAGGAATAACGGGAATTGTGCACCAATACCTACGTCTGGGAACGAGCTTGTACATTCCTGGTGCAGGCGGCGATGGACCGACGCCGTTCGGTACGGCAGTGCTCAGATTGACTAACACGCCGGAACTTGTCTACTACTCACTTCCACTTGCTTATGGAACAACATGGACATATGCATACGTTGAGAGTCTTGTGGTCTCGCTGTTGGGCATACCTCTTATCAATCAGATAACCCCGTACAACGTAACTCAAACCGTCGATGCACACGGTACTATCACACTTCCGGGAAGTTTCGGCACGCATCAGGCCTTGCGCATTCGCGAAGATAGCCGGACGCCGTCGGGGAGAAGAGTGAGCTACCAATTCATTGCATTGAATGGCGCATCGGTCACCGTCGTCGCGACCGACACGCTGCAACCCAATAGCGGCACAATCAACATTAGTCCAAACTCAACTACCTGGAGCGGGCCGTTGCCGACAAGCGTACGGGTGGGTAATGACATCCCGACGGGATTCGCTTTGAAACAGAACTATCCGAATCCGTTCAATCCTTCAACCACTATTGAGTATCAGGTTGCAACAGCGGAGTTCGTCTCGCTGAAGGTATACAACCTATTGGGACAGGAAGTGGCGACGTTGGTGAACGAACTGAAGCAACCCGGTACCTACCGCACGAGTTGGAATGCCGAGAGTGTGCCGAGCGGAACGTATTTCTATAGAATGAACGGCGGCTCATTCAGTGAAACCGGACGGATGTTGGTGTTGAAGTGAGTATCTGTGCTCAGGGCTGCTGTCAACGCTGCAGCCCTGAACCTTATATGTTCTGAAAGCTGAACGCAACTCGTTCCTTGTCTCATTTGTTGACTCCCTCAGATCGTCTTGCTATATTGACACCACTCCATAACGCTCGATAATTCTCAAAGAGTACCATCTCAACCTGTTCTATGAACCTCAACATGGGAGTCCCTCATGAAACGTATTCCTGTCAGCTTTTTGCTTCTTTGTTTTTTGCTGGCTGAAACCTCATTTTCGCTTCCACGGTTTGCCAGTCGAACGGGGGCCAAGTGCCAGTCTTGTCACGTGAATCCTTCGGGCGGGGGCATGCGGCAGGCGTTCGGGGTGCAGTATGGGCGCGAGACTCTGCCTGTGCCGACCTGGAGCGAGGAACTGGGTCTCGATGACTTCTCGACCAAACTCTCCGAATTCGTTTCCGTCGGGGCGGATGTCAGGACGCTTTTCTACGCACAGCAGATTCCTGATTCAACTGGACAAGGTTCGACAACCAATAATGCGTTCTTCCAGATGCAGGGTGATGTGTACATGAATTTCCGGCTTGCTCGAAAGGTGAGCATCTACATCGACAAAGGCATCTATTCCGGATTTGAGATCTTCGGGCTTTTGAACATCCTTCCCGCCAACGGCCATATCAAAATAGGGAAGTTTGTTCCCAATTACGGAACGAAGGTTGACGATCACCGGACATTCATTCGAGATCAAACCGGATTCAGTCCCGAACGGGGTCGTTCAGAACTGACGGGCGGGGAAGTTGGGTTCAGTCCGGGACCCGTTTCAGTGACGGCGGGCGTGTACAACGCGGCCGATGGCTTCGGAGGTGGAGGCTCAAGCAATAAGGCCTTCCTGGGCAGAGCGGATGGCGTCTTCAAACTCTCGGAAGATCTGTTTCTCGGGCTTGGGGGAAATGTGTTCTCCAGAGAAGGAGGCGGTGGAAGCCAGACCACTCTTTTCGGAGGAATGGGATCGTTGAGTTATGGTGATCTCACGATTTCCGGTGAAGTTGATTGGATCCGGAACAAGGTGGCAGGCACAACAACAACGGGACTCGTCTCATACGTTGAAGCAGGATATGTTGTAACGCCGGGCGTTGACCTCAAATTCATTTATGAATTTTACGATCCGAATATCGATGTGAAAGCCGGCGCCGTTTCCCGCTACAGTTTTGGTTTTGAGTTCTTCCCGATCAGCGGCGTTGAAGTCAGGCCCGTTTACCGAATCTCACATGAAGATCCTGTTGATCTGAAGAACAACGAGTTCAATCTCCTTATTCATTTCTACCTATAAGAGGGAAGCATTAGTATGCCAGTGAACAGAATTCACATTGCAGCAGTATTTCTCCTGACGCTTGCGGCAGGTATGTACAGTTGCAAGGATATGGGGCACGTTGTTGCGCGCAGCAATGTGCTAACTGCAACAACATTTCTTGTTACGCTTAACCCGGGTGGCAGTGCCTCGGTGACAATCAGCGGCGGCAACCCGCCGTACAGAATCAGCAGGGATCCGAGCGCATCCCTTGCTTCTGCTACACTTACGAACAATGCCAACGGCACGGGCACGCTTCTGATACAGGCCGTCAGCAGCAGTGTTTCCGGAACAACGAGCGTGAAGATCAAGGATTCTGATACGCACGACTCGTCGCTTGATTCGCCGATGCATGAGGAAAACGAAATCGAAATCGAAATTCGTGTGTCTCCCGCCGCAACGGGCGTATCCTTCTCAACACAAATCCAACCGATATTCACGGCAAGTTGTGTGAATGCAGGGTGTCATCCCGGAGGAGGGGCGCCGTTTTCTCTGGCGTCCGGTAGTTCATACGCCAGTTTAGTCAATGTTCCGGCGTCGACGGGACCTTGTGCCGGAGATATGCGCGTTGTTCCTAATAATCCCGGAGCAAGCGGATTGGTGAAGCGCATTGAGGGGAATTGCGGGAATCTGATGCCGTTGGGAGGTTCAGCGTTACCTTCGGGCTCGATTCAATTGATTCGTGACTGGATTTCACAGGGCGCGCTGAATAACTGACCTGCAACCATTTGTTCGTAGTGTTTGTTTATTATCGTGATAGCAGAATCTTACAATCAGGGAGGAAAAGAATGAAAATCCGTGCCGCATCAGTTCTTGCAGTGACGGTATTCGTGTCGGCAAGTCTCTTTGCCCAGAACGGCAAGAAACAAGAAGTTTCTTTCAAGAATGATGTATTCCCGATCATCAAAGCAAAGTGTCTTCCCTGTCATGCTGAAGACAACTTCAACCCAAGCGAACTGAATATGGATTCGTACGATCAGATCGCCGCCGGCGGCAAGCACGGTGTGCCCTTTAAGGTCGGCAAGTCAAGCGAAAGTCTGCTCATACAGAAGCTTGCGGAGAAGCCCCCCTTCGGTGATCGTATGCCTCTGAATTCGAAACGACGGATACAGGAAGGGAAAGCAGTTTGGCTTACTGAAGATGAACTGAAGGCCGTTGCCACGTGGATCGATCAGGGGGCGAAGAACAACTAAACCTTGTATCATAGCACAAATTGGAACCCGAAGTCAGTCCGGCTTCGGGTTCTTTCTTTTATCTCTCCAACAGGCAAACCGTGAACTGCCTATGGTTGAGCCGGTGTTTGCTGCGTTGCTTCTCTATGTCATTCTCCCGATATTTCCTCAGAAACTTCATCCCAATCGTCAATGCCAGACAATAAGCTGCAAGAAACAATCGCGCAACAACTTCGACGCCTCATTCCTACGAAGGATTTGGCGAAGAAGGGCGCTATAACCGGCGGGTTGATACTCCTGCTGGGCATGATGTTCCCTCGTGGCTCGTCTTTTGAACTGGATCACAAGATCGGGCAAGTGTGGACACGGCAGGATTTGTTTGCGCCGTTTTCGTTTCCTATTTCCCGCGATGCCGAGGAGTACGCAGCGGAAGTAGCTCAGGCGAAGGCAAACGTCTATCCGGTTTTTGAGCGTGATCAATCAATTGCCGACGCACAACTGAGCAGACTGAGGGATTTTTTCGAGCGCTTGCAGGCGGTACTGGCTGCCCGGGCAAAATTCCGGAATTCGGGTTCCCCGGCCGATTCTGCAGTGTTTGCCGAACTCTCATCCCGGCTACAACTGAATCTTTACGAACGTGAATGGAATCTGCTGTCGAGATTCTCGTCCGCACACCTTTTTGAAATGCGGGATGTTATCCTGCGTATTGCCGAAAAGCATTTGCAGCGCGGCATTCTTGATGTGGAGAAGGGTTCCCTTGCGCGGCCCGAAATTGCCTTGCGGAAAGGGACAGTAGAGGAGATTGTTTCTGCTCACGTGTTCACCGATGAAAGTGAAGTTGTCGGAGAATTGGACAATGATCTGATTGCGCATTACTCCCGTGACAACGACACAGTGGATATTGCCCACAAGATTATTGTGCTGCATATAGTTCCGAATATCCGGTTCAATGCAGAGGCGACACAGCAGTCTATCAAGGCGGCAATCGAATCAGTTCCCCGGACTGCGGGTTTTGTGCAAGAGGGCGATCGTATTGTCGTCAAGAATGAGCGCATTACGTATGATATCAGGCAGAAACTTGAATCGTTACGCAAGGCAAGGGTGGAACGGGGGGCGGTTGCGCCCGGCCCTCTCCAGCATCTCGGAATTTTTCTTCATGTCGGGGTTGTGGTGTTGCTATTCGGCATCTATCTCCGTCTGTTCCGCCGCCGGATTTTCTGCAACAACAGACGCCTGGGACTGATTGCCTTCTTGATGCTGCTTGTGGGTTTTTTCGCCTATCTCACGCGTGTCGTGGATGTTGCCGCGCCGATCGAATACCTGATTCTTGTCCCAGTTGCGTCGATGTTGTTGACGATTATTTTCGATTCGCGGGTGGGGTTTTACGGAACTGTTATCATTGCATTCTTGGTTGCCGGTATACGCGGCAACGACTATGCGGTCGCGCTTGCAGCGCTTGTTGCCGGAGCATTGTCCGTGTACACAGTACGGGGTGTTCGCAACAGGAACCAGATTATCCGCTCGCTCGGCTACATTTTTCTCGGGTACAGCGCGACGATATTGGCACTCGGGATGGAACGCATCGAGCCCTGGATGAATATTCTGGAAGCTTTAATGTTTGCGTTGACGAACTCGATCATCTCTCCGGTCTTAACGTTCGGCCTGCTGATCTTCTTCGAACGATTTGCCCGCGTCACAACCGATCTCACACTCATCGAACTGTCGCACTTCAATCATCCCCTGCTCAAGATGCTGTCCGAGAAAGCTCCCGGCACGTACCATCACAGCATGACGATGGCGAGCCTCGCCGAGGCAGCGGCCTCGGCGGTGGGGGCGAATGAAGTGCTTGCACGCGTCGGGGCACTGTTTCATGATGTCGGGAAGATCGAAAAGCCGACGTACTTTGTCGAAAACCAGAAGGGTACACGGAATCGTCATGACAAGTTATCGCCGCGAATGAGTTCGCTTATCATTCAGAATCATGTGAAGAAAGGCGTCTCCCTTGCACGTGAGCATGCGCTTCCCGAAGAGGTAATTGACTTCATCCCGCAGCATCACGGAACAACGCGCATAGATTATTTCTATCGCAAGGCAATTGATTTGGCGGAGAACTCCGATGATGAGACAAAGATTGATGAAATCAACGAGCAGGATTACCGCTATCCGGGCCCGAAACCTCAAACGAAGGAAACCGGCATCCTGATGCTGGCAGATTCAATCGAAGCTGCGGCGCGAACACTCGAGGATCCGTCTCCCCAGAAATTGGAGTCATTGATTGATGATCTCTTCAAGAAGCGATTTGAAGAGGGCGAGCTTGATGAGTCGCCCCTGACGTTGAAGGATCTCACAAAGATCAAGAAGGCATTTCTCGGTGTTTTGATCGGGGTATATCACGGCCGTGTGAAGTACCCCGATAGCGAGAAGAAGAGTACAGGGGAGAAGCGTGAGAGGATCAGGGAACAAAGTGAGGAACCAAAGCGAACGAATATCCCCGTCGACGATGAGGGCACGGAGCCGGTGTTCCCGAAGGAAGAACGCCTTTCACGCAGGATCAAATCCATCGACACGCAATGATCGAGCATTGCAAGAGTTATCTGCATTATCTCGCGTTGGAGAAGAATGCGTCGCGCAACACGATTGCATCGTACAGACTTGATCTTGAACGCTACCTTGCGTTCCTTGAACGGCACAACGTGCGGAACATACGAGCTATTCGTGAATCACACACGACGCAATTTCTTTCTTCTCTCAAACGTGATGGGTTATCGCCGCGTTCAGTGACGAGGGCGCTTTCGGCCATCAAGGGGTTTCACAAGTTTCTCGTCGGTGACGGGGTAACCAGAAGAAATCCGGCGGAAGAAGTTGACGCGCCGAAACTTCCGCGCTCGCTTCCTGATGTGCTGAGCCAGAATGAAGTAGAGCTGATGCTTGCGCAACCCGCGCCAAGTTCCAAAGACAAGAAGCAATTGTGGCTCCGCGACAAAGCAGTTCTTGAGACAATGTACGCGAGCGGACTGCGGGTTTCGGAGGTGATCGATCTGAAACAATCGGGTATACTTGCCGAAGAGATGCTCGTCCGGATTTTCGGGAAGGGATCGAAAGAGCGCATCGTCCCGATTGGCGGCTCGGCACTTCGATGGATCGACCGGTACATACGAGAATGCAGGATACTGCTTGCACGGAGGGATAAGTCGGAAGATGCCTTGTTCTTAAGTGTCCGCGGCACGTCGTTGAGCAGAATGGCGGTATGGAATATCGTGCAAAGATATGCGCGCCAGGCCGGATTAGAGAAGGACGTTCATCCGCACACGCTACGTCATTCGTTTGCGACACATTTGCTTGAAGGCGGGGCGGATTTGCGTGCTGTGCAGGAAATGCTCGGTCACTCGGATATTTCGACAACGCAAATCTACACACATATTGACCGCGAGTACCTGAAGGAAGTGCACCGCACGTTTCACCCTCGCGGGTAACTGTTCTTACACATATAATCGTAGTTCGGAGAAAAACATGAACAACCAGTCCATGCGGATCGAGAACGTCCGTTCTGATATTGTCGGAATCGATACAGCCGTCCCCCTGCTTGATGGCAGCAAGCGGCCGTATGTGTTTCTCGACAACGCGGCAAGCACGCCTGCATTCAAACGCGTGCTGAAGCGGATAGAAGATTTCATGCCCTGGTACTCCGGCGTCCATCGCGGTACGGGTTTCAAGTCACGGATTGCAACCCAATTGTACGACAGTGCCCACGATGTCTGCGGCAGGTTTGTCGGCGCTGATCTCGACAAGAACATTGTCGTCTTCCTGAAGAATACAACGGAGTGTATCAACAAGCTTGCGCACCGGTTCGACTTCACAAAGGACGACGTGGTGGTGACGACGGGGATTGAACATCACTCCAATGATCTGCCATGGCGGAAGGTGGCTCATGTGGTTCACGTCGGTGTTGTCAATGGAGGCCACATTGACTTGAACGAAATGCAGGACATCTTGCAGCAATTCAAGGGCCGTGTGAAGTTGGTAGCGGTCAACGGAGCGTCGAACATTACCGGTATCTGTTCTCCTATTCACGACATTGCAGAGTTGGCACACGGCGCCGGGGCCCGCGTGTTTGTTGATGCAGCCCAACTTGTTGCCCATCGCCCTGTGAACATCTTACCCGATGACGATCCCCGGCATATTGATTTTCTCGCATACTCCGCCCACAAGATGTATGCGCCTTTCGGGACGGGCGTTCTTGTCGGCCCGAAGAATTTCTTTGCGGCGGGAGAGCCCGATACCGTTGGCGGTGGCGTTGCCGCTATCGTGACGTTGGATCATGTGGAATGGAACCCCGCGCCGCATCGCGACGAAGCAGGCAGCCCGAATGTTGTCGGCGGCCTCGCGCTTGCCGAAGCGATTTGTGTCATGAATGAGTTGGGAATGGATTCTGTGGCGGCACACGAGCAACATCTGCTTGAGTACGCGATGAACAAGCTGAAGAAGATTTCCGGGATGGTGTTCTACGGGCCGGTCGATCGACTTGACGACAAAGTGGGCGTGATAACGTTCAACATGGAGGAAATGCACCCGGGTTTGGTGGGCGCCATCCTCGGGGCGGAAGGCGGAATCGGCGTCAGAAACGGCTATTTCTGTGCCCAACCGTACGCGAAGAAATTGCTGCACGTCGATGCCGACAAAGCGGAAGATGCCGGATGCGGTGTCGTGACGACCGACCTCAGCACGTTCCCGGGAATGGTGCGGGCGAGCTTCGGATGTTATTCGAATGAAAACGATGTCGATGCGTTTGTTGAGATGCTGGAGATTATCAGCCGCAAGGGGTACAAGGGCACATATATTCAGGATCAGGATTCGGGGGCTTTTTCTGCCGAAGGCTTTGACATCAACTATGCTGAGTACTTCCATCCGTTTGACTCAAAAGCGGAGAGCAAGAGGCAGCAGTTCTCCGAATCGGCGTGGGGTTGATGACATCCTTCCGCTACCAAAACCATGAGCTGTACTGCGAGGATACGCGGCTTGCCGACCTGATCGCAACATTTGGCTCGCCATTATATGTGTACAGCAGAAAAGCCATCATCGAAAACTGCAGCGCAATCGAAGCGGCCTTCGAGGGACATCCCCATCGCACAACGTATGCGGTCAAGGCAAACGCGAATGTTCATCTCCTCAGACTCATTGCAGAGCAGGATCTCGGTGCCGACGTAGGCTCCAAAGGTGAGTTGTTCCTTGCACTGAACGCCGGCTTCTCACCGGATAGTATTTCGTTCAGCGGAGTAGGCAAGCGGGATGATGAGATTGAATACGCGTTGGCGGAAGACATCTACGCTTTCAACGTTGAATCGAAACAAGAGCTTGAGGTCATCAACACTATTGCATCACGGCTTGGAAAGACGGCACGAATACTCCTTCGCCTGAATCTCGATATTGATGCCGGGACGCACGCATATATTTCAACAGGGCAGAAGCACAACAAGTTCGGCATCTCTTCACGCAAAGCCGTGGAGGTATTGCGGTGGGCGCAGAATCTGCAATCGGTTGAAATCCGGGGCATTCACAGTCATATCGGCTCGCAGATACTGAGTCAGAGGGCTTTCGTCGAGGCGGCCCATGCGCTCGAACGTGTGGTCGGGGAATTGCGCAGCAACAACATCCCTGTGCACGAAGTGGATTTCGGCGGCGGTTTCGGCATCAGGTATCACGGTGTGCTAACGCATCCGCGGCTTCCCGCCGAAACGCCGGAGTCGGAGAGTGTGCCGGTCGCGGAGTTTGTCAGAACCGTGCTGCCCGTTCTGAGAAAAACAGGCTGCGCCGTTGCTATACAGCCCGGCCGGTCAATTGTCGGCGATGCAGGCGCGCTTCTCACAACGGTATTGTATCGGAAGGAACAAGAGGGCAAGAACTTTGTTATTATTGATGGAGGGATGAATGACCTGATTCGTCCGAGCTTGTATCAGGCCCATCATCAAATAGTTCCAGTGCAACTCTCGAACACAATTGTTGAACAGGCGGATGTTGTGGGACCGTGTTGCGAATCGGGCGATTTCTTTGCACAGGACAGACTTCTTCCTTCTGTCTCGCGAGGAGATGTACTTGCGGTCCTCTGTGCCGGTGCGTATGGGTACGTTCTTTCATCGAACTACAATTCACGTCTCCGCCCTGCGGAGGTTCTGGTAGATGGATCCCGGATAACACTCATCCGCCGGCGCGAAACACTTGAGTACCTATTGTCATGAACCAAGGAGAATACTGAACATGCGTCTGTATAACGTAGCGGTCGTGGGCGCGACAGGATTGGTAGGAAGAAAGATGATACAGATACTCGAAGAACGAAATTTTCCTGTCGGCAACATAAAGTTCTTTGCCTCCGAGCGATCGATCGGCAAGGAGGTGGAATTCGGAGGCATCATCCATCCCGTTGAGCAACTGACGGAGCGTTCGTTTGCAGGAATCGAGATAGCTCTGTTTTCTGCCGGCGCCACAGTAAGCAAGGAGATGGCTCCACATGCCGTGAAAGCCGGTACGCTTGTGATTGACAACAGCAGCGCGTTCCGAATGGACCCGAACGTTCCTCTTGTTGTCCCCGAGGTAAATCGGAAGATGATCTTCCACCACAAAGGAATTATCGCAAACCCGAATTGTTCGACCATTCAGATGGTTGTTGCACTCAAGCCGTTGCATGACCGGTGGACAGTCAAGCGTGTCATTGTCTCAACGTATCAATCGGTGACAGGAGCCGGACAGCGGGGACTTACCCAGCTTGAACATGAACTTGCGAACCGGCCTGTCGAGAAGAAGTTTGCCCATCAAATTGCCATGAATATAGTGCCGCACGTCGATGTTTTCCATCCCGATGGCTACACCAAGGAAGAACACAAGATGGTGAACGAAACGAAGAAGATTATGGGCGATGACGCAATCAAAGTCAATGCAACGTGCGTGCGCGTTCCCGTGTACGGCGGACACAGCGAATCGATCAATGTGGAATTGGAAAAGAAATTCGAGATGCACGAAGTTCGTGAAGCCCTGGCGAACGCCGAGGGCATTGTCGTGCAGGATGATCCGACCACATCACTCTACCCCATGCCCGTTGCGGCTTGGGACCGTGATGAAGTATTTGTGGGAAGAATCCGCCGGGATGAAACTATTGCTAGCGGCCTGACGTTATGGGTAGTATCCGACAACTTGCGCAAGGGTGCTGCAACGAACGCCGTCCAGATTGCCGAAGAGTGGATCAAAGGCAGATAAACGCTCTACACACAATACAATCAACGTACAACAATCATTTTATGGAGGAGTCGCGATGAAGAAGTACATCATTGGTGCGGTATTGCTTGTTATTGGTGCACTTGTCGTTCTCTCGATATCGAATACAACGCACGCAGAGTCACTTGAGATAGGGAAGAAAGCCCCTTCATTTTCGCTTAAAGATCCCGACGGGGTTGAACATTCTCTGGATAAGTACCTCTCAAGCAAATATGCCGTGGTCATGTTCATCGCAACCCAGTGTCCTATTTCCAACGACTACAACGAACGGATGGCGACGTTGTACAACGACTATACATCCAAAGGTATCGCATTCGTCGGCATCAATTCAAACAAACAGGAAGATGCAAAGGAAGTAAGAGAACATGCCGCCAAGAACGGCTTCAAGTTTGATGTGCTGAAGGATTGGAACAACATCGTTGCCGACGAATACGGGGCACAGGTTACCCCGGAAATTTTCGTTCTCGATGATAAGGGTATCGTTGTATATCATGGCCGCATTGATGATTCACGAAATGCGGAAAAGATCAAGACGCATGACCTGCGGGAGACTCTTGATGCGTTGCTTGCAGGCAAAGCGGTCCCTCGTGCAGAAACGAAAGCATTCGGCTGCACCATCAAGCGTGTAAAGAAGGAAAGCTAATGCGCGTATTCGCCGTTGTGTTGATCTGTCTAGTAGCTGTGTCTGCAGGGCAGGCGCAGGGCACAAGCCCGGTGCCTGTTTTGTTACCCATTGACGAAAACGGATTCGATCAGCTAAGGGAGAAATCGAAGGGGAGGGTCCTCGTCATGAACTTCTGGGCAACGTGGTGCAAGCCCTGTGTCGAGGAGCTTCCTGAATTCCTCAAGCTGCAGAACACACACTCGGAGAAGGGGCTTGACGTCGTGTTTGTTTCGATTGATGATGACGCAAGAGCCAGACAGAAAGTAACATCCTTTTTGCGCCGCGTAAATGTTACGTTTCCGTCATATATCAAAGAAACCGATGATGATGAGAAGTTCATCAATGCGATGCATCCCCGCTGGAGCGGCGCCGTTCCTGCAACATTCATCTATAACCGCAAGGGCGAGCTTGTGACCATGAAGGTTGAAGAATTAAACAAATCGGAGCTTGAGAGTCTCGTAGCGCCTCTCCTTCAGCAGTGATCTCACGATTTGAAACTCACCCTGCCTTTCGCTATTATTGAGTTGCATTCCTGACTTCTTCAATGACCGGATCATCTGACATTCTTACGCAACTGCTTGACGTTTGCCATCGCTTGTATGCACGGGGGATGGTTGCCGCTACTGACGGCAATGTCAGCGTTCGGCTGGCAAACGGCAACATTCTCACGACACGATCAGGTATCAACAAAGGGATGGTAACAAGAGATGATGTTGTCGAAGTCGCGCCCGACGGCCGCCAAACAAGCGGAGCAGGCAGGCCTTCGACGGAAGTGGGTATGCATCTCTTTATTTACAGTCAGCGCAGCGATGTGAATGCCGTGGTGCATGCACATCCGGTTTATGCAACAGGTTTTGCCACCGCAAGAATCGGGCTTGATCTCTGTACGTTCCCGGAGGTGATTGTCGGGCTTGGGGCCATACCCCTTGCCGAGTACGCAACCCCATCGACCCCCGAAGTAGCCGCGTCACTCGCACCGTTTATTCAAAAAGGGGACGCAATTCTCCTTGCCAATCACGGCGCTGTTGCATTCGGGCCGGATGTGTATGATGCCTATTTCAAGATGGAGAAGGTTGAGCACGCGGCTCAGATTACATTCATAGCTCACATGCTTGGCGGAGTGCGGACACTTTCGGAAGACCAACTGGCGAAACTGCGTGCTGTTAGTGTACAGAGCTATGGCAAGGATTTCTCCAACAAAATCGCATGTGAAATTCCTGAAGTTCCATCAACAGAACTTACCGAACCGGAGTTGCGAACGTACATTGAGCAGAAACTTCAAGAACTCGGACTTCACTAATCCACCACTTCAACAAAATCTATTGCGACAACGTCTTGACCAACCCTGCAGATAGAAAGCTTCGAGTCGGCGTAATTTTCGGCGGCCGTTCAGGCGAACACGAAGTCTCGCTTGTTTCCGCAACCTCCATCATCAATGCACTCGACAAAACGAAATATGACGTTGTTCCTATTGGCATCACGAAAGAAGGCCGCTGGATCAGTTCGCAGGAATCTCTACAGCTACTCAAATCAAAAGAGGGACTTGAACGGGCGCCTGAACGATTTCTTGTTCCGGAACCGACCCGGCAGTCGCTCGTCTCTCTGAGCGGAGACACGCGGACAGAGATGAAGCTTGATGTCGTGTTTCCGGTAGTTCATGGAACGTTTGGAGAAGACGGAACATTGCAGGGATTGCTGGAGTTGGCAAACCTTCCTTATGTCGGTGCGGGAGTACTTGCTTCCGCTGTCGGTATGGATAAGATTGTGCAGAAACAACTTCACAAACAGGCCGGGCTTCCGATTGTGAAGTACTCATGGTTCCTTTCGGCTCACTGTCGTGCGAACCCTAAAAGAGTTGCTGTCGCCGTCGAGAAAACCCTGCGATATCCGGTGTTTGTCAAGCCGGCGAATACGGGATCGAGCGTTGGCATTTCCAAGGCCCACGACAGGAGGGAATTGCTTGCAGCGGTTGAACTCGCAGCAGAATACGATCGAAAAGTCATTGTTGAACAAGGCGTCAGGAATGCCCGCGAAATCGAAGTCAGCGTGCTGGGAAATGACGAACCCATTGCATCAGTTCCGGGCGAAATCATTCCCTCGAGTGAATTCTATGACTACGACGCAAAGTACGTGGACGGGAAGTCGCGTGCCGAAATTCCGGCAAAGATGCCAAAAGAGACCGCGAGACAACTGCGTCAGCTTGCAGTAAAGGCATTCACGACATTGGATTGTGCCGGTATGGCGCGGGTTGATTTCTTCGTAACAAAGAAGTCAAACAGAATTTTTCTGAACGAAATCAACACCATTCCCGGCTTCACATCCATCAGTATGTACCCAAAACTGTGGGAGGTATCGGGCATCTCCTACTCACAACTTCTTGACCGGCTTATTCAACTTGCACTGGACCGTTATGAGGAGAATGGGAAAAGTCGGACAACCTACCGTCCACGTGAAGAGTGGTACATTTCGTAGTTTGAGTCCATTATCTACACACATTCTATTCGCTCACCTCTTCGCCGAAACGTCATGAAGTGTTGAATATTGCAACACCCCTTTTCTCCTTCAGCGAGATACGCATCACACGACCTTGATACTTGAGTCAACCTTGACTATACTCCATCAGCGTACAACGCAGTAAAAACCGTTCTCATAAGAAATGCACGAATATTCATCCGAATGTTTGTGCTTTTTTTTTCTCATACCAATAATTTATCAAGGGAGGTAGTATGAAGAATGCTGTTCTCATCTTTGGTGTCTGTTGTGCATTGTTGATTGCAGGTTGCAAGAAAGACAGTTCCGGTTCCGAACCGTCGGGAGGCATAAACGTATCGGGGACTGTGCAGGCATTTGGCGGTCAGGTAATTTCAGGAGCTGCGGTTCAGTGCTACGCGGGCACGGCAGTTACGGGTTCACCGGCTGCATCGGGAACGAGCAACGCTTCGGGTGTGTGGCAAGTAGCCGTGAATGCCGCGGGACGTTATACCATCGTGATTTCCGCGGCCGGGCGGCCTACAGCATACATCAATGTTGTTATTCCTTCGGGGCAAACGAGTGTTGCGGCGGGGACAACAATTCTTGCTGCGCAACAGATTACCGGTACTGTAAATGATGCCCAAACAGGTTCGGCAATTTCCGGCGCAACAGTACGGTTCTTTGTCGGATCAAATAACGATACGACCGGCTATCGCTTCCCGGATCTCACAACAAATGCGCAGGGTCAATTCACAACGGCTCTCACACTCGGCACATACGTGTATGCAATCCATGCTGCCGGCCGCGTGCCACTCGTTGCAAACAGATCCGTCACAGATACAACTGCCACACAATTTACGACAACTGTGACCCAGCCGGTTCCGGCGGGTCAGATGAGAATTGTCCTCAACTGGGGATCGAAGCCGTCCGATCTTGATTCACACCTGACAGGCGACAGTACGGCAGTGGCGGGCCGCCCGCGATACCACGTTTACTATGCGAATCGGGTTGTACAGGCTGCAAATGGCGACACGGTCGCATATCTGGATCATGATGATGTTACCTCCTACGGTCCGGAAACAATCACGATTTTCAAATTCTTTCCCGGCACGCTGCGATACAAGATACATGACTACAGCAATCGCAATACAACGGGGAGTCACTTTATGTCCGACTCATCCGGTGCAACACTCCGCGTGTACACGTCAGCGGGACTTGTTCGCGAAGATCATATAGTAACGGGCATAGCCGGTAATCAGTGGTATGCGTATGACATTAACGGCGCGACGCAGGCAGTGACGTTTGTCAACACAATTCGGGACGGGGTTTCAAATCCGGCAGATAGTTCCTTCAGGCCGGTAGCGCTGCCTCCGAAACAAGCTGCAAAGTAGGTGTAGCTTTCTGCACGCAGTTTCAGGCCGGACCCGCGGAAACGGGTTCGGCCTTTTGTTATCGGCTTAGAACGTGACGTTTGTGCGGTTGCAAAGCCTTGAAAATATTGGTACATTGCGTGCGTTATGGACAGTCTTTTCTACCGCAAGAGTAACAGAAGCTCGAACGTCAAGACGAAGCTCGTTCGTTTGTTGAAGAACAAACGCTTCATGGTTAGATTCATTATCGGATCGGCTATTGCTCTCTATGCGTTGGTGGGGAGCCATGGAATCCTCCAACGCATCCGTCTGCAAAATCAGAAGGCGGAGCTTGTTGCGAAAATCCAGGCGGCTGAAGAGGAGACCAAGCGCCTGCAATCCGAAGCAAAGGCGCTCGAAGGTGATCCGCAGGCGGTCGAGAAGGTTGCCCGTGAAAAATACGGGATGATCCGCGAAGGAGAAACCGTCTACAAGGTGAACAGAAAATGATGTGAGATTGCGGATTGCTGATTACGGCCGCCGTAATCCCGACCGGTACTCTGCGATCGAACCGAATGGAACTCTTCGACTCTACACCTCAATCCAACCCGCCATCAACATTTACTCCGCTTGCCGAACGCGTTCGTCCGCAATCGCTTGACGAGTTTGCGGGACAGGAACATCTGTTAGGAGAAGGGAAGCCACTCAGCGTTCTGATTGAAAGCGACCGCTTGCCCTCTATGATCTTCTGGGGCCCGCCCGGAAGCGGCAAAACGACCCTCGCTCGCATCATTGCCCGACACACAAAAGCTGATTTCTTTCAACTGAACGCTGTTGCCTCAGGCGTGAAGGATGTTCGCGAAGTTCTCGACAAGGCGGCACGCAACAGGAAGCACTTTCAGCGTAATACCATTCTCTTCATTGACGAAATCCACCGCTTCAACAAGGCACAGCAGGATGCGCTGTTGCACAGTGTCGAAGACGGGCTGATTACATTGATTGGTGCAACAACGGAGAACCCTTCGTTTGAAGTGATCTCGCCTTTGCTTTCCCGCTCACGTGTGTATGTCTTGCAGCCACTCACCAACGAGCATCTTCGCAAGATTATCGATCATGCACTGAAGTCGGATTGGGTGTTGGGTAAGCAGGATATTTACATTGATGATCGTGAGTATCTGATTCATCTTTCCGGCGGCGATGCGCGCATGTTGCTGAACGGACTCGAAACCGCAATCAACTTGACGAAGCCTGATGCTCAAGGCAAGCGCATTGTCAAAAAGCAGCATATCGAAGAAGCTTTTCAACGGAAATACCTGAAGTATGACAAAGGGGGCGAAGAGCATTACAATGTTATTTCAGCATTCATCAAGAGTGTGAGGGGAAGCGACCCCGATGCCTCGGTGTATTGGCTTGCGCGGATGCTTGAAGGGGGAGAAGATCCGAAATTCATTGCGCGACGGATGATCATTCTTGCATCAGAAGATATCGGGAATGCAGACCCGTACGCGTTAACGCTGGCGACTTCATGCTTCACGGCAGTTGATTACATCGGGATGCCGGAAGCCCGCATCGTGCTTGCACAGACTGCAACGTATCTTGCGTCGTGCTTGAAAAGCAATGCATCGTACATGGCCATCAACGAGGCGATGAGTGATGTGAAGACGAGACCGGATGAACCTGTACCGTTACATTTGCGGAACGCCCCGACCAAGCTCATGAAAGATCTCGACTATGGCGCCGACTACAAGTACAGCCATGACTTTGATCAGCATTTCGTCGAGCAGCAGTATCTGCCGGACGGGTTGAAGAACCGCATCTACTACCGTCCCACGGAACTTGGTGGCGAAAAGAAAATCCGCGGACGGCTGCTAAGCTGGTGGAAGTCGAGAAAGCGGTAATGCCGAAGCCGATTCCCAATATTGTTCTGTTAGTGTTTCTGCTCGTGGCTGCAAACGCGCCGGCTTGGGGGCAAATCCGCGATCTGCCGCAGACCATTCGCGTCATGCAAGACACGACAAACCGATCTCCTTCCGACACCCTTTCTCAACAAGCATCGGATACCACGGCAACTGACTCGCTGCTTGTACCGCAATCGCCTTCGGGAATTGATTCTGTCGTTTCCTACATCGCGCAGGATTCCATCATCTACTCTCTGCGCAACCGGACGATGTACCTTCACGGTTCAAGCAGCATCAGATACAAGGAGATGGGGATAAAAGCGGAGTATATTGATGTGAATTGGAATACCTCCGTGCTGAATGCGCAAGGGGTTCCCGACACGTCGGATACATCGAAGAGTGGCATACGCGGGGCACCGGATCTCATTGACGGAAATGAAACATATCGCGGACAGAGGATCTCCTACAACTTCAAGACGAAGAAAGGAAAGATCGACGTCGGTAAAACGGATATTGAAGGAGGCTATTATCGTGGTGAGGAGATCAAGAAGATAGGTACCGACGTGCTGTTCGTTGCAGATGGCAAGTACACAACTTGCGACGCCGACCATCCGCATTACTATTTTGGCAGCCCGGAGATGAAGATCACACTGAAAGAGAACATTGTTGCCCGCCCGATTTATCTGTATGTCTCGGATGTGCCCGTGTTTGCATTGCCGTTCGGGATTTTTCCCACGGAGAGAGGGAGGCGGTCGGGTATTATCGGGCCTGCCTATGGTGAGAGCAGCGGAGAAAACGGTCGCGGTCGCTACCTGCTGCACCTCGGATACTATTGGGCAATCAATGATTACATGGACTGGAGCATTAAAGGAGACGGCTACACGAAAGGGAGTTGGGTTCTGTATTCCGACTTCCGTTACGCATTGCGATACAGTTTCACGGGCGGAATCAGCGGGTCATACGCGAAAACAATCTCACGCGAACGCGGTGATCCTAAGTATTCGAATCAGAAGGTCTTCAATATTCACGTCGGACATAATCAGGAATTCAATCCCACAACGAGGCTTGTTGTTGATTTTACGTTCACCAGCGGTTCATCGTATTATCAAAATGTCAGTTACAGGTTGGATGACCTTCTGCGACAGGAAATCTACTCAAACGCGACACTTTCAAAGTCGTGGGAGGGAACTCCGAACAGCCTTACACTGAATGTGAGCCGAAGGCAGAATCTCACGGCGCAGCCGGGGCAACTGGAGATAAGCGATGCGTTACCGAACCTGAGTTTCAATCGCGGGCAAAGTTTTCCGTTTAGGTCCAACAAGAGTTCGGGCGGCTCGTCATCAGCATGGTACGATCTGATCGGCTACACCTACGGCGGACAACTGTTGAACAACCGTAACCAGTATAAAGCCGACACACTTGGTGTTGAACGTGTTGAAGAACGCCGGGGTGTGCAGCATAACGTCACTATCAATGCCGCGCCAAAGCTCGGCTACTTCAATATTACCCCATTTATCAATTACACGGAGAAATGGTATGATCACAGTACACGACGCACATTGGAAACAGTGATTTCTGAACGCGATCCTTCGGAGGATCGTCGCGATACCACGTACCGTGTTGCTGAGTCCGAAGTGAAATCGGTTAAGGCCGTTCGTTACTTCAACCTTGGCGTCTCCGCTGGTACGAAATTTTTCGGTATTTTGCAGCCGAATATTCTGGGCATCAAAGGCATCCGGCATCAAGTGACGCCGTCTATCAGCTACACGTATCAACCTGATTTCTCGAAGCCGTCGTTCGGGTATTTCGGAACGTACGTTGACCAGTTCGGGCGGGTCCAGAAATACGGATTCTACGATCGTGAAGTGTTTGGAGGGGCGCCGGGTGAAGAACGTCAGGCGGTTGGACTGCGGATTGGGAATGTGATTGAGATGAAAACCGAATCGTCCGATTCCGCAGGGCAGGACAACAAATTTCAGCTATTAAATTTTGACATCTCGACGGGCTACAATTTTGCGCGTGACAGCTTGAGGTTTGACGAGATTTCCCTCGGCTACCGGACGAATATCGGAACGCTGTTGAACATCAGCGGCAGCTCAAGTTTCAATCTCTACAAATTTGAACCCGATCCGCTCGATCCCCGCATCGGCCGAAGAGTCAACAAGTTTCTCGTCAAAGAAACCGGGCAACTCGCTCAACTCACGAATTTCAATATCAGTCTTTCGACGTCTTTGAGCGGAGAAAAGAAGCAATCGACCGCAGGTCCCATACTTTCGGCGGAAGACTCGTTGCGCCGACAAAGCGGTATACGGCAGCTCTATGATGACCCGACACCCGATTTCAGCATTCCGTGGAGACTTGATCTCTCGTACAACTTCTCGCAATCGCAACACGACCCCCGCAATAAATTTCGCAGTTCAAACCTTTCGGCGTCGCTCAGTTTCAGTCTGACAGAGAATTGGAAGATCTCGGCAAGCACAAACTACGATTTAGTGAATCGGATGTTTGCTGCGCCACAGGTGAGTGTGTATCGTGACTTACATTGTTGGGAGATGACGTTCAACTGGGTACCGACCGGCCCCAACCGGAATTACAGGCTGGAAATCCGGTTGAAGGCGCCGCAGCTGCAGGATGTTAAGGTAACGAAGCAGGAGAGTGCAAGAAACATTTTCTAATGTTTGACAATCTGCCACCGAGTCACTGAGGCACGGAGATATTGTTGATATGGAAACTTCAGGGAGATATTCTCTGTGCCTGTGCGCCTCTGTGGCAAGCAGCTCAGTCCAAATATCTGTACGCATCTAACGTGAGAAAGTCGGCAAACACATCTCTCGTCACAAGCTGATCGAACAGCATCCGCGCAATGTCGAAACGGGATGCGGCAAATGCCTCCGGCCCGATCGTCTCCTCGATCTTCCTCAATTCTTCATCCCGCAACGTTTGATACATAAACTCGTTGATGAGTCTTCCATCGGCAAGTTGCGCCCGTTGATGGTGCAACCATTGCCACACCTGCGAGCGTGAGATCTCGGCAGTTGCCGCATCTTCCATCAAATTGAAAATTCCCGCGGCGCCAACTCCCCGCAGCCAGGATTCGATGTATTGAAGTCCCACGTTGATGTTGTTGCGAAACCCCGCCTCTGTTATTGATGATTCCGGAACAGAGAAGTTGAGCAGATCATTTGCCGTGACGTTCACGTCATCTCTCAGACGATGTTTTTGGTGAGGGGATGAGCCGAGGACAGCGTCGAACGGTTTTCGCGCAACGGGGACGAGATCGGGATGCGCGACCCACGTTCCATCGAAACCATCGTTCGACTCGCGCACCTTGTCTTCGGTGACCTTTGCGAGGGCGATTTCGTTGATTTTCGGGTCTTTTCTGCTTGGAATGAACGCCGCCATTCCGCCGATTGCATGCGCACCGCGCTTGTGGCAAGTCTTGACAAGTAACTCTGTGTAGGCGCGCATGAATGGCACCGTCATCGTCAGTTGTGATCGGTCGGGCAGGAGAAAGTCAGGGTTACTTCTGAATTTCTTGATAACGCTGAACATGTAATCCCAACGCCCCGCATTCAGGCCTACTATGTGATTGCGTAGTTCATAAAGAATCTCCTCCATTTCAAATGCGGCGAGAATTGTCTCGATCAACACTGTCACTTTGATAGTACCCTGTGGGATGCCGAGTTCATCTTGGGCGAACTCGAACACGCTGTTCCACAAATGTGCTTCGTGATGGTTCTCGAGTTTGGGAAGATAAAAGTAGGGACCCGTTCCGCGATCAAGAAGAGTTTGCGCTTGATGGAAGAAATACATCCCAAAATCAAACAGCGAAGCCGACATAGGCTTTCCTTCAACGAGAACGTGTTTCTCTTCGAGATGCCAACCTCGCGGCCTGACCATCAACGTGGCGACCTCATCGTTCAAACGATACTGTTTTCCTTCGGGACTTGTAAACGATATCGAACGATCGATGGCGTCCCGCAGGTTGCGGTGACCGTTCATGATGTTCTCCCACGTTGGAGAGTTAGCATCTTCAAAGTCAGCCATGAACACGTTGGCGCCGGAATTCAGCGCATTGATCATCATTTTGCGCTCGACAGGCCCGGTGATCTCAACACGCCGATCCTGAAGGTCACCCGGAATCGTTCCAACCCGCCACGACAAGTTGTCTCTGACAGCTTTGGTGGATGAAAGGAAGTCAGGCCTTTCACCCGCATCCAGTCGGGCTTGTCGGTCTTGTCGGGAGGCGAGAAGCTGCAAACGTGCCGGACGGAACTCGCGTTCCAGTTTCGCAACAAAGTCGAGTGCATCAGGAGAAAGAATATCGGGATATGCGTTCATCGAAGTTCCCAATAACTCAACCCCCACGATGGCCGGCTCTACGATAACGTCGTGCATAGTGTCAATTTCCTTTGATGATGCTGAATGATGTAGTGGCGAAGGCTCTCGAACGAGCCTCCGCCAGATGTTCAATTTTGGAAGGTTGTCACGATACGGCTGACGTATAGAATTGCGCTCGCTCGGTTGAACCTGCAAGTGCCGTCGTCGAGGACGTCCCGCCCGAAACGATTTGCGTGACGAGATCGAAGTAACCCGTTCCCACTTCACGCTGATGCTTCGTTGCAGTGTAGCCAATCGCTTCGCTGGCGACCTCGTCCTGTTGAAGCTGGGAATATGCAGCCATTCCTCGCCCTTTGTAGTCGTGGGCGAGGGTGAACATGCTGTGGTTGAGGGCGTGAAATCCCGCCAACGTGACGAACTGGAACTTGTACCCCATCTCGCCCAACTTATCCTGGAACTGCGCGATTGTTTCCGGGTCGAGCTTCTTCGCCCAGTTAAATGATGGCGAACAATTGTAGGCGAGCAACTTGCCGGGGAACCGCGCATGAACTGCATCGGCAAACTCTTTTGCTTCTCCAAGATCAGGGTGGGATGTCTCACACCAGATCAGGTCTGCATACGGTGCGTAGGAGATGGCTCTGTCAATTGCCGCTTCGATTCCGCTGCGAACGCGGAAGAATCCTTCTGCCGTTCGTTCTCCTGTGACAAATTTGTGGTCACGGGGATCAATATCACTCGTCAGAAGATTGGCGCTGTCTGCGTCTGTGCGTGCGACAATCAAGGTAGGCACATTCGTGACATCGGCAGCGAGCCGGGCGGCCGTAAGCGTGCGGATGAACTGGCTTGTCGGGACGAGAACCTTGCCGCCAAGATGGCCGCATTTCTTTTCCGATGCAAGTTGATCTTCGAAGTGAACTCCTGCTGCACCGGCTTCGATCATCGCCTTCATCAACTCAAATGCATTGAGCGGCCCGCCGAAACCCGCCTCAGCGTCTGCAACAATCGGCGCGAGCCAGTGTATGCCATTCAATCCTTCGGAGGAATGAATTTGATCGGCACGCAATAATGTGTGATTGATCTTTCTGACGACTTCGGGAACACTGTTGGCGGGATACAAACTCTGATCGGGGTACATCTGTCCGGCGAGGTTCGCATCGGCGGCAACCTGCCAGCCGCTGAGGTAAATTGCTTTGAGACCGGCACGTACTTGCTGCATTGCCTGATTGCCGGTAAGCGCGCCAAGCGCCTTCACGTACGGTTCGGTATGCAGCAAATTCCACAATCGTTTTGCTCCAAGTTCTGCGAGCGTGTATTTGATGTCGACCGTCCCTCGCAGCTTCTGCACATCGTGTTCAGTGTATGGGCGGGTAACTCCCTCCCATCGGTTGTTCATTGGTCCCCGTGTTTGAACGTCTTCGAAGGTGGGCATGGCTTGGTCTCCCTTGATTTGATTGTGGATATGTGAAAGAACAAAACTGGGATAAATATAACTCAGCGAAATACATTTGTCAAGCGAACTTTCGCTCGCTCCTAAGTTTCGCTTATAGATGATGCTTCATGTCACCTCATTTTTCGCTAATAGAGAAGCATTTCTGGCAAAAAGGGCATATATTGGAACCGAACTCCGCTCCTTTTTCGCTATGCGATGAATATTGACGCTGAAAACCTCCGGTTGATTTTGGGTGTGAAGATCAAACAGCTTCGTGCCGAACAAGATCTTTCCCTCTCTGAGCTTGCTGCAAAATCCGTGCTTTCGGTTTCCTACCTGAGTGAAATCGAGAAAGGAAAGAAGTACCCCACACCGGACAAGATTATCCAGCTTGCGAATGCCCTTGGCGTTTCATTCGACGAGCTTGTCTCGGCGAAGATGTCCGACTCGCTTGATCCGTTAACGATGTTTCTGAAATCTCCCCTTATCAAGGAATTTCCCTTTGAACTGTTCGGCATCCAGCCGCGTGATCTCGTCGGCCTCATCACGGAGTCGCCGCAGGAAGCCGGCGCATTCATTCAGACGTTGCTGGAGATCGGCCAGAACTACGACATGAGCGTCGAGCAGTTTCTGTTTGCGGCTCTTCGTTCGTACCAGAAACTGCACTCCAACTATTTCGAAGAACTGGAAACCGCGGCTGAGGAGTTTGCACGCAAACACAAGCTGAATGTCGAGCAACCGGTTCAGGTGGATCGTCTTTTCAACATTTTGAAAGATGAGTTCGGGTATGAGATTGGAGAGATTCCGTTTCATGACTATCCCGAGTTGAAGAAGTTCCGTTCCATCTCCACAAAAGGGAAGTCGCCGAAGCTGTTTCTTAACGACAGACTGCTTCCTTCACAGCGTGCATTCTTGCTTGCCCGCGAACTCGGTTTCCGCACTCTCGGCTTGAAAGAACATCCCGTTACCTCAACGTGGTTGGAGGTGAGTTCTTTCGCGGAAGTTCTGAACAACTACAAGGCGTCATACTTCGCAGGCGCGTTGTTTATCAACCGCAACGCATTACGAACAGAACTTGAACGATTTTTCAAGCGGACGTCTTGGAACGGCAATGCGTTTTTGAACATCATGCGTCGGTTCGAGGCAACGCCCGAGATGTTCCTCTATCGTCTCAGTCAAATCATCCCGACCTTTTTCGGAATGCAGGAGATGTTCTATCTCCGTTTTAACAACGAGGTGGGGAGCAAGGACTTTGTGCTGACGAAAGAGCTGAATATGTCCCGCGTCGTTGTTCCGCACGCCATCGGTTTGAATGAACATTATTGCCGCAGGTGGCTTTCGATTACCCTGTTGCAACAACTTGCCGAAATGCCGGGGCGAACGCTGAAAGAGTCGACAATTACCGGCGTCCAACGGTCACGCTTCATGGACGGGGATGCGGAGTTCTTCGTCATCTCGGTGGCGCGGCCTCTTGCGTTGACGGAACATACTAACTCCAGTATCAGTCTGGGACTTTTGTTGAACGACAATTTCAAGAACACCGTCGGTTTCTGGAACGATTCCTCCATTCCCGTTGTGGAGGTGAATGAAACATGCGAGCGGTGTTCGCTTCCAAGGGCGGCGTGCAAGGAACGGGCTGTGCCGCCGGTTATCCATCGTAAACATCAACTGCAGAAGGAGCGGGAGGCATCCCTTCAACGCTTCTTGAAAAGCGTCGAATAGCGGTGCTCTCCCGGTCTTTTCTCACAAACAGAAAGGGTAGTACCGATATGACATCAACCAAGAAATCTGTCCAGATTACTTGGCTGGGGCATTCGGCATTCAAATGTGAATCGCCTTCCGGCAGGATCATTCTGATTGATCCCTGGCTTGAAAATCCCAAAGCCCCTGCCGGAGCCAAGGACATTCCGCACGTCGATCTTATTCTCGTCACACATGGTCATTCCGATCATATTGGCAATGCCGCTGAGATTGCGAAGCGGACGAATGCAACCGTCGTCAGCATCTTCGAAGTCTATCTCTACCTCACGTCACTCGGCGTTACCAACGCCATCGGGATGAACAAGGGAGGCACGCTTGATGTCGCCGGAATCAAGGTAACGATGGTGGATGCAAAGCACAGTTGCGATATTGATGTGAATGGGAAGGTTGTTGCACCCGGCGGCGAGGCGGCGGGTTACGTCATTCAATTCGAGAACAAGCTCGTGTTGTATCACGCAGGTGACACATCTCTTTTTGGCGATATGAAGTTGATTGGCAAGCTCTACAAGCCCGATATTGCCATTCTGCCAATAGGAGATTTGTACACGATGGGTCCGCGTGAAGCTGCAATTGCCTGCGATCTCATCAAACCGAAAACCATTATCGGTATGCACTACGGGACATTTGCTGCACTTACCGGGACACCGCAGATGCTGAGAAGACATCTTCATACAAAAATGAAGAAGAGGCTTGTGGAACTGGCACCGGGCGTGTCTGTGAGCATCTGACACATCATTTCTCAACACAACCGACGTAGAAGACGACGAAACGGAACACCTCGCGCCTCGTATGTTTAGGGAAGTCGTACTCTCTCAAATCTCTCAATACCATGTTCTTCATACAAGAGTGATGTTGTGAACCCATGGCGCGGATTAGGCAATTTGCCGAAACAAATGTGGCTGATGTCATTTGCCGTGTTCGTCAATCGTGCCGGCATGATGGTGCTGCCGTTTCTCGTCCTGTATCTGAACAGAACGCTCGGCTTTGACGCGAAACATGCCGGTCTTGTACTGACAGCCTACGGCATTTCCGCTCTTGTTACCGCGCCGTTTGCGGGAAAGCTGAGCGACCGATTCGGGCCGTTGCAGGTTATGCGCTGGTCGTTGGGCATAAGCGGGATGTTGCTGTTTCTGCTTCCGCTTGCGCATCACTATGCAGTCATTGTCGCAGCAGTAGTTGTCTGGTCGGCAATCAGCGAAGCATTCCGCCCGGCAGCACTGGCGTTCATTGCGGATATCACGCCGTTCGAGCAGCGCAAGGCGGCGTTCGCGCTTAATCGACTTGCCATCAATCTCGGCATGAGCATCGGGCCGGCAGTCGGCGGATTCATTGTTGTTGTATCGTATCGGGCGTTGTTCTGGGCCGACGGGCTGACAGCCCTCGCTGCATCAGCGCTGCTCTTCATGCCGTCGTGGAAGCCGTTCCGCACATCGCATCATGCGGCGCAAAAAGCGACAACATCAGGTTTGGCTCAGCCGGGGCAATCGGGGTTCAGAAATCCAAGGCTGATATTTTTTCTGCTTGCCAGCCTTCCGGTGTTGATTATCTTCTTCCAGCATGAAGCTGCTCTTCCGTTGTTTCTCGTGAGGGATTTGCATCTCCTTGAATCCGACTTCGGGTTGATGTTTACGATCAACACGGTTTTGATCATTTTGTTGGAAGTGCCGCTGAACCTTGCCACAGCGAATCGTCCCAACCGCGAGATGCTTTCAATTGGTGCACTCCTTGTCGGACTCGGGTTCGGGTCAATGGTGTTCATCAGCGGTTTTGGGGGATTGGCAGCAACGGTGGTAGTGTGGACATTTGGTGAGATGATTCTCTTGCCGACGACAGCAGCGTACATGTCCGAAATTGCTCCGCCCGAGCGGCGCGGCGAGTATATGGGATTGTATCAGATGACGTTCAGCCTCGGATTTGCGCTCAGCGCCTGGGTCGGTACAGCCGTTCTTGATCAGTTCGGGGCAACGACATTGTGGACGGCGACATTTGTTGCGGGATGTGTTTCTGCAGCGATGATGTGGAGGGTGAAGGGGGAAGAAAGACATGCTGAGGACACAGACGTAACTGCAAGCCCTGTTCATCCTGTCACGGATACGTGAGGCTGCTGCATTCTCCGCGACAGCCGGGGTTTACCCCTGACATGCCCAAAGGACGATTTACGGGGCATCATGAACCCCTCGCACCATTTTTTTCCCACCTCTTGAGTTTCGTTTTCTTTTTTTGTTAAACTAAACGTCAGCGATACGCAGAAACCCACAATTGCGGAGGGAGTTATGGAAGCCGTCACTTGTCTCCCTGTTCTTGAACACACTGCGCCACCTGCAACCATGATGAAGGTCTCCTTCATCATAGACTCACCCTTGGAGAAAGAGACCTTCTCCCGAGAGACCATCTCCCGGCACTCCTTGACCAAGATCCCATTGAGGTCGAAATGCGACAAACACTAACCCTTGCGGCAGGTGCCGCGCTTTGCGCATTTGCGCTGACGTGCAAAAAGGAGCCTCCTGTTGTGCCGCCACCGCCTCCCCCTCCGGACGGGCAAACCATTCATATAACGGTGGAAGATGTCTCCTGCACTGAAGCGTGGCTGAAAGTCTCGCTCACAGATCTGAATGAACCGCGCACGATAACGATAACCCAGGACGGACAGACCAAGCTGAGTTCGCGCATTGCCGGTGCAGATTCGATTTTCCTTCTTGAAAACCTCCTTCCCAACCGCAGCTACCGCTTTGCCGCACAACGAATTCGAGACACCACAATAACCGACACCAGCGGCACTGTGGTTGCCACGACACTTGACACGACATCGCACAACTTTACGTGGCAGATTGATACGTTAGGAGACGGTAATGCCAGCACGCTTAATGATATAGCCATCATCAACGATACGCTTGCCTATGCTGTTGGCGAACTGTATTTGAGGGATTCAACAGGGCAAATTGACCCAAGAAGATATAATCTTGCAATTTGGACTGGCACTTGGCAAGTTCGACGGATAACGTATCAGGGAATACCGCCAGCAATTCGATTTGTGTTTGCTCTTGCCCACAATGATGTGTGGCTTGATCCATATTTTCACTGGAACGGGCAAATGTTTCAAGAAATTCCAATCAGCCCAATTTTCATCGGAGTTGGTGTGAACAAAATGTGGGGTGGTAGCAGCTACCAACTGCACGCCGTAGGAGATGGTGGTTTCATAGCGCACCAGAGCGGTGCCGGCACGTGGCAGCGCTTGGAGAGCGGCACGATTTTGCCCATCAATGACATTTGGGGCGTACGGAATGCAACCTCAGGAGCAACGGAAATCTATGCGGTGGCATCGATGATTGATCAGAATCAGGGAAGGAAAGTTCTCAAAGTCAGCGGTGTGTCTGTTGAGGTAATTCCTGATGACGGGCTTCCTTGGAGTTTACGGGGAATCTGGTTTGTTCCTCGCGGACCCTATTACGTT
>CAADGV010000027.1 GCA_900696645.1 uncultured Chlorobiota bacterium | reverse complement strand
TTAGTGATCCGCCGACCACCGAGCTCTACACTCTTTCCCTACTCGCCGCTGTTCGGATCTGGTAGCGCGTACATCTTCGGACGTTCGGCGTCACAGGTGGAAGCACTCGGTAGCGCGTACATCTTCGGACGTTCGGCGTCACAGGTGGAAGCACTCGGTAGCGCGTACATCTTCGGACGTTCGGCATCGCAGGTGGAAGCACTCGGTAGCGCGTACATCTTCGGACGTTCAGCGTCACAGGTGGAAGCACTCGGTAGCGCGTACATCTTCGGACGATAAGTATCTTCACCCTTCAAGGCCTTAGTCATTTGTCTTCCTTTCAGGGGAGTAAACCCAAAGCCTTCAATTTCATCGTTGAAGGCTTTTTTTTATTTTCATTCTGAACCCAAAACCCCCGAGGTAAAGTTGTCACGTGTCCGGTTGTTAGCTTGTGTTATTGTCCTGAATATCGCCTTTTGCGCCATGAATCGACTAACCGCGCAAGTGCAGTGGTACGAGTGCGAGAGCAAACACTTCCGGATTATCTATCGGGCGGGACATGCCCACCTGGTTGAACATATTCTGAACTCAGCAGAAGCTGCTTTGCAGCGGCTCAGCATCATCTTCTCGTATACTCCGTCAGGTAAAATTGTCATCAATACGCATGATGTAAATGACTATGGCGGTGCTGCTGCCTCGTCGGTGCCTGTCAATTACATTTGGCTTGATCTTTCACCTCTCGAACCCGGTTATGAGAACATACCGTACAGCGAGCGCTTCCAATGGCTGCTGAATCACGAACTTGTGCATGTGGTTGTGAACGATTTGGCTCCCGACATTGAGAAGTTCAATCGTTTCATCTTCTCAAAAGTGGCTCCGGTTCAAAACCAGCCTCTTACTGTACTCTATAGCCTGCTCACGAATTACGGACGATACACACCCCGTTGGCATCAGGAGGGTGTTGCCGTGTTTCTGGAGACATGGATGAGTGGTGGATTCGGAAGAACGATGGGAAGTTTTGATGAGATGTACTTCCGGTCTCTCGTTGCGGAGGGGAAGGAGTTCCCCTCGGATATCTATCTCGAATCCAAGACCCCCCATCAATCATTCTTAACGGAAACAAATCACTACACATATGGAGGAAGGTTTGTTTCGCATCTCGTCAAACAATACGGGATCTCGAAACTCTTTGAGTGGTTCACTCCCCAAAAGAGTGACTTCTACAAGAATTTCTCCCAACGATTCAAGCAGGCGTACGGAATTGATTTCAGTGCGGCGTGGAGAGAATTTGAGCAGTCGGAGCAGCAGTTTCAGCGCTCCAATCTCGCGATACTCGAAGGTGCCCCAATAACACCGATCACGCGATTGTCTGACACGCCTTCCGGCGCTGTGTCGCATCCGAATGTTGACAGTTCAGGCAGATTCTTATTTTGGGCGAAACACCGTCCCCATCACCTCGCGGGAATTCAACGCTTTGATCGTCGAACACGCACATCGATCGAAATGGCAACATTGCCCACGCCCGGCGCGCATCAAGTGACATCAACTGCTTTCAACGCCGAAACCGATTTGCTATTCTTCACCACCAACAATAATCAACTCTACCGGGACCTTTGGATGTTGGATGCGACGACGGGAAAGCGGAGATTGCTGTTCGAGGACTGTCGAGTGGGACATCTGACGGTATCTTCCCTCACAAACGAACTCTGGGGTATCCGACATGGCGGAGGGGTTGCGACGTTGGTGAGCTTTACTCCACCGTATGATTCGTTGGTGGAACACATACATTTTGATATCGGGGACGAAATACACGGTATAGCAGTAAGCCCCGACGGCAGTCGATTGGCAGCAGTGCTTCATCGTGCAAGCGGCGATCAATCGATCGTTCTTTCTGATTGTGAGAAGATTCGAAAAGGTGAGCCCGCGTCGTATTCCGTCATTACCGACAAAGGCTCTCCTGAGAACCCGAGCTGGAGTCCTGATAACAAATGGCTCTATTGGAATGCCTTTACCAATGGCGTATCTAATATCTACAGAAGAAGTATGGAAAGCGGAACCACTGAGGCAATCAGCCACACGCGCATAGGCCTGTTCAAGCCATTACATTTGAGCAAAGATTCAGTGTTTGCATTTGAGTTTTCAACAGACGGGTTCTATCCTGTTCTCATTCCGAATGTTCCCGCGCAACGGCTTCCTGCTATCAAATATCTTGGACAGCAGATTCAGGAAATGTATCCGGAAGTTGCAGACTTTGCTGTTGCGCAACAGGAAATTGCTGACACAAATGTACCGAATCTGATGGCGAATGAATACAACGGCTTTGATCACCTGAAAGTCGTGTCGTTCGTTCCGGTTTTAACGGGATTCCAATCGAAAAAGGTACTCGGTGTATTTGGCCAGGTTTCCGACCCGATTCTGAATCATGATTTGATCGTCGAAACAGGGGTAAGCCCGTTCCGTGAAAGAAATCAGCCGACGCAATTTCACATTCGCCTGAAATACGAGTATCAGAAATCATTCGAGGTTGGTTGGGAGTACAACAGCCCTGATTTCTATGATCTTTTCAACAAGAGGAAAAGAGGATTGTACGGCAACCAGTTCCGGTTGGGCAATACTCACTACTGGGTGTACGACAATCCATACAAGCTGAAGCAACGATCGGAACTCACGCTCTACAGCGGAGTGGAGTTCATCAATGACAACCTTGTGCCGGTATCGCAACCTGATTTTGTGGTCGGACGTACAACGCTCACCTCGCAATATCTTCGGAGGTCTATCGGCAGCGGTGACCACGAATTCGGAAATGAAATCGGCGTAACGGCGATGATCTTTGGCGCCAATCTACGAAGACCCGAACTCGGAGTACAGCTCTACGCTGAATGGGATCACTTTGCGACATACCTTGCTCCGCACAATGTACTGCATCTGAAGTTGGCTGGTGGGTATCATCCAACGAACAAGAAGCTTGTACAGTCACGATTTTATTTTGGCGGCTTCGGAAATCGCGCAGTGGAGAATGTTGATGCAAAGCAATTCCGCACAGTGTTCCGCTTTCCCGGCGCTCCGATCTACAGCATTGGTGTTGATAGATTTGCAAAGCTGATGGTTGAGAACAACTTTCCGCCGTTGCGATTCGGCGATGTATCTCTCGGTCAACACCTGTTGAGCCACGTTGATGCGTCACTGTTTTCACAAACACTGCTGGCAAATGGCAGCAGATGGTTCAGTGTCAATGCCGGATTTCAGATGAATTGTGTGTTCAGGCATTGGTTCAATTTGGAGTCAACACTCTCTGCCGGAGTGGCTCGGGCATGGATAAACGGCAGGCATGCCGATGAGTGGTTTGTTTCGCTCAAGTTGCTCAAGAACTAAATGTCATTGCGGTGCGGCGGGCATCACGTTTTGATAACCAATGAACAGAGATGGTTGACAAACCGTGGCACTATAACTATATTTAGCTGTAATTTTTTGCGTTCAGGGGATGCGTAACAAAATAGCTGTATTGCAGCTATCGTTTTTGTCGATAGCTGCGATTTCAATTTTTTTTGGGGGATGCGGTACTCGAGATCGTGAGCGTGCCGCAGTCACCGTCGCTATCGAAGGCGATATCGATACATTCAATCCTCTTTTCGCCCGTGAAATAGTTGCCGGCGAAATCAACGATCTAATTTTTCCCCGCCTGATCCATCCCGAATTCAACGCCACACAGGGGTCACTGGAATTTGCGCCGTTTCTTGCCAAGTCATGGGAGTCCAGTAACGGTCAGCGTGATGTAACATTTCATCTTCGAACCGATTTTCGATGGTCGGACAGCGTTGCCGTGACGGCCCGCGATGTCCGGTTCTCCTTTGAACTGTACGGCGATACGATTGTAGCAAGTGTTCGCCAAAGTGCCGTGCAGAATTTCCGCCGTACGAACGGCAAGCTCGAAGTCGGCAAGAGTATAGATGTACTAAATGATTCCACGATTGTGTTTCACTTCGAACAAGCCCGTCCGGGACAGTTGTTCGATGTGGGCCTCCCGATCATTCCCGCGCATATCTTCAGCGGCATACCGCGGAATGAAATTCGGACGAGTCTGCACAACAAGGCTCCAACAACAGCCGGCCCGTTTGCAATAGCCCGCTGGAATCCGTTGCAGGAAGTCGTTCTGTCGCCATCCAGATTCCCTTATGAGCCATTCACCCCGAAGTTGTCTCAACTGGTGTTCAAGATCTTGCCCGACTATAGAACACGTGTTGAGCAATTAATATCCGGTGAGGTTGATGTCGTCTCGGGTTTGCGTCTTGAAGAAGCCGATTTGCCTTCGCGATATCCATCCATCACAATCATCTCTACCGTCGGTCGAGATTATGACTTTATCGGATGGAATAACATCGATCCCGAAACGTACACACAAACGGCGGGGCGGGAAATCAAACCGCATCCGCTGTTCGGTTCGTCCCGTGTTCGGCGGGCGCTCACAATGGCGATCAACCGGCGCGAGATTGTGAAAGCATATCTAGGCGAGCACGGACAGGAGGCCATCGGCGGCGTTTCACCGCTGTTCAGATGGGCATACAACGATACACTCCAGCCGTTGCCGTTCGACAAGGCACAGGCAGCGAGCATTCTGCAAAAGGAGGGGTGGAGAGATTCCAATGGTGACGGAATTCTCGACAAACACGGTATGAAGTTTTCGTTCACGCTGAACCTTGCGTCGGGCAACCAACTTCGCAATCTGATGGCCACAGTTATTCAACAGCAGTTGAAGGACGTAAAGATTGAAATGAAGATTGAACAGGTGGAACGCGGAACGTTCTGGAATAATCTGATGCAGCGATCGTATGATGCCTGGTTTGCCGGCTTCAGTGTTCCGCTGCAGATGCAATTGGATGATCTGTGGGGCTCCGACCTGAAGAAATATCCGTTCAATCTTGCAGGCTTCCGGCATCCCCGCGTTGACGCAATTCTTGCGGAGGTACGGACACTTTCCGATGAAACCGAGGGGGCTTCTTTGTGGAAAGAGTTTCAAACGATTGTGTACGATGAGCAGCCGTATACCTTCCTGTTCTGGATCAACAACATCACCGGTGTGCGCACGCGGGTACAGGGAACTCACATCGGCATTCTCGGAACGACACATAATGCGTGGGAGTGGCGCGTTGAAACGGCACAAACCCAATAGTCGCTAGCGGAATCACTTTGGTGTCACTTTTCTACTACGTTCTCAGACGTATTCTCGAAGCAGTTCCCCTCATTTTCGGCCTGGTGACAATCGTTTTCTTCTTATCCCGGTTGCTGCCCGGCAGTGTGACTGATGCGCTTCTCTCCCCGACAATTCCGGAAACCGTCAGAGATCAGTTGCAAAGGCAATTCGGGCTGGACCGGCCTTTGCTTGAGCAATACTGGGTTTGGCTTAGCTCGGTTTTTTCCGGCGATCTGGGAATGTCATTAGCCCGGCATGCGCCGGTTGCTGACATAATCGGGGAAGTGTTCCCAAACACCATTCTTCTTGCCGGCGCTGCGTTGTTTCTTGAAGTGGTGCTGGGCATCTCGCTTGCGGCCGCGACGTTCTTCACGAAGCGAAAACGGGTAGAGATGGTGCTCGCAAACGCGCTGTTGGTTGTGTATGCGCTGCCCTCGTTTTGGGTCGGCATTATGTTGCTTGTTATTTTTTCATACGGACTCGGCCTATTTCCTTCATCACAAATGTACTCGTCAGGCCAAGCCGGATCGGTGCCGGATATTCTGCATCATCTTGTACTGCCTGCTTGTACCGCGGCTATCCCTGCCGCTGCCGGGCTGGCCCGCTATCTGCAAAGTAACGTGTCTGCCGTGATGCAGCAACCGTATGTGCTTCATGCTCGAAGTATGGGACTGCCGCAGAGAAAAATCTTCAGCATGTATGTTCTGCCGAATGCAATCACGCCCATTGTATCACTTATAGGAGTGGAGATCGGGATTTTGCTGACCGGCGTACTGGTGACTGAGGTTCTGTTTTCATGGCCTGGGATGGGGCAGTTGACTGTTGCGGCGATTTACGCACGTGATTATCCGCTCATACTGGGCTGTACGCTCGTAGCCGGAGTTGTAGTGATTGCCGGTAACATGCTTGCCGACATCCTCAATGCATTCATCGATCCGCGGTTGCGGATTGGAGGATAACAATGAAACGCAGTACGCTACTCTCTGCCGGTCTTGTCATCTACCTCTTTCTGTTCTGGAAAAAGATAGATGAGATTGTTGCGAGCATTGTCTCGCTTTGTTCGTACTGCCTCCTGACTCTTTCGGAACTGACATCTCCGGCGACATATTGGAGACACGATGTCTGGGAGTTTTGGCTCGCTGCGGTTGTATGGCTTGGCGGCGGAGTGTATATCATGTGGAAGATTTGGCAAGATTTCCAAGGTCAGACTGTTGCCCAGAAGTGGAGGTTACGACCCGTCGGTTTTCTGGCGATTCTGGCTTTTATTGCGGTTTGTGCCCCCTTTTTGACCCCAATCGGTCCGAACAAACAGGGGGATCTTGTTACGACACGGTTGCTTGGCCCGTTGAGCCGGGGGGCCCTTGTACACACAGTTCCGCAAGATACGGAACCGGTAGAGTTGAGTTCACTGCAACGATCGTATGAAAAATCGAATAACTTGTTGCTGCAACAGAACATCTCTTTTCACGCACAGCCCCATGATGAACCGAACGAAACATCTGCGACTAAAATGAGTTCTATTCGATTTCTTTTCGGGACTGATGATATCGGGCGGGATGTTTTCAGTCGCGTTGTATTCGGCACCCGGGTATCGTTGGGGATCGGGCTATGTGCTACAATTGGTTCTCTTCTGATTGGGGTCATTGTTGGCTTCCTTGCCGGGTACACGAATCGTGCACTTGATACAATCTTGATGCGACTCACCGACCTCATGCTTTCCATTCCAAGCATTTTTCTGGTCGTTGCAGTGATGGCGTTTTTGGGGACCTCCATCACATCTCTTATCATCCTCCTTTCCCTCACCGGGTGGATGGGGATAGCCCGAACGGTTCGAACCGAAGTACTGCGACTGCGTGAGAAAGAATTCATCCTTGCAGCAAGACTTCTTCATCAATCGGGTTGGAATATACTCCGTAAACACATGCTGCCGAATCTCAAACCGATTCTTGTCGTTGCAGCCACCCTCCAGTTTGGCAGTGCAGTGTTGGCGGAGGCATCGTTGAGTTTCCTGGGACTTGGCATCCAACCGCCGACTGCAAGTTGGGGGAATATGTTGTGGCAATCACTTAGTTCGTTGCATTCAGGATGGTGGCTGGGATTCTTTCCGGGAGCGCTGCTTGCCGCGGTATTGATTGCGCTTCACTATGCCGTGAAAGATGGGGTGAGGCAAGCATGATGATCAATTTCCGGTACACCCTTCTTCAAAAACTGGGTGTCGGTGGAAGTGGCGAGGTATTCTTGGTTGAAGATACCTGCCGGAAGAATCAACAGATGGCGATGAAAATTCTCCATCGCTTCGGGGAATCCGACACGGAGGCCGATGAAGTTTTCAAGAATGAAGTATCGGCGCTGCTTGCCCTTTCACATCCGAATCTGATCCGCATATTTGACTTCGGCACGATACAGCATGCGGACGAAGCCCTTCTTCTGAGACGATTCTTCACAATGGAATTGTTGCGTGGTGTTGATACGCTGGCGTGGGTTGAGTCCAATGTTGAAAAGAAGCATTCGCAACTTGAACTCCTCCTGCTTCAGGCATTGAGTGTTCTTTCTTACGTCCATCGCGAAGGTATTGTGCATTTCGATATTAAGCCGCAGAATCTTGTGGTTGTCGATGAAGGGAAAATGGCAACAGCCCCGTTGCTCAAATTGGCAGACTTCGGCTTTAGCAAGAAGAAAGAGGAGACGCTTGATATTTCCGTCCGGGGGACGCTGGAGTACACGGCGCCGGAATGCCTCAAGGGTGAGGAATACGACCACCGGCTGGACTTATATTCGCTGGGCGCAACATTCTATCACTTGCTTGAAGGACATCCCCCGTTTGAAGCAGGAACACCGGTAGAACTGGTCAAACGCGTTCTTTCGGAGGAACCGCGCTTCACATCAGGGGCAGGAACATCCCGCACGCGAGAGGTCATTCTGGGACTTATGCAGAAGCAGCCCTCCCGCAGGTTTGCCACTGCAGAAGAGGCTGCACGAAAGCTCAGTTCGTCAATGCAAAACGGCGTTGAGTTGTATGAATCATATTTCGGGCTTTCGCGGTCGTCCCGCTTTGTCGGCCGCCGCAAGGAACTCGAGACGATTCAACGTGCTTTGTCTGCTCTTGGCACTGACGGAGATGTGCCTTCCCGCTCAGCCATCAGCGTTACGGGCCCGGAGGGCATCGGCAAAACCTCCCTGATCAAAGAGTCTCTGAAGCATGCTCGATCCTCCGGTTTGACTGTATATGAAATCGATCCCATTCGTTCAGATGTTCCTTTCGAAGGCATATCCGAAATTCTCTCACCTCTGGTTGCGGATATTCGTTCCTGCTCGGAGCAAGGAAGAATGGTGTTTGACAGATTCGATCAACTGATTGGTCTAAGTGCAGCCCCTGCACATCGTTTTGAGAGGTGGGGCGGAAGGAAGGATGAGAGTGCCGAGCTTCTGGCGAGATTTCTTGTTGCATGTTCGGATGTACTTCCCTTCGTTGTGGTAATTGATAACGCCCAGCGTCTCGATGAAGCGTCGGTACAGGTGGTACGCACAATCATACGCGATGCAATGAAAGGGCGTGTGATGGCGCTTGTCGCGGAAACTGCCGAAAGGGCAACAGTCTTTCCGTCGGCGATTGCTGAAGAGCTTCACTTGGGTGAACTTGCTGCTGAAGAGATTGCCGAGATAAGCCAGTCGGTTCTCGGGAAAACTTCCGTAGTCCATTCAATAAGTTCATTGCTCCATAGTCTATATGGCGGAACGCCGGCGATCGTGGTGGAGGCACTCAATGCCGTGCTGTCAATGGTTCCGGCCGATGCGCTGAAGCAGCCCGACATGGGGAAGGAATTCGTTTCCGGATTGGAGACGAAACTCCCGCGCACGATAGATGACTTCCTTCTTGCGCGCTTCAACAAATTGAGCCGCGAGAGGCAGTTGGTTCTCAGCATTCTTGCGTGTTTCCAATTTCCTGTGAAAGAGAAGATACTCGCCGGACTCCTTCCTTTTCACCCGCAGCGCATGTCGGATCACCTTCGGTTTCTGTACCTCGACGAGTTTATATCGAGCTCCGGTCAGCGTGTCTTCATAAGGATAAAGAGGCTGAAAGACGCGATTTACGAACGGATTCAGGATGAGAAGCCTGAACTGCACGCACTGATCTCGACAACGCTGGAACGTGATGAGGAAAGCTCCCGTGGATTTGAAGGATTGCAGGAACTTGCCTTCCAGTTTGCCGGATGCGGCAAGTACATGCAATCATTCTCCTGTTACGAACGGGCCGCCGACGAAGGAATGAGGTTGTTCGCTCTTCAACGCTCACTTCAACTGTATCGTAGCGCGATAGAACTCGCAAAGGCAAACCGGCATGTTCGTGGTGAAGTAGCTGTTCAAGTAAAGCTGGCCACGGCACTCTACGAGACTGGTTCGTATCGGGAAGCAATTACATTGTGCCGTGAACTGAAGGATAATACGGCTTTGCTGCCCCCCGAGAGAGCCCGGCTTTCCAAGGTGATGGGATTTTCTGCATCCCGGCTTGGTGAGAATGATCTTGCCCACGAGCTTCTGAGTGCGGCTCTGCGCGAAACAACCGACAAAGCGGAGCAGCTTGAACTGCGGCAGGAACTGGTCGGACTTGCAATCTCTGCAAGTCGTTTTGCAGAGGCTGAAAAGGATTGCCTGCAGCAGCTCGGAGAGATCGCCGGTTTGGAATCGAACAGGCTGAAAGGCGACATCTATACCAATCTCGGGATTGCAACCTTCTACCAGGAGCGCTTCGATGATGCCGTAGAGTGCTTTATTGAAGCAATGAAGCAGTTTGAATCGACGGGGGAACGAACGCAGGTGATCAACTCGATGAACAACATTGGCAATGTCCTGAGCAGGAAAGGTGACACGGAGCGGGCCATTGAGTATTGGCACCGGGCACTGAAGGCAAGTGAGGATTTCGGCACGATGCATCAGCAGGCGCTGATTCACAATAATCTTGGGATCGCGCATTACAGTCTCAGGAAATACGGCGCCGCAAGACAGTATTACGATAAGGCACGCTCACAATACCAACGGATTGATTCGATGGCTGGCTTGGCGCTGGTCATTGCGAATCTTGGAGAGGTATCTCTTGCTGAAGGTGAGTATGAGAAGGCACTTACGTTCTTTGACGAATCCCGAGGTCTGGCCGAAGCAATGGAGAACAGATATCATCAGGTAGACAGCTTGTTGTTTGGTGTGCAGGCTCTTCTTGCCCTCGGCGTTCTTGATATTGCCGGGACGAGGCTCAATGAAGCAGGACTTTTGATAGAGAAGGAAGGTCAACGTACATTTCTTGCTCGTTACCTGCTTCTTCGTGGGTCGCGTACCTATCTTTGCGGGAAGTACGATGAAGCCTGCGTAGCATTCCGCGATGCAATGCGTGTGTCCAGCGAAGAAAAGACCAATGAGATCCGATGGCAATCCCAATTGCGACTTGCCGAGTGTTTGAACAAGTTGGAGAACAATGAGGAGGCGGCGACGCTTGCCAACGGAATACTGGGTGAACAAGAGGTACACCGCCATCCCCGCTACCTTGCTGAAGCGAATTTCATCCTTGGCATCTGTGCCGGCTCGAAGAACGGCGAAGGACTGGAAAAACCGATTGTCGCGTTTAAGCGAGGGATGGATATTCTTGCGAAAGAACCGATCGCAGAGATAACGTGGAAGCTGGCATATGCGTTGGCAGGGGAATACTATAACCGCGGACAGCGCGATCGTGCAAAGGAGTATCTCATCAAGACGAGGCTCATTGTGCAGTTCTTTCTTTCTCGCATTTCATCCGACCAGTTGAAATCAAGTTATCTTGCTGTTGATCAAAAAGACCGGGTTCTAGCAACGATAGACTCAATCATCAAATCCTGAGGAATAGTCGTGCCCACAAAAAAAGACCGGTTCACGATTCTGCTTTGCGGCCGCAAAGAAATGATGGCAGATGTACGCCGATTGATAACTCCGGCAGATGATGTTCACCTGCAGTTTGCTTCTTCGCCGTCGTTTCTGGTCGGGAGGGCGTTGTTCAATGTGCCGAGGCTTGTTCTTATTGACGTTACGCGTGATAATCTGACGCTGCGATCGTCGTTGAAGGAATTCTGTTCAGAGATCCCTGACGTACCGATTGTCGCCCTTGCTCAAGACCCTGATCACAGTTTCGCCGTTGATTTGGTGAAGCTCGGGGTTTCTGCATACTTCATTGTGCCGGATGAGCATAGAAAAATTCGCGATGAAGTCAACCTCCTCTACAACGACTGGCAGGCGAAGAAACAGAAAAGCCGTTTTGTTGAGATTCAGCAGGAGGTGTATGACTTTCGTTCGATTATCGGTTCATCGCCGCTTTTGAAGCAAACCATCGAGCGGGCCCGAAAAGTCATTAAAAACAACGCACGAACGATCCTGATTACAGGTGAAACCGGAACAGGGAAGGAACTCTTTGCACGCGCTATCCACTACAACAGCGCGAACCGTAACAGCCCGTTCGTTGACATTGCATGCAGCGCTCTTCCCGAAACGTTGCTTGAAGCCGAACTGTTCGGCTTCGAAAAGGGAGCGTTCACAGATGCCAAGGAACGAAAGATCGGACTGTTTGAGCTTGCCGGTGACGGGACAATTTTTCTGGACGAGATAGGAGATATCTCTCTCGCAATTCAGTCTAAACTTCTCAAAGTCATTGAGGACCGGACAATGCGGAGGGTCGGAGGCATACGTGACGTGCCTGTCCGTGCACGCATCATTGCAGCAACAAGCGCCGACCTTTCCACAAAAATCCGGGCAAATGAATTCCGGAAAGATTTGTATCATCGCTTGAAAATTCTGCCGCTGGAATTGCCGAGCCTTGCCGAACGTATAGAGGATGTTCCGCTTCTTGCGGAAGCATTCCTCAAGTCATTCAATCACACATACACCAAGAAAATAAAGGGCATAGCTCCTAAAGCCATGCACCTTCTCATGCAACATTCTTGGGAAGGAAATGTTCGTGAACTCAAGCATGCAATTGAACGGGCTGTTCTGCTGGAAGAAGGTGACTGGCTCGCTGAAGAGGATTTTGAGTTTGAGGATCGGACCATACGGCCTGCCAAAAAACGTATTATTGCCGGATCAAGTGATGCACTTCCGACTATGCCTATGGAGACTCTTATGCTCCTCGTTCCCCTCGATCAGGCCTCGGCAAAGGAGGTTCAGGCAATGCTCGCCAAAAAAGTGCTTGAATATGTCGGCGGAAACAAGCTGAAAGCGGCGCGGATACTGAAGGTGTCACGCCCCCGGCTTGACCGCATCCTGCGCAGCATTAAACAATGAGACTGTCAGCAAAGCTTACCGTTTCAACAGAGGCAATCAGAAGTCGATTGTAGAAAATTCCTTCCTCTTTTCGCAGAGTTTACCGACGGCACGATGTCGGCACTCGGTTCGCATATCTCCAACAACTGCATTTGATTTCTGAGTCCGTGTAAGCCTCATTATAACAAGCAGTTATCGTCACCTCTTTCCTATCATACCCCAATACCGCCTTCCCCCATTGTGGCATACAGATGGTAACACGAATAGTGATTACAGAGGTGTGAATTGATCCCCTTACGCCTCGCAGTATGCTCTTTCCCCCAAGAGACTGAACGTTGCATTGGAGGCAGCGGGTTGAGTCGCGCAGAAATCTTCCCGTAGTAACAATGTGCCGTGGTTTGGCGGGCTGCAATGCCCGGAGGATTTGTTACCGCGCCGAGATGCAACTTCGTTTTTCGTCGGCGATGACAAGAAGTGACGAGTCAATATCAACAAAATGGGGAGAAGAATTGAGCCAATGGATGTGTCCCTTGTGGGGAACAGAAATGGCCTGTGGTGTTTGTCTGTTTCCTGTTGGAAGAACCGGAACACAGATATGGACTTCAGAGATGCACAGTAGTGAGGTGTTGCTATGAATCTTGACGATCTGATGCGGCAGAGCCTTACGGTTGAAGCGCCGGTCGATGTGATTGATCCGCCGCCACGATCGACCGTCCGCGATATTGAGACCATCCTCAATATCGTTCGGAAGATCAATACATCTCTTGAACTGAATGAAGTGCTTGAGCTTGTTACCGATGAAGCAATCAGACTGGCAACGGCCGAGCGGGGATTCCTGATGCTTGCAAATAGCGGGGGTAGACTCGAATTCGTTATAGGCAGAAACGCCAATGGCGAATCGATTCGAGCCGAAAGTTTTCAGGTGAGTTCCACTGTGCTGGAGGATGTGTTTGCGACAGGCGAATCGTTGTGCATTGAGAATGCCCTGAATGACGAGCGGTTCGAGAGGCGACAAAGCATCATGAATCTTGAGTTGCAGACGATTATCTGCAGCCCTTTGCAGACTCATGATCAGAAAATCGGCGTCATTTATGTCGACAGCAAGTTCATTCAGGCTGTCGAGAAAGACGAAATCCTGAGCGTATTCGAGATTCTTGCCGGGCAGGCCGCAATTGCAATAAACAATGCCCGTCTGTATGACAACCTCAAACGGACGTATGAAGAACTGAAGCAGGCGAACCAGTACATAATCCAGTCCGAACGCATGGCGATGAAAGGCGAGCTTGCCGCCGAAGTTAGCCACGAACTGAAAAACCTCGTAGCCGTGGTGTTGCTGAACCTCGAGCTCATGCAACGAAAATCCGGCAATGTATCAATTGATGAAATCAGCGGGTTGATTGAAAAGACCATCACGGGTGCACGTAAGATTGAGGGGTTTTCTAAGAGCCTTCTGAGCAGACGTCCGAGTTCATCGAAACTGGTGCCCGGCAGTCTGAACAAGGTTGCCTCTGATTTTGTCGAATTTGTGATGTTCTTGCCCAAATTCAAGCGGAACAGTATCCAAGCCGTTCTGAGCGATGAGATACCGGTCGTTGATCTTGATACCGATCAGATTCAGCAGGTGCTTCTCAACCTTGTTAACAATAGTGTCGAAGCCGATCCGTTTGCGGCAATCACACTGCAGACGGAACATGATGCCGCGGCGAATATGGTGCGACTTCTTGTCAAGGACAACGGTCCCGGCATAGATGAGGCCATTCTTAACCGTCTGTTCACGGAAAAGATCACAACGAAGGTTGATGGCCACGGCTACGGACTTCCAATCTGTAGGCAGATTATTGAAGGGCATGGAGGGACGATCTCAGTTCAATCAAAAAAAGGGGAGGGAGTAGTGTTCGTCATCTCGCTCCCGGTTTCACAAAACAAACCGGATCACGCTGATTCTCATGTTGAATTCAACACACGCTATTGCCAGTGAAAAACAGTTTGTCGTTCAATTCGTTTGCACAAGCGAGAAGGGCCCTGTTCGTGATCGTAACGAAGATAGCCTGACAGTCGTCAACTACTCAGATCAAGGTGTGCCGGAAAAAGGGACGCTTCTGGTAGTCGCAGACGGCATGGGGGGGATGGAAGCCGGTGAGCATGCAAGCGCGATGGTCACTTCGCTGTTGCCATGGATTTATCTTGAGAACCCAAACCCGAATGTGCAGGAGTGTCTGGCCGAGTCGATGGTCGAAATGAACCGCCTTGTCTATGAAGAGGGGAGGAGGACTTACGGAAAGAAAGGTATCGGTACAACGGCAGTGGCTGCTGTGATTATCGGCAGTACTCTTGTTGTTGTGAATGTAGGCGATAGCCGTGCATATTTGTTTCGCAACGGCACTCTTCAAATGGTCAGTCGGGACCATGCAATGGACAGTATGTATTTTAATCCTTTCAGCCCCGGTGTTCGCAACCTGTCTCATGTACTTACGCAGGCCATAGGTCCTCAAAGGAACATACAGCCGCATCTCTATTCCGGCGATATTGCAGCAGGAGATACTCTTGTTCTTTGCTCTGATGGCCTGACATCTGTCGTTTCTGATATGGAAATTCAGAATACTCTCGACACCACCGATTTCGATCAGGTTGTGGTGAGACTCATCCACCAAGCCGGTACAAATCACAGCGAAGACAACATCTCGGTTGTTGCTGCGAGAGTGGTTGTGCCTCAGAAAAGATGCCTTGATTAGACAAGCCAGACAGGAGTGTGGGCATCGGTGTAACTGTTTGACGCTGTGGGTGTAACATAATGTTCCAGCAATACAACCAATCTGAATCAAAACGTAGCAATCAGCTTCCTTTCACTCCTACCAGATAGTGAATTATTGCCGAGTTAACGGCAGTTTTCTGCGAGTTACCCTTCTACGATAATACTGGCATATTGCTTGCACGTTGTTTCCTTCGCAAGAGAGGGATCGGGTAGTCTAGTCACGACTCGATCTCCACTTGCCTCAGATTCCCGAGCACAGGAATCTGCCCCCCGAGAGCCTCTGCCACTCAGTGCTTGAGTGTAAAGTTCATTACATCGATGTTGCTCTGCAAGGCATGAACAATAATGTCACCGACGGGAATGATGCCAAGGTTGATAAGAATCGATTCACCAATTCACAACACGGGCAACCCTTTTGAAGGTTCGGATATGCCCGGCCTGCAAGAAGCGTTGCAGGGGAACTCCGGTCTGCCCGACGGATTTCTCAAACTGTGGAGTGAATCGATGGAGAAGGAAGATTTTTTCAGGCTTGTCATATCCATCGGGAATTATTATAGGGATCTCGGGGATGCCTCCCGGGCCGAGGAGTTGTACAACTTGGGGTTGGACCGGTGGTCAAGTGGGTGTTCCCTCAGCCTCCTTGCCGAAGCGCTATTGCAAAGGGCGGATGTGTACAAAACGCAGGGGAAATGGCGTGAAGCAATCGCCGACTTTGAACGCGGGAGAAGAATCTACCAACAACTCAACATACCTGTTGCAGCAGGGAGGGTGGAGAATATTCTGGGTTTGAGCTACGCGTTGAGAGGGAAAATTAAACGGGCAAAGTCATATATCAGGCACGCACTGCAATCATTCGAGCACTTTAACGAAGTGGTCGATTCGGGCATCGCACAGATGAATCTTGGGGTTGTGTCAAGTCTGCTCGGCGATTACGATGCCGCGCTAAGCTCCTACCACCGTGCCAGGTCCCACTTCGAAGAGGTAGGCGACCCGGCACGGCTGGCTTTGTTGCATTACAGAATCGGCATGGCATTTCTCGCAAAGCGTTCGTTCGGGGATGCAGCACGCCAATTCGACCGAACAGCATCTCTCGGTAAGAAAGCCAGCAGTCCAACGTTCCAAGGACTTTCGAATCTGGGAAGAGCGATTATACTGTTTGAATTGGGAGACATGAAGGCGTCATTGACATTCGCAAACCAGGCGCGTGAGGCGCTCTCAACGCATGACAACAGAATACATGCCGCCGACCTGTTTCTGCTGAAGGGCAAAATTTATCGGAGTGAGAAACGCTTAGAGCTTGCCGAATGGTATTTCCGCACAAGCCTGTCGATCAATCAGGCAATGGAGAACCGGTACGGGGTTGCGGAGTGTTGTCGGCAACTTGGCATTTTGTACGCGTGCAGCGACAAGAAGAGCGGAGCCCGTATCGCATTGGAAAAGAGCCTCCGACATTCCAGGCCATCGGGGCTTTGCATGATGCAAAAAGCGTGTCGTTAGAACTTACCAAAATGGGGGGATATTCAATCCATGAAACTCGAGGAACTCATCAAGAGTGATCGTGTTGCGCACCACGAAAGTGAGGAAGCAGGAGATAGTGCGCAGACGAGAGTTCACGATCTGGAAATGATCCTGAACGTTGTTCGCAAGATCAACAGTTCGCTCGAACTCTCACAGGTGCTGGAACACGTTACAGATGAGGCAATCCGTATTGTGAGGGCCGACCGCGGCTTCCTTATGCTCACCAACGAAGCAGGCAAACTTGCCTATGTCATTGGTCGTAATGCACGCGGGGAATCACTGCAAGCCGAAAATATCCAGGTCAGCTCCAGCGTGCTTGAGGATGTGTACAACACCGGCGAATCCATTTGCATCGAAAGTGCCCTCACGGATCAGCGCTTCGAAAGCCGAAAAAGTATTCTCAGTCTTGAGTTGCAGACGATTATCTGCAGTCTTCTCAAGACTCAAGAGGAGAAGATCGGAGTACTGTATGTGGACAGCAAGCACATCCAGTCGGTCGACAAAGGCGAAATCCTCTCCCTGTTTGAAATCCTTGTCGGGCAGGCAGCCATCGCCATTCGCAACGCGCAACTCTATGCCAATCTCAAGGAGGCATATGAGGATCTGAGACAGGCGCATCTGCACATTATCCAGTCCGAGCGGATGGCGATGAAAGGAGAATTAGCTTCGGAAGTAAGTCACGAACTGAAGAATCTTGTTTCAGTGGTACTGCTCAGCTTGCAGCGTTTGCGGATGCGTATTGGTTCAGTAACACCAGATGAGCTAAGCGGGATTATTGAAAATGCAATCGGCGGCGTCCGGAAGATTGAAAAGTTCTCCACAAATCTCCTCAGTCGTCCTCACTCTGCCGTGAATCTTGCGCCTCGTTGCCTGAACAAAATTACATCCGACTTTGCCGATTTCATGAGGTTTATTCCCAAATTCAGGTCCAACAAAATTTCGTGTTCTTTGGCGGAGAATATCCCCCTGCTGAACCTGGACATCGATCAGATTCAGCAAGTATTGCTGAATTTGGTGAACAATATCGTGGAAGCCCGCGCCGATGCGGACATCCGGTTTGTTACCGAAGTCAATCCTACGAACCGTGTCGCAATTCTCAAGGTAGAAGACAGCGGTCCCGGTATCGACGAGTCCATCCTGCCAAAGTTGTTTGCTGAAAAGGTGACAACCAAGGTCGACGGTCATGGATACGGGTTACTTGTCTGCCGTCAGATTGTGGAAAACCATGGTGGGAGTATAAGGGTAGACTCGCGACAGGGTGAGGGCACGACGTTCACGCTTACGTTTCCCTTACCAGATTGAAGGATTTCTGTTCGGCACTTCTATGGCAGGAAGAGCCCCTCAACAAATCCAATATGCCATCCCAGAAACAGGCCGAAAGCAACGCTGACCACGCCTGCAATTCCCCGAACAACAATATTGAATATCCGCGAACGCGCTGCTGAGAGCATAAACGGAAGGCCTATTGCCGTGCTCATCAACATCATTCCCCCAATCGATCCGACTCCAAAGACGGCGATGTAGGCTATCGCCAAATTGGTTGATGAAATTGTGGCGAGTACAACGAGCATCAGGGCAGCGCTTCCTGCCATTCCGTGAACTATACCGATGAGAATCGACCTCTTGCCCGCTGAAACGTGCGACAAGATACGCTGTAGCAGATTGCCTGGGACACTTTCATGATGCGATGCGCCCTTATCATGAGAGTGTTCTGCAGTATGCGGGTGTGTGTGAGGGTGGATGTGGGTTCTTCCGTGGTGGGCATGTGTATGTACATGAAGCGTATCGCCACGGAAGAGCTTTATCAGGACATGTACGCCGAGGATAATGAGCATTGCTGCAACTCCCAACTCCAGCAACAAGGCGACGTTCTCCGGTATTTGCACACCAAGCGCAATAACGAATGACCCCACGATTACTAATGCCAGAGTGTGTCCGAAACCCCAGAGGGCCCCGATGATTGATGATTGGAGAATCCCCTTTCCGTCGCTTACCATAGTCGTAATGGCGACTAAATGGTCTGCGTCGAGGGCATGCTTAAGTCCGAGAAAGAAACCGAGGCTAAGAATGGTAACGACTTCTGTATGCATGTTTGCTGGTGATTTCGTTTCACTGATGATAAATGTAGGATTACTTGGTTGAATATTCCACCCTTTTCTTCCCTCCCCGTATCGTGTTCTTGAATTCTCTGCGCCGCGACCTCGGCCAAGATATTGGGCCCGATAGGATTCGAATACTCGGCCATAAGGCGAAATCACCTTATCCACGCCGTCGTCTTCGAATCTTCTTTAATGAACCAAAGGCCGTTTACCTCAGCAACATTGACAAAGCAGGCGAGAGGCTCAGGTGGCTGCATACTGCTGAACGTTCCTGCTAAATCTGCCTCAAGCGCAGCGTACACACTTTTTGCTTTCGGGCATGAGGAGAATGTGCCCCCGCGGAATGTTCTGCCCGCAGCGAATACAGATGCCAAAGTTCTTCTTTCCCGCGTCGGCAAGGGCGTTTTCCATCAGGACTAACCGTGAGCGGGACTTCTGCAACAGTCCTTCAGGCCAAGAGGGACTCGATTTTGGTTGTGGCACTACCTATGAACAACTCGTTCATAAACCTCATGCTTGACTTCCCACAATATCAAGCTGTAGCTGTTCTTGGCTTCCTGAAGGATCTCGTGAGTAGGATTGCCGTACGGAATGGCGACTCTTCGGATTTCTTCGGAGGGGCCTTTGTTCCAGCATCTTGCACTTTGTGCAGCCGGAGCCAAGCAGTTTTACGGAGATCATGACATCACCCCTCTAAGCGGTGTTGCTCAATTCTGGAGCGGATTGCTTCCGGTGATGGAATTCCGTTCAAATAGTAGCGGCAGGCAACGGACGGTCGTTCGGGTGCCGGCATGTTCTCGACATCCTCTCCGTTGATCAACAGAGT
>CAADGV010000026.1 GCA_900696645.1 uncultured Chlorobiota bacterium | reverse complement strand
AACTCCCGGAGAATCTCGGCTTTGGTCTGAACGGTGATGACGTTGCGTTCCATAACGTGGCTCCTTCTGGTTGTGAGTTTCCTATATTCTACCCTTTCAGGAGTCCATTTTCAACTGAAGCGGAACAAGATTTCATGGCGTCTCCAAAACTTGAAATACACTTGCCGCTTATGCGACGTGCAACGGATGGAAACGAGGGAGGAAAAAGAGCGTGGGGTTGAAGAGTGAAGATGAGATACCTCCAGTCTTCCTCCTCGGTCGGTCTCATCTCGTCAAAGAACAGCGTTGTGTGTGAAGGTCGGCGTTCTCGCGTACCCTTGACGGGTGCAATGTACTATTTGCATTCGGCGATGTCAAGTTAAAAATTTGCGGAAGGCGAACTTTTTGAAATCAAAACATCTGCCGCTACGCCACATCCAGCGTCCGCAACATGCGCACGACTAAATCAATCGCTACACGGTTCTCGCCGCCGCGAGGGATGATCACATCAGCCCAGCGTTTTGTCGGCTCGACGAATTCGAGATGCATCGGCTTCACGGTGGCGATGTACTGCTCCATCACCGATTCAATCGTGCGGCCGCGTTCGAGGACATCACGCCGGATGCGGCGCAACACGCGTTCGTCATCATCTGTTTCAACAAACACTTTCACATCGATAATGTCACGCAATTCGGGCTCGAAGAAAATCAAAATCCCCTCAACAATAATTACCCGCTTCGGCTCGACCTTTCGTTGTTCGTTGGTACGGCGGTATGTCGTGTAACTGTACACGGGTTGATGAACGGAACGTCCTGATTTCAACTCGCGTATATGTTGAATTAACAGTTGCGTATCGTACGCATCGGGATGGTCGAAGTTGATTTCGTAAGCCTGTTTGCCGCCGAACTGGCTCAAATCCTTGTAGTACGAATCGTGCTGTAACAGCGCGATGTTCGCTTCGCCGAGGGCTGCGGCAATTTCACGCGTGACGGTCGTTTTGCCGGAGCTTGTTCCACCGGCGATGCCGACAACAAGCGGGTGTGAAGACATGGGTGAGTTTTCTCTTGTGTGATGTCGATTCAAATATACTCCTTGCCCGCCCGACGTGCAAGGAAAGTTCGCAAACATTCAACGAACAACCGTGCGGCATGTCAACCACATGCACTCAGCATTTGAATTCACTGAACGTGTTTGTATATTCTCTACACACATCAATCAACCAAAAAACCAATCCGAGCCGCATGAACATTTGCACACGCTTTGCAGTTGTGATATTCCTTGCCATCGGTTGCTCGTTCACTGCCGTAAGTCAGCACAGGTTTGCTTCGTTCAACGATTTCCTCAAACAGCATACAGAACAAACAGAGCCTTCCGTCCGCGATTCTCTCGTTTCACAATTCTGGCGACAAGCCCAGCGGCAGGGAATCCCGTTCATCGATTCAAACAAACGGCATGTTACATTTCTGTACCGCGGCGGGGCCGATTCCGTGAGCGTGCACGGAGATTTCACAAGCTGGAATTTCAAGATTCGCCTCAAGCGGCTTCCCGACTCCGATCTGTTCTACACCACGCTCGCGTTTGAAGAAGATGCGCGCCTCGACTACCTCCTCATTGTCAACACAAAGGAAATCCTCGACCCGAACAATCCGTCCGTATCACCAAGCGGATACGGCGATCATTCCGAGTTGGCAATGCCGGGCTTTGTACGTTCCGGTGAATATCTTCCGACATCGAGCATCCGGAAAGGAACGGTTACCTCGTTCACACATTCAAGCAGGGCGCTCGGTTACAGCCGCACAGTGTTTGTCTATCTTCCTGCAGGATATGACACAGCCCGTTCACGATTTGCGACAATCTATTTTCAGGACGGATCAGATTACATTAATTTTGCGAAGGCTCCAACTGTTCTCGACAATCTGATTGCTTCGGGTTCGATTCCTCCTGTTATCGGCGTGTTCGTTGTTCCCCCTGCCGAACCCAATCGCAATCGCAAAACAGAGTATGCCCTCAACGACGCATACGTGAATTTCTTCACGACAGAACTCATTCCGTTTGTCGACAAGAAGTACAACACAAAACAAACGGCGGCGGATCGTTATGTTATAGGCGATTCGTACGGCGGGTTGATGTCGTTGTATATTGGATTCGTGGCGCCGGACAGTGTCGGCAACGTTGCAAGCCAGTCAGGGAGGGTTTCGTTTAGAAACGATACACTCTGGACGATGTTCAAAGAATCCCACCCGAAACGCTTACGCATTTATCTCGACGTCGGCAAGTATGAACGGAATGTCGGCGAGAGCCCCGGCGGTTCAGGTGAAGGTGACTTTCATGCGGCCAACCAACGCCTCAAGAGAATACTGCATCAGCAAGGATACATGTATCACTTCAGGGAATTCAACGACGGCCACAGTTGGAGCCGGTGGCGCAACGAACTCCCGTACATTCTCCGTTGGTTCCTCTCAGCAACGCAATAATGAATGCCCTACATGTGAGATCGGCATTGGCGGCACTTTTGCTTTCGATGATGATCTTCGCTCCGACTTCGTCATCTCTTTCCCGGCAAAATGATTCAGTCCGCGTCTCTTCATCATTCCAGGATTTCCTTCACAATCTCTACAAGACTCAAGACTCGACTGCACGTATCCGGATTGTAGAAGAATTCCTCCATCGCACGGGCGGGCCGGTAATCAATGACTCGACAGTTCATTTCATATACCACGGGCGGGCCCGGCGTGTGAGCGTTGCCGGCGACATCAATCGATGGAGTGCTGACACCGATACAATGCTGAGAGTTGCCGGGACGGATTTCTTCCACCTCTCGATATCTATGCACCCGGCGGCAAGATTTGAGTACAAGCTTGTGGTCGATTCGACTTGGATGCTCGATCCTCTTAACCGACAACAAGTTATGGGTGGCTTCGGGCCGAATTCCGAAGTCACAATGCCCCTCTATCGGCAGCCTGCTGAGATTCACTACCGGCCTGATATTCCGCACGGGCGGCTTGACACAATTCGAATACACAGCAACATTCTGCAACGAACATACACAACATTTGTCTATTTCCCCTGGGACTATTCAACTTCTGGTCACAAGCGATATCCCTCGATATTCGTAACCGACGGCGGTGAATATCTTTCTCTCGCTAGAATGAACAACGTGTTAGATAACATGATTGCGGACAAACGCATCCGACCGGTTGTTGCTGTGTTCATCGATGCTCGCACTGATATTCACAAGGCTGAAACAAGCACACGAATGCAGGACTATGCAATGCGGGATTCGTTTGTTGCATTTCTGGCAAACGAACTTCGTCCGGCAATGCTCAAGAAGTATCGACTTGACAAGCGACCCGCGCAGACGGCAATCATGGGCGCTTCACTGGGAGGACTGATAGCCACGTATGCCTCATACAAGCGTCCGGATGTTTTCGGACTCTGCGCAGCGCAATCACCTTCTTTCTGGTGGATGAATGATTCAATGATTACCTTGATGCAGCAATCTCCCAAGAAGAAGATCAGATTCTATGTAAGTACCGGAACGATTCATGATGCACAAGCGAAGGCGTCGAAAATGAGGGACCTGATGCTGGCAAAAGGCTACTCCGTACACTACGAAGAGCATCCCGAAGGGCACAACTGGACGAATTGGCACGCACGCATTCGCAACATCCTTTCCTATTTCTGGAAAACACAATGAGACTTCTCCCCTTTCTACTCTTGCCAATCCTCGCAGCAGAAACCGGCACATCACAATCGCTCGTTGAGAAGTTGTCAATCGAAGTCCGCGGCGCTTCACGTGAGTTCTCGTTCACCAATAAAGAAACGGCATTCCTGTACGGAGTAACCAACGCTCAAAACAAAACAAGCTGGCAAGGCTTCAATGTGTTCGGCATTGAGTTTCTTGACGACTATGAGATTTGGGTAGATGAGAAAAAGCTTGAGCGCAATTCAATCACAAAAACCGTTGTCTATCCGGACTATCTCAAACGCTTCTATAGAAATGGAATTGTTGAGGAAGTACGACTCGTTGATAGCCTTGCATTATTCTCCGTGACGGTTTCCTCCCCAAAAGCGGTTCATATCGATGTCATACCGTACTTCACCGACGGACAATCGGCAGATCAATATCAGATTCATATTAAGAAAGAGGGAACTTCCGTTGCACGCAAGAGTCATCTTGCGCGCACAACAGGCAAGCCGGGCTCTGAACCGCTTTGGCTGGCAATTCATGGGCCGGGCTTTCTTCCGCAACTCAAATCCACCAAAAGCGGAATGCAATTCTCCCCCCTCATGATGATTGCACGGCGGGCAACATCCCACACTCTTGTGTTCAGCGTTGCCGCGACAGCAGAAGAGGCTGAAGCGGCTGCAAAGGATTATCTTGCCAACAAGAATCGTTATCACGAGTGGCGCCGTGCAAGGATGGAAAGACTGTTGCAGGAAACACGAGTCGAGACAGATAACAAGCAGTTCGATAAAGCGCTTGCGTGGGCGAAACTCTCGCTCGATGCGTTGATGATGAATCAGATGACGAAAGGCATTTTCGCAGGACTGCCTTGGTTTAATAATTACTGGGGGCGGGATACGTTTATTTCGCTGCCGGGTGCCACTCTTGTTCTTGGAAGGTTTAGTGAAGCGAAACAAATACTGAAAAGTTTTGCCGCTTATCAGCAACTCGATGGGAACTCGACCGACTACGGAAGAATTCCCAACATCATCACAACAACTGATAAGGCGTACAACACCGCAGACGGCACACCGCGCTTCGCAATGATGGCGCGTGAGTACGTTGAACGGTCCGGCGATTCGACATTCATGCTCGAAATTTACCCGACGATCCTCCGCTCAATCGAAGGGACGCTGCAGTACCATTGCGACTCGCTTGGCTTTCTGACACACGGAGACGCCGAAACGTGGATGGATGCAGTCGGCCCAGACGGACCTTGGAGCCCGAGAGGAAACCGGGCGAACGACATTCAGGCGTTGTGGGCGAAGCAACTTGAAGCGGGTCTTTGGTTCGCATCCCGAATCGGCGACGTTTCTTCGGCAACATCATGGAACGCAACGCTTCAAAATCTGAAACGAAACTTCCCGCATCACTTCTTCTTCAACGGAGGAATTGCCGACCATATCAACACAGACGGTTCGCCCGACAACCAACTTCGCCCGAACCAGATTTTTGTCTCTCCTCTTCTTGATGAGTCAATGAGAGCAGAAGTTCTTTTGTCTGTAACTAACAATCTCGCGTACGAATACGGCGTCGCGTCGCTATCTCAAAACGACGAGAACTTTCATCCCTACCATCAATACAGTCCGTACTACCCGAAGGACGCGGCGTATCACAACGGCACTGTGTGGACGTGGGTGCAGGGTCCCGTCATTTCGGAACTCTGTTCGTTCAACAAGCACGAGTTGGCGTGGAGAATAACCCGAAACACGACTCACCAGATTCTCAACCGCGGTGCCGTCGGCACGCAGTCGGAACTTCTCGATGCCATAGCGCGGCCAAAGGCAAAGGAGCCACGGCTGTCGGGAACATTTTCCCAAGCTTGGAACCTTGCCGAGTTCATCCGCAACTTCTATGATGATTACTTGGGCGTACGAGTTGATATGCTCCGGCATCACCTCACAATTCGACCAAGGCTCCCAAAAGGCCTAGGGAGCATTCGGGCAACTGTTAATCTAAACGGGCGCGCCCTCCCAGTAAAAGTGCTTAGGGTTGCCGATTCAGCGGTGGTCGAGATTAACGGAGCTCATCTCCGAAGGGGCGGCACGGCAGAAATCTCCTTGCTTGACGCTGGAGACACTGAGACCAATTCGAAATTCCCCCTGTCTGCGAAATCAGAAGTTCGATACGTGATGAAGAAGTCTGATATAACTCTCTATCTGAATGGAGATTACAGTTCTGACTTAACAACAAATTACTCAAAGAGAATGGTCCCTCAACGACTGGACTCTCTCAAGCTTGCAGCCCCGAAATTGAATCCAAAGTTGAGAGTGCTAAAGGGACCTGACCACCCCCTCTTAAATCATCCCCAAATCAAGGCATCAAACTCTAATCCAAGCTTGATCCTGGATGCTCCCGACGCCGCCGGCGACGATATTGGCTTGGGAGTATACACGTATCCCAAGAATCCAGCTTTCGTCCCAGGCTCATTCGATCTCACTCATTTCTCGTGCTCCCTAGACTCAAAGAACGCCTATTTCCAACTCTATTTCAGAGCACTTTCCAACCCCGGCTGGCATCCCGAGTACGGTTTTCAACTCACGTACGTGGCGATTGCAATTGACCAGGATCGCGTCAATAACTCGGGAAAGCGACTGGTGGAGCAAAATGCAAACTACATGCTTGATGAGGATGCCGGATATGAGAAGCTCATATTGGTAGGCGGGGGTGTTCGACTCGAAGACAATGAAGGAAAGATACTCGCCGAGTACAGACCATCTGAGGTCGACGTTTCGAACCCGTTGGGTGATGCAGAGAAGGGGACAATCAGTTTTGCAATCCCGCTGAAATATCTCGGCACGCCGAAACGCAACTGGACTTTCACGGTTCTTGTCGGTGCCCAAGATGATCATGGAGGAGCGGGACTCGGCGAGTTTAGGACTGTGAACCGCGAAGCAGGAGAATGGAATGGAGGAGGAAAAACGAATCCGGATGATCCTAACGTCTATGACGTGCTTGTAGTGCGTCAGTGAGATCGTGCAACATCAACCGTCAACTGCTATCACCCCTTCACACTGCCCAACGTCAACCCTGAAACAAGATACTTGCTTAGAGCGAGAAAGAGTATCACGACAGGAATTGTGACAATGATGGATGAAGCGCCGTAGAGTCCCCACTCCGTACTCATGTTGGACTCGAATGATTTCAAGCCGAGCGGGAGCGTCCAGAGTTTTGAATCCTGCAGGATTTGCGCCGCAACAAGATACTCGGCCCATGCGGTCATGAACGAGAAAAGGGCGGTAATCACAAGTGCCGGAGCCGCAAGAGGCAGAATGATTTTGTAGAATGCCTGGAACTGATTACAGCCGTCTATGCGGGCTGCCTCTTCAAGACTTGTCGGAATCGTGTCGTAATATCCCTTCATCGTCCAGATTGTGAACGGCAACGCCGTCGCAGAGTAGATGATGATGACGCCGAAATACGTGTTGATGAGTCCAAGCTTGATCAACATGATGTACAGCGGAAGGAGAAGCATTGTTGCAGGAAACATCTGTGTCGTCAACAGGCTCAGCAACCCGAACTTCTTCCCTATGAAGTGAAACCGCGAGAACGCATATCCCGTCATCGCCGCAAGCACAACGCCCGTTACGGTCACTACCCCCGACACGAGAATGCTGTTCCATAACCACAGCAAAAACGGCTGATCGGTAAACAGCTTCACATAGTTATCGAATGTTGCATTCTCAGGAATGATCTCGAGCGAAGTCGAGAGTAGCCTGTCCGACGGACGAAGCGAAATCGTCACGACCTGCAGGATGGGATAGACTGCAATCACGCAGAATATGATGAGAACGATATACGTGGCCGCAAGCCGGAACACACGTTTGGAGTTCGAATTCAGTGCCATAGTTAGTACGCCGCCTCCGTTGCTTTCGTCTTCTTCATGAATACGAGACTGAATCCAAGCAAGATCACAAAAATCACCATCGACAGCGCCGCTGCATACCCGTACCGGTAGAGATTGAACGCCGCCTTGTAAACGAACGATACAAGAATATGAGTCTGATCGGACGGCTCGCCGGCATTACTTACGAGCCAGACGATGTTCAAGTTGTTGAATGTCCAAACGGTTCCGAGCGTAATCGCCGGGATCATAACGGGTCTGATGAGTGGCAGCGTGATATTCTTCAGCTTGTGCCACCACGAGGCGCCGTCAATATCCGCCGCCTCGTACAATTCGTGAGGAATACTCTGCAACGCCCCTAATGCAATCACCATCATAAACGGAAACCCGAGCCAGACGTTCGTAAGAATACAGGCGATGAAAGCCTCCGTCGGACTCTTGAGCCATTCAACCGCGGGCAAATTCAGATATTTCGTGATGATGAGATTGATCGAGCCGTACTCGTAATTGAACATTCCCCTCCACGTCAACGCAACAATGTACTGCGGAATTGCCCACGGCAAAATTAACAGTGTACGGAAAAGCGGTTTCCCTTTCACCTCCCGCTGATTCAAGAGCAGAGCAAGGAAAACACCAATCACCACATGGAAGGTCAGGTTGACAACCGTCCAGATGATCGTCTTCAAAAATACAACGTAGAAGTTCGGCTGGGTTGGTTCGGTAAAGACTTTGATATATTGCTGCGGGCCGATAATTGACCAATCCTTTATGTGGCGGAGATTCATGTTCGAAAACGAAATTACCACATTGTACACGAACGGATAGAAGACGACGGCGAAGAGAATCAGGAACGAAGGGACAACAAGAAATGCTATGAAGAATTTGTGTTGAAGACGATTCATGTGAATCCCGCTACTCGTTCAATTCTTTGATTTTTCGGAGCGCCAGTGCCTGCATGTCCCGTGCAGCCTGTTCGGGAGTTTTTGAGCCGCCGAGAACGGCCTGATAACTCGGCCTCATCGCGTCCCAGATAGCCCGCAACTCGGGCACCACAGGCATCGGCCTGCCACGCTCAATCTGCAATGCAGAGTTCCTCAGAATATCGTCATTCTGTACAAAATGAGAATTCACGGCTTCAACGCGAGTCGGCATTGTGTTCAGTTGCTTTGCAGTTTGGAGTTGAAGTTCCGGTTGCATCAGGAACTTGAGCAGCGAAATAACGAGAGGACGTTTCCCTTTGGGGACGTTCGTGTTGAGAGAGAAACCCTTCGGTGAAATCATCGGTGCACACCACAACCCTGTACTGACGATCTTCGGAAGCGGCGCCACGCCGATGTTGATTCCCGCCTTCTTATACCCTGCCCACGACCAATCGCCGTTGATAATCATTGCACTCTTGCCGTCCTTGAACAACGCATCGGCAATGTTGTAATCGGCTTCGCCCGGAATGATCTTGTACTTGTCACGCAAATCTTGAATGAACTTCAACCCGTCAATCGTTCCTTGAGAATCAAGCGTCGGAACGCCGTCGTCCGTCATCACCCAACCGCCAAACCCTGTCATGAAGGGAATAAAGAAAAACGGCTCTGTGTAGTTCCAGCACAAGCCGTACTGAACGATTTTCCCACCTTTGCTGATTGTGAGTTTCTTGCCGGTTTCGATCAACTCTTCATCCGTTTGCGGCGGTGTTGTAAGAAGATTCTTGTTGTAGACGAGTGTAAGATGATTGCCAAGCTTGTCCGCAATTTGATAAAGATGGCCGTTGTAGTATGTCAAACCCTTCGGAATGAACTTGTCGAGATACTCCTGTTCAAAGAAAGACTCCAGCGGCTCGATAATCTCCATCACTTCAAACGGCCCGACCTGGTCGGATGGTCCGTAGACAAGGTCAGGCCCCTGCCCCGCAATTGCGGCCACAATGAAACCCGACCGAAGTTCCTCCGTCTCCTTGTAAATCGCCTCGACAGAGATGCCCGGATTCGCCGCCATAAACTGCTTCATCTGATCTTCAAGAATCACACGTTCATCTACACGCATCTGGTGCCAGATGACGATGCGGTTCAGGTCGGGCTCCCTCCTGCATCCGCCGAACAAGGATGCAAGCAGAACGGCAAAGCATATGAATGAAAGGAGTGATTGACGCATGGTGAAGTATCAGTATTCGAACACGAGGCACTGTCCGGGCTGAAGCGTCACACGAACATGACCGTCATGCACACCGTATTTGCCTGAGCAGAGTAAATCACTGACCGACTTCTTTGATGTGTCCAGTTTCAGTGTCGCGTGTTCTGACCCATGATAGTTAGTGTTCGTCACAACTGCAACCCGTTGCGCGGGTTTCTCTGCGACCCGCGCAAACGCAAGAATATGCTCGTTATGATCATGCAACATCGTGAACGACTGCGGATTGTCATCGACAATGAAGTGTTCGTACTTCTTCCGTATTGCAAGTACCTTCGCAACCCATGCCGAGATATGGTGTTTGTTGAGCCAGTTATACGCGTACTCACTGAAGAGTGGAAGCTTCTCCGACGGCAACTGCTTGAGTTGTTCGAACGTAAAATCCAAACCCGTATTGATAGGATATGTCTCGCCGAGTTCGTAGCCCGAATGTATGAATGGAATGCCGGGCAGAAAGCTGTTGACAACAATCGCCCACTTCGAGTATGCAAGTCCGCCCGGACGTGAAGCTGCCCGTGGCGTGTTGTGATTCTCGGGAGTTGCAAAGAAAGGAACTGCAAACCCTTCACTCGCTGCGCGGCGGCAGAATGCTTTGATTTTTGAAGGATGATGTTCGTCGATCCATAGAAATCCGAAAACGGCATTGTATCCTTCCTCCCTGCTGTGGCGCGAGATTGCGAAATTCTCATCCCAAAATGCAAAGTCAGGATCGTTCGTGCGCGCCGTGTCAACCATCTCCTTTTTCAGTGCCATCGGCAAAGCATGTCCCATATCGATCATCACGCCGTCAATATGAAACTCACGCTGGTAGTAGGGAATGATTCCCACAATCCGGTCCCACAAAGGGCGATTGATATACTGGGGCTGGGCAAGCCGCGTGTCGTACATCCTGATTGTGTTGTACGCTATGTAGTTGAACTCCGGATGTTCATACATGCGCAGGTACGTCACGTCGCCCCACGGCGGCTGATTGTCATCAGGCGGCCAATCGGCGAATGCTCCGGGGATTTTCACGCGCTTGCCGTCGGGCAGCACGCCGATGTAGCGACCGTTCTCTTTTGCAACATGATCGGGATGAGGAGGGGGTGTGAAAAAGTCCCGATACACCTGATGCGGAGGAATCAGATTATCGAAGCGATGCTCGCGTACCTGATGGTGAATGTGATCCAACTCCTGACTGGTAAATATCGGCGAACCGTAGCGCGATTCATCATGATGTGACGAGTCACGCAACTGGATTTCCTCCTTAATCCAGTACATCCATTCGGGATGTTCCTTTACCCAATCGGCGTCTTTTGCCGCCGTTCGGAAAACGAATTCTACAACCACACGAAACCCCATATTGTGCGCCGCTTCGACAAACGCCTTGAATTCCGTTTTGGCATCGAGCCCCAACGCAGGCTCTGACAGGTTCTCGTCGAGTTCGTATGGATTACGAATGGCATAGGGCGATCCGAGGGTTCCTTTATTGCCGTCGTGCCCAATTGATGTTATGGGAAGAAGATGGATCGTGTTTGCGCCCAGCCGTTTGATGTACGGCAGCATGGCAATCGCTTTCAGGAATGTTCCCGTTTCCCGAAAGCCCTGACTATTGGCAGGCAGGTCGAGTTTTCCGTTTCCATCATGATCGAACGCCGTCGTCGTCCGGACGAACATGTTGTAGATGACTGCATTCCTGCTCCACTCACCGCCCGTTGCCTTTGGTTTCGGAGGTTGTTTTGCCTTCTTCGCTTTACGGACCGCATCGAGGAAGAAATCGAATGGACTAACAGCAACTCTCTTTGGAGTCCCTTCATCCGACAACCACAGAGATGGTACCGTGTACTTGAACTTCTTCTTCTCAGTCTCTCTTCTCTTCTTCAGTAGAGCTTCTTCCAACAAATCCAGGGCGTTCGCCCCGGAGTAGGTTTTCCCCATAAACTATTGCTTTCCGAAAATGTCTTGAATGATGGTGGCAGAACTTGATTGCTCGTTGATGCGCAACGAACGATGCGCAGAAGGAAATTCCTCACTCGGAACCCACTCGCCCTTTCTGCCGCTGTTTGTGTATTTGTATTGTACCTGAATTCCGATAGGAACCTCGACCTCAAGCGACCATACCCCGTCGCTCGCCGTAACGTCGCCGTGTGTTCCATCGTCGTACATCCTTACGGAATTGGGCGTCCATTCACCCAACTCCCGCAAATTCCCCACAATGTAGATTGCATCGGTTACTGTAACAGACGCGGCATCAACCGTAAACAATACCCGCTGTTGCTCGGCTCTGCTTTGCGCCATAACTCCCTGCCCTCCGCTCCGCTCTTCAACAATAATCGGGTCGAATCCGGGCGAAGTGATTTTTGCTCCCGCCTGTTGCGCAAACTTGTACACATTGTTAAGATGAGTACGGAACGCATCATCAAACGGCTTGTCTCCGGCAGGCGCCGACTGATCATCTCCGTACCACCAGAACCAATCCGAGCCCTCAGCAGCATACATTGCCTCGTACGCCATGTATGTGTACCACGCCTTAGAGTGCTTCTTTGGCGGCTTTGCTGCCGGATCAGGCTGTTTCAATCCACTCTGTTCGAGATCACGGCGGGCCTGCAAGAGATACTCCCACGCAATATTTTCTTCCTTTTCTCCGATCCACGTATCGTAGTTTGCGTTGATCCACGAGCCGGGCCAGAGTGTTGTCATAGCAGGAAGTTCATCAAGCGGATGTGCTGCAATGCCCCTCTTCGGATTTCCGTACAGATACTCCGACATTGTGGTTGTGATAACTTGATTCGTCTCATACAACTTGCTGAGCTTGCGGTAGAATGCATGCAGAAATTCCTTCGCATCAATATCTTTTCTGTACCACTCCCAGGCATTTTCGCCGTCAAGGATTACGGTAATCATCACATCGGGTTCGTCTTTTTGCGGCGCCATCGCAAGAACTGTACGCACGAAATCCTCGGCAGCCTCCTCGCCCCGGTAATTCTGATACTTGAATCCGATCCTATCAGACAGGTCAGTATCCCTGAACACAATTGCCATTGATAGTTTCCCACCCGATGCATCGACTCCGGCATCGAAACGATACGGCGTGGTATTGGGTTGATTGGCAGGCTCGGATCGCTGCAGAACCTTGACATCCGTTGCAGTCCAGAGAATACCATTGTTTCTCAGGATACTTAACACCGGCTGCGCAACAGATCCCTCAGCAGGCCACATGCCGGTCGGGGCAATGCCGAAGGTTTCGTTGTAGAACTTCACTGCCTTTACCACTTGGGCATTCGCATCCTGCGGGTACGAGAAGCGAGCAGGAAGTTCATCATTGGGCTGGCAGATGCGCGCAAGCTCGGTATCGTAAATTAGCGGTAGAATCGGATGATAATACGGAGTCGTGATCACATCAATCTGTCCGGTATGCCGTTGCGGATTGTACGCCAGCTTCTTGTGAATCGGGATGACGTTCGCCATCACCTTGTATGCCTCAACGACGATGCGCTGACAATCGGCTTCAGTGATTCTCTTTTTGAGATAGTACCTCTGTTCGTCTTTCCGGAATTCTACATAGCTGCTCAAGTCACACACAGAACCATCGGGAAGCTTGACTGCCCCGTTCAAAAAATCAGGATCAAAATGAGCGAGATAGAAGAAGAATTTGATGTCCCGCATTTCCTGTTCGTTGAACGGATTTGAGCCGGGGCGCATGGTGTTCGTGATTTTCGTCTTCAATGCGTCGTACTCAGGAAACCGTCCGATTTGAACTTCACTGATGCCGAATGCATTCCACGTGTTGTGAATGAGAACATCAATCTCCTTCTTTCTGAATCGGGATGTGGGAGTCAGCATAAGATCGATCCACGGATCCGTCTTCCCCTTCCATGTCCGAAGAAAAGCGCTGACGTTGATTCTGTTTCTCCGAACATCGACAAACGGCTTCAGCCTGTTCACGTAGTACTCTTGCAACTGAAACAGCAACGACGAGGTAAGATTCACCGTGCAATGAATGTTGGGGTAGTTCTCCAGCATCGCCGTCATGTCGAAGTAATCCTTCGTGGCGTGCGTACGAACCCATGGGCCCTCAAGTTGATCAGTTGCGGGGTTCAGGTACAGCGGCTGATGCTGATGCCAGATGATATTCAGATAAACGGACTTTCGATTCGGGTCTTTGGGATATTGATCAGTCGGATTTGATTTCGGAACAGGAGGCGTCGAAGTCAACTCGATGGTGTTCTCTTCCGTCAACACAAAGACGGAATTCTTGCCGGAGTTATTGTAGTTGTCGACAAGAACAGGATTGGCGGGATCATTCACGTATCTGTCTCTGTTCACGTAGAATAAGTACTGGTAGATGCCCGGTAGCATTTTGCGAGTCGTGACCCAACGGTTGCGGGCATCTTTCGACATGACGGTCTCATCTTTTGACCAGCCATTGAAATCGCCAACCACCGAAACCGCTGTATATCCCGCATCGACAAGTTCGAACACTACTCCATCGGCAGATGCCCGCGGCTGAGCCGCAGAACTTACGAACAGCAGCAGCCCGAAACAAATAGGATAGAATCTCATTATCATTTCAGATTTCTTGACCGTAAGTTACTTCGTCAACATCATTTTCCTGATTTCGCTGAATCCACCCGATGTCAGCCGGTACAGATACACGCCGCTCGAAAGATTGCGGGCAGCAAACTCTACAGAATAATTCCCCGCCTGAAGGTTGCCATGTACAAGCGATTGTATCTCACGGCCCAGCACATCATATACCTTGAGCGTGGTGTATCCGCTTTCCTTGATTCTGAAATTGATTGTAGTAGAAGGATTGAACGGATTCGGATAGTTCTGACTCAATGCAAATTCTGTCGGGATATCGTTGTTCACCGGCTTCACATCAAGCAAAACGCTGTCCGGCAGACTCGAGTAGCAACGTGCCGTATATGCGGGAATTGTCATGTTTGCCACGTTGGCCCCGCTGACTTCGAGCGTTGATTGATCGAGAATGTCGTAGAATGTTCCAGACCCTATCCATGGTACGTTTGTAATAGTCTGTTGGGCTCCGCTCAGATTGGCAACGGCAACGAAGCGGGCATTCGTGCCCGGATCCTGAAATCCCCACACCAGCGTCTTCTCAGGTGTGTAGCGGAAGAGACGAACGAGATTTCCCTGATACAACGCCGGATTGTGTTTACGTTGGCGTATCAGAGTTGAGTACCACGCGTAATGTTCCTGTCCGCGTTGCGTGCCCCGCAGACTGAATTGCACAGGTCTGTACGAGAGTTTCTGGTTTTCATTCTGCCAACCGCGTGACTCGCTGTGTTCCATCCCCTCCCATATCATCGGGATGCCGAGCGAAGCAAACATGAATGTCGCGTACAACTTGTCGCGCAATAACGCTTCGGGGAGAGAAACACTCTGGAAGGTCGTCATCTCATAAATCAGCGACTGCTCATCGTGGTTCACCGTTCCGTTCACAGGCTCGGTTCTGTTTGCATAGGATGATGGCGTTGCCGGAATATCATTACCGGAATACGCGCCGAGATCGATCACGAGGTTCTCGAAATTGATGAGCGACCGATTGCGGAAGCGAGCTTCGTCAAAAATCTCATCGCGAAAACTGTCGTGCCACCCGCCGGTCATTCCGCTGTAGAAAACGAGCGCAGGACTTTCGGGAAGATGTTCGGCAATTTGGTAGATTTGCCCCTGATACTCTTGAGCAATTCTGTTGGCCCAGCCGAGAATTCCTCTCGTCGGTTCATTCACATTCCAACCGATTCCCTGCGTGTAATCATAGCGGAACCCGTCCACGCGGTATTCGTCAATCCACAACTTCAACACTTCGTACACATACTCCTGCGTCTGATTCGTCCAATGATCCATATCGCGGAAGAAACAGAGCTGATCTTCGTTGAAACGCAGGTCAGTACAGAGCTTGAAGTAGGGGTTGAGGGTTACGTCAGGCTGCATTGCCCACAACGGACCCGGATCGTTCAGGTGGTTGAATACCACATCAACAATGATTGCAATTCCCCGGGCATGTGCCGAATCCACCAGTACTTTAAGGTCACGCGGCGTGCCGTACGCCGGTTCGAGTGCAAAGTGATGGCTGACGTCGTAGCCCCACGAGAAACCGGAACGCCCGATCAAGCCATAGTCATTTATCGGCATGAGTTCGATTGCGTTAATGCCGAGCGAATCGAAGTAGCCCATCATTCCGGCAAGTTGCGTGAACGTCCCGATCTGTCCTGACGGAAGCCCGAGATACCCGCCGACAAATTCGGCAAGATTCATTTCATAAATAACAAGTTTATTGAGCGGTGGACGCTGATAGTTGGTGGATTGCCAGACGTAGTCATCAGCAGTAAGGCCGGCAGGCCCGATCGTAAAGCGGGTTCCGTATGTGCCGTTGAATCTCCCCCACGGGTCGTTGAACGGATTGCCGCTTCCGGTTTGGAATTGATACTCATACGTGCCGGGCGGTAGCGAAAGATTGATCCACCAATCATCAGAAGTCAAATTCTTTCTCATGATAACGGGCGGTTCACTCGCAACCGGTTGCCCCAGCGGCGCAACACGGACAGCGACAAAGTTCGTCCCTCCAACCCTCAAACGAAATGTTGCTGAATCATTCGAGGCTTGAGAGGGCAGCGTGACGCCGTGCTTTGCATAAGCCGGAATCTGAGCATAAATCGGCCCGCCAACTTGTACAACAAAGTTGACTGTGTCGCGAGTTGATCCTGCCTGCAGAATAACTGTATGCCCGCCGTTGGCAAGATCGGTGGGAACGGTGAAGTTCATCTGCTTCGATGCAAAATCGTACGAACTTCCGATTCCGGTTAGAGTATTGCCGTCGATAGTCAGCGCAAGCTGGGATGTATCGAATGGTGTTCCGACCTTCGGAAAGATGAAAGCAGAAATCGTCGGGCGGGCGGTGCTGACAGTTCCCGTGCGTTGATTTGGAAGAAAATGATAGATCGTCGGATCTTTGACTATGATAAACGAATTGTCGTTGTCCCCGGGATTCACATGATGGTTCAGGGGATCATTAGGCCAAGGGGATGCGCCGGTGTAGTAAAACTTGTACTGGTACGCTCCAACAATCGGGCCGCCCGGATTTCCACCAACAGCTAACCGGGCGTTCCGAGTCCAGAGGGTGCCGCCTTGGTACGACATCGGCCAGGCCGTGTTGTTCCAGCCGTTGAATTGTCCCGGCACACTCAAGCCCGGGGGCGTTCCGGCAATGTTGTAGCGGAATGTCACATCGACGCTATCCTGGCCGAAGGCCGAGAATGCCAGCAAAGTAGCCAGCCCGAAAAACATAAATCCCGATTTCATACCGTTCCCTCCTCTTTGTACATCAATGTATCAAGCGTTTCGTCTCTACTCTTACGATGCTCCATGAAGGATGAGTCCTGAGTTTCTTGGCAACTGAACAGTGGTCGACTTCATGCTTCCCTCTTCGGGCCAGAGCTGTCTCCATCTCATGTTCTGCAGGCGCTTCAACTGACCAATCTCGACTGTCTGCGTTGATGTGCCGTTGTTCAGAATAACAGCAATATTTTCTTCGCCGTCCGAGCTTTTTCGCAAGAACCCAAAAAGGGATCGCGCATCATCTGTGAGAAACGACTCGAACTCACCATGCCGCAGAGCCCCGTATTGATGCCGGATTGCAATCAATCTTTTCATTGTTGCCAGCAACTCCCGGTCTTGCTTTGATTCATCCCAGATCATTGTGCCACGGGAACCGGGATCTTTTCCGCCTGTCATTCCAATCTCATCCCCGTAGTAAACCATCGGGGCGCCGACGTACGTCATCTGGAAAAGCCAGGCAAGCTTCATTGTTGCCTTGTCGTTCTTGCAGAGAGTGAGTAAGCGTTCTGTATCATGACTGCCGAGGAGATTTTGCATGACAAGATTAACGTCCGGTGAATAGTCATTTCGGATTTTTGCAAGTGCAGCGTCAAATTCCGATGGAGTTGTTTTCTGTTCGACAAAAAAATCAAGACATGTCCGTCGGAAGCGGTAGTTCATTACTGCATCGAACTGATCGCCGTGCAACCAAGGTGAAGCGTCGTCCCAAATCTCTCCAACAATATAGGCATCGGGATTCAGCCTTTTCACCAACTTCCTCCATTCAATCCAGAACGGGTGGGGAATCTCATTTGGTACGTCGAGCCGCCAGCCATCGATCCCAAAACTCATCCAATGTTCCGTGACCATAAAGAGGTACTCACGGACTTCAGGATTGTGAGTCATCAGTTTCGGGAGATCACCAAAATTCCACCAACATTCATAGTTGGGCTTCGAAGGCGGCCCGACCGGGAAACTGTAAATGTTGTACCAGTTCAGATACTTTGAGTTCTTGCCGTTCCTCTTGATATCTTCAAACGCAAAAAAGTCGACACCGGTGTGATTGAACACTCCGTCAAGTATGATGCGCATACCTCGCTCGTGACATTCATCTACGAGACGCTTGAAAACCTGCTCATCCCCAAAATGCGGGTCGATCTGAAGATAATCCTTTGCGTGATACTTGTGATTGCTGTTGGACCAGAAGATGGGGTTGAGATAGATGCAGTTGACGCCGAGAGAGGAAATGTAGTCAAGATGATTGATGATGCCCTGCAAGTCGCCGCCGAAGTAACTTTTTGATTTCGGAACGCGGCCCCACGGTTCAACATTCGGCGGGTCGAGTTCTCTGTTCCCGTTTGCAAAGCGTTCGGGGAATATCTGATAGAAGACTGCATCCTTCACCCATGTTGGTGTAAACGCGACGGAGTTGGCAACGGTAAGATTAGTATTCGGTAAGGATTGTGCCATGGACTCAGAACTCAAAAAAGTTAAGCATACAACCGCCCATGTAACTGCTCGATACATTGATTTGCTCGACAGCCTGTCAACCAAGAGGGATAATTGGAAGCGCTTCCAAAAGATACACCTTTCGTACTTCGAATTCAAGTTAATTCGATGAAATTGAACAGATTACAGCAGATTTCGGGAGCTGTTTACTTTGGAATTCAGCTTAAACATTCTATATTTCATATAGTCGATCCCCAGAAACCCATCTCACAAAACCGAGTGAAAAGACAACAAGGACGCCAAAAGCAGGGGCATCTTTCACCCAAGAAGCAGCGCGCGTTTTTCACCATCGTTCTTCTCTTTCCACTCCTCTTCTTCGGCTTGCTTGAGATTTCTCTGCGGCTGTTCGGATACGGGCCTGATCTTTCACTCTTCGTCACTGAAGAACTCGCCGGCGAGACATATCACGTGATGAATGCGGCTGTTAAGAACCGTTATTTCCCCAGCGTGCCGTTCAATCCAACAACATCGCCGGATTACTTTGCAGTGCCAAAACCCGAAGGCACGTACCGCATTTTCTGCCTCGGAGGCTCGACAACCGTCGGCTACCCGTATTGGTATAATGGCTCGTTCTCATCTTTCTTGCGAGATAGATTGCGGGCGATATTCCCTGAGCGGAACATCGAAATTGTGAACGTCGGAATGACGGCAACGAACAGCTTCACGGTTAACGACATGGCGCGTGAACTCGTCCTTTACGAGCCGGATCTGTTTGTCGTTTACGACGGGCACAATGAGTTTTACGGGGCGCTCGGTGTTGCATCCCACGAATCCATTGCACAATCGCGTTGGATGACGAAACTCTACTTGCGGCTCATTCACTTCAAAACATTCCAGCTTCTTCAGGATGCTGTAACGTCCGTAACGCGTTTGTTTAACGGAAACGACAAGCAGCCGGCAGGCAGCACGATGATGGAAAAGCTTGCACGCGGACAGTACATTCCTTATGGAAGCACATTGTACCGGGCCGGGTTATCAACCTTTCAAGAGAATCTCATCGAGCTGTCGCACATCGCATCGGAGGCGGGAGTATCGGTTCTTCTTGGCTCGCAAGTATCGAACCTCCGCGACATGCCGCCGTTTGTTTCGGAGGATTCAACTTCGGGTGCAGGGCTAAACAGCAACAGTGAATTCCGTGCCTTGTTTCAACAGGGAATTGTTTTCTGGAATCGTAAACTTGTCGATTCGGCGCTTGTCGCTTTCACGGCTGCCTCTGCAATTGATACGTTGCGGGCCGATGCTTATTACCAGCTTGCCCGGTGTCTCGATTATCTCGGACGCAAGCGTGAAGCTGAACTGCTCTACATGAAGGCAAGAGACTACGATATGCTCCGATTCAGAATGAGCAGCGACTTTAACAGCGCCATGAAACTCGTCAGCGATGAACGGGGAATGGTTTTTGTCGATATGGAACAAGCATTTCGTTCACATTCAACCGATTCGCTTATCGGCAACAGGCTTATTGTTGAACATCTCCACCCCCACTCACGCGGGTTCTTTATCATGGCGAAAGAATATGCCCGGGCAATGCGCGAGGGAGGATTGCTGGCAACAAGAAAAGAATGGCTGGAACGCGACACAATTAGTGATTCACAACTTTGGGATAACCGATGTTTGACGGAAATTGATGAAAGGATCGCACACCGGAGAACTGAAATTCTGACATCAGGGTGGCCGTTTCAAGATCAGACACCGATTGTCAATCCGATAGCGCCGGGAGATACACTCGGTCAGATTGCGGACTTCGTCACGCGGGCTCAGTGGAACTGGCTGCAAGCTCATTACGCTGCTGCGGATTACTATCTTGCCAGAAAGGCTTGGAATTCCGCCAGACAAGAATACCGAACGATTATCAACCAGCTCCCGCTTGTTGATGTTCAACCGTATCTCAAGTTGGCAAGGATTTCTTTACAACTGGGAGATTTGAAGGAGGCAAGAACTTCCTTGCTCGGCTCACTCAAAGTGGAGAAGACGATTCTCGCCTACCGGGCACTGGGGGATATCGCGCTTGAGGAAAATGCTCCTGAAGAAGCTATTCCCTACTACGAAAAGGCGCTGGCATTCAGTTCCGGGCCGGCCGACCGTATTGACAACGGTTATATGCTTGCGGTCGCCCTTTCCCGCTCAAACCTGAAGCAGCGAGCAACAGCGGAGTTGATCAACATCCTTAAGCTCAGGCCCGATCACCAACGCGCCGCCGAGTTGCTGGCAAAGCTTAACGAGGAGCGATAGTCCGGACTATCGCTTTCTTCCAACGTGATTCAAAATTCCTTCCTTCAACCGGATAGCATCGGCATATCGCGGCACAAGCATCAATGCTTCATCCAGCAATTTCATAGCCTCGGCATATTGTTCCTTGTTGGCATTTGCAGCAGCAAGTCCGTACAGTACATTTGCCCGCAACGCTTTCTTGTCATCCCCCTTCGTCAGATCAAGCGCATCACGCAAAATCTTGATGGCAGCATTAAACTCTCCCTGATTAATCAACAACAAGCCCGCGTCAAGACGTGAGTTGGGATAGTCAGGATTTGATTTTACCGAGATGTCGAGATGTCGCAACGCCTCATCAGGATTACCCATCTTAGTCAGCAGACTTCCGAGCATGTAGTGTGCGTAGTAGTTATAGGGATACTCTTCAATCAGTGCTGCGTACGTGGTTCGAGCCTTTTCCGGCTTTCCGGTGCGCCAGAAATACAGGGCTGTTTCATAGCAGGCTTCATCCCACACCATTCTTCTTTCGTACACAGCTTTTGCGATAGCCGTCGGTTCAGCTTCGGCGGAATCCAGTACCGCCGGCTGCCGCGTGTAGTTCGTGAAAGGCCAACGCCCGGTAAGGTGTTGAATCGACAGATCACCGTATGCTTCGTCGAGCCAGCATACGGCAAGATCATCCAGATTGTATGGGGTGAACGTGCGCGCTGTGCCGCTTTCCACGCCGGGGACAAGACGATGTTGTGTGATGGCAGTGAAGAACAATCGAGCTATGGCATAATAGCCGTTCACTTTCGGGTGCAGATGTTCCCAGAACAACTGGTCGCCCGGAATGTCGTCCGGGCTGAGAACGGCAAACAACGAATCCGCCGAGACGAACGGAACCTGTTTCTCTTTGCTTACTTCTCTCGCAATAAGATTGATTTTCAGCGGGGCTCTGAATTTCAACAAATCGTAATCCCGCGCCATCGCAAGATGAATTCGTGCCTCGCCCCAACGCCGGACGGTAAGTTTTGCTCTTCCCAGCCAGTACTGAACAAACGCATTCCCCTGATGCTGATGGTTGAGACTCTCCAACATTGGTATCAGTTCATCGTGTCTGCCGGCGTCATACATGGTGCGGATTGATTCTTCCGTCCCTGCAGGAAGTTCGTCGTGAATGAACGGCGGGAACATCATATTCGACGTGACATCACTAACAATCACGGGCACGCCCTTCTCCTTCCAGAATTCAAGCAGCTTGCCGAGATTGCGTGCGTAGTTCCTGAATACCCATTCAGCATCTTCCGACTCCAACGGTACCTTGCTCCCTTGCGATACCTGCTGCATCATATTGGCATCAGGAGGTGTTGTTGCTTTTGACACAAACAAGTTAGTAAGAATCTTCACAAGCCTGAGGTCTCTGACGTCATACTTGAGCGAAATGAGAGATGGAAAAAGCCGCTCGACAAATCCCGCTCCGATTCCTTCCGGACCATAGAATTCATTATGTCCCATATACACGCACACGAGATCGGGATCGAATTGCGCAAGAGACTTTGAGAGGTGCAGAATGGCGTTGCTGTTGATCGCCGAGGCCCCCCAGTTGACGACTTCGATCTCCTTTTCGGGATAAGCATTGCGTAGCTGCCGCCGAAGTAAGCCCGGAATGTTCGCCGTCATTTGATAAGGAACCCCGAACATTGATGATTCACCCAGGCAAAACACCCGGAACGTATTCGGTTTCTTTTCTTTTCTGAAAAGATTCTCTTTGAACTCGGGAACGAGTGGCGTATCGGACGAAAAGTACTTCACGAGATACCTACGATTCGTCTGATACCAATCAATCTGATCGTAACGGACTTCCTTGACAATCGGCACGGAAAGCGATTCCGCCCAAAGACGCAGCCCGACTTCAGCAAGGACAACCGCCAGCGCAACAACGAGATATGGTAACAGCGAGGTAACGGTTTTCTTGAGAGATGTACTCATACAATAAAGCGTTCGTAGTTGAGATGCTTATGGTAGAATGGTTTCACTCGGCGGTTCGGTATCCAACCACTCCATTTGAGGATCGACAAATGGTACTTCGAACATTCTTCCGCCGAATCCGAGCAGACGGAAGGTCATCATCGGCGTAGGGGTCACTTCCACTTTCTTCAATCTATCTTCATACACATCGAATCCCCGGCGTGCGGCGCTTTGCGACACAAACAACGTAAGCATGCGCTTGCGTTTCATTTCGGCTAACTCCCCGGCCGCTCTTTCCTTTCGAGAAGCAAATGATGTGTCAGCAAGTTCGGGTTGTGCCTTCTTCGCAACCAACTCAAAATAGCTCACAGTATCGGCAACGCCAATCGGCCCGTACCGTTGTCCCGGCTCCATCCGCCACGCAATCGTCCCGATTGGTGATCGTTCTGTAATGGGAAAGAACCCCGACAAGCCGCCGCTCTGTTTGGCATTCTCATCAATCGACCAGCGTTTGATGATTTCGGCAAAGGGTGTACCTCGTTGCAGTTCGGCAAGAGCCTGTTGCATCTGCTCGATGGAACCTGTTCGTAGTTCACGAATCTGTACGTGGGGAATCGGCGCTGCGCTATTCGTATGCTGAAGATATTTCCACACTTCCTCATCTGTAACTTGTGTTTGCCGGCGGGCGTATTCTTTCATCATTGCGGCAAGCGTTGCATGTTCCCACACCTCGATTTGTCGCTGAACATCGGGCCGGCGGTCGAGCCCGCGCCGCACACCTTCTTGTCCCAACAACTCTTGCTGTGCCCAGAAGCCGATGTCGATGTTCAACCGCGGGAACATGCGATTGAGATTCTCGCGGCTTACTTCGAAGCGCTTCAGCACGAGTCTCTCGATAACGGAACCGACAGACCAATATGTGTCGCCGACAACCGTCAGCGTGTCATTCAGAATTGACGACACTTTTGCACGAACAAGCCCTGCGGCAACACTCGTCATAACTACCGTAGAATCAACGGGTTGCAGCTGCTCCGAAAATACTACGGTGATGGCGTCAGCAAGCGCCTTCAACGGTTGAGGGCGGGAATACGCGACTTGATCGGTGAACGCTGCTCGAAGAAATTCATCCACCCGTTCCCTCTCTTTGATTGAACGAATCCTCTCAACAACACGTTCACGAAGAGACTGAGTCGGCATCGATGAGAAAAAGGAATTTGGCGTAACCGAAATACACTTAAGGATATAATATCCTTCGCCCGCTTGAACGACAGGCGATATTTCCCCGGCTCTCAGCTTATACGCCGCCTGTTCAATTGCAGGGAGGGCTTCTCCCCACACAATCGACGCCGTATCCCGCAAGGCATTCATGGATGAGTCGAGAATGAATGTGTCGAAGTCGGCCGGCCGTTTCAGTCTCTCTCTCACGAACCGTGCTTCTTCCTCGTCATCGAAATAAATAAATGCAGTAAGAATCTGCTTGCGTGCCGCTTGAATGCCTGCCGTTATCTCTCGCGGAGCAACGGATACCTTCTGACTGATCTCCTCACGGTACAATTGATCGCGGGCGAGCAGCTTTCTGATTTCCAGCATCGCGTGTTGGTAGAGTGAATCGCTGTCAAGATTCCTCGACCGGGCTTCCTGCACAAGAAGTTTTTCGGCGACAAGCGACAGCATCAACTCCCGTTTCGCTATATCTATTTGCGACTTGCGTTGACGATTTAATGCCGGCAGCATCTCGAACCGCTGCTGGAACTCTTTTTCGGAAATGTATACATCCCCGGCCCGCCCCACGTACCGATCCCATCCCGAATCAGTTTGGGCGAAGCTGTTCACGGCAAAGAAGAGAAGCAACAAGAGAATAACGGGTTGCATGTTCTGCTAAACGAACTCTGAATTCATCATGTAGAGTGCTAACAAGATACAAAAAAGGCGACCCCGATAAAACGGGATCGCCTTGAACGGAACATCACGTATCGTTACTTCAGCAAGACCATCTTGTGTGTGCTGGTAAACTTGCCTGCGTTAAGTTTGTAGAAGTAGACACCGCTTGCGAGCCCTTTTCCGTCGAACGGAACGACGTACTTCGCAGCCTTCTGATCCTCGTTCACAAGAGTTGCCACTTCCTGGCCAATCATGTTGTACACTTTCAGTGTCACAAATGATGCCGTCGGAAGTGAGTATTCGATTCTCGTAACCGGGTTAAACGGATTCGGGTAGTTCTGCTTCAATTCGTACACGTAGGGAACGCCCGGTATCTCTGTCACACTCGTGACGGGAATGCCGAGGTCATAGTTCCAGCGGTTGTAGAACGCGGGATTGATGCTTCCCCATTGATCGCGGAGAACGAATGTCGGGCCGCTGTCATCAATGTTGGCCGAGTGGTTGTTTCCGAAACCGCCGCGGCCACCTTCATTGTCGCCACCCTTCAAACCGAACTTGAAGATTTGCCCGACTTGGCCTTTCGTGCCAATGCCGAGACTATCCGGCGAGGCAAAGATAACACGCGTAAAGATTGAGTCGCCTGCCACCTGATCGCCGTGTGTACCGTCATCCCACATCTTGCGGGTCGTATCGCCCTGCAACGTCAAGCCCCATGTTTGCCAGCCACCGGTCGCAAGTCCGTTAATCCAAGTACCTGCCGGATACACTGAATCCTTGTGCGCAATGTGGAAGCTGCCCTGTATATCAAACAGCGTGTCGCCTGCTGCCACCTGATAATATGCAGGCTTGATATTCACTTCCCACCTTACAGTCACGCTGCGGGCGAGTGTACGCGTATTGGGGAATACAGGCTGACGACGAGCCTGGGTAATACTTGTGGCCGTATCGTTGATGACGAAATCGTTGCCCGGAACAATTAGTTGCCGCCGTTCAGCTTCCGCCGGAATATCGCCGCTATAGAAGAAGTTGTAGTAGTTCTCACGTACATCGGCAGCATTCTTGATCAGATAGTACTGATAGTCGAATGTCTGGTTTTGTGCTGTAAGAACAGTGTCGATAACGGTGTAGATAGTCGAGACGCCGACACGGCTCATCATTTTCTGTTTGCCGGGCTCCGTTGTTGTTCCGAAGTACCCTGAACGGACAACCAGCGTATCGCCGTGAGCGAACCCGCCCGTGCTCAGCGCACGCTGCAGGTTTGCACGATACGTGATGCGCGCCTGGTAGTTGTTCACACGCAATGTGGGACGCGTGTTATTGAAGTAGGAGAAATAGACTGTGGTATCGCGTTTGTTCGTCGGAACAACGAAATTGCGGTTCGGCTGCCCCTGCAATTCATCCCGTCCCCAATCATACCCGATCAAAAACTTATACTGAATAGACTCACCGACGTTCACGCCACTCTTCGGCATGCGAACACGACCCGACCAGAATGTGTTTGCCGGAACGCCAAACGAGCCTCCGTTTGCCGCCGGGCTTTCACGAGTGAGATAGAATGTAGGCGACCAGTTCAAGTCGCCACCGGCTGGCCCGCCGCCACGAATACCGACCGTATCAAGATTGTTGTTGAATCCGAACAATCCACCCTGGATAACACCGAGCATATTCGTGCGGAAATAGACGTTCATAAACGTATCGGCAACCGGAGTCCACGGACGGAAATACTGTGCGGTTCCGTTCCCAACGTTGTTGAAGAACTGAACCGGCAACGTTGTGTCGCGGTTCGCAATGACATAGACGCGGTTGTTGACACTACCAAGTACGTTGGCAATGTCAGCTTCCCAGCCGTCACTGCCGACAAAAATCTTGAAGAACACCGTATCGCCCTGGTTGAATTGAAGGGTCTTCGACCAGTAGTCACCACCGATGTGGTTCATGCCGCCCCCTGTATCGTTACCCCAGGTGAGGGGCGCGTGGCTACCCCGCAATTGGACAGTGTATCCGGTACCGACGGTATCCGGAACGGTTGCCGTGTTCACGATAAAGGTGACGTTCCTCGGCTGCGCCAATGTTGTTGACGGAGCCATGAAGCCGATCACCAGTGCCGCGACCAAAGCAACAAGTAGCAGCTTTTTCATGTTGACCTCCTGAATGATTTGAATTGTGGATTTTGTTGATGGAGCATTATAGATACCTGCATCTTCTATGACATTCCTCCTTCCGTTATGAAACATCTCTTCCTAATGCGCTAAAATCCGATGGCAACCGCGATGGTATTCAGATTGCCGAACAGACCAAACTTGCTGAAGGAGTAGTTGAACTCGATTTGCGCCAAGCCTTCGGCTTTATACTTCAACCCTGCGCCCAACGACAAGCCCTCCTGTACTTCTTCTCCGAAAAGGGACTTATAGCCGCCGCGCAGAAACACCATATCATTCCATGCGACTTCCCCCCCGAGATTCAGGGTCTCGACATTATCGCTCGGCCGCAATGCATCGGCAGCAAGCGTCACGGCAAATTCGTCATTCTTCACAACATCCATCGCCACGCCGACGCGGAACAGCAGCGGTGTTGGCCACGAATCCGTTTTGAGTGTTGCGACAAGATCCTTGTTCGAGCCGGAATTGTCGGGATCGATATCTACCCTGTTCAACAAGTCACGTCCGTCAAGCTTCAAATCGCCGCCGAAGTTCGACATGGACACGCCGAGACGCATGTCGTTGAACCCGGTTACAAACAACAGCCCGAGGTCAAACGTGATCGTGCTTGCCGACTCGTTCCAAATCGACTGACTCACATACTTCACCGATCCACCCATAGAGAATCTATCAGTAAGCCTTCTTGAATAGGAAACACCAACAGCAAAGTCCTGCGCTGCCCACCGCTCTCCCGTACCGTCGGGATTGGCGACAGTGGTAACTTCTTCTTCACCGTAATCAAGTTGTGTGAAGCTGACACCAACAGCATTTTCGCCGTCAAGATTGAACATTGCGCCGGCCCAGCGGAATGTCGTGCCGGCAATCCAGTTGGTGTTCGAAAACGCAATTTGCGACTTGGCAGCCTGGGCGAAAGCACCGGGGTTCCAGTACAGCGTTGTTGCGTCATTACTGTTGGCGACGTATGCGCCGCCCATCGAGATGGCGCGTGGCCCGACTGATATTCCGAGAAACTGTCCGGCAGTAGTGCCAACCTTTGATTGCGTCATTGCCGGTAGTGTACCGATGGCCATCGCAAGGATGAGCCATACCATTCTGTTCAGGTGTATAGTGTTTGTTTTCATGGTCGTCATCACTTAATGATTGCAATCTTGCCGGTTTTGTTCCCCACCTCAGACTCCACGACATAGAAGTAAACGCCGAACGCAATGTCGAGGTTTTCCTTAGTCTTCAAATTCCACGAGACGGTGCCATCTTCAATGCTGCCTTCATGCACAAGAGTTATCACATGATCGCCGCGGGATGTAAAGATGCTGACACGGGCATTTGCAGGAAGATGCGTGAAGTCTATTTTGCGTTGCCCGCGGCCGCTCGTAATACCGGGCGGCAAGGGGGGCTCAAACGCCGAGGCAGTCACATACGGGTTCGGCACAACCTTCACCTTGTCGAGCTCATTTTTTGCCTTCGCCAGATCGACACGGGGCAGCACGGATGTGAACTCAAGCATATCGCCTTGATGGAAAGGCTTTCTCGTTTTGAACAGCAGATTATCCCCCGTACCGAGGGCATACAGAGTATCCGGCGGGTCGTTTAGCCTGTTGAGAATCGAGATGTTCCATGTCCTGCTTAACGTACCTCGCGGGTTGCGTTCAAGCAGCACAATCTCATCAAGCGGAGAGATTCTGCCGATACTCTGGGGGTTGCCCACGAGATTCTCGGCAAACGCGAATTTCACGTAGGCACTATCGGTGAGATTGTAAATCCGGAAATAGGTCGGAACACGGTCAAACACCCCCAGTTCGTCATCAATCTCGGAGGTATCCACAACCGTATTTGCACATTGAATTTCATAGTCGGCAGGCTTCCGGAAACCCTCAACCGGACCGTTAAGTCCTTGCGTTTTGAGTTGAGAAAACACGAAGCGATACGCATTGACTCTGCTCCATCCCGAAAGACTGTCAATGATGGTAGTACTCCAATGGTTGTTAAAGGAAAACTGAACGCCATCGAAAATATCCGAATCCTTCGTTTCTGTTACGAACGGACTTCCTTGTATGTATGGATTTCTGAATATCGGATGATATTGATATGTGATGGTGTACCTGCCCGTCGGCATGGAACTCTGCGAAAGCGAACGGACGGTGCCCAACTCTTGATCAATTCTGTATTCCGATGGAGGAATGACCCCTCCCTGTTCATTCTTGATCAAAACACTTGAAGGAACGAGGTGTTTCCGCTTCAGCGTCGTGACAAATGTATCCGAGATTGCAAACTGCTCGGTGTATTCAGTGTTGTCACGGACAAAGTAGAACGACGTCCTTCGATCCCATTCCGTTGAATCGGCTGCGTCTTTGATTCCGTTACCGTTGTTGTCGATTGTGTCAACCTGCGTATCGAGGAAGGTAACCGTGTACTTGTTTCCCGTTACTCTGGTTTGGTCGATGACCTTGAAGAAGACGGAACCCGTACCCACACCTGCCGTTTGAGTCATCTGTGTGGAATTGGCAGGTGGCATATAACCGGCACTCTTCGCGTTCGGAACAACAACCGCCACGTTAATGTCGTACGTTTCAATCCCCGATGGAAGGACGGTCACTTGCTTTGTATTTTCCGACGGGAAGATTTTGTTGAGATCATCTCCTCTGTCGTACGCCACAACGGCATAGTAGTACTTTCGTCCGTTCTGCACTTCCCTGTCCACAAACGTGTGCTGCAGCCCTGTATCATCGCCGAGGTAGATGTTGTAACCTTGCGCCGCCTGGAACAATTCGCCTGTTGCCTGGAAGAACCCCTTGATACTATCAATGAGATCGAACTGTGCAAGCGGCCTGTACCCCCGCGGAGTCCCGGTACCATCCGTAATCGTGAAAATGTCGCTGAAATTCGGGTCGGTTGACTTGTAGATTTTGTAGCCCTGGAAGTCATTAATCTTCAGAACAGGATCAACCGAAAACTCTGCCCGGCGATCCCAATACAGCGTGACTTCCCTGTCTCCTGCCACCGCAGTCAGCGTGGGCTTATCCGGAGGTGTCGGAAATTGGTAGTTAGCATCATAGATTTTCTGCACCGTACGCTTGTTGCGGAGCAGATCGGTAATATCATCTTCTCTCGATCCACCCTTTCCGCCGCCGTACACAAGGGCAAGAGAGAATCTCTCGGTTTCCCCAGCCAGCAGCGGAAAGTAACCGGAACTGTACGTGAAGTCGCCATCCTCCCCGCGTTCAGGCCTGTTGTTTATGATGGAAAGCGGAACATCAAAAAATCCCGGTGCCACTTTTCTCCAGGCCCCTTCATCATCCCCCATACTGAAATCGCCTGCGGGCGTGAAGTAGAAGAAGCTCGACAAGCCGATCTGATCCGACTCATCAACATCTGTTTTGTCGATATTCGGCTCGCCCGGAAGTCCGGTGTCGGTTCCGTTCGCAAGATACCCTGATGTCGGCTGCCCGTCTCCTTCACCTGCGTCATTCGTTTTCGGGATACCATCGCGCCCGACGTCATCAACAAGATTGCCGTCCGGATCGAACAAGAGCTGTCCGGTAGTTTTGTCGCGGCTCCAATCATTGTCGTTGTCAACAAGATCGTTTCTCTTTTCATCAATCATACTGAGAGGGCTTGTGCCTGCTCCGGTTAGATACGACACGTAGCGAACAGGGCGGAGAATATCAATAAGTACCTGATGAGGAGGATTGCGGTTGACTTTGTATTGACGGTAGTGAATGGACGAGTTTTCATCGATCAAGCCGTTGAAGTTGTTGTCGATGCCGTCATACGCATTCGGATTGACGAACTGGTTTCCCTGAAAATCGAACTGGATATTGCCTTCAGCAACGCGTTTCGTCACGCCCGGACGAATCCAGACGGAATCGGGCATTCCCCGTGTCTTCACTTTCACCGAATCAACGTTCGGCACGGTGAACAGCACGCGGCTGAAGTCATCCCGAATCAGCACAAGTCTCTGACCGGGCATAATCACCGATGTATCGATGAAGCTGTTCGCCGCAAACGGCGTTGCGAGACGCCCGATTGCCGACGAGTCGGCATCGCCATCGTTGTCGATTCCGTCGAACGGGTTGCCCGGACTTTCAAGAAATGCGTATCCGACCATGCCGACGGGAAATCTCTGATTCCAGCGTGGATTCCGTGATGTGTTGCGGTCAAAATCGCCCGTGTAGGTAATGTTCTCCCTCACATCATAAAACGACCAGTCGTCGTCATACTCGCCGACACCTTCTGTTGACGTTACGCCGACGTATGTTCCGACGAGCATTCCGAACACGGCACGATCGTAGTTCGTGTTGCTTGTGTTTGTTATTTCATACAACCAGAAGATATTGTCCTGTGCAAGAAATTGCGCCCATTGAAGTCCGCGAACACTCATTTCGAGTCCGAGCCCTTTTCTTGCAGGGTTGCGTGAATCGGGCCGGAACATGATTCGCCGGGCGTTGTTCGTCGAATCACTAAAGCGCTCGAAGTTAGCATCATCCATCTTGAAGTACGTTTCAAGATCGGCGCTGACGCGTTTGCCGAAGTAGCCGTTCCATGAGCCGCTCCAACCCGGATCGGAAGGATCACCCAGTTTGTCGGGCCACTCACGCGGCCACGATGCGGGATTGTTGCTGATGGCAATGCTCTGATTTGGCGAGGGAGCGAAGTATCCCTGAACCGGTTCGAAGGCCCACGGCTTACCTGTTACAGGATCCTCGCTGCGCGGCGCGGCCTGGGGGCGTGCAGTTGGCGTGAAGATCATCGCTCGAAAGAGCGTATCTCTGTATTTCACTTCCGCACCGACAAAGGGGCTTACATCGCCTATGTAACCGTTGTTATCATCTTTCCATGCGCCGCGCTTGCCTTGTTCTGCAGGCTGCCCGATTACGCCCCAGTTGCCGAACACGGTTCGGACCTGGTTGCCGTTGAGTATTGCCGTTCGCCGGTATGTACGGTCGCTGCTTTGAGCAAACAGCAACGAAGCAGGCACACACAGGGCAATACCGTAGAGGAGAATTCGTGTTGCAGTTTTCATAGTTCTCAGAACTCCAGATTAAGTCCAAGTTCAATGCGTCGCGGCTCGGAGTAGTTGCCCGGTATCCTGAACCAATCGGCTACGGAATTGACCCGCTGTTGCGTATTCTCGCGAAGCGCCTTTTCATAGTCCGTGGTGAAGCCTGCACGGCCGGTATCATCGAACACATTGGTTTCATTCTTGACATCAAACAGATTGAAGACACGTACAAACGCCACAAGTCTGACAACATCAAGTGGAACCTCATAGAACGCCCTCACGTCCACGTTGAAGAATGCCGGCTTGAGTTGGCTGTTCGTTGAAAGTGTGGAAATGTCGGTAACGCGGCGGGGCGTGTACGGTGTGCCGCTTCCGTACTGTGAAATCAAGCTTCCGCCCCATCCGTTGCCATTGTACGAAGCCGTGATGTTCAGCGTGTGGCGCTGATCCCATCCGAGCGGCGTGAGTTGTACTTCGGGAAGCGTGCCCCCCCTGACGGCATTCGCCGCGTCATCTGGATTTGAACCGCTCCCTTTCGCCACCTGATATGTATAGTCGAGTGTCGCGGCAAAACCTCCCGCAAATCTCTTATCCACTGTCAGCACAATGCCCTTCACAAAGCCGAAATCCTTGTTCTGATATTTGCTGTAGAGGGAACCGCCGCCGAATGTGTTGATCCGCTCGTTGCCTGTTGTGGTAAGATTACGGATGTCGCGAATGTATGCCGTGAGGTCAACTGAAATGTCATCGGCAAGTTGTTGCTGAATACCGATTTCGCCGTTGATGGTTTGTTCCGGCTTCAGGTCGGCATTACCGATCGTTCCCTGATCGCCGCCGTTATTCAACACCTTGAATTCGGGCCGCTGATACAGCCGCTCGAACCGCGGAATCTGGAAAAAGTGCCCGTAGGAAAAGTGAACAACACCACGCGCAGTAATGGGGAACGACGCCCCGATACGCGGACTGAATTGTGATTTAGCGGATGCCTTCTTGTACCAGTACGTTCGCCGTTCCTCCAGAGTCTTTACTTTGTTTTCTTCTCTGATCGGGTCGTAGATGTTCGGGTCGCTTTCATCGGCAAGCACAACGCCGTCGGGCTGGAAGTAGTCGAACCGCACGCCGATGTTCAGGATGAAGTCTTTGAACTCCATCTTGTCCTGAATATAGGCGGAGAATTCCGTGGGCTTGTGTGTGTATGTTTCATACGAAGGAGACGTATACGGAGGAATTCTCGTCTGGATGTAGGGATTGAGAGGATCAAAAGCCGTTTGCGAAAGAACCGGAATCAGTTCATAGCTTTCATAGAATAGCCGGTGGCTCCTGAATTCAACTCCCGCCTTTACGAGATTGGATTCATTTAGCTGGCTGGAAATATCGCCTTTTACAAGCAACGTTTTTGTTGATCGCTCAAAGCGACCGTTGTCGGTTCCGCCCGTTGCAAAACTGTACGAATCGAAACGTGTATTGAATACTTCACGATGGACGTAACGGGGGTCATTCAGATTTTCATACAAATAGTATTTGGAATTCTTGTCGAAATACGACCCGCCCAGCGTGTAGAATGTACGGGCACCCAGCGTATGGCTCATCTGGAAAATGAACGTGTTGCTTACATCATAGTTATAACCGACGCCATCAGGGTTGTAGAAGTATCCGCGGTATCTTCCGGCATCAAATCCGGGGCGTGATCGCGTGTTATCAAAGATATAGTTCAGGGTTGCTTTCAGTGTTCCGATGGGACGCCAGGTGATTTTACCTTGGGCGTATTTTCTCTCGCTATCGTTAAGAGGAACGCGGGCGCTATCCCCCAGCCCTGTCGAAGGATCTCGTGACAGGCTGTTGGAATCTCTTAATGCAACGTTTGAAGGATTGAACCGACGGTAACCGCTCAGCCAGCCGTCGAAATAGATGTATCGACCGTTAGCAAAGAAAGTCAAGTCATCACCCACAATCGGCCCGCTGAGATTGGCTTCGAAATTCCGGATTGCCGTCGGACTGATTTTATCAATGCCGGGAAAAACATCCGTGTGGCTGCTGACATAATCGCCGATATACGAACCGACTCCTCCGGTGAACTTCGAACTTCCCTCTTTTGTGGCGATATTCACTATGCCCGACATTGCCTGGCCGTACTCCGCATTGAAGGCACCGGATACAAGCTGCAATTCCTGAATGAGATTCTTGTTAACTTCCACAACCTGGCTGCCGTTGTAGACGTCGGTAATGGGCACGCCGTCAATCCAGTAGGCCACTTCGCCCGACCGGCCGCCGCGCAGGCTTCCTGCAACGAAACCTGCTTGCAGCGACAACACCTGCGAGACTTCTGTGACAGGAAGAGCGGAAATTTGTTCATTTCCGATGACCGCTGTTTTTGCTGTAAGATCCCTCTGGATAATCGGCTTCTCAGCAACAACAATGACTTCTTCCTGCTGAACAACATCCGACGGAAGGTTGAAGTTGATTGTAGTCGTGAGGTCGATTGACACGCTGACGTTCGTGACCGTCTTCCGGTTGTAGCCCACGGCAGATGCGACGAGAGTGTACTTTCCGGGAGGCACGTTCAGAATAACGAAGTAGCCGTCAACATTTGTCGCAGCGCCGCGGGTTGTCCCCTCAATCACGACATTTGCCCCGACGATCTCCTCTCCGGTCTTGTCATCCTTCACGACGCCTGCAATCTTACCGGTTGTTCCGGCCAATGCTATACCCATCGCAACGGTCAAGAGAAGGGCTGCAAGTAGTACATGTTGTTTCATAGTCACTCCATGCGTAGACGTTAAATCAAGGTCATTACTAAGTTGCTGAAGGTTCAAGTTCAATCCCGCCGTCGCGAGATGCGAGAGCTGAGGAGCTTTCTTTTCCGCCTGCCCCGCATGTCTGGCGGATCACGAGTTCGGGCAGGAAGGTAGAGAGTTTAGGCGACGCATCGGGATTCTTTGTTCTGTCCACCAGCATCTGCAACGCGATTGTTCCCATTTCATGCATCGGTTGGCGAACCGTTGTCAGTTGTGCATGCTGCGCGAGTTCGATATCATCAAAGCCGACGACAGCAATATCTTCGGGAACACGAACGCCAAGTTCCCGCGCCGCTTGTAGCGCCCCGATCGCCTGCACGTCGCTCGCAATAAACACCGCGCTGATGTGATTGTGACCGATACTTCGACGGATGATTTCCTTCATTGATTCGTAGCCGGCTTCCCGGTTGAATCCATCCTGTTTGCCGTTTGAGGTAATGACAACGCGTTCCATGTCAAATGGAATTTGCGCCTCTTCCAACGCTTTCTTGTATCCGCTCAGACGTTCTTTCGCGGGGCGTGTGTCAAGGCTTGCGTTGATCATGCCGATGTTGCGATGTCCCAGACCAATCAAATGCCGTGTTGCCTGCATTGCGCCTTCGTGGTTCTTCACTAACATCGAATCAAACTTCTCGTGATATGAATCCACGATTACGACCGGGAGCTTCATCTGTTGGAACTTCAGCACGAACGATTCAGGAAACTGCATCGAAAAGAACATAACGCCGTCAACTCGCCCGCCATGCAGTGAACGACGCAAATAATATTCCGCCTGCGACGGATTGTTCACTCCATACAAAATCAAATCAAATCCAAGTTCGGCAGCCTTATCCTGCACACCCTGAAGTACTTCGATGAAAAAGTAATTCGTAAAAAACGGAATAATTGTCGAGACGGTGTTGGCTTTTCGGGATGCAAGGCGCTGGGCGTGAGCGTGAGGCTGGTAGCTGAGACGTTTGGCAACTGCAAGGACTTTCTCGCGGGTTTTCGCGGAAACACTCGGATGGTTGTTGAGACAACGTGAAACCGTCCCCAACCCAACTCCTGCCTCTCTCGCCAAGTCGTAAATCGTGATGCCCATTTCGAAGGCGTCTGCCGTGGATGGAATACTCGAAAACTTTGGAAGCGCTTCCAACAAGATAAGGTATATTCAGAGATATTGTCAAGAGATATCGTAGGAATCTCATTTTTTGCCTTGGATTGCCCTATTTTCGCAGGAAATTCAGGTTCCAACCTCATGACAACTGACCGAATGTTGGAAAATAGCTAAGGAATTGACTTGAGTCTGAGAACGCTAAGTGTCTCGGAGAAGTTCGAATGGAAGTAGTTGGAAACTTCGAAGATGACTTGATTCGGGTGAGAGAATGTGAAACGCGAAGTCAAGACATGCATTTCTTCAAAATAAAACAGCGACTGTTATCATAACTTTACTTGTAAAAAGCTCTCCGCAATCGTCGAGATTACAAAACAGATTCTCACACAGGTTGTTCGATTAAGTAATGAGATTGAATCGACCTTGTGCATGATGGAAAGCGTTCATATATTTCTGCGCGCAAAATCATTCTTCAGATTGCTTTTCCGATTTCTTTATGCAGAAGGTACTTCAATGGCTGAAGTGAAGCTCGAAAACGTACACAAAGTTTACGAAGGCAAAGTCACTGCCGTGAAGGATGTCAATCTCACGATTCAAGACAAAGAGTTTGTCGTACTTGTCGGCCCTTCCGGTTGCGGAAAGTCCACGGCACTTCGCATGATAGCAGGGTTGGAGGAGATTTCGAAAGGGACAATCAGCATCGACGGTAAAGTTGTGAACGATGTTGCACCGAAAGACCGGGATATCGCGATGGTGTTCCAAAACTATGCCCTCTACCCTCATATGAGTGTGTATGAGAATCTCGCCTTCGGATTGAAGTTGCGAAAGTATGACAAGCAGGAAATCGAGTCACGTGTTCGCAAAGCGGCAAAGATTCTCGGCATCGAACAGTATCTTGAACGGAAACCGAAAGCACTTTCCGGCGGGCAACGCCAGCGTGTTGCTCTCGGCCGCGCAATTGTACGTCAGCCGAAAGTATTTCTGTTTGATGAGCCCCTGAGTAACCTTGATGCCAATCTGCGTGTTCACATGCGCACGGAAATATCGAGGCTTCATCGCCAGTTGCAAAGCACAATGATCTACGTTACGCACGATCAAATCGAAGCGATGAGCATGGGAGATAGAATTGTTGTGATGAAAGACGGAATCGTGCAGCAAGTCGATGCGCCGCTTGCCCTCTACCATCATCCTGCCAACAAATTCGTCGCAGGCTTTATCGGCAGCCCGACGATGAATTTCATTCAGGGAACAATCGTCCAGAACGGCTCGCTGCGGTTTCTGCAGGAACGTTCGAACTTCGCATTACCTGTCGTTCCCGGGAAAGAACAGAAACTCAAATCTCATATCAAATCCCAAATCACATTAGGAATTCGCCCGGAACATATTTATGCCCAGCGGCCTTCCGGTGTGGAAAGCGTGTCGTCATTCAAAGTAACTGTTGAAGTAGTTGAACCTGTTGGGAACGAGATTTTTGTTTACTTCTCCACAGGCACAGATTCACAGTACGTTGCGCGCATTGCCACAGACACGCCTCCTGAAGTCGGTAAACCATTCGAGATGTTCTTCGATACGTCGAAGGTTCATTTCTTTGAAAAGGCTACTGAACGGGCAATCTGATTCAGGATGTTCATGGAAATGGCTTTGCTCCGGAGTTCACTGACGTGTGAGCATCCTGTCGCCACGCATCATGCGTGAGAAGGTACACCTTAAACGGCTTCACGTTAACGACACTGAACTGCATTATGTTGAAGAAGGAAGCGGAACACTTGCAGTATGCGTTCACGGAACGCTGGGTGACTACGGGACGTGGCAGAAACAGATCACAGACTTCGCTCAACGCTATCATGTTGTCGCCTACAGCAGGCGATACCATTTCCCGAATCGCAAGGCTGACACATTTGAGTATTCTGCCGGGCTTCATGCTGAAGATCTTGCAGAGTTGATTCGCAAGTTCACCGACTCTCCGGCTCATCTCATTACTGCATCATGGGGAGGAAATGTAGCGTTGCAGCTTGCCCTCTCTGATCCCTCTCTCGTGCGGACAATTATACTTGGCGAACCGCCCGTTCTCCCTCTGCTCGTACACGATCCACGACACAAGAATCTGCTTGACGAGTTCAACCAATACGCTTTTTCCCCTGCCCGTGAGGCATTGCAACACAATAGACATGAAGATGGCATCAGGTATTTCATCGATGGTGTAATGGGTAAGGGAGCATACGATGCAATGCCCGCATCAGTACACCGGAGATTTCTCGATAATGTTGATGAATTGAAAGCGGAAACCACATCGACCAATTACATACCAGACTTCACAAGTAGTTCAATCGGAAATGTCAGATGTCCCGTCCTTTTGGTAGAAGGAGATCAAAGTCCTCGGATCTTTCGCGCAATTCTCGACATACTTGAATCATACTTGCCCAACGCCGAGCGTGCACGAATTCCCGAAGCTTCACACGGCATACATTCTGACAACGCAAAAGCGTACAATGCACTTGTCCTCGATTTCCTCCTCCGGCACTAAAGCACAGTTTTTCTGTTCCGCAATCCACTGTATCCCGAAAACTATCATCAGAGAAATGTTGTATACACATATAGCCCTTTGTCATCCAAAATTTTCATAATAGCCCTGTAATTCCTATGTGTCAGGTTGGACGCGCAGGAACTATCCACTCTTCTCGTTGCTTTTTGTCAATATTCCAAATGCGGCCATTTGGCGCAGCATTTGTCCGATATTTGGAGGACACATCCCGCAAGTGTGATGGGGAGCAGACAGCAGAGACCCAAATAAGAGTACAGCGCAGAATGAACAGGGAAGACCATATCAAGAATTTCATAGACAAGGCCCGTACAGCCATCACGAACGGCGAGTACGAAAGCGCGTTGAATGAAATCAGCTCTGTTCTGCTCCACGATCCTTCGCACACTGAAGCCTTGTCGTTGGCCACTCAGCTTGGCGAGTTGCTCGAAGATAAGCGGCTTAATACGATCGGGCCGGCGGGACTTCAATTTCATGAAGCAAAAAGTGATGTCGCTCCGCTGTCGAGCACCATGTACGACCTGCATCTCGCAAAGGCGCAACAACTCTTCGCTCAGCAGATGTACGACACAGCGATGGCTGAGATAACACAGGCCCTGCTTGCGAACCCCTTTGCGGAGGAAGCCCAGGAGCTTGAGCAGCGACTTCAGCAGAAAGTCAGTACACGACGGACCGTATCTCCGCTTCAAACCTCGGCTTCCGTCAATGCAGTCCTCCTGGTGGCCAAAAGGTACTTCGAACGAAAGCGATTTGCCGAAGCATTGGAAGAAGTTGATACCGGGCTGGCGATAGAGGGAAATCATCCGGAACTGCTGTGGCTGCGCAGCGCCATTCTCGAGCAGATAGAAGTACAGGGTACGCTCAATCGTGAGCAGCGTCTTCGGAACTATGTCAACAGAATTCGCGAACGATTCGTAAAGACGGAGTTCAACAAGGCGCTGGAGGAGATACAAGCTGCGCTGGACGAGTTTCCTGCCGACCGTGAACTCATTGCCCTCCGGGAGGAAATCGCGGCGGCATACAACTCGTGGCAGGAACTGCAACTCTTTGAGTGCCACACAACAACTGTAAACGAGCACATTCGGAACGCCAGGCAACTGCTTCGTTTCGATCGCGTGGCAGAGGCGGCCAGCGAAATCGCCCTCGGACTTCTACTTGCACCAAGTAATGAAGAACTTAAAAAACTTGAGAAGGAAATGTGGGACACACAATCGCGCCTTGAACACGCCCGGATGCGTGAAGAGGATGAACGACAGAGTGTGCAAAAGTCAGTGACGGTACAGATGCACGTTATCGCGGCAGAGGAGTTTGCAAAGCTCGGCCAATTCAACCGGGCCCTCGATGAACTCGCTCAAGCGTATCTGATTAATCCGACGAGTGCGGAGGCACGACAAATGGAAAGTAATGTACGCCAGGCTCAACAACGAACTGCCGTGTCGCCGCTTAAGCTCGTGTACAGAAACAATCGCGCAGCCCGGGCGTAATATTCGTGAAAGAGATTGAGATGAATACAGTTTCCCCACAAGAACAGCAGACTTCACTGAATCTCCTCGTTCCGCAGCTTGCTGAGATTCGTACTCTTATTGATCAGAACCTCCTTGCGGAATCGCTCGAACGCATTCGTACAATGAGAACCGTTGCTCCCAGAAACATCTTCATTGCGGGACTCGAAACACAACTCGTACGTCTGCAGGACGCGGACGCTGCCCAAGCGAGCGATGCCTCGACCATCCGCTCATCCCTTGGGCCGTTGCTTGACCGCGCTATCGAATCAATTCAAAGCGGACCGAAGATGCGTCCGCAATTCGTTCCGCAGAAACCTTCGGGCAAAACTGACAGGGAGAAGGCGATTGAATCGCTGAAACTGCAATACTTCGCTCATGCAGATAATCTGATGAAGAAAGGGGATTTCGACAACGCCCTTTCGGAAGTCCGGCGCATTCAATTGCTTGACCCTTCCGATAGTTCGGCACATCAGTACATTCAGAAGTTGGAGGAGCTGTACCTGCTGCAGCTACGCTCTGCACCGCAACCCGGGGGCAACACAGGCACGGCAGTTCCCGCCGACACAGTGCAGCAACTGCCGGAAGAAAAGAAGCTCGCCCCCCCTGTCATTTCGCTCGACGAAATGGTGACAATGATGGAGCCTGATTTTGATGACATTCTTGCAAAGTCACAAGCTGCACAGGCATCCTTTGCTTCGGAACACCGAACTCATACCTCTTCGCCCCGGTCAGAGATTCCAGACAGTACAGAGAAGAGAAGCAAGATATCGCGCTTCTTCATTACATCCGCAATCCTGATTGTTCTGGCAATTGTGGCATCGTACCTTGTCGTTTCGGAGCAGGGAGATGCCGGAGCCGAGAGCAGCAATGCATCAATCTCGCTTCCTGCTCACAACAGTGCGGTATCACGCGTGAACGAGGGCGCATCCGCCGCACAATCTCCCGCGCAGACACGGTCACAGAGTTCAGAAACACACAATGATTCACTTCAGATTATAACAGAATAAAACCCATGAAATCTCTTTGGAATGCAACTCTGCAATTTCTCGACAAGTACTCAATTCTTGTCTCGGCCCTTGTCATTTACAGCTATTTTCTTCTCACGTCAATCGACTTGATGGGAAGTGCAAGCACAAAGAGGACCTTCTTCGATTTCGTGCTCCAGTTTGATTCACTGATCCTTATGTGGATTATTGCATTCGTCGTCGTGAAATTACAGAGGTACCGAATACTCAGCAGCGAGCAGGAACAAAATCAGAAAATGGTGCAGGTGGAACTGGAGCGGCAACGGGCAAAACTCAAACTGCTGGACGAGGTAACGCTGTTGTTCCAGGAAAGCATCAACAAACCTATTGCCGTTGTTTCGACCACAACGCAGAACCTTCGCACAAAATTCAACGAAGATCCCGAGACGCGATCGTGGGTGGACCATATTGACTTCGCCCTTGCCCGCGTACGCTCAACCGTGAACGACATCAAGACGTACGAAACACAAAAGATTGTGGGCGAGTCACAACTCCTGACTTCTGCCGAATCTCTCCAGCGGTAGATCCAACCACCAATGCGCACAGCCTCCGACTTCCACCGAAGCCGGAGGCTGATTGTTTTTTCTGAGGCCGGCTTGAACCGACTCTACTTCTTTTTCTGCACTCTATAGTTTTCGTATTGGATGGCCTTCTTGACTTGACTTGCCTCTATGTCGGAGTTGCGAAGCGTTGCTTCATACGAGTTGAGACGATCCGCTTGCGCCCGGATTGCATCCCCCCCTGCACCGCTGCTTGCCGCAGCCGGCGATGACCCAAGAAATGCCTTTGCAGACTGTAATTGGGCCTGCGCCTCTTCCATCCTTCCTTCATCCAGGGCCTTCATCGCCCGTTCAACATCTCTCGTCGAAACCGCGATATCAGCTTTCGCCTGAATTTCCATGTCGCGATTCCTGTCTATCAAAACCAGATCCGACGTGTACATGACGGATGCAGCGAACGACGGACGAGACGAGATGCGTGAAGATTCGTAGCAAACCTTGCCTGTAGCCACCGTAGCCGTTCCGCTTCCTTTCGGAACGCTCAACTCAACAGTGATTTCCCGTATGTCATTGGCGTAGACATCGCCGATCGGTATGCGGTACGCGTTTCGGTCGGATACAGTTTCACAGCCGATAACGTCAAGAAGACGCACATCCTTGCCGAGTTGCAGTTCGATGGAAACATTTTGTGCAACAATCGAAGATGCGGACTTGAACTCCCGATTCATCATAGAAGCAAGCTGGGAAGGACTTTCGATAAAGTAGTAGTTACCACCACCACTTTCTGCCAAGCCTATCATCAGGTTCTCGTTGTAATCCAGCCCGACTCCCATTGTTGTAAGCGAGATGGATCGTTCCCGATGCCGTTTTGCAATGTGGTTCAATTCAATCGGGCTGGTGATTCCCTGGTTTGCAAGTCCGTCGGAAAGAAGGATAACCCGGTTGACGTATTCCTTCCCCACATTTTTTTCAACCTGCTTCAAACCCTCGATCATGCCTCCGCCAAGATTTGTGCTGTTACGAGGATAGATGTCGCTCACAAGTTGCTTCAGACGATTCTTGCTGCTGCCGACCTGTTGAGCCGGGTGCAATACATCTACCACATCATCATAGACAACGAGCGAGAAGATGTCATCCCGTTCAAGCTGTTCGATGAGTTTCGTAAGTGCCGCCTTTGCATACTCCATCTTTTGTTGGTCGGACATTGACCCGCTTCTGTCGAGAACGACGGAGAGATTCATCGGACGTCGCTCACGTGATTGTCTTTCAAAGCCGGATGTGGTGAGGATGATTTGCAGGTACGCCGTACCTCCGCTCGAACTGATATACGGGCAGTTGAGTTTCCCTTCTAATGAAATTGTCGGCTTGCTTGACGGCACCGCTACTGCCAATGTTGAGACGGCCATCATAAGAGCCACCACAATACATCCAACTGAAGTCTTCATTATTGCCTCCCTGTAGTGTTGTTGAAAATCGATACTTGCTTTTCAGATCATCTACCACGAATACCGAATCGCGTAGCTCACCACCTTTTCTCCGTCTTTCCCGATCTTGACAGGAAACTTCAGCGTTGATTGATCTACTTTTTCCCAAGCGGAGTTTGACGAGACAATCTCCCATTGGCTCCATCGCCAAGGATGTTCATATACCTGTACTTGAACTGATTCGTTCTTATGGTTCCGGACTTTGATTTCAATCGTCTCTTCCACAACTTTGCCGCTGGAGATGGATTTGAAATCCTTTTGCGCCCGCTCGCCAACGATGTCGAAAGCATTTCCCAGGTATAGCCGCAGTTCTTCATCCTTTGGTGTGTGATCGATCTGGTCCTCGCCGATGAATTGTTCCTTGCCATCATCATCTTTCTTGTAGACACGTACCTTTCCTTTCGGCAACGCAATGCCGAGTCCCGACTTCGAATCATTCCGGAACGTTACATACACACCAACCTTCGTGTTGGATTGTTGCCCGAAACTTCCCTGCCCGCGGTACGAATAGTTGTTCGCCCAATAGCGCCATTGGCCCGCAAGCCCGTCATAGATGAAGACTTTCTTTGCATTGACGTTCTTGCCCGACGTCAGTTCAATCTGCTTCGTTTCATTGTTGTTGAGATCGGTTTTGCGCTGAAGTGAGTACAACTTGTACTCGAACAGTTCGGATTGTGCAAATTGGGGCTGGGCTGCGTCTGCCATTGTCATACTCTTCATCATTCTCCCTTCCTGTGCAAACTGATCACGGACAATATTCACATCTCCTGCAACCAACTTCAATCCGGCATTCTTGAACGAAGTACCGGAATTGTTTGTCAATGTGACCCAGCCGGTCAGATCGATTCGTGCATCATTCTTGTCAAGCACAGCAACATAGTTGCTCGACCAGGAAAGCTGCCCCGCAAGGTAGCTCAGTTCAGTCTTGTGATTCCCTTCCTTCGTATTCGACACGAGCCACTCAAGCTGCGGCTTGAGAATCAATCCCTCCGGTAAACTTGGGAGAATAACTCTCCCCGTAGGATTGATTTCTATCTTGCCGTTGATTTCCGCAATCATTCCTCCCGAGTAGCTCACATTGCCGTAATTGGTCGGATGGCCGGAGGCAAGAAGCTTGCCGACTATGGTATACTCTTTCTTTGTCGCTTCATCCAATCTCACAAATTCGATATTCTTTCCGAGGTATTTCTCCATAAGTTTTCCTTGATTCACAAGGTCAAACTGATAGTTTTGCTCCAACACTTTGACGGCCGAAGCATCCGTCATGCTGACGAAGTGCACGGACGTGCCGTCAATTGTTGAGGGAATGTCGGGAACGGTAACACTGCTGACGCCTCTCGCCAAACTGAACGTTCGCTCTTCACGAATGAGCGAGAGATTCTGATTGTAGATGGTCAAATCAACCGATGTACGCTCACCAATGGCAACGGCGCTGCCCCGTTGGGCACTCCCATCGCCGATGAATGTTGTGAGAACTGCGAAGACTGCAAGTATGTGTTTCATGAAGAACTCCTTGATAAGATTGAACTGTGACGGCTTCCGGTGTCCTAATGAAGGAACTTATGCTGGGAATTATTATCTTTTTCTGTTCACCTTGCTTCCATTTATGACATTAACAGTTGAAAGGTAAATGGCTTCGTCCTTCTTGTTCCTCAATTCCGATGCAAAGATTCTCGACCTGATTCGCAAAGGCGATGACGAGGGACTCGTGATGTTGTATGAGGCGAACAGAAGGCCGATACTTTCATTCGTCACTCGTAACAACGGCAGTCATGATGATGCCGAAGATTTGCTGCAGGAAGCCTTGATTATTCTCTGGGAACGCGTTCGAACAAACAGGTATGAACACAATGCACGTTTGGGCACGTTCATCTACGCCACGGTCAAAAATCTGTGGCTGCGACGGCTGGCCCGGCTGCGCCGTGAATCACCCGCTGACATAGAGGAATCTACCGGACACATTGAATCAGCCTCGGCCTTGGACATTATGGTGGAAAGTGAGGAAGCGAGGATTGTACATGAAGCTCTCGACGAACTGGGCGAGCCATGCAAGTCCCTGCTTGTCCTTTTCTATTGGGAGGAAAAGACGATGGAGCAGATTGCCGCGGCATTGAACTTTGCAAATGCGCAAACCGCAAAGTCGAAAAAATACCAATGCAAGAAAGCGCTGCAAAAGATTGTTGAAAGCAGAATGTAATGCAAACAGACGAGACCCATTGGACCGATGATGGCGAATTGATCGAGCGTTTCATTCTGAACGAACTCAATCCCGAAGAACGCAACGAACTCGAAGATCACCTTCGTATTTGTGAAGTGTGCAAGAAGGCTGTTCGTCGTGAACAGTTGCTTATCGCAGGAATCCGTCGGAGCGGGCGTGAGGCATTCAAGGCGCGACTGAAGCAAAAGGTCGGGACTCTGCCGGAGACGAGAACTCCGTGGGTTCACATCATCAGCGCGGCCGCGTTAGTTGTGATTATTACAAGCGTCGGAATCTACAATCGTTGGTTCCAGTCGCTTGAGATTTCCACGGACGTTGTGGTGGTTCTTCCTTCAGCCTCCGATTCAGCGCTCACAGAAAGTACTTCGCCTTCGGACAAGCCGCCTGAACTTCAATCTCAACCACAATCCGGGGCCGAACCTCGCACGCTGCGCGATAAGGAAAGCGAGCCGGCACGACCTGCGATAGCCGCGAAACCTCCCTCCACAGCCATTGAGAAGACAAGTAAGGATGAAAAGCAAATCGCTGCTGAATCAAAGAGCCTGCAAATGCAGGCCCGCGCCGGTCGGGTAGCGACTTCCGGTGAAAGCGATCTTGCAATGGTGGAGTCGGGCGGTGTTGTGGCGGGCGAAGGCGGAGTATGGCTGCAGGGCATTGCAGTTCCGCGTCCAAAGACAATGGTTAGCAATGCTGAACCGGCACATGTTGAGTCACCAGCAGAACAGAACAAAACACGCCAACTTGATGCGGCTGCAAAACGTGTGGCCAAACCTGATCCGACACATCGTACAAGATTACAGTCAATGGAATTCCGATTCAGACAGCAACCAATTCAGACACTGCCTCCCGCGCAGGTTCACCAACAGGCGGTCGGTTCACAGAATGTTCCAGCCCGCGTCGAGCAGATCGGCAACACAACTCACATCACACTCTATCTCGATCAACTTCTCGACGAACAAGCCCTTGCTCAGATTGTTGCCGAGACGCCGACGCCCGATTCACTGGTTGTTCATCTCCGCGATAAACTAATCATCTTCACGCTGCCGGCTGGTTGGGACGCTACACTTCAACAAAAACAAACTAAGTAGCCCTTTCACATTCCCTGTTCGAGATTCACGCCGCAATCGTTGTTTCTTCTTCTCACCATTGCTATATTTGCAGCATCGACAACGTGTTACATTAATGAGGCATTCCATGATCAAGGAGCTGTTGGCGCAATTCAAAAAGGGGGGGAAATATGAATCACACATGGCAAGCGCTCACACGAGATTTCTTGTCTTCATCGACAAGTACTCGATTATCGTTTCCGGAGTTGTCATCTATCTCTACTTTCTGCTCAGTTCATACAATTTCTTGCGGAGCAGAGAATCGACGACGGGGTTTTTCGATTTCGTGCTGCAATTCGATTCGATGATTCTCCTGTGGATCACGGCAGTTGTCGTCATCCAATTACAGAAATACCGGAAGCAAGTCCGCGAGCAGGAAGAATACCGGCAGAAGGTCCAGCTTGAATTCGACCGCCAGCGGACGAAATTGCAGGTTCTCGACGAAATCACTTCGTTGTTGCAAGACAACATCAACAATCCCCTTGCAATCATTTCGGTCAGTTCTCAAACCCTCTACCGCAAGTACGAGAACGATCCGGACACCACCGGTTGGCTCGATCGAATTGACTCGTCCCTTCAACGTGTTCACAAGACCATCAACGATATCAAAGCCTATCAGGCACAGAAGATCGTACACGAGTCCATGACGGGTGTCGACGGCGTACCGCACGAACCAACTGATGTGATTGCGAAGATCTCCAATCTGGCACAATCGAATCAAGAGTTGGCCGCGTCAACTGTTGCGACTCGCGGTGAAAATGTTGAAGGAGAGGAATTCTACGGAAGAAGTTAGGGATGGTTCAACTTTGCCGGGACTCCTTCAGCGATAGTTTTTGAGGAGTGTGGAACATACCCGGCAAAAGGCGTCAGTCTTCAAATCAATATCTTCGACATACGTTGATGTGTGCATGACACATTCCTGCGTTTGGCAATGCACGAGTCCGAAAGCGTGCCCGAGTTCATGAATTGCTTCTTTGGTCAACCGGTCGATCAGAAGTTGCTTGTCGGGTTGAAGCCCGTAGAGTTCATTTTGCAGGCGATAGTATGAAGCGACAGCAACCCCGCCAGCCAATTCCGCCTCCCCGAACACATATGTCAGAATCGGAATGAACAAATCATGCGAGGTGATTGCGAGATACGCTTTGCTGCGTTTCCCGACGTGCCCGCCGGTTGTTTCCTTCAAATAACGAATTATTGAGGTGGAATTGTATTGCCCGCGTTGTTCGTCATAGAACTGCCGGGCGTCGAAACCGGAATTCAGAATCAGCGCATCGGCATGAAAGGTAATCTGCAACCGGTTCTTCAGATCAACGATCAACTCGTGCTTCACATCGCCGACGGGAAGCAGATGGATTGCTCTCATTGATTCCGCTTCAGGCCGAATTTCTCAATTTTGTGGTAGAGGGTTACCCTGTCGATATCGAGGATCCCGGCGCTGCGGCTGATATTCCAGCCGGTTTCGTTAAGGATTTCCTCAATGTGCTTCTTCTCAATATCCTCAAGGCGTTTGCCGTTCGCCTGCTGAGTTGAACGGGTTTGCATGGGAAGATCATGCTTTTCGATAGTGGGGCACGCACTAATTACAACCGCCCGCTCGATGGCATTCTCCAGCTCGCGAACGTTACCCGGCCAATCGTATGCTTTCAACGCGTGCATCGCATCAGCAGTGAAACCGTGTTTCGGCTTGCCCATTGCCTTCGAGTATTTCTCAAGGAAGTAGTGTGCGAGTTTGGCAACATCACCCTTCCGTGCCCGCAACGGCGGCAAGGGAATCGTAAAAACGTTGAGCCGGTAGTACAAATCTTCCCGGAAGCTTCCATCTTTCACGGCCACTTCGAGGTCGCGGTTGGTCGCGCAAATAATGCGAAAATCCGAGCGGATGATCTCACTTCCCCCCACCCTCATGAACTGTTTCGTTTCAATAACACGCAGCAAATCCATTTGCGTTTTCGGGCTGATATTCCCGATCTCATCAAGAAAGAGGGTTCCTCCGTCTGCAAGCTCAACTTTCCCCTTGCGCCGGTACTGCGCACCGGTGAAGGCCCCCTTTTCATGGCCGAACAGTTCACTCTCCAGCAACGTTTCGGTCAAAGCGCCGCAATTCACCGTGACAATAGGGAAGAACTTTCTCGTGCTGTGATTGTGAATCGCCCGCGCCACAAGTTCCTTCCCCGTTCCGCTTTCGCCGCGGATCATGACGGTGGTGTCAGTCGGCGCAACCGTCTTCACCAACTCCATCACCTTTTGCATTTCGGGCGACTCACCGATGATTTCATCCTGCTCGGAAAGCTCGCTGACGACATCCTTCAGCTTCAGGTTTTCACGAAGCAGATTTCTCTCATTCAACGCTTTCGAGATGAGGTGATCAAGATAATCCGGATCAATAGGTTTGGTGATGTAGTCATACGCGCCTATCTTCAAAGCCTTCACGGCCGTATCAACACTGGCAAACGCCGTGATAATAATAACCGACATATCCGGCTTCAACTCCTTCATACGCTGCAACAATTCAATGCCGTCCATGCCGGGCATCTTGATGTCAACCAGGGCAATATCCCAGTTGCTGTTTTGCAGCTTGCGCAGCGCGGCGGCGGCGTTTTCCGCCGCTTCGGAACGGAATCCGTCTTCGCGGAACCATTTCGTCAGCGATTCACGTACTATCAATTCATCATCGACAACAAGAATTCCGGTTTCACGTTTATCCATGACCAACTCCTTCGATTGGTGTTGTTCCGATTGGTGTTGTTCGTTCTTCACGGACCTTGGCGGGTTGTTTCCGCGGCAGAATCAGGGTAAAGGTGGATCCTTTTCCGGTTTCCGATTCCACTTCCACATTTCCATGGTGACGCTGGATAATGCCGTAGAGAATCGAAAGCCCCAGCCCCACACCCTTGCCTTCCGATTTTGTTGTGAAGAATGGTTCAAAAATATGTGCCTTGACTTCATCTGTCATCCCGATTCCGTTGTCATGCACGCGGATCACAACCTGATCGGGATGCGTACCGTCGAGACTGATTTCCACTTTGCCTTCTGAATTCTCATCAGGATGAGCGCTCGTGATTGCTTCAACCGCATTGCCAATCAGGGCAAGCACTGCCTGCTGAAGTTGATTCGCGTCGCATTCCACAGTGTCATCACCCTTCATCTCATCCTTGATCAACGACACTCCCTGTATCTTCGCATGATGCGACATGAGGAGAACGCATCGATCGACAATGTGTGACAGATGGGCTGTTTGTATCGAGACGCTTGACTGCCGGGCAAATACGAGCAAGTTCTTGACGATATTTCCGCATCGTTGTGCTTCGTCAGCCATGAGCTGCAACTCATTGCAGTAGTTCTTCTTTTCATTTTCGGAAAGGGCCGATTTCTTGATTCTCTTGATGAGAAGTTTCGAGAATGTCAGAATGCCTTCAAGAGGATTATTCAATTCGTGAGCGACACTCGACGAGAGATTGCCGAGCGATGCAAGTTTCTCCACCCGCATCAGTTGCCGGTGGGCTTTTTCAAGATCGGCGGTTTTTTCCTTCACTTTTAGTTCGAGCGTGTTCGACCACGACGTCAGCTCGTCGCTTGCCCGTTCGAGTTCTTCCGACATCTTGTTGAATGTCGTTGCCAGCAGTCCGAATTCATCCTGCGAGCGCAGAGCAAGGCGGTGTTCAAGGTTACCCGATGATACCATCTGCATACCGTTAACAAGCTTCTGTACGGGTCGCTTGATAACGAGCCAGATGAAACCTCCGGAGGCAAGGGCCACAATCAACGTTGCTCCCAGACTAAGCAAGAGAAAGTTTTTCTTGTTTGCCTCAAGCCTCTGGTCCACCTGTACTAGCGACATCTTTACATCCAATACACCGAGAATGGTTTTGTTCGCAGGATGAGCATGACAATCGGCCTCCGAGCATTGTTTCTCGTTACTTATCGGCGTGATAAATCCGAGTACCCGTTGTCCGTTGGGATTGGTGAAGAGACGTGAGAGTTTTTCTTGCGGCGGATGCGGGGTCTGCAACTGCTGGTTCGGATGGCAACTGACACACGCTTCCGCATTCAAGTCAACGACGGTATGGATATCCGGAAGCGTTGTGGCAAAGATCACTTCACCTGCTTTGTTGTAGATCCGGATTCCCTCGATTCCCGGCTCGCCGCCCACAGCCGAGACAATATGTTGAACATCTTCTTTTCTGTTCAGCAACATGCTGTGGCGCGTTGAACGCGCAATGATGTCGCTTACCCGTTGCGCGCTGAGCTCAACATGCTCCATCAACTGCGAATGCTGAATGCTGACCACGGCGTACGTCAGCACCCCCAGCACGATTGTCTGAGCCGAGACGATTATGAGAAAGAGCCGGAACGCTATCGTGCGTGTAATTTGCATGTACTACTCCGGCGTTGGTGGAATACTCCTCCCTGTTGAGTTCATGTTATGTGCCAAGTTGCGAGGCTCTAAACTGCGGAAAAGCGGGGAATTAGGCAGTAAAGTTGAATGCCGGGCATCAGCTACCGGAGACAACTTCCCAATAATGAGAAATGATTACTACATGGGGGAACAAATATGACAAAGGCGGTCACCTTTTCCACAACTCACCTGACTAACACCAACTTCGTGACAGCGCTGAAGGCAGGAAGGTCCATTGACTTTGCCGTCATTGCGCACAGATAGATGCCGCCTGCAACCTCGGTGCCCGAGTCGCTCCTGCCGTTCCAGCGAACAGAATACCGGCCGGCAGACCGGCTTTCGTTTAGAAGAGTCTTTATCTGGCTTCCGCGAAGGTCGTACACGGCGATGTTCACCGATGCGGCAATCGGTACATTAAAGACTATCTCTGTTTCTGGATTGAATGGATTGGGATAATTGGATAGAAGCGCAAAGCCTGATGGCAGCGACGGGGATTCATGAACCGAGACAGCCGGAGAATTCTCAAAAAGGAATATGAGATCGGCTTCTTCATCAATTCCTGTCATATCCAGATCGCCGTCGTTGTCCCTGTCATGAAGCGTTGCACATGAACCCGCAATCGCGGCAGACAGAGTTCCCCTGCTTACCAGTACTCCGTTTCCTGTGTTCTCGAAAACAGACCAGTTTCGCCCTGAGTAGTTGCTTGTCACCAAATCCAAATCACCGTCTCCGTCAATATCTCCCACATCAATGGCAATCGGAAATCCTCCCGTTGTGTAAGCAACCGCCGCCGAAAGCCCTCCCAATCCATCCCCAACAACAATCGAACAATTGTTGGATGACGAGTTGGCCGAAACAACATCCACCTTTCCGTCTCCATTCATATCGCCAACAGCAATCATCCACGGGCCGTTGCCGCCTGCCGCTACTTTGCTTGAGAACGTAAATCCGCCGGTGCCGTTTCCGAGCAGGAGAATAATCTCGCTGCTCGCATACGCACCGACGAAGAGGTCGAGAATCCCGTCGCCATTTGCATCTGCCAATGCACAAGCCGTTTCGGCGCTGCCGTTCGCTTCGATCAATGCCCTCGGAGCAAACGTTCCGTCGCCGTTATTAAGCAGAACGGCGATGTTGTTTCCTGATCGGTTTGCTGTCACAATATCGGCATACCCGTCTCCGTTCAGGTCGCCGACGGAGAGTCCGCGTATCCCGCCCGCTGCGCGATAGTTTCTTACCGAAAGAAATCCACCAAGTCCATCACCAAGGAAAATCGTAACGCTGTCTCCGGTTGAATTCCCTACTGCCACGTCGGGGTTGCCATCCATATTGAAGTCGGCGCAATCATTCGTGCTGGGCCTTGAACCGCTTGGTATTGGATGAACGGCAAAAGAAGAATAGCCGCCCTGTCCGTTGTTGAGAAACACGCGGCAATCATTTGTGATTTCATTGGGAACGAAGAAATCCGAAAACCCGTCCTTGTTCAAATCACAACCGTGGGCGCCGTAGGCCTGAATACGGCCTTCGCCCGGACGACGGATGTTCACCCTTCCGATTTCGGTGAGATTGATATTGCCGGGCAACGTTTGGATCCAGAACTGCCATGAATAACCGTTCACCATATTGCTGCCCGATTGATCTCTGATTCCCTTGGAAACGGTTACCAATATCATATCGCCGGCGGCAAAAAGTGTCGAGGGTATGAAGCGAATGCGGGTATTATTTTCTTCGAGAGTGAGAGAACCTGTTACAACGCCTGTCCATCGTCCAAACAGGCTCACTGTTGAGGCATTCACGCTTGTCGGGTCGAGCGGAACATTAAACGAAATGGTGACGGGAGAATTGCGGGCTGCTGTGAGTGATTGTGACGAAGGCGAGACACTTAGGACGCCTGGAGCGGCCTGAGCAACGTACGCAATAAGTATCGAGGAAAGGACTTTGATGACGATATCACATCGAAGGATCATACGTCTCACCTCTTAAAGTCAAAGAACTTCATGTCACAAACTCTGCAAGAGTGTAGAGAAAAAACCGCTGTGAATCAAATAAAAAGGCGGGCATTTGCTGCCCGCCTTCTAAAGACTTCCCTTTACGCGGTACTACTTATTTGGAGAGGATGAGTTTCTTCGTTTCTGAGAAACTACCGGCCGTCAACTTGTACCAATAGACGCCGCTTGCCAGTCCGGCTGCAGAGAAGTTCTTCGCATATCTGCCGGCGCTCATGTATTCACCAACCAGTGATGACACCTCGCGACCCAAAATATCGTACAGGTTCAATGTAACAAAACCCGAGGCCGGGATTTCGAACTCAATAGTTGTTGAAGGGTTGAACGGGTTGGGATAGTTCTGCTTCAGAACATACGCGACCGGATGCGAACCTTCGCCCACGCCCGTCAGTACATCAACCGAAACCGGATCGGTATAATGGACTGTGCCGTCAAGATCCATTTGCTTCAACCTGTAGTACAGGCGCCCGTTTGGAGCGGCATTATCCGTGTACGTATAATGACGCGGCTCGTTCGTGGTTCCGTGACCCGGTATGAAACTTCCCGGCAACGTGACGAAGCCCTGCGGCACTTCGGGTGCACGCTCAACTTCAAACCCGTAGTTGTTGATTTCGCTTATTGTCGTCCAGTTCAGTCTGACAGTACTATTCGCCACTACTGCGGCAGTGAAGTTCGCAAGCTGGACGGGAACCGCGTGAATTAGCGAGTACTCCAGAATCGTGTTGTTGTCGCCTGCTGCATAACCATGATGACTGTTGCAGAAGTACAGCGAACGGAGATTATTTGTCGTACCCGATGCCTGTGTGAACCACGACTGCCCTCCGTTTGTCGACATCTTGATGAGCCCGCCGTCTCCGGCAATCCAGCCGGTATCGGCGTTGACGAAAAAGACTGCATTCAGTTGCTGCGTTGTTCCGACATCATGAATGTACCAAACAGTCCCGCCATCATGAGTCTTTTTGAGAAGGCCATTCGCACCCACCGCCCATCCCATGGCCGAAGAGAGGAAGAAAACCGATCTTAAATTGTAAGGGTAGTTCATGAATTGCGGTTGCCAGTTTACGCCACCATCCACGGAACGCAACATGACACCATTGTCACAGGTAAGATAATTCTCCAGAAGAGTCGGGAAGAATCCGCTCGTGATAGTGGCATTCGTTGGAGATGGTTGCAAATGCCAGATCGTGCCTCCATTTGTTGTTCTTGCAATCGTTCCGTTTTCACCGCCAGCCCAGCCATGCTGCGCGTCCTTAAAAAAAACAAACTTCAACGCAGCGGTTGTGCCGCTGGCTTGTGTGTTCCACGTGTTCCCTCCATCGACAGTCTTCATGATAAGTCCGTTCTGGCCAACTACCCAACCCGTTGTTGCACTCAGGAAAAATCCATCATTAAGATCTGCCCCCGTGCCCGACGATTGCAAAACCCAATTCGCACCCGCATCAATTGTCTTGAAGATGACGCCGGATGAACCACTGAGAAACCCAACCTGGTTATCCAGAAAATTCACGGCAGAAAAATTCGAAGGAACGCCGGTTATCTGCGGAGCCCAAGTCTGGGCATTCACCCTCGGCACAAACAGAAAACAAAGCATAACCAAGAGGTTCCCACCTGTGACCAATCGGTTACTCTTCATTTTTACCCCCTTGCTTTTAGTGGTTGATGATGGATTGAATGCTCTCATCAGAAGATAAATGTGAAGCATCTCCAAATCAATATGGTAAATTGAAGAAGTTACCAGAATGACTTCAATCACGGTCACACACACATTTTTGCGACTCACAACTATGACTGCGAAGATGATCCACCCCATCTGACACAAAATCACGAATTTCACTTGTCGTCATGGCGCGGCGTAGTCGCAGCACGGAATAGTTGCTTCATGTCACAAAAACGCTGCTCACTCTTGTGAGCACAATGTGCCGAATGATGTTGTCAGAGAAGCAGACAGCATAAGAGATCATCATGATTGCCCCGGTTTCGCACAGGCGTTCACATCACGCGAAAGATTTTAAGCCGGCAGCATGGAGAAAGGAAGCGGGCACAGCAGTGTGAGAGGTTCGGAGAAAGCGGTTCAGACTCTCCGATTCCCTTTACCGATGTTCGTAGAACAGCACATCTTCTTTATTCAACATCCGACAGTAATTACAATCTTCCCGTCCACCTTTCAACAATCGTCTTGGAAACAAGCACCTTCTCTCCAACAACTCTACTTGGTATCGGATCGGGAAAGTACTTTGCACAACATGCATACGCCTCCATCGTCATCATGTCCCAGTTTGACGCGCATCGTGCACAGAAAATCTTGTTGTCTTTGATCGTGAACTCCGTCGAGCCGCAGTGTTCACTCATGCTGATTGCTGTTACCAGTTGTCCGGTCGGCGCGACGTACGCCATGACGGTGCGTGGCGTCTGTCCGCCCGTGTACTCGAATCGTATCAGCCGGTGTTGAATGAGTTGAGGAAGTGAGAACACAAGGTCACCTCCTTCTACTTCAAAGGATACAGTGGACATTTGCACGGGGTTTGAATCGTAAGTAACCGGATTTGTGACAACAGGCTGATTTTTGATAACGGCATGAACAGAAGGGGCGAGATACCAGGCAAAAATCAGAATACCCGCCACAACTACAGGTAGAACAACAAATAATCCGACTTTGCGGACGGATACTTTATCCGTTGCTTTGTTGCGTCCGGAGATGTCTGTGTCAAATAGAATGCTCGTCCCGCACACAGGACAGAACTTCGGCGATCCGGACAACTCGCTGCCACACGATTTACACTGCATTGGTTCATTCAGGAATTGTGATTGAAAACTACTCTCAATATACGAATGGAGGAACGGAGGAGCAACGTCAAAGCAATCTTGTCTGCCTGTCGGGATTTTGGTAGATTGTGACATGGCTTGATTGTTTTCATGAAAGGAGCGAAGTGAAAGATGAGATTTGCCATTCTACTAAACCTGTTATTCCTATCCGTATCGTCATTTGCCCAGACGTTTCAGGATTTCATCCTTCGAGTCAGTTCAGCGCCTGAAGGTCAACGCCCGGCAATCGTGGATAGCTTCATGAATGCCGTTGGAACGTTCCCTTTGATCGAAGGGACAACAAACGTGCATTTCGTTTATCGTGGATCCGCAAGTTCTGTCACGGTTCCGGGCGACGCCAACAACTGGACAATTTCCGCTCTGCCGATGACGAGACTTTCCACAACGGATTTGTGGTACCGGTCGGAAACGTATGAACCGGATGCACGACTCGATTACAAGTTCGTTCTCAACGGCAGCACGTGGATACTCGATCCCAGAAATCCGTTTACAGTATCGGGCGGGTTCGGACCAAACTCCGAGCTGCGCTTGCCTCATTACGTGCCGGCCCCGGAAATCATTTACTATCCCAATATCCCGCACGGAACGCTGCGCGATACGACATTCTTTTCAACCAATCTAAACAACTCACGAACAATCCGCATCTACACACCGCCCGGCTATGAAGCATCATCCGACAGTTTCGGCGTTATGGTGTTTCATGACGGACTCGAATACGTGACGCTCGCCCAGGCAAACAACGTTCTCGACTATCTCATCCATCACAATCGGATCAAGCCGGTCATCGGCGTGTTTGTCCCTCCGGTAAACCGGACTGCTGAGTACGCGGGTAATCAGATGGTTGCATTCTCCTCGTTCATCGTAAACGAGTTGATGCCATACATCGATGCGCGATACAGAACACGACGCCATCCTGAAAGCAGAGCGACGCTCGGAGCATCAAACGGAGGAAACATTGCGTTGTGGCTCGGACTCAATCACTCGAATGTGTTCGGGAATGTCGCCGCTCAGTCGAGCAACATCATCTCTTCGATTTCCTCAGGATTCCAGAATAATCCGCGATTGGATTTGAAACTCTATCTCGACCTCGGCACGTACGATATTCCCCAACTGATTCCCCTCGTACGCAACTTCATCCCGATACTGCAAACGAAGGGCTACATCTACCAATACAACGAATATCATGAAGGACACAGTTGGGGCAACTGGCGGGCTCACGTTGATAATGCGTTGGAGATGTTCTTCCCTGCCACTCCCGTCTCGGTGACAGAAACAGGCCTGCTTCCGGATGGTTTTGCGCTGTTCCAGAACTATCCGAACCCTTTTAATCCGGGTACGTCAATCAGCTATCGCCTTTCAGCAATCAGCCAAGTAACACTCAAGGTGTATGATGTACTCGGCAGAGAGGTGGCAACACTGGTCAATGAAGTGAAAGGACCCGGAGAACATTCTGCCCGGTTCGTAGCAGATGGCTTGGCAAGCGGTTTGGCGAGCGGCACCTACTTCTATCGGTTAACGGCGGGAGCCCATTCTATTACAAAGAAATTTGTTCTCCAAAAATAGGGGTTATGAAGTGTCACACATGAAATCAAGCATCCTGCGCTTCATCTCAGGAAAGGCCTTCATAGCAGGTATTTCCTTATCAATCATTTTGTTGGATTTCCCGATTCTCAACGCCCAATCTCCGGACACACTCTGGACACGGACATTTGGCGGAACCAACATCGACATTGGTCATGCAGTCCGGCAAACGCAGGATGGCGGCTACATTATTGCCGGATACACACGCTCGTTTGGAACAGCAAGCGGCCGCAATGTTTGGCTCATCAAAGTCTCTCCGTCGGGCTCCGAGCAATGGAACCAAACGTACGGCGGAAACAACGACGATGAGGCGAACGCGGTGCAACAAACCTCCGACGGGGGATATATCATAGCGGGTTACACAAAATCCTTCGGGATGGGAGGAAACGATGTTTTTCTGATCAAGACGGATAGTGTGGGAACGGCCCAATGGACACGCACGTTCGGAGGAACTCTGGATGACGAAGCCTACGGCGTTCTTGAGACAGCGGACGGAGGATTTCTTGTTGCCGGAGCTACATCATCCTTCGCCACCGGCGGCAGAGACGCCTGGCTCATCAAGACGAATGCCTCTGGCAACGAAACATGGAGCCGTGCCCTCGGGGGCCTCGGTTCCGACGGTGCCCGATCGGTATCCGCAACGTCAGACAGCGGCTTCATCCTTTCAGGCTGGACATTCTCTTACGGACCCGGCGCAGTAGGGAACGCGTGGCTCGTAAAGACCGATGCCCTGGGTTACGCAACATGGAACAAAGCCTTCGGCGGAACAGACGTGGACAGAGCCTTGAGCGCCCGTCAAACGTCAGATGGAGGATACATCCTGACCGGCTACACCTCTTCCTCGGGAGCCGGACTTGATGACATGTTGCTCGTGAAAACAGACAGCGCAGGAAACGAACAGTGGACAAGAACATTCGGCGGAACCGGCAGGGATTACGGCAACGCCGTGCAGCAAACCGCCGACGGAGGATACATCGTTGCCGGATACACGCTTTCGTTCGGTTCGGGGGGTGATGATGTGTGGATTGTCAGGACAGACTCCGCGGGCGTTTTGAAATGGAGCGCAACCTACGGTGGAACCGCCTCGGATGTTGCGCATTCTCTTGACCGGACTTCCGATGGGGGATATATCATAACAGGACACACTCTTTCAAGAGGTGCAGGTGTACATGACGTTTGGCTGCTCCGGCTTGGAGCGGAAGTAACAGCAGTAGAAGACGTTCCGAATGTCGAAGGCGGTTTCACACTATACCAGAACTACCCCAATCCGTTTAACCCGAGCACGACCATCAACTATCAACTGCCAACCATCAACCACCTTACTCTCAAGGTGTTTGATGTGTTGGGGCGGGAGATTGCCACGTTGGTTGATGAGGTCAAGAATGCCGGTGAGTATTCGGTCCAGTTCGATGCATCTGGTCTCTCAAGCGGCGTGTATTACTACAGGTTGGAGGCCGGAATGTATGTCTCGACAAAGAAAATGATCCTCATTCAATAAGAATAATCATGAACATTCGACTCACATTCTGTGGAATGCTTGTCGCGTGTACGGCATACGCACAGCCGCAGAACAACCCCGACGTCCATCTCTTCCCCTCGACAAGCCATCAATTCAATCCCCGGGTGGCCGTGAGTTGGACTAACAGTGACAACCTGATGTCTGTTTTGGGTATTGGAGTTTGGGCCTTCAGCACCAATGGCGGCAACACATGGTTCGGAAGTGAATCAGCGCCACCGCCGATAATCAATTCGTATGGAGGCACCGTATGTTTTTTTGATGTCGGGGGTCGTGCCTATTATGTCGCTCTCGGTAATCCCGGCGGGATATATGTCGTCAGCACAACGGACTTCGGGACAACGTGGAGTGCCCGCACAAATGCCGACCCGCTCAACAGCACACTGAACGATGTCGTTCATGCGTCGGCAGATCCTTCGGGCACATATCCTAACAACGTGTACGCCGCTTGGACTGATTTCAATGTATCGGGATCACCGGTTGTTTTCACCCGCTCGACGGATAATGGAGTTACGTGGAGCGCACGAACATCTCTCGGCATAGGCTCAAATCGAGGTCAGGGCGCGTACATCGCCGTCGGCCCAAATGGCGAAGTGAATGTTACGTGGGCGCATTACACAACGGGCACGGCCGAGGTCGGCCTCGGATTCACACGATCAACGGATGCAGGGGCAACGTTCAGTACTCCCGCCGTTGCCTTTCCGATATCAGGCTTGAGGATTTCCAACGGCGGCTTGGCTGCATTCAACGGCGCTCGAGTCAACAGCTTCCCACACATGGATGTCGACCGTTCAAATAGCCCGCGACGAGGATGGATTTACATCTGCTACCCCGACCGGAGTCTGGGTCAGTCCAACGTTTACATAGGGCGCTCAACCAATGGCGGGACAACGTGGAGCGACACAATTCGGGTAAGCAGTTATCCTATTTCTCCCGAGAAGCAACAATGGCTTCCGGGTATTGCGGTTGATCAAACAAACGGAGACATCATCGTCAGTTATTCAAGTATGGATTCTGCCGGAACAAACTTCATGACAAACCGGTACGCTGCCCGCTCAACCGACGGAGGGAATTCCTGGGAACGGTGGATCATCAGCGATGTACGGTCGCCTTATGGAAGCATCGGGATCCCTGGCGGCCAGCTTTTTCCAAGCACAAACAGCGAAATTGCAGCCCTCGGTGGCAAGTCCTGGACTATCTGGACCGATACACGCACCGGCACCTCTCAAACGTGGTTGGAGATTGCCAATTACGTGAGCACATCCGTTCCCGTAGATGGACGATCAATACCAACCGCATTTTCATTGAGCCAGAACTACCCCAATCCTTTCAATCCGAGTACGACTATCGAATTTCGGATTTCGAATTTCGGATTTGTTTCATTGAAGGTGTTTGATATATTGGGTCAGGAGGTGGCGACTTTAGTGAATGAGGCAAAGAATGCGGAGGAACATTCGGTTCGGTTCGATGCATCTGGGCTTTCAAGCGGCGTGTATGTGTACCGGCTTTCGGCAGGTTCACAAATGCAGTCACGCAAAATGATGCTGGTCAGGTAAACCCGGCGTGCCTGCAAGGTCTTCGCCCGCCTGCGTGCACCGGCTGGGTGTACATCTGACGCTTGATATGCCGTTCTTTCCAAATAGTTTAATCAATTTCCAATTGACGTATTCCTACTACGCCTGCAAATTGGAGGCATTCCGAAAAACATGCCTCGGGGGAGTTACTATGAAAAAACAACTTGCTGCTCTTACATGTATATTGATTCTGGCGACTCAAACAGCCTCTGCGCAACAATTTCTCACACTCATCTCCCCTAAAGGAGGTGAGCAATGGAGTATGGGTTTCACGTACCCGATAAAATGGACGGCGTTCGGTGTTGACACCGTGAAAATCGAGTATTCGACATCGGGAATAGGTGGGCCTTGGAATCTCATAACGCCGGGCGTTCCCTCGAATCTGCAAGCTCCCGGTTCTCTCTCAGATCTGGAAGAAGAGGATGAGTTCACCCGATCGATTATCCGGGGACGCTACTACTGGACTATCTCATGGTCCATCAACGACAGTTGCCACATCCGCGTCTCGCAGAAATCAAATCCGTCACTGTACGATGTGAAGAGCTTCATCGTCAGACCCTACATTGGCTGGACAGTTCATGTGAGCGAGGTGGATATCCCCCTCTATACGGTCCAAACAAAACGGTATGCCCCATATTTTGCCGAATATTGGGCCGGCGGCAAACACGGTATTGTCATTAGAACAACCGACATAGGTATCCACTGGACAGTATGCGGTATTCTGGAAGGAGATGTACGGACTATAACGATAGGTGGCTCAGAGTTCGGTCCCGGAACCGCGGTCGCAGGAAGTGTGATGCAGTCCGGTCGTGCGAGAATCAGCAGAACGACAAACGAGGGCAGAACGTGGAGTGTTGTTGACACAACCGCCACCATTTGGAGGTCAATCCGATTCGTCAACGCTAATAAAGGTTACGCAATCGGAGACCCTGTTAGCGGTTTCTGGGTATTGAAGAAGACAACGAATGGCGGGATTAGTTGGATCGACATTCAACCTCCGCTCCCTGCCACAGCCGGTGAGAGCGGGTTTTACAACGCCGCCGCGTGGATTGACTCGACCCGCGGCTGGTTCGGCACGAGCGACAATGCAGTGTATCGAACAACCGATGGCGGATCGACTTGGACGAAAGTATTTCTGCAACCGGGCTCTTCGGGCATAACGGCAATCCATTTCTTTCCCAATTTATACGGGCTTGCCGGATCGGCCGATGGCTCGGTGTATCGTACCACTGACGGCGGGGTTGGCTGGACCAAGTACGCATCAACACTCCCCGCGGCAGTTATGGGAATTTCCGGACTTACGTATCCTTCTGAATGTTGGGCCCTATCAGGAACGAATATTTACAACAGCCAGAACAGCGGCGAGACATGGTCAATTACTCAGTATGAAGGATATGCAGGGACTGTTCAGCTGCATCATCTCTCCCTCACAGGCGAACAGTCGGCGGGGCTGGGTTGCGCAGTCGGAGAAAATGGAACTGCCATTGGCTTCTATAGATTCCTTACCGGCGTACAACCTCAGCCGCATACTCGGGCAGAGGCGTTTGAGTTGTTTCAGAATTACCCCAACCCGTTCAATCCAACAACGAATATCGAATTTCGGATTGCCAATCGCGAATTTGTTTCATTGAAGGTGTTTGATGTGTTGGGAAAAGAAGTTGTGACGCTGACAAATGAATTGAAAGAGGCTGGTACGCATTCTGTACAGTTTGAGGCCGGTAACCTGCCGAGCGGAGTGTATTTCTACCGTCTCACAACGGGCAGTTTCTCTGCGACGCGCAAGATGCTCTTGATGAAGTAAAAGAAATCGATTACTTTTGATGCGAATTCATCAACGTTCTTTCCATCTCGTCATACCATCTCATGCGGGTTGCGTTTCAGGGGATTCACGGGGCGTACAGCGAAGTCGCTGCAACAAAATTCTACTCAGCCAGATGCACAACTCTGCCGCTCGAACGATTTGAAGACGTATTTGCCGCCGTCGAACGCAAACGTGCCGACCGGGGCATCATCCCTATAGAAAACTCGCTTGCAGGAAGCATCCATCAGAACTACGATCTGCTTCTTGCCCGCAAACTTCACATCGTCGGCGAGGTGCATCTCCGCATCGAGCATGTATTGATGTGCCATCCCTCATCTTCCCTTAAACAAATCACGCACGTCCGTTCGCATCCGATGGCGCTGGCGCAATGCAGTTCGTTCCTCTCGCGAAACGAAAAACTTAAGCAGGTTCCTTTCTTCGACACGGCCGGAGCTGCAAAATCTCTTGTTGATGAAAACGCCCTTTCGTGTGCCGCCATCGCAAGTGAGCTTGCCGCGAAACTCTACGGATTGAAAATCCTGAAGCGAAATATCTCAAACAGCGCGCAGAATTACACCCGATTTCTCGTTCTCGGCAGAAGGCCCTTGCAACCGAAGCGAAACGTGAAGGCAAAAAGCAGCATCGTGTTCGCTCCGCAATCGAACGAGACGGGCATTCTGTTCAAGATTCTCGGCCTGTTCTACATTCGGAACATCGACATATTGAAAATTGAATCACGTCCCGACCCCGACACACCGTTTGAGTATTTGTTCTACCTGGATGTTGCCGGAAGTCCGGCACAGAACAAAGTTGCGCAGGCATTCGAGCATGTGCGGGAGAAGACGAGGCTGTTCCGCCTTCTCGGCTCCTATCCGATGGGGAAAGGCAATTTCTATGGAGCAGCGTGACAGGAGTGATGAATGAGAGATAGCGGAACGAGAAAAGGAAGAGGTTCGGGTTTCAACACTCCCAACAGATTCGAGAAAACACATCTCGAACCGTTGGATATAGATCTCGAGTATGAAGATGGCGAACCGCAACTGCAAACGACGTTCTATCCCGATTCGTCAAAATCGATTCTCGCAAAGAACGATTCACCTGATTTACCGTTTGACTACAGCATCAATCCCTATCGCGGTTGCGAGCATGGTTGCATTTACTGTTACGCCCGTCCGTCGCACGAATATCTCGGCTTTTCCGCCGGCCTCGATTTCGAATCGAAGATCATGGTGAAGTTGAACGCGGCACGCTTGCTTGAAGAAATATTCCGAAAGAAAAGCTGGCAGCCTCAAATGGTAGCTTTCTCCGGCAACACGGATTGCTATCAACCTGTTGAGAGAAAGTTGCAGCTCACGAGACAGTGTCTTGAAGTATTTCTGAAGTTCAGAAATCCTGTCGGTATGGTAACGAAAAACGCCCTCGTCTTGCGGGACATCGATATTCTTCAGGAGATGGCAAAGCTGCATCTCATTCACATCATGATCTCGATTACGAGTCTTGATGCTGAACTGATCCGAAAGATGGAGCCGAGAACCTCGACGCCTGCCAACCGGTTGAAAGCAATAGAAGAGCTGGCAAAGAATGGCATTCCGGTCGGTGTAAACGCCGCTCCGATGATTCCGGGACTGACCGATGAGGAGTTGCCGTCGATCTTGAAGGCGGCAAAAGAACATGGCGCCACAAGTGCCGGCTATATTCTGCTGCGCCTGCCCGGAGCCGTAAAGCCGTTGTTTCTCGATTGGCTGAAGCGTGAGTTGCCCAACCGTGCGGGGAAAATTCTAAACAGAATCAAGGATACACGTGAAGGAGAGCTGAGCAGTTCTTGTTTTGGAAAAAGGATGAAAGGAGAAGGCGAGATTGCGGAGGCGATCAACAATTTGTTCGATATCCACGTGCGCAAGTACAATCTACACAAACGATGGAGCGGGCTTTCGACAGAACATTTTCGAACGAATGCCGGCCCTGAAAGTCCTCGTCAGCAACTCGAGCTATTCTCACGCTAGTGAACGGGATCCGGTTTTGGCTTGGTAATTCGGCTCATTGTCTCAGTTTTGGCTTCGCGATCCATCGTTGCGAGATCATACACTTCGTCGGGAAGGATCTTCGATCCCAGGAAAAAACCAGCAACTCCGCCCACCACAAAGCCAAACGCCGCGCTGTAGATATCCGCTTGTTCCTGATCGCGTGCAACGGGCTTTAGCGCAAATCCGATCGCTCCCCCGCCTGCCCCGCCGATAATTGTTGCGGGCAAAATCGCGCCGGTCCGTTCACGCCGGATTTCCGTCAGCGAATCGAGAAGAACCCAATCAGGGAAGTTTTTCTTGTGGAGGAAATGAAGGGTATCGCCGCCCAATTCAACAAGGGCAACGTTGGCATAGCGTTCTCCGTTTGTCAACCGGATTTCGTAGTCGAAATCCTGTGCGGTACTTACGGAAACACCTATGCAAACCGCTGCCGTTGCCAGCACAATACGAAAACGAGCGTTCATGTTTTTCTCCCCTGTTCATGAAACACGAAAACCCTTATGAACAACGCCGGACGTTACTGGCCGATAAGCGCTTTGTAGGCTGACGCATCCAGCAGTTCGGACAGTTCCGACGCGTTCGAGAGTTTTATTTTCACCATCCACCCCGCGCCGTAGGGATCTTTGTTGACGGTTTCGGGACTTTTCTCGAGTTCTTTGTTGACTTCAAGAATGGAGCCGGAAACCGGCGCATACAAATCGGATACGGCCTTCACGGCTTCAATGGTTCCGAATGAATCGTGCGCTTTGACCGCCTTGCCGATAGCGGGCAACTCAACAAACACGACATCTCCCAACTCGCCTTGCGCATAGTCCGTAATGCCGATTGTGCCTGTGTCGCCGTCAACTTTCAACCACTCGTGGTCTTTTGTGTATTTGAGATCTGCGGGAAAATTCATGATTGGGCCTTTCAGGATTGAAGGATCATTGACGATTGTAGTGTGAAGAAGTAAAACCCCTGTTTAATGCTATGAACCTATTCTTCAGGTTTGAACTGGAACGTGTCAAGAAAACTCGTATCAAACTTTCCGCTGATAAATCGGGAATCCTGCATCACCTGTCTGTGAAACGGAATTGTTGTTTTGATTCCCTGAATTGTAAACTCATCCAGCGCTCCGGCCATTTTCTGGATTGCGCCTTCACGGGTCTGGGCATACACGACAAGTTTCGCCAGCAACGAATCATAGAACGGCGGCACGACATACCCCGCGTAACAATGCGTGTCAACACGGACTCCGAATCCCCCCGGCATATGAAAATCAGTTACACGTCCCGGATTGGGACGGAAATTGTTTGCTGGATCTTCGGCATTGATACGGCATTCGATTGCGTGTCCTTCGCGGCGGATTTTTCTGCGCGGCAGCTTTTCGCCTGCGGCAACCCTCAACTGAAGCTTGATCAGGTCATGTGCTGTTACTTCCTCTGTTACGGGATGCTCGACTTGAATGCGGGTGTTCATTTCCATGAAATAGAAATTCTTGTCCTTATCAACAAGAAATTCAATTGTTCCGGTGCCTTCATAGTTCACCGCCACACATCCCTTCACTGCTGCATCTCCCATCTTCTGCCGAAGAACTTCATCAACAAACGGTGAGGGAGATTCCTCGATGAGTTTCTGATGGCGACGCTGGACGGAACAATCACGCTCGCCGAAATGAATCACGTTCCCGTGCTGGTCGCCGAACACCTGAATTTCAATATGCCGCGGCTGCTCGACATATTTCTCGATATACACGGCAGGGTTGCTGAATCCGGTTTCGGCTTCATGCCGCGCCGTCATGAACGCGTTCTCAAGTTCCTGCTCTTCGCGCACAATCCTCATCCCTCTTCCCCCGCCTCCGGCAACTGCTTTGATGATGACAGGAAATCCTATTTCCTTCGCCACCTTTTTTGCCTCATCCACGTCGTCCACTTCTCCGTCACTGCCAGGCACCACGGGAACCCCGGCCTTCTTCATCGTATCTTTCGCAAGGGCTTTGTCACCCATTGCCGAGATCATCTCAGGGTTCGGGCCGATGAACTTGATGCCCGATGTTCGACATATCTCTGCAAATTGGGCATTCTCAGCAAGAAATCCGTAGCCGGGATGAATCGCTTCAGCAGCGGTGATTTCCGCAGCCGCGATGATACGGGGAATCTTGAGGTAGCTCTCTTTGCTCGGTGGCGGGCCGATACAGACAGCTTCGTCGGCAAACTTCACGTGGAGAGAGTCGCGGTCGGCTTGCGAGTAAACGGCAACTGTCTTGATTCCGAACTGCTTACAGACTCGAATGATCCGGAGGGCTATTTCTCCACGATTGGCGATCAGAACTTTGTTGAACACGGGCTCTCCCGAAATTAGGCTGGCTCAATCAGAAAGAGCACCTGATCGTATTCGACAGGCTGGCCGTTTTCGACTTTGATTTCTACTATTTTTCCCGCCACATCCGATTCGATTTCATTCATCAGTTTCATCGCTTCAACAATGCAGAGCACTGAACCTTTTTGAACCGTTCCACCGACCTGTACAAATGCCGGTGCCTCCGGCGCCGGGGAACGGTAGAATGTCCCGACAATTGGAGATTTGACTTCATGGAACTTCGGGCCTGTTGCGGCCGGAGCGGGTTGCGCCGCGGGAACAGCCGGAGCCTGCGTTTGTGAAACGGGTGCAACCGGCATTACCGATGGTTGTGGCAAAGAATTCTGTGGTGGAGCAACTTGATATACGGTTTGAGTCGGAGCGGCAGCCGATTGATGAGTTTTTGCAATGCGAATCTTCTTTCCATCCTCCTCAATTTCAATCTCGTCAACCTTGCTTTCTGAAACAAGTTCGATGAGTTTTGTTACGTATTCAATGTCCATGCAGACTCCTGATTGATGGCACGTAGTAGTTCGGGTAGGAGGTTTAGTTTTTTACACGTTCGAGGTATTGCCCCGTTCGTGTATCGACTTTAACGACGTCCCCCTCATTGATGAAGAGCGGAACATTAACCGTTGCTCCGGTCTCAACTCTCGCGGGTTTTGTTCCGGGATTGGCGCTGTCGCCTTTCACTCCCGGCACTGTCTCAACAACCGCAAGTTCGACAGTAATGGGAAGTTCGACGCCGGTGATTTCAGGGCCGTTCATCAGAATATCCACCACAATGCCATCCTTCAGGAAGTCAGCCCCGCTGCCGATCTGTTCTTTTTGGACGGCCATCTGCTCATAATTTTCCTGATCCATAAACACATAGCCTGTGGCGTCGTGATAGAGATATTGGAATTGCTTTCGCTCGATGCGAATAATATCAATAGACTCTCCGGCACGGAAACGGTTTTCGATGACTTTGCCGCTCTTCAAATTCTTCAACTTCGTGCGTACAAACGCCCGCCAGTTGCCCGGATTGACGTGCTGGAACTCAATAATGGTCCAAGGCTCGTTATTGTATTTGATAACCAAACCGGGTCGAAAATCTGATGTCGAGGGCATAAATCCTTATTTTGTCTTAATGAATTGAACAGATAGTGTGGCGAAACTCTGAACAGAACGGGTGAAAAATATACCCACATTGACGCTGAAAGTCAAGAAAACGGCTGCGGAAGCGATTCCAAGGGAGGATTTCTTGATTAAGATGTTCAGATTGACTACTCTTTGGACAGAAGGATATCATGCATGAGACAAATCGTCACTTTTGCCTTGCTATTATTTCTGGTTTCTTGCTCGGAACGGAAATCTTCTGTCGCGGTAATCGATTCGAAGAAGTTTGAGATGATCTATCTCGAGTTGGTTGATTCCGCGCTTGTCGTCCAGGCACAACCCGATTCAGTTGTCAGCCCGGTTGCGGAGAGAATTCTGGCGCGGCACGAAGTTACAGCGGAACAATTCAGGGCGACGGTGCGAGAGTACAACAAAGACACGCGAGTGTGGAAGGAATTCTACGACAACGTTCTGCGGCGAATTGATGAGAGGATGAAACGAATCCCACCTCCATAAAACATTTATCGACGAACCACCTCACCGACAACAACGGGAAGCTCCCCTCTTCTCTTCAAGAAGCGCAAAACCCTATCGGCTTGTGCAGGCGGAATGATAATGATTAGTCCGATACCGAGATTGAATGCCTGCCGCATATCTTCTTCAGGAACGCTGCCAACACGTTGAATGAGACTGAAGATGGCATTACGATCCCACGCACTCCAATCAATCTTCAGTTTCAAATTCTTCGGTATAATCCGCATTGTGTTGCCGACAAGGCCACCGCCTGTAATATGGGAGAGGCCATTCACATCAAATTTCCCTATCACATCTTGCACAGGTTTCAGATACGATCGGTGTACAGCAAGCAATGCCTCGCCGACCGTTGATCCGAGTTCATCGATATGCTGATCCAATCTAAACACGGGAAGCAGAACTGAGCGGGCCAGTGAGTATCCGTTAGTGTGCAATCCCGTCGAACGTAGTCCAACAAGAACATCTCCTTTTCGAATTCTCTTTCCGTCAATGATCTTCTTCTTCTCAACAACTCCGACAATCGTTCCGGCAAGATCGTATTCGTTCTCGTTGTAGAAGCCGGGCATCTCGGCAGTTTCGCCGCCAATCAAGGAACATCTGTTTTCTTTGCATGCTTTGACGAACCCGTCGATAACATCTCGCGCTATTGTGAGATCAAGCTTCCCGCACGCAAAATAATCCATGAAAAAAAGGGGACGTGCGCCGCAAGCAAGAATGTCATTCACGCAGTGATTCACCAAATCCTGCCCGACTGTGTTGTGCTTGTTCATCATGTGAGCAACCATCAGTTTCGTGCCGACGCCATCAACGCTTGAGACAAGAACAGGCGACTGATATCCCTTGAACGTTCCGTCGAACAATGCTCCGAACGAGCCGATGCCCCCGATTACTGATTTGTTGAATGTTGAGCGGACGGCTTTCTTGATATGTTTGACAAGCCGGTCACCTTTCCCAATATCCACGCCGGCTTTTGCATAGGTTTGCGCCAACTTAATCCCTTCCATTGAAGAAGAACTTGAATGGCAAAATGTTAGAGATTCTCGCAGACAAAAGCAATGCAATTTTGTCACGATTTCCCTTGATAAAAGTTGTTTAGCTCGTTATATTCAGCCGTAGCGAGTTACCGTACACTGTTGATGGCTCTGGTCCAATTCCGGCATTCTGACAAGAAATTCCCAGTAGGTAAAATTGTCTGCCTCGGGCGTAACTATGCGGCGCATGCGAAAGAGATGAACGCCGAGACGCCCGAAGCGCCTGTGCTTTTCTTGAAACCCTCTACCGCCATCGTGCACGATGGCAGCAGCGTTGTGATTCCGCGGTTCTCGTCGGAACTTCACCACGAAGTCGAGATGGTAGTTGTGGTCGGGAAAAGCGGAACAAGAATCCCGAAGCATGAAGCGATGGAATATGTGTACGGATATGCTGTCGGGTTGGACATGACTCTGCGGGATGTTCAATCGGAAGCGAAGAAGAAAGGGTTGCCGTGGTCGGTTGCAAAAGGATTCGACACATCGGCGCCGTTGTCGGACGCAGTGGAGAAGGAGCATGTCACTAACCCGCACAATCTCGACATCACGCTGAAAGTAAACGGAGTTGTGCGGCAACACTCGAACACACGGAACATGATTTTTTCGATTGAGGAGATGATTGCTTACATCTCTTCGATTTTTACTCTTGAGGTTGGAGATTTGATTTTCACCGGTACACCCGAAGGCGTTGGGGGAGTTGTCTCGGGAGACCAACTCGAAGCTGAACTCGAGTCTGTTGGAATTTTGCGGGTCGGCATACAGTAAGCCCACCATCATTTTACATGACAGTCTTATGGCAAAGGTTATTGCAATTGCAATCCCCAAAGGCGGGGTTGGAAAGACGACGACGGCAATAAATCTCGCCGCCAGTCTCGCCTTCTGCGACCAGCGAACGCTTCTGATCGATCTTGATACGTCCGGAGCTTCCGGCCTCGGCCTCGGCTTCACCGAAGCGAACACGAAGTCCGGCATGTTCGAGGTGTTCAACTTCATTAGCGGACTGAATCACACTGTTCACAAGACAGAAATCCCGAATCTCCACGTTGTACCGGCAAATGTTCACACTCTTCTGCGTGAAGAGCGGCTGATGAAGCTTGCCGACAACCGGCTTATTCTGAAAAATGCGCTTCGATCCGTTGAGAATGATTATGATTACGTTCTCATTGACTGCCCGCCGTTCCTTCGCGGACTCACGACCAACGCACTCACGGCAGCCGACTCCGTGCTTGTGCCCGTCAAATCCGGACATTTTGCACTCGATGCAGTCGACAAGTTTTTCAAGTATATCGACTGGATTCGTGAGGTTGCAAACAAGATGATCTTGATAGAAGGTATTCTTCTAACGATGTACGAACAAAGCACGAAAGTCACGGAAATCACGACGCGTGAGTTGCAGGCAAAATACCGGAAATATGTTTTTGAATCCATCATTCCGCGCAATGCCCCTCTTTCAGAAGCAAGCTTCTATGGAAAGCCGGCCTTGCTCTACGACATCAACTCCCTCGGCGCACAAGCGTATCTTGACCTTGCCCGCGAAATATCCGGGCGGAGTTCAACAACGAAACCGGTAATGCCGAAGGCGGCGGAGCCTATCGCTTTAAGCCGCCAGGCGTAGCTTCTTCACGGGGGTACATGGTCAGGTTTTTTGTTTTGTGTTTGTGCTGCATCTTCTTCCTCTCGCTTATTCGTTCCCCCGTCACTGAATATCCGAACAGCGGTGAAGAGGCGCTTCGCCTCTTGTCGCCAGCCAGATTTCTCTACGATTCTCTCCGCACGGATTTCTCCGATTACATGTGGCCAACCGATGCAGGCCGGCTTGTCACGTCGGTATTTGCCGAGTATCGCAGTACACATTTCCATGGCGGTATTGATGTCAGCACAGGAGATGATACCGGATTCAGAGTTTTCGCTTCGCGTGAGGGATATGTTGAACGGATTCTCGTGAGTCCTACCGGATACGGCAAAATGCTCTGGGTTCGTCATTCGGACGGATTTGCGACGACCTACGCACACCTGAGAAACTTCAATGATGCGCTTGATGCATTTGTAGAAAAGGAACAACTCCGGCTCGAACGCTATCCGGTTGATATTGATTGCGGGCCGATGCAGTTTCCCGTGAAGAAAGGCGATCTCATCGCATACACCGGTGAAACGGGCACAGGCTCCCCTCACCTCCATTTCGAGATACGCGATCAGAACAGGAACTTTGTCAACCCGCTGCTTTCTCCTAACTTCACGTTTCCCGACAATCTCTTTCCCAGCTTCTACCTTTTAGCGGTAACGCCCGTCGGAGAAGAATCGGCCGTAAACGGATCGTTCGATTCTTATGTGATTCGGTTCAAGAATCCCGTGCAAGGCATATCCATAATCCGTGACACGATCTACGCGAGCGGTTTATTCGGCTTTGCTGTTGATGTTCGGGATAGAATCGACAATTCGCGATTCCGAAACGGCGTGTACAGCAATAGGGTCTTCCTCAACGATTCGTTGATTTACTCCGTGCAGCTCGACAGGGCTCCTTCTTCCGGCGACTTGCAGTCGGGTTTGTATTTTGACTACGGTTTGGTTGGAGAGGAAGGTGGCAAGATTGCAAAGCTCTACATGAACTCACCCAACCGTCTTCCCTTTCACCATCCCCAGACTGACAACGCAGGTATCATCAACACATCGCTTTTTCCAACTGGACCGCACAGATACAGGATTGTAACAAGTGATTTTTGGAAGAATTCTTCCGAAATCTCCGGAACGATTGTGTTTTCAAATCCGAGGAGGCTCTCCTTCACAGAATCTTCAGGCATGCTTCAGTTCAATTACGGCAATGTTGAACCGGACAGACTGAGATTCTTCACATCATTTATTTCGAAACAGGGCCGGATACGATGGAAAGAAGAATATTGGAGGCAAGAAGGACGATCCGTACGACTGTCGGGAATCAAAGGGAACTACGACGTTCTCCGTATTGAAGGGTGGGATCGATATGCTCCGAGTACGACGCCGGCATACTATTTTCCGAAAAAGAAGAACCTGCCTGTTGCCCGTGTCGAGATGCAACACAAGGTCGAGCATGACTTTGTTCGCGTTTCGCTAAGAACGGATGGCGTCTTCACATCAATTCCCTCTATTGCCGTTGTCGAAGGATCATCATCAAAAACACTGAATGTGGCTCCGGTGGAATACAACGCCTACACTGCAACATTCCACCCCCATGCATCACATGCAGGCAAACGGACACTCTTTGCAGAATATGAAATCAACGGACGTCATCAAACGCAACAGAAAGACATCACGCTCTACCCCGTTCTTCCCGACCGACCTTCGGTGATTTCGATTGATGAAGGCGATCTGCAGATTAGTTCTGATTCTTCTTCGGTCTACAAGCCACTGTTTCTTGAAGTGAAAAAGATAGGTGACATGCAGTATTCCCTCCTTCCAAAGCATGTTGTGTTGGACGGCGGGCTTCGGGTCAGGATTCGCTCCGGCGAGCAAGAACGCAACCAGGGACTCTTTTTCCGGCGGCGCAATTCGTGGATCCTTCTTTCGAATCAACGGGAGGGTGAGTATTTCACAGCCCACCTTCACCGGACACCCGTTGACGTTGCCTTGCTCACCGACTCCCAGCCACCCATGATTTCACAACTCAATCTTCCAAGTTCATTCGGAAAACAACCGCACGTCATTTCGTTCAGAGTGCGCGACAATCTGAGCGGCGTTGAATATGACGAGCTAAAGCTCTACATTGATGGCGTGTTCGCAATTCCGGAAATCGATGGTGAACATCGTCGGGTTGAGCATCGGTTCAAAACGCCTCTTTCACGCGGTTCCCACTCTCTTCTGATTCTTCTCAAAGACAGAATCGGCAATTCCAGCGAAGTCCGCCGGACATTCACGGTACGCTGACACTTATCCTTACTTCTTACAAGCCATTACGGAGACGTTCTTGTCAGATTCATCATCTCTTGCCAAAGTCTATTCGCCCAACGAAGTCGAAGCTAAGTGGTACGCCTATTGGGAAAGCCATGATTTCTTTCATGCGGAAGTAAACCCGTCGAAGCAGCCGTACACAATCGTCATTCCCCCGCCGAACGTTACAGGCGTTCTTCACATGGGGCATATTCTCAACAACACGCTGCAGGATGCTTTCATCCGCTACAAGAGAATGAAGGGATTTGAGGCATGCTGGATTCCCGGAACGGATCACGCCGGAATCGCAACGCAAAATGTTGTTGAAAAATCTCTGAAGAAGGAGAACAAAACACGCCACGATCTCGGGCGTGAACAGTTCGTCAAGCGTGTGTGGGAATGGAAAGAACAATACGGCGGCGTCATTATCCAGCAACTGCGCACGCTCGGATGTTCATGCGATTGGCAACGCGAACGCTTCACGATGGACGAGACACTCTCTGTTGCCGTGCGTGAAGTCTTCGTCCGCATGTTCGATGATGGACTCATCTATCGCGGCAAGTATATTGTCAATTGGTGTCCGAAGGACCATACCGCGATTAGCGACGATGAAGTGAATTACTCCGAGCAGCAGGGAAAGATTTACTATCTCAAATACCCGATTCGGGGAACATCCGATTTTGCGGTTGTGGCAACTACGAGGCCCGAAACGATGTTAGGCGATACGGCTGTTGCAGTCAATCCGAACGATACGCGATATACGAATCTTGTCGGAAAGATGGTCCAATTACCGCTGACGGGACGCGAGATTCCTATTATTGCCGACGAATATGTTGACGCATCATTCGGCTCGGGAATGGTCAAGATTACGCCGGCTCACGACCCGAACGATTACTGGGTCGGGCAGCGGCACAATCTGCCTCAAGTAAATATCTTCGATGTGTCGGCAACTTTGAATGATGAAGCTCCGGCAAAATACCGTGGGATGGATCGGTATGATGCGAGGAAGGCTGTTCTCAACGATCTTGAGAAACAAGGCTTGATCCTGAAGATCGAGGATCATGTCAACAATATTGGACGATGTTACCGTTGCGACACTGTAATCGAACCGTATCTTTCCGATCAATGGTTTGTGAAGATGAAGCCCCTTGCCGAACCTGCATTGAAGGTTGTGCTCGACGGTACAATCTCGTTCTACCCCGATCGCTGGGCGAAAGTGTATGAACACTGGATGACGAATATCCGCGATTGGTGCATCTCGCGCCAACTCTGGTGGGGACATCGTATTCCGGTGTATTATGCCAATGACGGCCGCTTCACCGCAGCACGCAGCGAAGACGAAGCTCGCAAGAAACTCGGCCTCGACTCCGGGGCATCCCTCCGTCAGGATGAGGATGTGTTGGATACGTGGTTCTCGTCCTGGCTTTGGCCTTTCTCGGTTCATGACTGGCCTCAGCATGAGAAACTCGGCAAGAAGGATGATCTCGCCTATTTCTATCCGACGGATACGCTGGTTACTGCCCCGGAAATTATCTTCTTCTGGGTCGCACGCATGATCATGTCGGGATTGTACTTCGGTCCGAGTTTCACGGGAAGCAACGATCCCAAGAAGAACATCCCGTTCAAACATGTGTACTTCACCAGCATTGTGCGGGATGCGAAAGGACGGAAAATGTCGAAGTCGCTCGGCAATTCTCCCGAGCCTCTTGACCTGATTGCGGAATACGGCGCAGATGCCGTGCGCTTCACGATTCTCTATCTCGCCCCGTTGGGACAGGATATCATTTACGCTAAGGAAAGGAATGAAATCGGCCGGAACTTCGCCAACAAGATTTGGAATGCAGGCCGCTTTCTTCTGATGAATCGCGACCAAATCGGTGAGGCCGATAAGAAATCAGAATTCAATCTTGATCATCTTGATTTGGCGGACCGGTGGATTCTCTCCCGATATCATTCGACGGCTCTCGAAATTCAGAAGGCAATGGATGAATTCGAAATCAACAAAGTCACGAAAGTGATCTACGATTTCTTCTGGCATGACTACTGCGACTGGTATATCGAGATGGTGAAATCGAGATTGTACGGCGATGAGCCTGCAGACATCAAGCACGCTGTTGTTTCGAGGGCGCTCGACCTGTATGATGCGGCGTTGCGCCTTCTTCATCCCATCATGCCTTTTGTGACGGAAGAACTGTGGCAACACATCCGTCAACGGGCGGCAAACGAGACAATTATGCGTTCGCGGATGGCAGAACCCGACACATCGTTTGTTGACAAGGAGGTTGAAGATGAAATGCTGTTCGTGCAGAACGTGATTGAGTCGGTACGCAACATCCGGGGAGAAATGAGCATACCGCCATCAAAGGAACTCTCTCTCATAGTGAAACTCTCCGGAATGCACAAAGAAGAGCGTGTTCAACAGTACAGCGGTTACCTGAAACGGCTTGCCCGTGTTGCCGAACTCACGTTTCTGCACGATGCCACACGCCCCAAGCGTGCAGCAAGCGCTGTTGCGCAGGGAGCCGAGCTATTCGTTCCGCTTGAGGGAATAATTGATATTGAAGTGGAAAAGGCACGGCTTGCAAAGGAAATCGACCGCCTCTCGAATCTCCTGAAGAGTGTGCAGGCAAAACTCACGAATCCCAAATTCGTCGACAATGCGCCGAAGGACGTGGTTGAAAAAGAGAAAGAGAAGTTGAATAATTTCGGCGAGACCCTCGAGAAGTTGCAAAAGAGTTACGACGCATTCAGCTAAAAAGGATGGGCAGAACATATTGTCTGCCCATTCTCGTTTCCGATACAACCGGAACAGTATCGCCGGGAGGTTAATCCGTTCCTCCATACTCAGCAGATATCAGCGATACATCTTCCGGGGTTAGTACGTTCCTACTCTCTTCACATCCTCGAAGAATGTTCCTTCACTTCTTACCGAAAGCCTGTACAAGCGGGGAGATTTCAGTTCGTTTTCCGCCAGACCAACATAGTGAACACCCGCTTTGAATGGCGTCTCATTGAAGAGTCGTGCAATCTCTTCTCCGGCACTGTCGAAAAGCTGCAAGGTCACGAGTCCGTCGTTCTTTAGCAGAAATTCAATAGATGAAGATTGTTTCGGAGCCCGGTTTGCGAGAGTGGGCTCCTGAACTCGTTGCAGTTGTGGTTGCCTTCCATGAGAGAGCCCGGGAACCGGTTGCGGTAGCCCGGCGGACGACAGCACTTGTCGGATTGTGTCAGTTTCTGATGTTGGTTTCATTGTAGGAGGTGGTGCATGAACACCGCACTAAGATAGGTAAACAAAAGTAAGAAACCATCAGGAGATTCCTGATTTTGTTTCTCTAATCCCCTACACGTCTGTCAGGAAGAATGAGTCTTAGTTGTCTAATGTGGTCAATCCTTCACGGATTGCGTATTTTATGAGGTCTGCCAAGGAATGGATGTTGAGTTTCTCAGAGATGCGGGCGCGGTAGGTTTCGACAGTTTTGACAGAAATATTCAGTTCAGTGGCAATCTGTTTCATATTCTGCCCCTCTGCAAGTCGGGTCACGACTTGAATCTCCTGTGCTGAGAGCGGAGATGGAGCCACAGATTTCGCCTTCTGGAGGATGTCAATGTAGTCGTCAACCACAACACCCGTCAGGTTCGGACTGATGTATCTTCCGTTCTTGCTCACGGTTTCTATTGCTTCCTCCAGTTCTTCAAATGCGCAATCTTTCAGCAGGTAGCCTGAAGCCCCCGCCCGCAGCATGTCCGTAACGAACCGTTTGTCGGCGTACATCGAGAGGGCAACAATCTTCACTGAAGGAGATACTTTTAGAATTTCCCGCGTCGCTTCGATGCCTGTCATATCCGGAAGTGAGATGTCCATGATGATCATGTCCGGCGAAAGTTCACCTGCAAGCTTGATGGCTTGGCTTCCGTCCTCGGCTTCTCCGATGATAGTATTACTCATCTGCGTGTCCAGCAACGCACGCAAACCATCCCGCAGAATCTTGTGATCATCAACCAGCAAAATGCGATTCTTCATTCACTTATTCCTTCCTCTGTGTGTCATTCTGTTCTTGAATGGGAACAATAAGCTCAACCGAGGTACCGGAACCTTTTGATGAGACAATCTCCATCCGTCCGCCAACTTGCGCAAACCGCTCGCAGATGTTGAACAAACCGAAACCACGATTGCGCGACCGGCCATCTTTTTCCTTTTCCAGATCCTGACCTACTCCGTCATCGGATACGCAAACATGCAGATGTTGCCGCCTGATTCTGATAGAGATGGTGACATTTTTCGCTTTGGCATGTTTCGCCACATTGAGCAGCAATTCACGCACCGAATGAAACATCAATGTTCTCACTTCGTCGCTGAGAGGCAATTTCACTCTGTCGGCGTCCACGGTCACGGAAATGTTATGTTGTGCATGAAACTGCTCGGCAAGCCAATCAAGAGTTGCTGCCAATCCAAGTTCATGCAGTGTGGGCGGACTTAACTCAAACGTAAGAGTGCGGGTGTGAAAAATGGCTGTCTCAATCAACGAACGTATCTCATTCAGGGCATCCGCCCGCGCGGCAGCCGATGCGGCTTTCTGCAGCAAGCCGAGTTTGATTTTGCATACGGCAAGAGCCTGCCCGACGGAATCGTGCAGGATGGTTGCCAGGCTGCGGCGCTCACGTTCCTCGGTAACGGATAGTTCTGCAGCCAACGAACGGAGTTGTTGCTGATTGGCCAGAATTTTCTCCTGGGCGCTTTTGCTCTCCGTCACATCAAATCCGGTTCCGACAATAGCTTGTTTACCGTTGAAGTCAATCTTTCCCTCCGAATAATCAATCCAACATTCTTCACCGCTCTTGGTCAAAATCTTTAGTTCAGTGCGCCGGGTCCCTTCGTCATGCTGTCGGAAGAGAAGGCTTCGATGTCTGAACTCTTCCCGTGAATCGGGGTGGATGATGTCGAAAATGCCCTTCCTCAACAGATCGTCTGCAGAAAAGCCTGTAAGCACCTCGGCGCTCGGATTGACAAACAGCAACCGCTGCTCATTGTAGATGAGAAGTGCCGAAGAGGTTGTTTCTGATATGGCCCGGAATTTCGATTCGCTTGCACGGAGTTCCGCATCATGCCGGAGCTTTCTGTTGTACAGAACCACTCCGAATGCCAGCACCAAACCGATCAACCCCCCCGCAAGCACGAGCACAATCGGTTGGCGGTACAGCGGCGCCACAATCTCAAAGGAAGCCGATGCCCCCGCGGGTTCAAAGGTGCCAAACGGGCTGATGGCTTGCATATGAATTGAGTACGCGCCCGGTGAAAGATTGTCAATTGTTACGGTTCGCTTTGTGCTCCATGAAGACCATCGTCCGCCATTGAGCCGATAGCGAGTTACGATGCTGCTCGCTGCCGGGTCACCCCAGTACGCGAAAACACTCCACATCACCACAGCTGAAGATGCATGTGTTGTGGGTTGCTCAATAACAATCTGCGGGGCGGGCAATTGCTCTGTCGAGCGGTCAAGAATGGAGACCCCCCTGCCACGCGTTCCGACATACACTTTGTCTTCAGTCGGAAGAACCGGCCACAGTTCGGCTCCGGAAAGTCCGGTGCGTGAGTCGATCGACGTCCAGACACCATTGTCGTAGTGGCTCAATCCGCCTGATGTTGTAGCCCAGATTCTCCCCCGTTCATCGATCTGCAGGTCCCACACTTCGTTGTTCACGAGGCCGTCGGCTACACTGAACGAATGAATTGAGTCGCGGTCATCAAGATATGCTACGCCATGACTTTGTGTCGAGAACCATACTTTGCCGTCGTGGCCCACACATAAAGCAAATACCCTGTCGAGACCTGATGGATTCCTCGAAGCCGGTGCTTTCCAGTATGTCCAATCTCCCCCTTTGAACCTGGCTAGTCCGGCAGATGTGCCAAACCAAAAGGCTCCATCCTTTCCCTCGGCAAAAGCATATACTTTCCGCGAGGGGAGACCTTCCTTCTCTCCCCAGTGAGACTCGAACTTACCATCTGCATAGACGTAGGCACCAAGAGACACCATGGAGTCCGTGCGGGGGAACACCGGCCAAATGGCAAGGAACCAAAGCTTGCCTTTAGAATCCATTCGAATTTTGTGAATTTTGTTCCCTTCAAGTGGTGTTCCGCGGGCAAATCGCTGCCACCGTTCTCCATCCCAGCGAAATGCACCATCAAAACCTCCACCGCTGGATATCCACACATTCCCGTTTCTATCTTCGATCAAACCTGTCACTACATACAGATTCTCACCCAGAATTTTGTGAATTGCCTCCACGGGCCCGTTGGATCTATGAATCTCTATTCCTTTAGCAGAAGCAATCCACAAAGATCCGTCTCTGGTTCTGATGATCTCATTAATAGAATTGCGCGGGTCAGGGAAATCGTACTGGAGATACGTCCATCGGCGTGATGTTTCTTTGAAGAGAAACAGGCCGCGTTGAGTTCCAATCCACAAGTCATCGTTCTTACGATACCCCACAAATTCAATGTCGCGCACTTGAGGTTGGCGAAAATCAACAGTTTCCCATTTGCCATCTTGTCTGAAACGTCCTATGCCGGATTCATGTACGGCAAGAATCCATCCTTTGGAATTCATCGCAGCAGATTTGAGCGAGAAGCCTTTGGTTTCAGGGTCGAGCCGTGGTTTCCCTCCGCGATCCCACTCCCAGATTCCCCAGGCATCAAACGGAAGCGAAATTGAGACGAGTCCCCGTCCGTCGCTGTTCTCCAGAAGGACGTGGCGTTGCGATTTCAGCATCGCGGTGGGCCATCGCAGTTGCTCAACCCAAGTACCTCCTTCCCATTTGAACAACGCTTCATTCGAATTCACCCAAACGGTTCCGCCGGCCGTATGCCACATATCATGCACTTTTTCGCCCGGCATCATCGGTATCAGCGTATCGCGGGAAACCAGAAATAACTCCTCTCTGGAGGTCAACAGAATACTGTCGGATGAGAATGGAATGGCATGTTCAACATGTCCTGATACAATGGACTGGAAGCCGGTCTTCCCGCCGATAAAGGCCCTTCCCCGGCAGACAAGAAGAATCCTGTCGTCGGGAAGTGCATAGAATGCGTTTGTGCGGCCGACCGGAAGCACAAGCGACGTATCAACTGTTATCCATCGGTACCCGTCAAACCAAGCAACTCCGCGCGATGTAGCAACCCAGGGTGTACCATCGCTTGTCTCGATAACATTGTAGATGTTGTCTGACGGAAGGCCGGATTCCGTTGTAAAGTGTACCCAACGCCACTCTTGATCGAAGGGTGGAAGTTGCGCATGGGCTACCGGCAACATGCTGAGCACCGCGCACGTGAACGCAATGCAGATTTTCATAGCTAACCGGTGGCGAGATTCTTGCATGAAAAGAATGGAGACTGTTCAGGAATGGATTATATGTGAAAAATGATAGGCGAAACTGTCGCAAAAGTCAAGCAACCCGCTTTGTATTGACTGAACTATCCAAAATGTGCATATTGGTTGGGAATTGTAGCACCGTAGTTCCCCTTCGACTCACCATCCCTCTGATATTGTAGCTCGTAACGCAGTTTGTATGAAGAAGAATGCGCTTGGTTTATACCTCAGCGAGACAACAGCTCAGGCGATTATCATCGAACGAGCCGGCCACCATTCCGTTCTTGCCGCTGCAGGGGAATGGGAGAACACCTTGTTCGACTATGCCGGAGATGATACACCCGGCATGGATGCCTTCCTCGACCAACTCGATAAATTTCTGAGTTCGACGTCAGTAAAAGTACAGCGATCCGGAGTCGCCCTCGACACATCTCTGCTCTTCTTCAACACCATTCCGTTCGAGGCAACAGCAACCCACGAACAGATGCAGCAACACATCCGCTGGGAACTTGGCGAGTATTTTCCGGGGCTGCCGCAGAATGCCTTCATCTCCGACACACACACGCTCGCACGGCATAACGGCAGTCAGTTTGATAACATCCTTGCCGTATCGGTGCGACGTGACCTTATCAACAAACTCCGGCACGGACTCGGCAAACTCCAACTTCAACTCGACATTGTTGATTCCGACCACTTCAGCGCTGACGGGCTGCTGCGCATGAATTATCCTGAAGCAATCAACAAATCTCTTGCACTCGTCGGCCTGAAAGGAGAGCGGCTCGATGCAAGCATTCTCCGTTCCAGTGAAGTCGAATCGTTTGCATACTATTCGGTTCACTCGTCCGACGCTATTCTCGAGAAAATCGGCTCACTTGGCCGGATCTCTCCACCGCTCAATACCATCTATGTGTACGGGCCTGAAGTTACGCGCGAGCTGTTTGTGGAAATCCGGGATTTTTCCGCTATTCCGGTTGAGGAACTCGATCCGTTCCGGCACATTGACGTAGCAGTCGAAGTCCGACAGGAGAGTAACCCGGAATTCACACCCGCACGGTACGTTGCTTCAATAGGTATTGCTCTTCGTCCCGAATGATGTTTATGAACAACCTATCGGACTCGCATGCGTGTCATTAGCGGTACATACAAAGGGCGAATCCTCAAAACGGTCAAAGACCTCTCTGTTCGTCCGGCAACAGACCGTGTGAAGCAGACGCTGTTCGACATGCTGGCAACACGGTTGGAGATGGATGAAGCAACCGTACTTGATTTATTTGCGGGAAGCGGGGGACTTGGTATTGAAGCGCTAAGCCGCGGCGCAGCACATGTAACGTTCGTCGAACATGATGAAGATGCCGCACAGTACATTGAGCAGAATCTGCAGATGCTCGGCTGTGAAGACCGGACATCTCTCGTCGAAACAGATGCCATGTCATTTGTCCACCGGTGCAAGGATTCGTTTGACTTGATTTTTGCCGATCCGCCGTATCTCTTTGCCGAAACGACGGATCTTCCCCGGTTGATCTTCGGACAACAGATGCTGAAGCGGCACGGGTACTTGCTTATCGAACACACGACGGACATACAATTCGAGTCCACAGAACTATATCATGCCGGACCGGAAAAGCGATTCGGCAGAACCATTGTAACTTTCTTCCGTTATCACGAACAAGAATAGCGCTGCTCATGGCACGAAAACCAATAGCTCTTTATCCCGGTACATTTGATCCTGTAACAAACGGCCACGTCGATGTTGTTCAACGTGCAACACAGATGTTCTCAAAGGTGATTGTGCTTGTTGCCCGCAACGTAACAAAAACTCCCATGTTCACCGATGTCGAACGTGTCGAGATGATCAAGGAAGTGTTCAACGGAAACAAGCAAGTGTCTGTGGATCTCTTTGACGGATTGGTAGTGGACTACGCACGCAGGAGAAATGCAAGCGTGATTGTTCGCGGACTCCGTGCCGTGTCGGATTTTGAGTATGAATTCCAGATGGCTCTGATGAATCGTAAACTCGATGCCGATGTCGATACCGTGTTTTTGATGCCGCATGCCCGGTACACATATCTCAATTCTACCATTGTCCGGGAAGTTGCAAGGCTTGGAGGAGACGTATCGGGATTTGTTCCGGCCAACGTTCGTCGGCGACTGCAGGAAAAGCTGAATTCGCGCAAACGCAACTGAGTGAATGCTCGTTCTTTCTGATAAAATCAAACACATCGAAGAATCACAAACGCTCGCTCTCTCGGGCAAAGCGAAGCGCATGAAGGATTCGGGTCTCGATGTTGTCAGCCTGACTGCCGGTGAACCGGATTTCCCCACACCGCGCCACATCAAAGACGCGGCGATCGCAGCCATTGAAAACAACTTCACTAAATACACGCAGAACGCCGGCTCGCCCGACCTCATCGACGCCATCGTTAGAAAGTTCACGCACGACAACAATCTCTACTTCGGACATAACCAGATTCTCGTTTCCGCGGGAGCAAAACAATCCATCTTCAACGTCCTGCAAGCCATCTGTAACAAGGGCGACGAGGTGTTATTCTTCAGTCCGTATTGGGTAAGCTATCCCGAGATTGTGAAGCTGGCAGACGCGACTCCCGTGGCCGTTCCGACGAGCATTGAAAACAAGTTCAAGCCCGACATCGAACAACTGCGCAAGGCAATTACTCCGAAGACGAAAGCATTGATCATCAATTCTCCGAACAATCCGTCAGGAGTTGTTTTCTCACAGGAAGATATGGAAGCGATCGGGTCGATTGTCAAGGATGCGAACATTTTTGTCATTGCCGACGAGATCTACGAAAAAGTTGTTTACGATAACAACAAGCATTTCAGCATCGGCTCCATCAAATCACTTCGTGATAATGCGATAACCGTAAACGGCGTGTCGAAAGCATTCTCGATGACGGGATGGAGGGTGGGCTACGCCGGCGGGCCGGCGGCAGTAATGGAAGCAGCGGCAAAAGTACAGACGCAGGTTACTTCCAATGCCAATTCTATTGCACAGAAAGCAACCGTTACAGCTCTCACCGTCCCCACACCCGATTTGCAAACGATGGTGAGCGCTTTCAAGGAGAGAAGGGATTTCGTGTATGAACGGCTGCGTTCGATGCGGGATGTAAACGTCGCCATGCCGGGCGGAGCGTTCTACTTCTTCTTCGATGTCAGCACATTGTATGGAAAACGATTTCAGAATCACGTCATCAGAAACTCAGCCGACATGGGAACCTATTTGCTGGATCATCATCATGTGGCAACAGTTCCCGGCGTTGCATTCGGCGATGACTCCTGCTTGAGAATTTCGTATGCGTGCTCGCTGGCTGAATTGGAGAAGGGACTCTCACGAATCAGGACGGCTTTCGAAATGCTTGCATGACAAGAACATCACACCGGAGACTCAATGCCAACATATCAATATCTTTGCAGAAACTGCGGTCACCAACTCGAAGAACTACAATCCTTCACGGAACCCGCGCTTACCCAGTGCCCTGAATGCAAACAGGAAACGCTTGCACGCGTTATGGGCTCGGGTTCAGGCGTAATCTTCAAAGGCAAGGGATTTTACAAAACTGATTACGTTAAGAGTGAAGGAAAGAAACCTGTATCATCCGGAGCCGGAGAGAAGAAGAACGAAAGCGGAACAGCTGCGCCTTCACCCGACGCGAAAACACCGCCGACCACACCGCCCGAATCCGCAACGAAGAAACAGTAGATGTGAAAAAAGAAACGTCCCGCAGAAGCTGCAGGACGTTCATTCTGTTGTAGTACTGTCGATGCTTACTTGTGATCGTGCCCGTGGTGAGCATCATCCTTCATTGGCTTGTCGGCATCCGGCTTCTTTGATTCCACCAACGATGCGACGATGAATTTCTCTCCCTTTATTTCACCGGTCACGTCCGCCTGAAAATCGCTGGATTTCTGGCTGCTCTCAAACATCTCTCTCGCAAGTCTGTCACCGTTATCATCGAACTTGATCCATTTGCCATTCTCGTAAAACAGACCGTAGCCGCTTGCAGCGCAGGCTTCTTCAAGGGCGCATTCTTTCGTATGTTTTGCAGCACGCACCATCGGGTCGCCCTTCTTTGCCATCCCTTTCGCACACATCTGATCCACAACATAGCCGTGGAGTGTCTTGCCCATCTCTGCCTTGGCCTTTTCAGACGAGATCTCTTTCGCCTGCGCTTTCTTGGTCTTCACATCCGATTTTGTGTCCGCATCTTGGGCAAATGCCGCAACGGACATGCACATCAGCAAGACAAGTGCAGTTTTCTTCATCGTACTTTCCTCCATAATTGGTGATTGATGCTATAAGATGTAATTGCATTCCCCTGATTACTGCTCACATAAACGCCGCAGCACTCAAAATTGTTCCTGCACCCGAACACTATTCGTAGCGGTCGAGTTTGAACTTTTCGCCTAAGTACAACTTCCTTGCTTCGGGATCATTGGCAAGCGTTTCGGCTGTTCCCGACATCAGGATTCTTCCTTCAAAAAGTAGATAGGCTCTATCCGTAATCGACAGTGTTTCGTGCACGTTGTGATCTGTAACCAGAACGCCGATATTGCGTTGCTTGAGTCTTGCCACAATGCGCATGATTTCCTCGACAGCAATCGGGTCGATGCCGGCAAACGGCTCATCCAGCAAAATGAATTTCGGTTCTGTTGCAAGAGACCGTGCGATTTCTGTGCGTCGGCGTTCACCCCCCGACAGCATGTACCCTTTGCTTCGCGCAATATGCGTGATGCTGAAATCGTTCATCAATTCCTCGCAGCGGCGTTTGCGTTCGGCATGATGCATGTCCATCATTTGCAGAACGGCCATCAGATTCTCTTCGACAGTCATTTTCCTGAATACCGACGCCTCCTGCGGCAAATACCCCAAACCCATGCGTGCCCGTTTATACATTGCAATTTTGGTAATCTCTACGTCGTCGAGAAACACTTTGCCGCTGTCGGGCGTCACCATTCCGACCACCATATAGAATGTCGTTGTCTTTCCCGCACCGTTCGGGCCGAGCAATCCGACTACTTCCCCCTGTCGGACATCGATACTGACGTCGTTGACGACCGTTCGCTTCTTGTATGCTTTCACAAGATTTTCTGAACGGAGAATCCGGGACTTCTTTGCGGAATCAGTTTCGGGCATTAGTTCCTTTTGATGTCTTGTCTCTTTGGTACTGTGAACGTGAAGTCCGATTCGCGGCGTACCGGCCTGTCTTCCCTCCATACAAATCCCGTAACCGCATATTCCCGCTCCCGTCCTTGAACGAGGTTTTCCGGGATGTACGCTCCTTCAACGCCACCGAACACTTTGATGGAACTGAGTTTTCCCTCTTCCCACAACATTACAATCCTGTCGCCGCTTGTTTTGTTCAGGCCGTTGGCAAGACTGTCTTCATAGACGTGGTATACGGAAATTGCCCTCGTGTTGACATCCATCCGTTCCATTCCATTCTCCCCGAAATGAAGGATCATTTCGTCACCCGTTATTTGATCAAATTTTTGGGGGAAGAGAGAGTCACTCCGGGATATGGCAAGACTGCTGCCGAACACGAACACACGGTCCAATTTGTTTCGTCGGAGATACACGTTGATGGAGTCGCCGGAAACCTGAGTACGCTCGTACCAAATGACGGGTGACCGGCGAAGCAGGATGCTGTCATCTTGCGTATGGAAAATTGCAACGCCAGCGATGGAGGCCATATCGGAGCGCAGTATTTCAACGCTGTCGGTGGCAATCAATCGCTTGTCCGCTTCACCGCGGTACGCCTCCATCACTCTGCTTCGAACAATAAGTGTGTCGATTTTTCCTGAGCTTGCCGTCGTATCGTACTTGACGAGGACAGGAAATCCCGTCATGCGACTGTAGTCCTGCTTTTTGAACGATTCAAAATGGCCGCCCCGAATCGTCAAATTGTCTGCATAGCTTTGAATCTCGACTTTACCGAGCGCTATTGTTCGCTCATCATCCCGATAATACGTCAGCGAATCAGCAATCAGTTTGGACTCCTTGTCATTGGCAACCACTTTTGATCTGAAGAACGCTTTCCTCGGTCCAATGAGATACTCGCCGAAATGAGCCGATAGTGTCATGCTTCTGTCATCAAGATGAACAGTGTCATACGCAACGGCTCGCCTCTCTTCCCTGAAATACATCCCCCGGGGAAATGTCATTGTCAGACTGTCATCCACAACAACGACATTGCCGAGAAGTTGAACATTCCCTGTTTCCTGAAACTGCACCGCCCTCTCACACGAAATTCTGACACGTTCCTGGGAGAAGCGGACATTTCCGATTAATTCGCGGGCGCTTTGGCCATCAACAACCCGCGCAACAAGACTGTCTGCGTTTTCGATGACAATGAGTTTCTCACCTTGACTGCGGGCTTCCGCAAACATCAGAAGAACAGACGCAACAAATAGGAACGTACTCTTCTTCATCTCATTCCTTTGTTACCGCACTGCCTGTAACACGGAAAATCTTGTAGTTCTTCAGATTCTGATCGCTTTCCATCCCGTGCCCCATGATGTGTTCCGTCGGAGAAACAATATCAACAAATGCCTGCGTGGTGATCTTTCGGGTTGAGTTGTTCCAGAAAAGAGAATCGGTTTTCAGCGTTGTTCCGCTGTCGGAAACAACGATGACACTATCATACGCTACAAAGTCCTGCGTAGCATCATCTACTTTGCCCCGCTTTGCGGTGAGAACAGATGTATGATGTTGATCAGCATCAAAGAAATCCACACGAAGGCTGTCGGAAAGAAGCGTGTACCGTCTGGCAGAAAATTGCGCAATGTGACCTGCCCACAGGATGGCCTTGACTTTGGCAGAATCGGAAAACGTGATTGTACTGTTCCAGCTTTCCTGACTTGGAAGTTCTTCGTCGGGAAGGGCTACCACCGAAGGCTTGATCTTCTCTTCACATCCCAATAGAGCGAGCGAGAGGACAAGAACGAAACAGAATCTCATGCGGCTTCATCTCCTCCCAACCCGGTCTTCACAAGATCGTGAAGGTGAACGACACCAACCGGCCGGCTTGTACTATCAACCACAACAATTTGCGTGATGTTGTACGTTTCCATCTCTTGCAACGCTACAACGGCGAGACTTCCCCGTGGAACGGTTTTCGGTTTGCGTGTCATTGCATCAATAACACCAACATTGGTAATGTCGTTCGTTTTCTGAAGAAGGCGCCGCAAATCGCCGTCCGTGACCAGCCCTGCAAGTGTGCCATCATTGTCGAGAACAAGAGTACAGCCGAGACGTTTTGTTGTAATCTCCATGATCGCCTCCCGCACCGATGCTTGCAGCCCGACACGAGGAATGGCATCACCAGTTACCATCAACTCATCAATTTTAAGAAGCAAACGTTTGCCCAACATTCCTGCAGGATGATACAAAGCAAAATCCTCTTTCGTGAACTGGCGTTTGTTCAGCAACGCAATTGCCAACGCATCACCCATTACAAGCGTGGCGGTTGTCGACGATGTCGGCGCAAGATCGTGCGGGCATGCCTCCTCTTCGACTGATGCGTCGAGAACAACAGTGGAATCCTGAGCAAGCGTTGAATTCAACCGCCCGACAATCGAAACAATCGGGACACCAAGCCGCTTGAACATCGGCAGCAAATGGCTGAGTTCATCCGTGTTGCCGCTTTTGGAAATACAGATGACAACGTCATTCTTGCGAACCATGCCGAGATCGCCGTGTATTGCATCGGAAGGATGGAGGAACATTGCGGGCGTTCCTGTGGAATTCATCGTTGCGACAATCTTACGGGCAATGATGCCCGATTTGCCGACTCCCGTGACGATAACCCGGCCCGTACACTGAAGTATCAGATCCACAGCCTTGACAAAATTGGCATCGATGCGCTTTTCGAGCTCGGCTACGGACTTCGCTTCGATACGGACAACCTTCTTCCCTTCCTCAATGATGTTTACATCTGATTTCATGTTACGATTTCTTTCGGATGAATCTTCTGAAGAATGCCGCGATGCCGGACTCTCTCTTCTCGACTTGCTCAGCAACAATCTCTACACGCCTTTTCAATTTGTTGTATGCAATAAATGCCGCCCGCAGGTCAGCATCCGGGTATGATCCCAATTGTTCAAATAGCAGATTTGAATTCAAAGCGATTTTCGGATCCCGGATTCCTTTGTGCAGCATCAACTCGTTGTAGAAGTTCGTGATGGGGATAAGATGGTTCATGAGAGTAGCGCCATCATGAAGCCACAAGCGCTTTTCCTGTCCAGCAACTACAAATGTCAGCGTATCGTTGATTTTGACTTCGTGAACGGCGGCGTGTGATGCAGGTGAAGGCCTTCCGGGTTTCCATTCCGAATACGTCCAGCGCCGTTTCTCTTCGAAGTGGTCGGGAATTTCACCGCCGTGCGAAGACACAATCTCAACATCAATCTGATCGCCCGCACATTCCCGAACCGTGACAGTGAACGTGTCAAGCGTAGTTTCCACAACACCGTACGCAATAACCGGAGCAAGCGGAGAGACGATGTCGGCAACATCGCCGGGATTTCCAAGTACAAAGTTGCCTTTCCCTCTTCTGCCTTCGGCGAGCACGATCATGTTGCGAATGAGATTCCGGAGTTCGGCGTAGCCCGGACTTTCGGCGGGCAGAACAAACTCCAGAAGATCACGCTCTTTCGGTCGCAGTTTGCGAGGATATGTTGTGTTGTTTGGTTCCACAACGATGTTGACCGGACTCTTCATTTCTTTTGAAAAGAGAGAATCATGTCAACTGCTTCCCTCACAGCGCCGTCGCCGCCTTTTGTCTTGCAGACGTAGTCGACGCGTTTCTTTACTTCAATGATTGCATTTGCCGGAGCAATCGATAGTCCGACCAATTCGAGTAACGGCAAATCGAACACATCATCACCGATAAAGCAGAACTCATTTTCCGCAAGCTTGTGGCGTTTCTGAATATCTAGAAACACGGTTACTTTGTCGATCCTTCCCTGATGAAGTTCAGCAATTTTCAAGTCTTTTGCACGGCGGGTTACAACGGGTGTATCCCTCCCGCTGATTATTCCGAATTTTATGCCGAGATCGCGGGCACGCGCAATTCCGTAGCCGTCGTGAGCATTGAAACGCTTCATCTCAACGCCCTCAGCAGTGTAGTAGATGCCTGCGTCGGTCATCACGCCGTCAACATCGAGAAGGATGAACTTGATACGCTTTGCTTTGCGAGCCAGAGATTGTCGTGTAGTCATCTGAATTGTTTTAACATCTTGTCAATTGAAGTGACCTGAAGAAGAAGCGCATCCAGCAAATCGAGCTTCAACTGGCTTGCCGCATCGCTCAACGCTTTCGCAGGTTCGGGGTGGACTTCAACAAACAATCCGTCAATGCCGACTGCAGTTGCAGCTCTTGCCAGCGGCAAAATGAATTCCGGCTGTCCGGCTGTTTGCGCCGCCATTCTATCACCGCCGGGCAATTGAACAGAATGCGTCGCATCAAACACAACAGAGTAGCCGAGATCACGCATAATCTTCAGCGAGCGCATATCCACCACAAGATTGTTGTAGCCGAACGTCGTCCCTCTTTCGGTGAAGAGTATATTCTTGTTGCCGGTTTCTTCAACCTTTGCCGCGGCATGTTTCATATCTTCCGGCGCAAGAAACTGTCCCTTCTTAATATTCACTACACGCCCTGTCCGCCCCGCCGCTTGCAGCAATCCTGTTTGCCGGCAAAGAAACGCCGGAATTTGAAGCACATCGGCGACTTCAGCAGCGATGACAGCTTCCGGCTCTGTGTGAATGTCCGTAAGAATGGGAAGGTCAAATTCCTTTTTCACTTGCGCGAGAATCGCAAGCGCTTCATCCATACCAATTCCGACAAATGACTTGCTGCTCGTTCGGTTTGCTTTTTTGTAGGATGATTTGAAAACAACGGGCGTTCCGTACTTCTCCGCCGTTGATTTAACATGATGCGCAGTTTTCAGAATCATCTCACGATTCTCGACAACGCAGGGGCCCGCAATTAGCACAAGCGGATTGCCGTTTCCTATTTGTATGTTTCTAATTCGGATCACGTTCATTTTTCACGCCGTCATCAAAAAGCAATTTTGGGTAGCCACCGAGGCACTGAGCCACAGAGTTTTTCTTTTCGGAAGAAAGCGTACAGCCACGATTATCAGGCAGCAATATAACTTTTGCTTCATAATCTCTGAGTCGCTGTGTCCCCGTGGCAAAGTATTTTGTGATGGCTGAAAACCGATTCTGGGTAGCCACCGAAGCACTGGGCCACAGAGTTTTTCTTTTGGGACTTGATAGTTTCTGTGTCTCGCCCCAGACTTTCATTTCATGCATCTATCGCGTCCGGGTCGGGTTTGCCGAGAACGCCCTCCTGCTTTGCCATAATCACAGTAACAGCCGCGTCGCCGGAGACGTTCAGCACAGTCCTGCACATGTCAAGAAATCTATCAACACCAAGTATCAAGGCAATCCCCTCTTCGGGAATATTCACCGAGCGCAACACGATAATCAACATCACAATCCCGACGCCCGGCACCGGCGCAGTGCCAATCGAGGCAAGCACAGCCGTGAGAATGATCGTGAGTTGCGCCCCAAGGTTAAGGTCGATGCCGTAAACCTGTGCAATGAACACCGCAGCAACCGCCTGATACATCGACGTACCGTCCATATTTATGGTTGCGCCGAGCGGAAGAACAAAACTCGTTATTTTCTTCGGAACGCCGAGATTTTTCTGGCAACAATCCATGTTTACGGGCAGGGTTGCTGCGCTTGAGCTTGAGCTGAACGCAATCAGCATTACATCCTTGATGCCCCGGAAGAACGTTGCAGGATTCATTCCGCCGAACACTCTCACCAACAATCCGAGCGTGATAAACTGATGCAGCGCATACGCAATCAGTAACGTGCCGACATACCACGCAAGCGTCTGGAGGATATCGAATCCGAACTCACCCACAACAGCGGATATGAGGGCAAACACTCCGTACGGCGCTATCACCAAAATGAGCTCCACCATCCGGATCATCGTATCGCTCACGCCGTCGAAGAAGCGGATGACAGGCTCGGATTTTTGCTTTGACACCATCGTGAGGGAAACTCCCAACATCAACGCAAAGAAAATAACGGCAAGCATGTCGCCGCGGGACATTGCCTCAACCGGATTCGTCGGTACAATCCGCATCAGCAAATCAATGAGGTCAATCGAGGTTTCCTCTTGAATCTTATCCGCAATATTCGCCTCGAAGTTGACCATGAGTTTTTCCCGGGCATCCGTGCTGAGCCGGGTTCCCGGCTGAATGGTATTTACCATCAGCAAGCCCATTGCGATGGCCGAGACTATCGTGATAAGATAAAAGCCAACCGTTTTCGAGCCGATACTTCCCACCTTCTTGATGTCGCCTAAACTGGCAGCGCCGACAAGCAGCGACGATAACACGAGCGGAATCGCCACGAACATCAGCAAACGGATGAACAACGTTCCAATCGGTTTGATGAGAACGGCTATCGTCTTTACTTTTTCGATTTTCCTGACATTGGCAAAGCTCAACTGTTCTCCCGTTTCGGGAGTCACGTTCACAATCATCCGGGATTTGTCGGCGGCGCTCATCTTGCCGACATACGAGAGGATTCTGAGCTGGTCTTCGGCGCCGAACGTTGCTTTGACCGCTTTCGTTTCGGCATCGACAAACTCGATCTGCTTCCACCGCTCGACTACTTCAGTTGCCGCTTCGCGTTTGTCAATGCGGTACGTGATTTCGAGCTTGTATTTGGAGATGTTGAAGAGGGCGCCAAATATGGCCCCGAGAACGAGCGCAAGCAGGATTTTGTGGTGGAGCTTCAGCTTTTTCGCTGACATGAATGGCGCTTAAGATTGGTGGCGGATTCCGAGCCGATTCTGTTGCTCCAATCAGTCGGCAACCGGCTCGATTTCCCTGTCATTATACGGAAAAGGGGAAAGAAGCGAAAGGTAAGCAAACACAACACCTTGACGCATCGTTGCAAAACGACAGAAGTTTTCCAAGTATATAAGGAGGGCGGACCGCCATAGCCCGCCCTTTTGGTGTACCTGTTACGATTGCAGATGCTACTTCGTCAACACCAACTTACTCACCGTGTTCAGCCGAACATTTCCGCTTGTCCCGCTTTGCGGGATTGCCGTGAAGCGCGCAAAGTACACGCCGCTCGCCACACTCGAAGCGTTCCACGTCGCAGAGTGATACCCTCCAGCCTTCGGGCCGTTTACGAGTTCCGTGACCTTCCGGCCCAAGAGATCGTAAACCACCAACGACACGTGCGATGCTTCGGGGAGATCGTACTTGATGGTGGTTGAGGGATTGAATGGATTGGGATAGTTCGGATGCACCGCAAACACCTCGGGCACCCCGCTTGGCGCTGTTGCATGAGCCGACTGCTTTGCCGGGGATGCTGCCTCATCTACCACAAACCAGCGCTCAAGATTGATGCGGCTTAACTGCGCCACACCAATCGGCTGCAACACAAGTTTCAACTGTCGGTTACCGTGATTGAGCGCGGTCTGGAATGTCACAAGCGTGTCTTCGCCGACGTGGAACGTCCGGAGATTCTGTACAACATTCCCCGTTGCGGCATCGCGCAGCGTCATGCGGATGTTGATGCCATTTGGTAGTTGACCTTTTGCCGTAAACAATGTCGTAAGCTTCAACATCCCGGTTCCTGCAAATGGCTCCGTGGCAAACACATTCTCGAACTGTGAGAGATTAATACGAGCCGTGTCGTTCATCTCCGCAAAACCAAGTCGCATCTCATTTGCTTGCGCATCCAGCACGGCAATGTGCAGTGAGCCGTTACGAAAGGCCAAGTTACTGCCGCGTCCTTCCGCAATCACCACAGGATTGCTCAGCCCGATTCGGCTGGATGTGCTGATGGATTGCCGCTGGATGACATACGGTGATGTTGTCCCGCGTGACAACACCAGCTCTGCCTGAGCTCCGCCCAAGCCGATACTCATTACCGGGCCAACGCCTGTTCCCAATGACGTAACACCAGACCATTGCCCCGGCTGACCTTGTACATAATACATCGTGGTTCCGTCATCCTGCCAGGCAATTGTTGCATTTGTCTTGTCGGGTTCGCCATGAAGACTCGGCGTCCGGAAATAGCCGGTCACAGGCCACCAGCCAACCGGATTCGTCCATACGTCCGCTTGAGCACGCTGTGAGTACTTGACTGCCCCCGACACAAATTCCCAGTAATATTCCTCCCAGCTAATTCCAACGGTGCTTCCCACGCGCGCAATGGAGGGATTCTTGACGTAAACCGACATCGGATCTCCTTCTTTTACAAGCTCGGGCGTTCCAAGGGTGGGAAAATTGGAGTTCACATAGACGGGTGCATAGTACAGATCGTTGCCGGAGATATATGCGATGTCCCACGTTCCGTTTTCATAGGAAAACGGCGCAATGGAATACACCGTAACGTCGCTGAGACCGATAAGCCCGCCGGTATTCGACCAGCTGTACCTGCCGTATTTGATGATGCCGCGCAACGAGTTCTCCCACTGGGGGTTGTACCAGAGAATGAGAGGGTAGTAGTAGTAGTACGATGGCGGACCGCCGGCGTCGATTGAGGCTCCATCGTGTTCTTCCTCATCGCCCGGCCCCATGGATTGATTGAACCGGGCAGTTCCGACAACAGGCGAGTATGCAGGCTCCTCGCTGTTCCAACAATCCACAGATTCAGGACCTTCCACGATGTTCCCGTCGAGGTCGAGCTGGCAATAGTAAACGCAGCGGGCGTCATCCTCCTGATTGTACCCTTCCCACACGGCAATGATGTAGCCGCTCTGGGCAGTAGCTCCCGGCACAAATGTGAGCGAGGGACTTCGATGGTATGCTTCGGGAGGCAGGAAGGGCGAGTTGAGCAGCAATTCCGGCGACCACGTGGTTCCGTTGGTTGATCGTGTGTACCAAATGAGATCTGCCGACGGATAAACGGCATGATAAACACCATTGCCATCTCGAACAACTTTGCGTTGGGTGTTGCTTGCTGTTGCGCTCGCAGAGTTGGAGGCGAGGTGGAGTTTGTAGTTCGCTGTTGCCGTGGCACCCGAAGACTTGAACACGACACCGGTTTGCGGGAGACTTGAGTTCTGATATTCAAGATAATTTGAGTTTTCTTCCCAGTTTTGGAAGTACGCTGTGTAATTGTTTGCGCCGATTGTAAATGTTTGCGGGTTCGGCGCTCCGACGGAGTAGTAGGGGGGCTGCCAATCGGATCCTTGGTTCAAGAACACGCCGCGGTAGGGGGAGTTCACTCCAACGTTGTTCGTTGCAGATTCTACAGGATGAAAGATTGCCTGTAGTCCTCGGTTAAGTGGGCCCTTATCGTCGGTGCTGTCACGCAACCAAGGGTCCTTGAAGTTGATCGAGCCGCCTGCGGAACCTGCGTCAATCACATAGCCCTGAATGGTTGCATCGTTGGCTATTTTGAACTGAGATTCAACCCTTGACAGTCCCGGCCGAATCACGAAATCCTTATGATTAAGAACGTCGGCTAAGCCATTCCACGTCCGGTATTTTTCCTGAAATCCCGACTGAGGGTTCTCCCACAGTGTTGTATCAGCACGGAATGTCTGCACCGAGTTTACATCGAATTCAAATTCATAAGGAACCTCGTATGAGGCAAACTCCGTCTCCTGCCAAAGTTCCACAGCGCTCCCCTCGATGCGAACCTCGTTCTCAAACACTTGATCCGCTGTAACAGACTGCGGAGCAACCCACATGGTGAGTTTCACCGTCCAACTGTTGAGATAGTGCAGATACGCAAACTGATAGTCCGTGTAAAGCCAGATTGCCAGTGTGAACTTATCATCTCCAAGCTGGTCAACTATCCAACCCGGGAATGGGGACTGCCCCTGAAGGTACTCCTGTTCGAATTGGTTGGTCGACGTATGACCTTCAATACTTGAAGCTGGGTTCTCGGTTTCGCTGAAAACCGTTACAATGTCCTCCGTCGTGATGTCCGACTGAATCGGCGCGAACTTGAAGCCAATCGTCTGTGGTCCAGTGTCTCGGCTGATTCCGAATTCGAGCTTCACTTTGCTAATATTTGCGCCATCAGGTACTATGTTATCAGGCAACGACCATTGATAGAAGCACCTGTATCGTGTACCCGCTTGGTTGCGACCGATATTGAGTAACGTGTTGCTTTCGACAAGACCTGACGAAAAAAAACTGCCGGCAGAGGTCTTAGCAATGTATTCCCGATAATCGTTGAGCAGTGGCCCAACCGTCGTCTGGGCCCAGCTATTGGGCACCAAGACCATCGAAAGCATGGCAAGTACAACAATGCCTTGTTTCATATCACCCTCCAGTTGTTTGGATTGTCCGGCTTGCTTATCTTTGCATAAGCAAACAAGAGTGCCGCAGTCTGGGCATGGAAATGCTCAGCATCAACACCGGCCGATTGTTTGTGGTTTGCCCGCCTCGGTGCTTGTACCACTGGGGCGGGTTTCTTTCTTCTGTCAATTCATTCCAGATACCCTATAGTCAGATCCTTGCCGAACTCCGCGTTGAATCACTGCCCGCGCGCCAACATAACCAACAGCGAATACCATGTTGTCGGTCACTGCAACTGAATAGTAGATACCTGAAACGCGCAACTCAAGGAAGTCACGCCAGGAATACCCGTTGAAATGGGCCATGATACCAAAATCTCCAGCCACCCAGATACTATTGGGTAATGAGCCACGTATGCAATCAGTATAGATCAACGGGACCGGCTGTTCACTCCACACACCGCCTCCTTTCAGACGAAACACCCCTCCCCCCGAGGTGTACACACTCGATTGTCTGTCAAACCACACGGAATGTATCCTCCTACTTTGCATGGGCCATGGTAAGTTGTCAACCACACCGCTTCTGATACGGAGGAGTTTCATCTCTCCCGGATCGAACTTGTTTGAAGCGGCCACCAACACAACATTCCCACCGACCCAAGGGTTGTTCCCACCCCATACGTCATTGAGTCTCACCCCGATCCCGCTCTCCAACCGCCGCCACGTCGTGCCGTTGTAGTGGGCAATGAAACCATTGCCGCCAACAACGTAGATGTCCCTCTCTGATGTCGCCCATATCTTATTTATTGAACCGGTTGCCAATGGTCGTATGCTACAATCGGGCACATTGGTTCTCCCGTTGTACCAACCTAGACTTCCGCCGCTAGTCACTAGAATGCTCGTATCCGAAAACGCCCAAAGAGCTTTTAGCGGTGCGTAATTCACAGGGTTACACGCGCTGTATGTGTATACTCGTTCTAACTGCCACTCCCTTCCATTCCACTTGACAAGGTTGCATGCATTAGGATCCCAATTCCCCAAGCTATCGCGCTTGTAAATTTCGCCCACCGCATACACCAACGTATCGTTGATAATGGCCACATCGTACAGCACCGAGGAACTGCCATCTCCCAATAGCACCGGCGGATCAAAAAGCCAGGCATGAGATGTGGTATCCATCGTCGTCACTTGCACGCTTGCGCTGGTTTCAGTCACGGTGGAATCAGCGGCAAGCCTTTGCAGTTGGTAGGTGTATGCACGGTTGGGGAGTAAACCCTCGTCAACAAGCAGAGAGTCAGAGGTCAGAGGTCGGAGGTCAGAAACACGTTGGCCATCGCGCAGCAGGCGCACGGTGGCGGGGCGTTGCGTTGTTGTTACCTTCAGCCACGCTTCAATGCAGCTTGCGTCAACAGCAGTGAGCGAGAGCGTCGGCTCGGGCACCACGGGCGGGTCTTTTTTGCAACTGAATGCAAGAACGAGGCAAGTCGGGATCAGAAGATAGCTCTTCATAGTCTCCTCCGCTTAAGAGATAAAAATCTCTATATATGAGATGAGATGAGATGAGATGAGATGAGATGAGATGAGATGAGATGAGATGCCTGCCCGCCAATCCGTCTGGCGGGAGATGCTTCCGCCAATCTATTGGCAAAAAGAGATGAGACAGCTTTCCACGGTGAAGCTACAACCCTATCGCCACACCACCCCACAATCTCATCCAAGTCAAAGAACAACTAAACCAAAGTGAGCAAGCTTGGAACATCTTCGACTGGCCGCAATATAAGATCATCGCAGCAAGAAGTCAAGAATAATCGTAAGAAAAGGCGAAAGAGATTCTCCCTTTTGTGTGCCGCACTACATAGTATCGCGTGTTGCGGTCTTCAACAGGTTCCATAAACTCGCTGCACGGAGAATGCCAATTGTTTACGGATTTCGCTATCATAACAGTGTCAGAATCGGCACATCAATCCAACTCTAAAACACTCAGTTCCATGTCGTTGCTTCGCGCCTACGCCAAAATCAACCTCGGGCTTCGCATCCTCGAAAAACGTCCCGACGGCTACCACAACATCGAAACGGTGTTTCACAGAATTGATCTGTTTGATGAGATTGAACTTTCGGGTTCGTCAACAATCAAAGTCGTGAGTACATCCGACGAGGCGCCGGGAGATGAATCGAACATCTGCCACAAAGGTGCACGGTTGCTGAGGAATCACTTCGGCATTCGTGACGGCGTGTGCATCTCCATCAACAAAAAGATTCCTGTTGGAGCAGGACTCGGCGGTGGAAGCTCGGATGCGGCAACTGTGTTGCGTGCGCTGTCGGCATATTGGAATCGAAGTATTGATGAAGCAACACTTCGCACACTCGCCCTGCAACTCGGCTCGGATGTTCCGTTCTTTCTTGGAACAGGTTCAGCGCTGGGCCGGGGCCGCGGCGAAATACTGGAGTATTTCCCGCTCGATCTTCCCTACTTCATACTTCTTTGCAACCCGAACATTCATGTCTCAACAAGTTGGGCGTACAGTATGGCCAAGCCCGGAAATCCGGCCGAAGAAATATCACTCAAAGACATCCTCTTGAAGCATAAGGAAGATCCACCACGACTAACGGAATTGTTGAGGAATGATTTTGAGGCGGCGGTGTTTCGTGAGTATCCCGCGATTGAAGAAGTGAAGAATGAAATGCTGAAGCGCGGAGCCTGCTACGCTTCGATGTCGGGAAGCGGCTCGTCCGTATTCGGTTTTTTCAAAAGCGAAGCGAACGCGGAAGAAGCCGCAGGCCGGTTCCGTTCACAAGGTTACCGCACATTTCTCACGAAGCCGGGGTTCGTGCCGTCAGATTTCTGAACGTGAATGCGTTGTTGAATGGTCGTTTTGCCACCGAGAGACAGAGTCACAGAGGTTTTATCGAGAAGGATTTGCCCCAAGCCAATGATTGCGCTTTGAGTTTTCTACCCGCAAGAAAACTCTGCGGCTCAGTGCCTCTGTGGCTGTTGCAAGTTGTTTTCCAACAATATGTTAGTTACAGATTGACTCCGCCTCCGAACCCACCAATTCACGTACCCGATTGAGAATTTCATCCGGCAGATACGGTTTTTGAACAAGATCCTTTGCGCCCGCCCTCAACAAATTGGAGCGCAACGTTGAGTCGATGTAGCCGCTGGCAAAAACCACCTTGACGTCGGGGTTGATCTCTTTCATCCGCTGGAAAGCCTCCCAGCCGTCAATCTTCGGCAGTCCGAGGTCGGTAAGAACAAGGTCGATGTCGTCCTTATTCTTTGAGTAAATGTCTATTGCTTCCACTCCGTCAATGGCGGAAAGAACCGTATAGCCCTTGCTTTCCAGGAGTCCTTTCACAAGATCGAGCAACAGTTGTTCGTCTTCGACAACAAGAATTGTTTCACCCTCGGATGAATGTTCTGTCAACTCACGCTCGGCTTTTGCCTCTTGCTCAACTTCCTCGTGCCTGACGGGGAAATAGAGGCTGAACGTTGTTCCTTTCCCCGGTTCGCTCGTAACATCAACGAACCCGGAATGACTCCTTGTAACTCCATACACCACGGCCAGTCCCAGCCCCGTCCCCTTCCCGATCTCTTTCGTTGTGAAGAACGGCTCGAACATCCGGTTGAGTACGTCGGGGGGCATTCCTGTACCCGAGTCGCTGACACGAATACACACATACATGTGCCCATGCGCTTCAGGGTAACGTTCACGCAGGAACAAACCCCTGACAAGCTCCGTCTCGATGCCGAGCGTGCCTCCGTTCGGCATTGCGTCACGCGCATTGACGCAGAGATTCAACAGCGCCTGATGCACCTGGTTCGAGTCCGCGACCGTGACGGGCAACGCCGGATCAAGCTGCAAGTGGAAATCGATAATTTTGGGAAATGTCTCGCCCAGCATTTTCTGCAATTCTTGAATCACATGATTCAGATCGACAGGCTCGAAGACGGTTTCGTTCCGTCGGGCAAACGTCAGAATTTGCTTTACGAGCTTTGTTCCGCGTTGAACGGCACGGTTGATTGTATCGACGCTGTTCGCTTTGCGGATTAATTCGGGGTCGCCTTTCAGCAGAATGTGCGCGTGCCCCATGATGATGGCGAGGATGTTGTTGAAATCATGCGCAATGCCCCCCGCAAGCGTGCCGATGCTTTCCATCTTTTGCGCCTGGCGGAGTTGTTCTTCAAGAAGCTTGTGACGTGTGTTGTCGAAGACGTACCCCTTGATTTCGGCCAACTCGCCGGCGTCGTCATACTTTCCGATGACATTCTGGATCACGAACACCGGCGAACCGTCCCGCCGACGAAGTTGAAGTTCGTGATGTTCGAGTCTCATATTTACTCTCAACAGATCCCTAACCTCTGTAAACTGCCTCGATTTCGGGTACAACGCTATGAGGTTGTACGCCAGCGCTGCTTCAACCGATTCAAAACCGAAAATTCGCGCAAACGACGGATTGCACGAAAGCAACCGACCGTCCGGTGTGGAAGTGAACGCTCCCGCCAGGTCATCATTGAAGAAATCCCTGTACTGTTCTTCACTTGCCCGCAGTGCCTCTTCCGAAAGCTTCCTCTCGGTAATGTCCCGTCCGACGGTAACGATGGCGGTGACCGCATCATTCTCATCCCTCACAATCGAACGGGAAAGCGAAACGTAGAACTCTGTTCCGTTTTTCCGGCGGTGGATTGTTTCACCGTTACTATGCTCGCCGCATACGGCCTTCTCATGCAATCCGACTACTTCTTCTCCGGTATAGCCGTACGATTCGCAGAATGCCTTGTTTGCAAACTGAATAATGCCGTTCACATCAGTCACAAAAACCATGTCATTCGTATGCATGATCGCGTGAAGCAGCATGTTGCGTTGCTTCTTCGCCCGGTTACTGTCGACAGCTTTTTGAACTGTCAACGGCAGCATACTGAGATAGTTGCGCTCGGAATCTTTGATGAGATAGTCATACGCGCCGGCCTTCATGGCGCGTACAGCAATCTCTTCATTACCCGCTCCGGTGATGATAATGAGGGGAATGCCCTTCACCTGCTCGCACACCTCAAGGGCGGTTCCGTCGCCGAGATTGTAGTCTGAAATAATAACATCGTAGTTCTCGGCGCGAAGCAGTGCCAGCGCGCAGACGACAGAATCGGCAATGTCGTAACGGAACGGAATCTTTTCCCGTTCTATATGCCGCTTGAACGCAAGCCGGTCGACGATGTCATCCTCGATGAGGAGTATCCGGATTTCATCCATAGGTTCTAATCGGGAAGTTCGCTCAGTGTCCAATAGAGATTTATGTTTCTCACAACTTCAACAAACTGCGGGTATTCCACCGGCTTGATCATATAACCTGCAACGCTCAAGTTGAATGACTCAAACCGATCCTGCTCCCCTTTCGATGTTGTGAGGACGACTGCCGGAATGCGGCGCAGATGTTCGTCCTCCTTCAATGCTTTAAGCAGTTCAAGTCCGTTCATCTTCGGCATGTTAAGGTCGAGAATGATGATGCACGGTTTCGGGTTTTTAGTATCCCGCAGATACGCCAGAGCCTCTTCGCCATTTGCCTTCACGACGAGGTGGTTTGTCACGTTGATTTCCCTCAGCGCCCTCTTGACCGTCATCGCATCAACAACATCATCTTCGACAAGAAGTATAGTTTCGTCAGTCTTCATTTCCATTGTATCTCCTAATTTCTGTCAGATGGTTCGACCACTATGCCAAAAAATGTGTGCCGATTTCGCGGTACCGGCACAAGTTACTCTTCTGCAGCCATTTGGCGGCTTTATAGCGAAATTCGATCGTGTGTGAACAATGTCTCCTCACACATCTCACGTTTGCGTGTGAAGGTTCTTCAATTTACGTTTCCGGGCAGCGTGAAATAAAACGTCGTCCCCTTTCCCACTTCTGATTCAAGCCAGATTCTCCCGCCGTGGAGTTCAACTATCTTCTTCACTATCGTCAGCCCGATTCCGGTGCTCTCGAACTCATCACGTGCCGCAAGAGTCTGGAAGATTTGGAACACCTTCGTGAAGTGTTTCTCTTCAATACCGGGTCCGTTGTCCGCAACCGAGAATTTCCAATGCCCGTTCTCCCGTTCGCATCCGATACTGATTTCGCCGTTCGGCTTGTCCATGAACTTGACAGCGTTACTCAGCAGATTCTGAAACACCTGCTGCAAGCGCGTCTCCTCGCCGACAACAACGGGCAGCGGGGATGCAATTTTCACGGCGATGTGTTTCGGCGGATCGATCATCTCGACAGTCCCTGCGACCAGTTTCTCCAATTCGACAGGGGCCGAATCACCTTTCGTTCTGCCGATCCGCGAATATTTGAGAACGCCGTCAATCAGTTCGTGCATGCGCTTCGTTCTTCCGAGAAGAACTTTGAGCATCTCGTTGCCGTCGTCGCCGAGTTTGCCGCCGTAATCGTTCATCAGCCAATCCGCCAGCGACCCGATGGCTCGCAGCGGCGCCTTCAAATCATGAGACACGATATACGCAAAATCGTTCAGTTCCTTGTTGATGTCTTCAAGTTCCTTCATCAGCGATGCCTGTTTTCGCTCGATGTTCTTTCGCTCGGTAACGTCTCGTGCAACTCCGACCATTGCAACCGGAATGCCTGTCTCATTCCTCACTACCGACGTCCAGAGTTCAACCGGGAAATCGGTTCCATCTTTACGCTTGTTCATGATCTCTCCATACCATCCTCCCCCCAGGGTGGTTGGACGAATCTCGTTGGCAATGTGCTCGGGCGTTTCTGACGAACGAAGCAGAGAGATATGTTTGCCGAGTACCTCGTCGCGTTGATAGCCGTAGTTTTTTTGGAACGCCTCATTCACAAAAATGATCCGATCCTGCAGGTCGGTAATCGTCACGCAATCCTTTGTTGACTCAACCGTATGCGCCAGCAAGCGAACTTGCCGTTCGGCCTTCTTTCTCTCGGATGTGTCAACGTAGATTCCGAACAAGCCCACGGATTCGCCGTTGACGATGATCGGAACGCCGTACAAATCAACGTCAATTGTGCTGCCGTTCTTGCGTCGACGGATGGCCTCGCCGTGTATCGGCTCGCCCGCCAGTACCCGGTTGGTATAGGCATTCCCTTCATCCAAATATTCCTCGGGAAGAAGGAGGTCGTTGATACGTTTGCCGGTAAGTTCGTTGAGTTCGTAGCCGAACATTTCAACAAACTTGGAGTTTGTATGAAGGATGCGTTCTGCACTATCGCACAACACGATGCCGATAGGGGCGTTTTCAAATAGCTGCTCAAAGCGTGCCTTCTCGAACAGCAGCGCCTGCTCCGCCAGCTTGCGGGAGGTGATATCGCGAACAGACGACATGCGGTACGTATGCCCGTCACGCTGGTAGCTCTGTGCCCGCACTTCGACGTATATCAGCGAGCCGTCGCGCCGGACAAGCCGGTGTTCGTATGCATCCGAGCCGCCCAAACGAACCCGGTTTCTGACATACTCGGTTTCATCGGGACAAATCAGGTCAATCACGGGCATACCAATAAGTTCTGCCCGCTCATAGCCCAGCATTGCCGCATATTGGTTGTTCATCTCCACGATAATGCCGTTTTCTGTCAATGAGATGCCTTCAAACGTTGCTTCGGAAAGAATGCGGTTTCGTTCCTCGCTCTCGCGCAACTTCGTTTCAGCACGAAGCCGCGTCGTAATGTCATTGGCAAGAATCAGACGTGCCTTCTGGCCGCTGGCCAAAGGCAGCGGATGGGAACTCATCTCAACATCGATAACGGTTCCATCTTTTGTCACATGCCTCCAGCCGGTGGAACGGTACAGACTTCCGTTCCGGCCTCTCAGTTCTTGCATCTCTCCGGCCGGCCCTTCGACAATGATATCGTTGATAGTTTTTGCGAGGAATTCCTCACGAGTGTACCCGTAGCTTTCCAGCGCCGATGTGTTCACATCAATTATTGCGCCGGTTTCAATGTTATTCACCCACATCGGATGAGGATTCGAGGCGAAGAGATCGCGATAGCCTTTCTCACTGCGACGCAAATCGCGGTAGGCATGCTCGAGATTATCAACCATCATATCAAACGCCGCGGAGAGATCCCCTACCTCATCGTTTGAGGCAATTTTTGTCCGCAATGTCCATTCTCCGACGGAAATCCTCTGAGCTGTTTTGATGACCTTCAGGAGAGGCGTAAGCACGAAAGCATTCAACGCAACAACAAGGATAATGCCCGTCAGAAATATGGCGAAACTTACTCCCGCGATTGTGCCTTGTGCCTGGGCAACGTTACTTGAAAGATCGCGCAGTGAGAATCCGACGTAGACCCGGCCAATCAGACTCGATGAAACAATGATGGGCGTGACGGTTTGATATGTAAGCCCGTCGTCCGAAACCCGCTCAGCAAAAGCGACATTCTCATACCCGGTTTCAGTGGCTCGTGCTAAGTCGACAGCGGCAACCATGCGACCCGAATCGTCTTCCACGACGAGATATTCGATATCGGGGTTTTGCTCGGCGCTTTTCAAAACATCTTGGAGCGTAACACCGTCATTAGCGGCAAGGCTGGGAGTGATGTGGTATGCCATCATCGCAGTCATAGCGTTGGCTTTCGCTTCCAGTGCCGTCATGATCTCCCGTTCGAGTTGGGTGGGGAAAAACCAGGCGATGAACATCGAGATGATACCCATCGGTATACTGATGGCGAGGACGAGCTTCATGCGAATCGAGTAGGCCCATCGGGGAAGAGGTAACCTCGGAATGTTCATTGCTATTCCACCGAAGGCTGTGTAATGATTCGCTCGGACTTCATGAGCCGGTGCCGTTGCGGATTTGTTGCATCTCGCAGGAGTTCTGGATATATTTTTCGCACGATTTCAACGATTTCATTGATCAGGATTGAGATTGCAGCACGGTTTCCCGCCCTTCATCACATTGCTTCCCATCTTAGTAATCGGCAGTTTTTTCGGCCATCTTCATGCACAAACCCCCGTGCTTGATACCGCACAACCGGATACAGTGCATGCGTCAAAAACTCCCGGCGATACAACGCAGGGCGAGACCCGGGATACGACCGGATTCGCAGAGGTACTAAGCGATTCAACGCAGGTGGTGGATACAACACGAATGAGTACCCCCTCCCTTGTCGGAACGTTCGATCGGCTGCTCGACTCTGCCCGGCTTGTATCCCACGACGATTTGACATTTCTCGACTACCGCAACTTGGCCGGAATTCTCGAGTCGATGCCAGGGGTTTTCGTGCGTGATCACTTCTCGATAGGCTCGTACGATCAACTGAGTATCCGGGGAGTTGATTGGCGAAGCATTGCCGTTACCGCCAACGGCAGGCTGATGAACGATCCGGCTTCAGGCATCTACAATCTCTCCCAATTTACAACAGAATACGCCGATCGAATCGAGTTCATTTCGGGACCGAGAAGTTTCCTGTACGGCGTGAACAGTACCGGCGGTGCGGTGAATCTTGTAACCAAAAATTATACCAGTAATCGCCCTCTCTCAAAAATCAACTACACCGAATCTGCGTACGGATACCAGTACAGCGACGGAACGTTCAGCCAGAATATCTCACGCAAAGTGAACTTCACGTTCGGCTACCAGCATCAGGGAAATCTCGGACGCTTCACGAATGCGGCGCATGATGCGTGGAACATGCGACTGAAAGTACGCTACAACCTCTCGAGAGATTTGAATATCGTCTTTTCGGAGTATCTTACAAGAACAGAGACGCAACTCAACGGCGGCATTGATCTTGAAAAGACCGGGTTCCCCTCACTTGCATTCAACCGCATTCGAGCCGTTCCCGTCAATAACGACTCATTCGAGAAGATTTCCCGCCACGATGTTGACCTTTCACTTGTCGGAACGTTCCTCGGCGACACGACAAACGTCAGTATGTTGACGTTCTATTATTCCAACAACTTCCGTGAGTATCGCGACAAAGGGGCAGGGACTTCCAACAATGTTCAGATTGATAGCGATCATCGTTCGTCGTGGATGGGGGTGTTGTTCACGCAAGATTTTCACACCGAGTGGCAGCGATTCAATCTCGGGGCCAATATCGAGCTGCGACAAATTGAAGGAAGCCCCAACTTGGGTCGAAGGCGAAATTCTTTAGGCAACATCTGGATAAAGGAGGAACTTCTTCTCACCCATCTTCTGACCGTTGCAGGCTTTGCACGATACGACAGCTACATCGCAAAGGAAACGCATCTCAGCGCCGGGGCGGATGCAACGCTGAATCCGCTTCCGTGGCTCTCGCTGTACGGCGGCGTGTCAACCTCAAAACGATTTCCGACATATCAGGAATTGTTTTGGAGTGACAGCACGGTGAGCCGTGCGGAGCCTATCTCTTCGGAACGGCATCATACGGTGGAAATCGGCATTCGCATCAGGGTAGATGATTTCGATCTGCGCGCAAGCTACTTTCATAGAACCATCAACAATCCCATTCTCCTGCAACCGGCCGGAAGCGGGCATGTGTTTCCGGGAATTCACTTTGTCAACGGCGATAGACGCATCACTAACGGTGTTGAGGGAAAACTCACCTGGCGATTCTGGCTGCTGTACATCGACGGAACAGCGACGTTCCTGACGCAACAAGATGGCGGCGGCAATACGCTTGCCATTTACCCGAAGCTTTCGGCAAGCGGAGGCATTTATCTCTGGCAAAAACTCCTCAACGATAATCTGAATCTGAAAATCGGTTTCAAAGGACGATACATTTCCGGCTCGCAAGGCGAGCGTTTCAATCCCGAAGTGCTGGCCTACATTCCCAACACAGGCACGCGACTCGGCTTCGGCTCATCGGTTGACGGATTTCTGATTGCGGGACTCGGCAATGCGTACGTGACATTGATGTGGGAGAATCTCACAAACTCACGCTACTACGTCACGCCATACTATCCTGTGCTTGACAGAGCCGTCAGGTTCGGCATCTCGTGGCAGTTCCTTGATTGAGTTCAAATCAACTTGCATTCATGAAGAAAATAATAACAGTATTCGGTAGCGCCCGTCCGGAAGAAGGCGACGAGGAGTACACGCTTGCATTCGAGGTCGGATCAGAATTGGCGAAAGCAGGCTTCACTATCTGCAACGGCGGATATGGCGGCATCATGGAGGCTTCAGCACGAGGCGCAAAATCTGTCGGCGGACTTTCAATTGGAGTGACCTGCAAAGCCTTCCACAATCGCAAAGCCAACCAGTGGATTGACAAGAACATTGAAACGTACGATTTGACTGACCGCCTTATGAAACTCATATCATTGGGTGATGGATATGTTGTTCTTAGAGGCGGTACAGGCACGTTGCTTGAGCTTGCCGCCGCGTGGGAATTCATGAACAAGCTGATGATTGCCCCCAAGCCGATTGTTATTGTGGGGGATTGTTGGAAGGCGGTGATCTCCACGCTGCAGGACGCGCTCATAGCCGAGGGCTCGCACGACGCGGCAAATCTTGTCGCACAGGTTGATGAACCGAAACAATGCGCTGTACTTCTTCGTCAAATACTCGGAAAAAAGGAGTGACAGATGAGAACACGCTCGGCAGAAATCCGGCTTCTTCTTCAATTGATCGACGAAGCGTACGAGCGCAAAACGTGGCACGGCCCGAACCTCAAAGGCTCATTGCGACGCGTATCCGCTGAAGAAGCAGCATGGCGCCCAAGCGCGAACCGCCACAACATTTGGGAGATTGCGGTTCATGCAGCGTATTGGAAATACGCAGTCAGACGGCGACTGCTTGACGGGAAGCGCGGTTCGTTTCCGCTGAAAGGCAGCGACTGGTTCAAGCTTCCGGCCGACAAATCCGAAGCGCTGTGGAAAGAACATCTTCACCTACTCGAACAGACGCATCGCTCAATGCGTGATGCAATCGAACAATTCCCTGCATCGAAGCTGTATGCAACAACACCGCACAGCAAAGTGACGAACATTGCAGTCATCTACGGCATAGCAAATCACGACATTTATCATGCAGGCCAGATTCAATTGCTGAAACGCTTGCGTGAAAAGAAGTAAGATTCGGTTCCCGATTTTCGGTATGACTTTGCCGGCATTTATGTTAGATTGAGTCCGCCGAATTCAATTCTGTTCTGACACATTCAAATCAATGCATGTCCTCATCTACTGAACGCCTGACGCCTCGTGTTCTTCTCGCCTACCTCAGCGTATTTATCATCTGGGGCTCGACATATCTTGCGATACGAGTGGGAGTGAGAGATTGGCCTCCGGCGCTGTTCGCCGGTGTGCGCTTTCTTGCAGCAGGCGGCATACTCTTGCTGGTTGCCAGAATCAAAGGAAGCCCGTTGCCTAACAGGCGCGGGATTTTCGATTTATCAGTCGTGGGGTTGTTTCTTCTCGTCGGAGGAAACTGGCTGGTTGTCTGGGCAGAGAAGACAATTCCGTCGGGGCTTGCTGCACTCATCATTGCGATTGTTCCGCTGTTCATGTCAACAATTGATTCGTTTGTTCCGAACGGACAACGGCTTCCGCTGTTTGGCTGGGTCGGAATAGTCGTAGGCTTTGCTGGCATGTTCATTCTCGTTTCGCCGAGTCTCGGAATGGCCGAGGGGCTCAGCCTCGATCCGTTGGGCATTGCAGGACTTGTCATCGCGTCGTTCTTGTGGTCAATTGGTTCGGTATATTCGAAACATCATCCGGTTCACGGAGATATTTTTGTGAACTCAAGCATTCAGAATCTTGCTGCAGGAATTGTACTGACGTCTATCGGAACAACACTCAACGAATGGCCAGAAATCCGAATCACTGAACCGGGCGTGCTGTCTCTTCTCTATTTGATCATCTTCGGTTCAATCGTCGGCTACACGTCGTATGCATATCTGTTGAGACACGTCCCGCCCGCCAAGGCATCAACATACGCGTACGTCAATCCCGTTGTTGCGATCTGTCTCGGATGGCTTATTCTCTCGGAACCTATCGACGGTCGCACGATTATTGCCGCCGTAGTAATTCTTGCAGGCGTCGCCATTGTCCAGACTTCCAAAATGAGGAGTAAAGGATGAGATTTGATTGGTTGCGACTGCTATTTATCGCTTTGGTGTTGTCATTCATTCCGGGGCGTTTGCTTCCGGCACTGGAAGTCCCGTATCTCGTTTCCCGCGTAAACGACTATGCGGGCATCCTTTCTCCCGAAACAATTCAGCGTCTCGAAGAAACGCTGAAGGCCCACGAAGATTCCACATCGAACCAGGTAGTCGTACTGACAATTACGAGTCTTGCGGGAGAAGTCATCGAGGAATACTCCATGAAAGTTGTAGAGGCATGGAAACTCGGCACCGCACAAAACGATAACGGCGTTTTGCTGCTCATTGCAAAGGAAGACAGGGAGTTGCGCATAGAAGTCGGCAACGGACTCGAAGGCGTATTGCCTGACGGCTTGTGCGGCACAATCATCCGGCAGGAAATCGTTCCGCATTTCAAAGATCAACGATATGATGACGGAGTTGAGGCAGGCATTTCGGCGATTCTCCGGGCAATAGCAAACGAGTATCAGGCAGAGTCCGGATTTTCGGATTTCGACCAGGATGTTCCCCCCTGGCCTCTTGCACTTGGCGTGTTTGCGTTCTTCCTTTTTATTGTCGGAACATTCACGCTCTCGGCGGTATTCACTTCCGGTTTCATGTCGTGGTTCATGTATGTGTTCTTGATCCCATTTTGGCTGATGTTTCCCATGGGGCTCTTTGGAGTTACCGTCGGAATTGCTATCTTTGCCGTGTACCTTGTCGGGTTCATTGTTGCCAAGATATTCTTTGCAACGAATCCGTCAGGAAAGAAATTTTCGAAGCAATGGGGTACGAAATTCGCCTCCTCCGGACGATCATCAAGCGGCGGATCGTCGCGCAGCAGTTTCTCCGGAGGCGGCGGAAGTTTTTCCGGTGGCGGATCATCGGGCAGATGGTAAAATTTTCTGCTTGGCTGATGAGAAGCCTGAGTCGCTCTGCCCCCGAGACACAGAGGCACAGAGATTATCAAGGTGAGTTACGTTGCTGCTGACTGATAGCCTCTTTGGTCTCTCTTCCCAGAAGAGAACTCTGTGGCTCAGTGGCTGCTGACAATCTTGTTTGAACAACACGTTTAAGTGATGGTAACGAGCGATATTTCCAAATTCACACTCGCTGTTCGCGAAGCAATTGTCATTGTTCTCGCATCAGCAGCGCTCGGCTTTTCCTATTCATTTGTCATGAAGAAGGGACTCTTTCTACCCCCTACTCCCCTCATTGCCGCGCCACAGACTGTCGTTCCTCCGGAGTTCATTTCGTATGAAGAGGCAATCAAATTGTTCAATGAAGGCACGGTACTATTCGCCGATGCGCGGAATCAATACGATTACAAGCTGGGACATATTCCGGGTGCGGTCAATGTTCCGCTGAAGGAATTTGCTCTGCACACATCCCCTCTCGCAAACACTCCAAGAGACAGGCTCATCATTACGTATTGCGACGGTGAGGATTGTAACTCGAGCATCGAGCTTGCCCAAAAACTTTCAGAGGTCGGTTTCACGAAGGTCAGGATGTTCTTCGGGGGGTGGAATGAATGGCAACAACACAATCTGACAACCGAACAGTAGCTCATGAAACGCATTCTTGACAATGATTTCGCCGCCATGCTTGTTCGTGTCTTTCTCGGATTCGTCTTCATCGTTGCCGCTGTTGACAAGGCAGCCAATCCGAATGCCTTCGCTGTTTCGATCGGCTATTACAAGCTTATCGGCCCGGATGCTTCGCTTGTGATTGCTACCGTTCTGCCATGGGTAGAATTATTGTGCGGCATCTTTCTCGTCTTCGGTTACATGCCGCGAGGAAGCAGCCTGCTTGTTCTCCTCATGCTTGCTGTGTTTACTGCCGGAGTAATATCGGGAATTTTGCGCAACCTGGATATTTCATGCGGCTGCTTTTCGCCTGACCCTGCTGTCGGCAAAATAGGTTGGATGAAAGTGTTCGAAAATAGCGGGTTGATATTGCTTAGTGTATTTAGCCTCTTCTCACGCAGCGAACGGACAACGGTGTCCGTCTTATCACATTCTTCCCCTGAAGCCAGCGACAATGCAAAGAAAGCTACTCTCTCCTGAATTCTTCGGAAGTGACTCCGGCATACCCGGCTTGCTTTGGGTTATATCGATCACCCGCCACTGTTTATTGCGCTGCTTCCAAATCACGCAGACACGCAGGCGTATATCTGTCGCAAATTGAAGCAGCCGGTTCGAGACCTCTGGTAATCCATCAAATCATTCGGATAGGAACATGAAACGACAGAACATCTCAAGCGGCGTGGAATGGGAGTCGATAGTCGGTTACTCGCGGGCGGTACGCGTCGGGCAATTCGTGTATGTTACGGGCACAACGGCAACCGATGAGAACGGAAATATTGTCGGCAAGGATGATGCGTATGCCCAGACAATCCAAGCTTTGCAGAACATCGAAGTTGCGCTGAACAAAGCAGGATGTGACTTGAAAGATGTTGTCCGAACGAGAATGTTTGTCACGTATATCGAGCGGGATTGGGAGAAGGTCGGGAAAGCGCATCACGAATTCTTCAAGGATATTCTCCCGGCAACAACAATGGTGGAAGTCAGCCGGTTGATCGTTCCCGAAATGCTTGTGGAAATCGAGGCGGATGCCGCTGTACTTGGATAAGTAACACACCTGCTCTGGAAGTACTCTGCCTGACTGCGTATATTGACTCTGCAACATATCATTCCATCCGCCGTTGATATAAATAGCTCACGACATTTCTTAAAGGAATTGCATGGAACTCTCATTCCTCCGCAAATTCAGCGTCCTGATACTCCTTGCCGTTTTAGGGGCAATCGCATTCTTCTACACCTATCCGCGTTTCGCGCCGAAGGCGTCCATCAATCTTGAATATAACCGCAGCGAGATTATGGAGAAGGCGAATGAATTCATGGCTGCCCGCGGTTTCGATGTCCGGCAGTATCATCAGGATGCGTGGTTTGATTTCGACGGCAATACACAGCTCGCGTTGAGAATCCGGTTCGGGATCGATTCAGCAATCGCGTTGGCCCGCCAGAACACACTTCCTTCACACAATTGGTATATCTCCTGGTACGATGCGGGTTTGTCGCGAAGCCAGTCGCTTGAGTCATTTGAGTTATGGATGACGCCGGGCGCCCGCGTATTCGGGATGAAGCATAATGTTAAGGACACCGTGCCGGGCGTTTCTCTCACAGAAGAGGATGCCCGCTCACTGGCCGAAACCTTCGTCAGGCAGCAAGGAATTGATCTTGCAGACTATCGGCTCAAGAGTTCATCACAAATCAAGCAGCAGAACCGGCTGGATTACAATTTCAACTGGATTACAATCGATACCACCATCCAGTTGGGTCTCTGGATCCGCATTCAGGGAGATGAAGTGGGAGGCTTCCGGCGATGGATTGAGCGTGACGCCCGTTTTGAGTCGCAGAGCAGCCAGACCGGCACATCGGCAACGCTGCTTGTCTCGGTTTCCTTTGCTGTAGTCTTTCTGCTGTTTTTCTTCATCGTGATTTTCTTCCTCAAGAAATACCACGACGGCGAGGTCGGCATCAAAACGGCGGCAATGGTTTTCATCGGATTGTTTGCAGTCTACGTGTTGGGCGCCATAAATGTGTTCAACTCGATCGGTGCCACCGCTCAAATGGCAGACTTAAACAAGCTGAATGTTCGCTGGGTATTTTTTGGCTTGAACGTTCTTGTCGTAAACGTCTTCCTTGCAGTTATGGTGTTTGCCGCGTGGAGCGTCGGCGAGTCCTATTCGCGCAGTCTTTGGCCGAGCAAACTTCTCGGCGTTGACAGCGCGTTGTTCCGGCGCTTCGTTACCATTGATGTTGCTGAAGGTGTTCTCCGGGGATTCTCGTTCGGGCTGATTATCCTCGGCACATTCTCGATTCTCTCGTTCCTCGCGATCAGGAATCTGCCGACCGGACTGTTTGTGATGACGGCATCCGGTACCACCGACGGCCTTCTTCCCGGCGCGCATCCAATTATTGCAGGACTTGAGGCTGCCATTTTCAGCGAAATCGTCTTCAGGTTCTTCTTCCTCTCCATGTTTCGCGAGAAGATCAAGAAAACCTGGATCGGCGTTCTCGTCTCATCAGCTTTGTGGGCGGTGGCCATGTTCGCCTTGTGGCCGATTCCGTTCGGTTTCTTCCAGATTCCCATTACCGTTGCCCTGTTTTTCTGCTTCGGTTTGCTGTTCTGCTATCTCTTCTTGAGATATGATTTGCTGACAACTATTGTTACACAGTTTGTACTTGTCAGTCTCGCAACGGCCATTCCCCTCTTTGCATCAGACAGCTCATATTTTTCGGGACAGACGATTCTCTTTTTCGTCCTTTTTTCTCTCCCGTTGATTGTGGCCTTCGTTGGATTTGTCAAGCAGGAACGATTCGAGCTTACGCAGGAACTTACCCCCGAACATGTCAAGCGGATTAGCGAGCGTGAACGGATGGCAAAAGAACTGGAGATTGCCCGCAGAGTACAGATGAGTTTGCTGCCGAAATCAAGCCCGACGGCAAAGGGGTACGATATTGCCGGAACCTGCATTCCCGCATTTGAAGTCGGCGGCGACTATTACGATTTCGTCAATTTGGGCGGAACAAAAATCGGCATTGCCATCGGCGATGTATCGGGGAAAGGCGTACCGGCCGCCATCTACATGACGCTGACAAAGGGCATTCTCCAATCACATGCCGAAGAAAACATTTCGCCAAAAAAAGTCCTTAGCAAAGTCAACAGCCTGATGTACCGGACGATTGACCGCAATTCATTCGTCAGCATGTTCTACGCTATTCTTGATGTCGAGGCAAGAAAAATCCGCTTTGCGCGTGCCGGCCAATGCCCCGTTATTCTGGCGCAGCGGCATAATGAAGACGGAACGTTTCTTACCCCCAAAGGCATGGCTCTCGGCCTTGAAGTCGGGACGGTGTTCGATTCAGTTCTTGAAGAGCAGGAGATGAACCTGAAACAGGACGAGGTTCTCGTCTTCTACACTGACGGCTTCACAGAGGCAATGAATGAACGGGGAGATGAATTCGGAGAAGAACGTCTCGTACAATCCGTTGCGCGCCACAGGCACAAATCCGCCACCAACATTATCAACGGCATCTGCGCCGACGTAACGGCATTTACCCGCGGCTGGCAGCAACACGATGATATGACAATGGTGGTGGTGAAGGTTGGATGAGAGTTTTCGGGTTGCGAAAAGAAGGTTTGATGCCTACATTAGAAGCAGGGAGGATAGCATGAAGGTAGAATCAAAAACAATCCGAACATTAGGGCGATTTATCGTCTCAGATCCTGACATTCGTCAAGGACGTCCCGTGATTCGCGGGACGAGAATTATGGCCTCCGATGTTCTCGAACTTGTTGAACAAGGCATTTCATGGAATCATATAGTCGACGAGTGGAGAGGCCAAGTGTCCATAGAAGCTATTGCAGAATGTGTAAGGCTGGCGTCCCAAGCCCTGTCGGAAAATTCCGGTAGAGGCATTGTAAAGAGAACCAAAGGCGCTCGTGTTATCGCGTGATTCTTATTGACGAGAATATCATAAGCACCGAATGCGCCAAGCCAAAGAAATGGAAATCATCTGTCCGCCAGATCGGACTCGATATCGGTTCAAAAGGTATGAAGGATTATGAGATTCTCCCGTTCCTCCTTCAACTCCGAAAGCTGACATTCCTGACACGAGACAGAGACTATTACAACCACCGTCTGTGCCACCATCGGTATTGTCTTGCTTGGTTTGACGTTTCTGCTGTACAATTCTCAGATTACGCCCGGTTGTTTCTTCAGCACAGAGCTTTTCGAACCCAACAACAGCGGCTCGGCAAGATTGTTCATATCAGTATTGGCGGAATCACATACTGGAGTCTCAAGAGTAGAGTCAAACGTTCACTTTCCTGGGAATGATCGTGCATTCTGCGTTGCGCTCAATATGGATCTGGTTCGCCACAGTATCGCTAATCGTGATGTGGCTTCCCTTGCTTGCGTTCATCAGGGTGTTCGACCGCGATCCGGTTCGGTACCGAACAGGCCGGTGGTTCCGAAGACTGGGTGTTGCAATGACGAGAGTAAATCCCGCGTGGCAATTGCATATTTCCGGCGAGACGATCACGGATCCCCGTCGCCCGTTTGTTGTTGTCAGCAATCACCAATCGCATGCCGATATTCCTCTAATTTCACACTTGCCGTGGGAGATGAAGTGGCTGGCGAAGGTTGAGTTGTTCGGGCTTCCGGTTGTCGGGTGGATGCTGAAGCTTGCGGGCGATATTCCGGTTGATCGAAAGGACAAGCGTCAAGGCGTGGCGGTTCTTTCAATGGCGGGCAACTATCTCAAACAGAAATGTTCTGTGATGTTCTTTCCCGAGGGAACTCGATCACCGGATGGCAGGGTTCATAGTTTTAACGAAGGGGCATTTCGTCTTGCGATTAAGGCAGGTGTTCCAATTCTCCCACTGGCAGTCGAGGGCTCACGGAACTGCTTGCCGAAAAATGGCTGGGTGTTCGGACCGCCGGGCGATATTCAGTTAAAGGTGTTGCCTCCCGTCGAAACAACAGAACTCATTGCGAGCGACACCGGCGAGTTGACAGAACGCATCCGGCAGATGATCATCAGGCAGATTGCCGAATGGCGGAACGTGTCGCCCGAAGAAGTGGATGCGAAGACAACAAAACGTGCAGGGGTAGCAGCATGATATCAACAAAAAAACTGATTCTGGTTTCCATCCTTCTCGTCTCAAGCATTGGTTGTGATCAGACAACGAAAGGAATTGCAAAATCATCGCTGCAGGATGCTTTTCCCCAGTCGCTGCTGAACGGATTCGTGCTGCTGCAATATGCGGAAAACCCCGGCGGCATGATGAGTTTCGGTGCCGGACTCCATCCCGAAGTACGATTTTGGTTCCTCACGGTTTTTGTCGGGGTGATGCTTCTCGGAATGTTCCTCTTCACAATCTTCAGCCGGAAACTTACAAGCCTGCAGATCACGGCTCTGACGCTGATCGTCGGGGGAGGATTCAGCAATCTTCTCGACAGAATCTTCAACGACGGCCACGTAGTGGATTTTCTGAATGTCGGAATCGGCTCGCTGAGGACGGCAATTTTCAATATTGCAGATGTCGTCATTCTGCTCGGCACCGTTCTCCTTCTTTTCGCCACACCATTTCAAAACGGCAAGGCACCCGTTAAGACCCCCGAACAACCGGTTGAGTGATGGCTCGAATCAAGCTCGATCTGCCTTCAATTACGCACTTCACTACCGACGTTCCGGTCAGGATTACCGACATTAACTACGGCGGACACCTCGGCAACGACGCCCTTTTGTCGTTGGTTCACGAGGCGCGAGTCAGATTTCTCCGCCATTACGGTTATTCCGAAATGAATATTGACGGGCGGTCGATCATCATGAGCGACGTCGCCATTGTGTACAAAGCGGAGGCTTTTCACGGCGACGTACTGGAATTTGCCGTCTCTGCTGTTGACTTTCACCGATTTGGTTGCGACCTTTTTTACAGGATCACGCAAAAGGACTCGGGGAAGGAAGTTGCACGGGCAAAGACTGGCATTGTGTTCTACGACTATTCGGCCAAGAAACTCGTGAATGTTCCGGCAACATTTCAGGGCTTGTTTACACGCTGAGGCCGATTCAGGAGTTGTCGCTTTACCGACCAACACGAATCAAGACTGTTCATCTCTTCACACACTAATCAACGAGGCATTAAATGGAATCCGCATTAGATAAGTTCATCCGTTATGCAAAGATTGATACGCAATCGGACGAGAATTCAACCACATATCCCAGTACAAAGAAGCAGTTCGATCTTCTCAATCTTCTTGTCAAGGAGCTGAAACAACTCGGACTGAAAGACGTCGAGATTGACCAGTACGGTTATGTGATGGCAACAATCCCGGGTAATCAAAGCAAGAAGGTCCCCCGCATCGGGTTCGTAGCTCACGTCGACACATCACCATCTGCCAGCGGAAAAGATGTGAAGCCCCAAGTCATGACGTACAAGGGTGGCGACATTGTTCTTCCGGGCAACACATCCGTTGTTATTACCGAAGCGGAGAATCCCGAACTCAAGAACAACATCGGCAAAACGATTGTCACGAGCGACGGCACAACGCTGCTGGGCGCCGACGACAAGGCCGGCGTTGCCATTATCATGACGGCGGCTCAGACTCTCATCAATAATCCTCAACTGCCTCACGGCGATATCCGCATTTGCTTCACGCCTGATGAGGAAATCGGGGCAGGCACAAAATACTTCGATATGAAGAAGTTTGGATGCGAATTCGCCTACACGGTTGACGGCGACACGCCGGGCGAACTTAACAAGGAGACGTTCAGCGCAAATCTTGCCGTGATTACCGTACACGGACGCAACATCCATCCCGGCAGCGCCAAGAACATCATGGTCAATTCCATCAAATGTATGGCGGATATCATTGCCCGCTTCCCGAAGGATTGCTCGCCGGAAACCACCGAAGGCTACGAGCCCTACATTCACCCGCATATTGTCGAAGGCGAAGAGGCGAAGTCGACGCTGAAAATTTTGCTGCGCGACTTCAACACGCCCGGACTTGAAGTGCTGAAGAAGCGCCTTAACTCCATCATTGCCGAAGTACAGCCGCTGCACCCGAAGGCGAAGATCGAACTCAACATCATCGAGCAATACAGAAACATGAAGGACTATATGGGAGATGATGCGCCGGGACTCGCCTGCATGTGGGAAGCAACGAAGCGCGCCGGACTCGACCCGAAGTGGGTCCCGATTCGCGGCGGCACAGACGGTTCACGCCTCACCGAAAAAGGCCTCCCCTGCCCCAACATTTTCACCGGCGGACAAAACTACCACGGCCCAACCGAGTGGCTTTCTGTGTGGGGGATGGATAAGTCCGTTGAGACGGTGGTAAACCTCGCGCAGGTGTGGGTGGAGAAGAGCTGAGGCAAGTTGCAATGAAGACAATACTTGGATGTCGTTTTATGGAGCCGTCACTGTTGCATGTGCCCTCTGCGCACTGTGACGGCAAATCGGATCCGGGTTGTCGTTACGGTGCCTGGAGAACCGACGCAACCGTGACGACCGGAAGAAGCAACCCATCCACAACAACTCACAGGTCACTATGAAACTCTCAACCTTCTCCATCATCTGGGCGATTCTGTACATCGGCTTTGGCCTTGGTCTTCTGCTCATACCCGTACAGTTCATGGACGCTTACGGGGTTTCTTTGGATGATGACGGCACAGTGATGGCACGCATTCTCGGCGCCGCCTTGACTTCCTTTGCGATCGTCTTTTGGCTGAATCGCAACACTCCTGCGACAGACAAATCGTGGCATAACGTGCTTCTCGCAAGCTTGATATATAACATTATCGACATTCCCATAGTACTCGTTGCGACGCTCGAGGGAGTTATGAACGCCTTGGGTTGGATGCCCGTCGGGCTCCATCTCTTCCTCGCAGCAACATTCGGCTTGTGTCTTTTCAAGAGAGAGTTATTATAGCTGAATGCTTCGCAGCGTTTCGCTGGAGCGTATTGTATGAACAGTCTTGCAAACCGTGACGGCAGATGCCCCTCTGTTGTCGTCACGGCACTTGAAATCCCGACGAAGCCGTGAGAACCGAGGCAGTTAAAGCAATGGTGCAGGAAAGAATTTTTTCAAAATGAGCAACCACAATTTCAGGACAAAATGGGCACGCATAATCAGCGCATCGCGCAAATGACCTTCGCCTCGGTTTATCCAATGTATGTTGCCAAAGTGGAGAAGAAGGGAAGAACCAAGAAAGAATTGCATCAGGTCATCGAGTGGCTGACAGGCTTCGATGGCAAAAAGCTGCAAGAACTGATAAAGGCAAAGGTGACCTTTGAAGCATTCTTCCGGCAAGCTTCGCTGAACCCCAACGCTCACCTCATCACCGGAGTTATCTGCGGGTATCGTGTGGAGGAAATCGAGGATCCTCTGACGCAGAAGGTCAGGTATTTGGACAAGTTGGTGGATGAGCTGGCGAAAGGCTGGAAGATGGAGAAGATTCTGCGCGGCTCGTAAATCGCCCTATTGTCGTCACGGTACTTGAAGAACCAACGCAACCGTGACGACCGGGATAACTCATTTATGCACATGCATCTGCTCACGTCACACAGACCATGATAAGCACGTGAACGAAGTGGTTTTCAAAACTGGAATGATGACGCTGTTCTTGCCACCAGGCACATGATGACCTCGAACTACGTTGAACGGAGAACAACATGAAACGACTTCTCATCCCAATCGTGTGCATCCTCTTTGTGTTCACGCACGCCCTCTACTCCCAATGCTCGGACGCCGGTGTGTGCTCCATCGGTTCACAGCATGAGCAGCTCGGTCACAGTTTCAGCGCGGGTTATGCGTTCGGCAAAAGCGGCAAATCGGATGATCTGACGTTCCATTCGTTTCACGTTGAAGGAAGTATCAGGGTTCTTGAAGACTCGCGACTTTCCATCGTCTTGCCCTGGTCGAGCGCAAGCGGCCCGTTGGGAAAAGCAAGCGGCATCGGCGATCTGACCATTCTCCTCAATCAGGTTGTTTGGAAGAACACAGAGAATCAACTCAGTGTTCAGGCCGGTGGCAAATTTGCCACGGGAAGCGTAAATCTCGGCAACCTGCCGCAGGCCTATCAACCGGGATTGGGAACCAACGATTTGTTGCTCGGTATTTCGTTCCACACGGAGCCTTGGTTGTTTGCTTTAGGATATCAACTCTCACCAGGAAGAAGCAGCAATGCAGCCATACAGTTGAAACGGGGCGACGATTTGCTCGCGCGGGTTGGATACAAAACCCGGACGGACGAATTCACGTTCGGGTTGGAGGTGTTGGCCATTAAGCGTCTTCAGGAGGCAAGTATTGTGAGCCCTTCGGCACAGATTACCAGCTCGTTCGTTTCCATTCCGGGCAGCGATCAGTTTCAGGTCAATGTCCTCGGCAACGCAGCCATGAAATTATCGAAAAGCTACAGTCTGCGATTCCTTGGAGCAGTACCTCTGCGCAGCCGCCCCGTCAACGTCGATGGGTTGACCCGGAGTATTACTCTTTCGATTGGGCTGCACTACGCTATATAGCTGATTGGCAATCGGAGGCGGAATCAGTTCACGCCTCCGTGGAACAAATCTCTTTACCTTGCCGAAAAGATTCCTTACTTTGATTCAGCCTTCTTGCTGCACTCCGGCATCTGATCTCTCAATACTCAAGCACATCAAGCAACATACACAGGAACATGTATGGAACACCATTCTACCACCACAAGTGCGTTGCCCGATAACGCGTACAAGGAACTGAAACCCGGCGAAGAGTATCGCCCAATAATGGACCCGACGGGCAACCCGCCCGAAGTAACCGGTTGGTCCGTCCTCTGGGGATTGCTGATGGCAATTCTCTTCTCAGCCGCGGCGGCATATCTCGGACTTAAAATCGGACAAGTGTTTGAAGCCGCCATCCCGATTGCTATCATCGCCGTCGGTCTTTCGGCGGCAACACGAAGAAAGAACGCCCTCGGCGAGAACGTCATTATCCAATCCATCGGGTCAGCGTCCGGAGCGGTTGTTGCAGGGGCAATCTTCACCATCCCCGCGCTCTATATTCTGAACCTGAATGCTGAATTCTACAAAATCTTTCTTGCGTCGTTGTTTGGAGGTGTACTCGGCATCCTCTTCCTCATCCCTTTCAGAAAGTACTTTGTCGCCGAAATGCACGGCAAGTACCCCTTCCCCGAAGCGACAGCAACAACTGAAATTCTTGTCGCCGGAGAGAAAGGAGGAAGCCAAGCGCTCGTTCTCGTGGTTAGCGGCATCATCGGGGGCATCTATGATTTTGTCATTGCAACATTCGGATGGTGGAGCGAGGTGTTCACGTCGCGAGTCCTTTCGGTGGGGCAGGAACTTGCCGGCTCGGCAAAGCTTGTCTTCCGCATGAATATCGGGGCGGCAGTGATGGGACTCGGCTACATCGTCGGGTTGAAGTACGCAGCCATCATTTGCGCCGGTTCGTTCGTTTCGTGGTACCTGCTGATTCCGTTGGTTTCGTATTTCGGCTCAGGCCTGACAGAAACAATCGGCGCTAACGTGACACTGCTGATCAAAGACATGACCCCCGAACAGATATTCAGCACCTACGTCCGGCACATCGGCATCGGTGGCATCGCAATGGCTGGCATCATCGGGATCATCCGTTCTTCGAAAGTAGTAGCCGCAGCGTTCTCGCTTGCTGCCAAGGAATTGACAGGCGCGAAGAAACTCGTTGAGGACAAACTCCGGACCCACCGTGATATCACGATGAAGACGATTGCCATCGGAATACTTGTCACAGCATTGGCAGTGTTCATCTTCTTCTATTTTGGAGTTGTGAACAACTTTACCTACGCTCTGATCGGACTGTTGATTGTACTGATCATTGCATTCCTCTTCACAACCGTTGCGGCAACCGCAATTGCCATTGTCGGAACGAACCCTGTCTCGGGCATGACGCTGATGACGCTCATTCTCTCATCCGTCATACTGGTCTCTGCCGGATTGAGCGGCACATCCGGTATGATTGCGGCTCTGCTGATCGGCGGTGTTGTATGTACTGCGCTTTCGGTAGCCGGTGCATTCATTACCGATTTGAAGATCGGATACTGGCTTGGATCGTCGCCGTACAAGCAGGAAAGCTGGAAGTTTCTCGGCGTGCTTGTCTCGGCCGCAACAGTCGGCTATGTCATCCTTATCCTGAACGAGACATACGGATTCACCGGTCAGGGAGCCCTTGTTGCTCCTCAAGCAAATGCGATGGCTGCCGTCATTCAGCCGCTGATGGCTAACCAACCCGCCCCCTGGATGTTGTACGTCGTTGGCGCGCTACTGGCATTGGTATTAACGATGATCGGCATCCCGGCGCTGGCATTCGCGCTGGGAATGTACATTCCTCTCGAGCTTAACACGCCGCTGCTTGTGGGCGGCTTAATTGCCCACTTTGTTTCAACGCGCAGTAAAGATGAAAAACTGAACAACGCACGCCGCGAGCGCGGAACGCTCATTGCATCGGGTTTCATCGCAGGCGGGGCCTTGATGGGAGTTGTCAGCGCTTTTCTGAGATTCCAAGGCTTCAATTGGGTGAACCTGGAGTGGATGGAATCGCATGCTGCTGAGTTGGTTGCTCTGGTGATGTTCGCGGGCATCTGTGCGTACATGATTGTCGATGCTATGCGGGCAAAGGCAGAATAATTATTAACGTAGTGGAGAGACGCTGACCGGCGTCTCTCCACTCTTGCCTGTTTAATGATGTCTCAAACCTCTCTCCCCTTGTCGCCCGGCGTCGGAGTCGGTGCTGTAGTCTTTAATGAAGACAAAGTGTTGCTTGTCAAGCGCGGCACCCCCCCCTCCGAAGGCCTATGGGCCATTCCCGGCGGCAGGCTTGAACTCGGCGAAACGCTGCAACAAGCTGCCGAAAGGGAGATTCTGGAGGAAACGGGAGTTGTTATTCGTGCAGGCAACCCGGTTTTCACGTTCGATGTGATCGAGAGAAATGCAGCAGGAGAAATTCGCTTTCACTACGTCATCGTCGATCTTGCAGCCGAATACATCAGCGGCGAGCCGGTTCCGAATGATGACGCGCAGGAGGCAAGATGGATTTCTGCGGATGAGTTGTCAACACGTGATGTAAGCGACAAAACGCTGAAGTTGCTGAGAGAAGTTTTCCATTTCGGATGAACGTAACTGTTCTTAACCATACAACAATTCAGGAGTATTCATGAAGCAGAAGTTTCTTGCTGGTCTGCTGGTGATCCTTGTAACCGGCATTTCGTTCAGTCAAACAAAACCAAAAGAGCCGGTTGACACGACTGCAATCAGGAAAATCTGGAATGAGGGAACCGAGAACTCGCAGGCGATGAATCTTCTGCACTATCTCACCGATGTGTGCGGCCCTCGGCTGACGGGCTCGCCCCAGTACACAAAGGCCGCCAACTGGGCGACGCAGAAAATGAAAGAGTGGGGAATGACGAACGTCCATCTTGACGGCTTGGGTCCGTTTGGCAGAGGCTGGACGCTACGCCACTACACTGCCCACGCAACGCAGCCCGACATCTTCCCCCTCCTCTCATATCCCAAAGCGTGGTCACCCGCAACAAAAGGAACCGTGCAGGGTGAGGCAATTCTCTTCGACGCAAAAACCGACAGCGCAATTGAAACCTACCGCGGCAAGCTGAAGGGCAAGTTCATTTTGATAGGCAATGAGCGGAAGATGGAGCCGCTATTTGAACCCCGTGCCTCCCGAAAGGCTGACTCTACATTGCTTGAAATGGCAAACTCGGATATTTCCACGTTTCGCAGGTTTCGTCGAGGCCCGTTGACTCCCGAGGCCCGGCAGAATGCTGTTCTTGAATACAAGAAGATGAAACTCCTCGAAGAAGAAGGCGCTCACGCAATTCTCACTCCAAGCCGGGGCGACGGTGGAACGATTTTCGTTCAGCAAGCAAGCGTGACAATTCATCCCGATACACCATTCGCACGGCGGCCAAGAGTGTGGGACACGAAGGCGCCCTCCATGCTGCCTCAGGTAGCTGTAGCTGCAGAGCATTACAACAGGCTTGTTCGCGTTCTCAATAACGGTGAACGCGTAAGACTGGAAATGAATCTTGAAGTGAATTTCCATAAAGCCGATTCCGTGTATAACATCATCGGCGAAATACGCGGCACCGAATTCCCCGACGAAGTGGTGATGGTTGGCGGCCACTTTGATTCGTGGCACGGCGGCACCGGCGCAACCGACAACGCAACGGGAAGTGTTGTTGCCCTTGAAGCAATGAGAATTCTGCGCGCCCTCGACCTGAAACCCCGAAGAACAATCCGCATCGGACTTTGGGCCGGTGAGGAACAGGGATTATTGGGCTCATCAAGCTACGTCAAAAAACACTTTGGCGAACGCCAGGATACTGCATCGCCTGTTATTCTGAAGCCTGCCGGCGAGAAGTTTTCCGTATACTTCAACGACGATAATGGAGGCGGAAGATTTCGCGGCATCTACATGCAAAGCAACCCTGCCGTTCAGCCGATCTTCCGTGCATGGCTTTCGGCTGCCGGTGATCCCGCAGCGCAAACTCTCACGCTCAGAAATACCGGTTCAACTGATCATGTGTCGTTCGATCAAATCGGATTGCCGGCATTTCAATTCATTCAGGATGAAATCGAATACGGTACTATGACGTGGCATTCGACGATGGATCTGTACGATCGTGTCATCGAAAAAGACCTTCAACAGAGTGCGGTGCTGATGGCAATTTTCGCCTATCATGCCGCAATGCGCGATGAGCTCATGCCGAGAAAATAGGATATTCCCAATTTCCCTCAAGAGGCCGGACAATCTCCGGCTTTTTTGTTGAAGAACATTGCTCTCGAGGCCGGCATGCGCCAAAGACTCAGTGAATATCGAACCGGGTGTGGAGGCAGGTTCCGGACCTGCAAGTGAATAGTTCCTCGGTTCAAGCAATCCTGTAAACACTTGCTTCTCCCTGCATTTCTGTGTACAGTAACGCAGGCAACTGTTTTGCCTTTCTCACAAATCGAATCGACGAATCCCGCATTACCCAGCCATGCAGACACGAACCCCGGAACACGTGATGCGCGAAGTGACAACCGATATAGTACTCCGCGCAATCAAGCTTGCGAAAAAGAAAGGACGTTCAGTCCGCATCAGCAAAACTGCAAACGGCATCGGAGTCGATGTTGCTTCGCTCGACCCTCGTACCGTCGAAGGCAAAGCAGCATTGGAGAAGTTTCTCGCTCAACCTGCCCGTCATTACACAATATCGGGACTCGGTGCGCCGGAAGAATCGAATGCGATCAACTGGCGACAGTTGAATCTGCCCGGTTGGAGAAAGATGCTTGTCTTGTTTCAGGTCGGACTTTCATTTCTGATGAAAGGAACGCCGTTCAAGAACAAATGGTATCGATGGATGGGCTGTACGATTGGCAGGAATGTAGAGATCATGCAGATGGCGTGGCTGGATCATTTTCGCCCTGAATTGATTTTCATCGGGGACAACACGCTGCTCGGCGCGTTCACGCGCATCACCTGTCACGCGTACGAAGGCTGCGGAAAGTTCCGCTACGGACTTGTGGAGATTGGATCGAACTGTACAATCGGAGCCGGAACGGGAATCGGGATGATACGCATCGAGGATAATGTGAGAACATTGCCGGATACGACTGTTTCACCTTTTCTCGCCCGCATTCGCGCCGGTTCGGTTGTCGGCTACGACCCGCCCTCCGTGAAACTGCCGGAAGTCACGCAAGTTATGAAAGCGCAATCTCCAAATGCGGGCGAATAGGCATTTCGATTCCGCTTCAACATTCCTTTGCCACTGCGTTATCATTTCCCTTCGAAGCAAATCTCCGTATATTGACCACAACTCGACATCACGTTGATCTGAAATGTCCTACAACAAACTGACGGACAAGCTTGTCGCGGCCTTCGCGGGAATCGTAGGCCGGGAGAATTGTCTTTCCGACAACGACTCGAAAACCATCTACGGACAGGATGAGACGGAAGATTTGCTTTTCTTTCCGGAATTGATTCTGAGGCCTTCTACCACACAGCAGGTTTCAGAAATCATGAGGCTCGCCAACTCACACACAATTCCGGTAACGCCCCGCGGCGGCGGCACCGGACTTTCCGGCGGAGCGCTGCCCGTGCACGGCGGAATTATTCTCTCAATGGAAAAGTTCAAGCGCATCATCGAGATTGATGAGAAGAATTTTCAAGCGGTGGTCGAGCCGGGAGTGTTCACGCAAGTTTTTCAGGAAGAATGCGAGAAGCGCGGACTGTACTATCCGCCCGACCCTTCATCACGCGGCAGCTCACACCTCGGCGGCAATCTTGCGGAATGCGCAGGGGGGCCGAGGGCTGTAAAATACGGCGTAACAAAGGATTACGTCCTCGGTGTCGAAGCCGTCCTTCCGACCGGCGAGATAATAAACGCAGGCGGGCGTGTCCTCAAAAACGTCTCCGGCTACAATCTTACCCAACTCATTGTCGGAAGCGAAGGGACTCTTGCCATCATCACGAAGATCATTTTCAGACTTATTCCTCTTCCGCGAGCAAAGAAGGTTCTGCTCGTCGCGTTCAATTCATTGAAGGATGCCGTCGCCGCTGTGGCAAGTATTTTTCAACGCGGTATCACTCCCTCCGCTCTCGAATTCATGGAACGAGCAGCAGTGAGAGCCGCCGAGATGCAGTTGGGCAAAACATTCCCGAACGGAAACGCCGAGGCACAACTGCTGGTTGAGGTTGACGGCAACTACGAGGAAACACTTGTGAAGGATATCGAGGTTATCGCTGCAGTAGTCGAGCAGCATCATGCGCTCGACGTTCTTCTTGCTGAGGATCGTCAGAAGATCGAGGATGTGTGGGCGCTGCGCAGAAGTATGGGTGAAGCAGTCAAGAAAATCTCTACGTATAAAGAAGAAGATACGGTAGTCCCGCGAGCAGCGCTTCCTCAACTCATCAGAGGCGTGAAGGAGATTTGCGGAAAGTTCGGCATCACATCCATCTGTTACGGGCATGCCGGCGATGGCAACGTTCACGTCAACATCTTGAAGGACAAGATGGATGATGCGGCATGGGAGCAGCACCTCGACACGGCAATTCGTGAAATCTTCCATCTGACTGTTTCGTTAGGAGGAACAATCTCCGGCGAACACGGCATCGGCTATTCGCAGAAATCATACCTCCCTATTGCCCTCTCGGATGCTGAATTGAATTTGATGAAGGCGGTCAAACGAACGTTTGATCCGAATAATATTTTGAATCCGGGGAAGATTTTTGAGGATTAGATTTCTATCACTGCAAAAAGCAAAAAAGGGACGCACATTACTGCGTCCCTTTTTTCTCAATGACCCTGCGTTCTACTTCGTCGAAGCTACGGCCAAGCCTTCCACTTCCTCCTTTGCTTCTTCTTTAGCTGTGCTCGGCTCGTGATGCGATTCATGCCCGAACACATGGAAGTATTTCGCAACAAAACCGAAGGCCACGAATCCGAATGCGACCAGACCGGCTGTCACGGCAAGTTCCTGCCACGAGGGAATGTACATGCGATGCGGCCATTGTTCCATGCTCGTGATCGCCGTGTTGATGCGGTGAGCGATAAATCCGAGTATTACCAATACTGCCGAGTAGAACAATCCGGCTCTGTGTTCACGAATCTTCTTGCTCAGCAGCAGGAAGAACGGAACAATCACGCCGAGGACAAGCTCGCCCGCAAAGAGTATGCTCTGGTAGTTAATCTCGAATGCAAACTTCAGTGCATCGCGGGTAATCAAATCCTGTACGCGAACAGTGAAGTAGAGGGCCAGTACAACCACAATCACTCGTGCCAACTCGGAAAGCAACGGCATCTCAATCTCCCGCCCGAAGGCACGGGAAGACAGGAATGACTCGAAAATCGTCATCGCCAATCCGGCTGCAACGCACGAGATAATGAACAGGAACGGAATAATCTCGGAATACCACAGCGGATGCATCCGGCTCGGGATGATGAGGAACAATGAGCCAAGCGACGACTGATGGAGCGTCGAGAGAATTACGCCCAACACCACCAACGGAATCGTGATTGCCTTGATGATCTTCAACGGACGTTCGAGATTGAAGCGTTCAAAGACAACCGGACTGAATTCCAGCGCCAGCACGGTTGTGTACAACATCACACACCAGGCAACTTCAAACATCACCGAATGAGGATTCCAGTAGATCAGTGCATGCCAGATTGCCCAAGGGCGACCAAGATCAACCATCAGCCCGGCAATGACGAGCAGATAGCCAAGAAACGCCGTGAGAATCGTTGGCCGCAAAATGGGACGAAACCGTTCGATATTAAAAAGATAAACGGTAGCCGCAATTGTAAAACCGCCCGCAGCCAGACCAACACCGACAAGAATGTCGAAGCCGATCCAGATGCCCCATGGAAACGTGTCAACAAGGTTGGTGGAAGGACCAAGGCCGGTTGAAAAGCGCCACACGGCGGCAATTGCGCCGGCTGTCATCAGCGCTACCGCAACGGCTTTCCAGAATGTAACCTTAAAGAGACCGGGAAATTTCATATACGTATCCTTTAGTTTCAGAGTTCAAGTTCTAGTTGTGCAATTCCTGCTTTCGTTTCTCTTCCGCTTCAAACCGGGCAACTTCAGTACGCCGTTTGGTGATCCAGTTGATGCCGAACAACACCACGCCTGCCGCAACCGAGTACTTCGGAATTTGCGAAAGAACACGCCACGACAGCTCGGGAATCGGATTCTTCGGAACATTCATCGGGAAGCCCAGTTCCTCGAACGGAACATTTGAGATGAACATCACTGCCGTTCCACCCGCCTCATGTAAACCGTAGATGTAGTCGATATACTCGTCCGGATTCTCGTCAATACGTCTGCGGGCCTCTTTGATCAATTCATCACGATCGCCGAACACCGTTGCCTCAACAGGACATGCCTCGGAGCAAGCTGTTTGTCCGCCTGCGGCGACAAGCTCGTAGCACATTTTGCATTTCTGTACTCGCGGCGACAAGCTTGTCCACTCGTAGCGTGGCACTTCAAACGGGCAGGCCTGCATGCAATACCGGCAGCCGATGCACTTTGATTCATCATAGAGTACCGCACCGGTATCGGTTTTCGTGAATGCGCCGACGAGGCAAGCAGAAACGCATGTCGGCTGCTCGCAATGCATACACATTCGCCGGACGTATGTCTGGTCGTTATTGTAACTCTGCACAACCGTGTAGTGTGTTGCGGAAAGCTCGGTCGCTTCTTCTTCGGGAAGATGATTTGTAACCGCGCAGGCCCGGCTGCATTCCCCGCAGCCCACGCATCGTGATATGTCGATGAGTAACCCTTTTGATTTACGCATTGTCGTATTCTCCATTCAACGTCGTTTCGATTTCAGAGGTGAGAAATGTTGATTCGAACTCTTCCCACACGCGTTCGTCAAACTCCTTCAGTACACCCGCTGCCGGAACACCGCCATCCTGCATAGCCGCAAATTCGAGTTGCGGCACGCGGGCAACGAGAAATTCTTTCACGAGGTCATTCTGCTTCTTCAGCCACTCGATGGCACGTTCACCGCTCAGGAATGACGTCAACGAACGGGCCCCGTCTGCCGGAATCAATTTGAACAGCCATCCCGCTGTATAGGGATTCTGCGACGCCATTGACGGCGATTGCAGTGCCGCGCGGTTGACTGCCGATACTTGTCCCTCGAACGGCATATCAAGGGCGAGACGCTTGTTCTTCTCCCGAAGTACAATCGGCCTTTCTCCGCGCCCGACAATCTGGCCTTCCTTCGGCAGCTCAATCCGCTCAACCTTTCCGGTCAAGCCGAACAGGAAGTTGTCAATGCCGACAGTGATGCTATTGTCTCGCTCGCGCCGCATCCACAAGTGGTTGGGAGCAATGACCAGATCATCCGACAAATTCCAATGTGATGCGGGAAAAAGGGGTGTTGAACGCAACGCCGCCGTGCCGAGCGCCTTTTGTTTTCTCCGCTGCACAATGTAGTCGGCTGCGAGGAATGCAATTAATGTTAAGAGTACGAGTAAGACTGTCATGTTAGGATCTCCTTGTTAGATACGTTGTTTCACCATTGAGGAACTGATTTCTTGGAATGCAGGTTGTCGTCTGACTGATCGCCGGTCAGGAAAAACTCCCTCTCAAGCGTATTCCATTCTTCATCCGACACCTTGTCCGCCAGATCTTTCACGATCACGCCGCCGTCCTGATACATGAGGGCCGGGGTTGTCGAGAAAATCCGCACGAGTTGTTCTTTTGCCTGCTCAAGCCATTGCTGCATCGCTTTTCCAGTGAACAGGTTGTTGATCTGGGTTTGCAGTTTCATCGGACGAATGCGCAGCAACCAACCATCATTATAAGGCGACGAGTTGACGAGCAACGGATTGTTCAGCACCATTTCATTTTTTTCAATTACGCGTCCGCTCACCGGGCTCACCATCCGCACAACCCGATCACCATGTCTGACGGACCACGCGACACTGCCCTGCTCAACTCGCCTCAACAATCGCGGCAGTTCCACCGAATCAATAGTGCCGATAAGCGATTGCGCAAACTCGTCAACACCGACAAGCACATCTCCGTCCTCAGTCATTTTCATCCATGTGTGGCCCGGATGTACATACCGCCGGACGAACACAGGTTGCATTTCTTCCTTCTTCTTCGTTTTGCGAAACATTCCCCAAACGATGAGCACGCAAGCAGTCAAGAATGCAAGTATCGCTGACATGTTGGGCTCCTTTCTTTACTTTTCTGTTCTTGATGTGAGATTGACTCTTGAACTTCACAACATCTACACTTCCAATAAGCCTGCCAGAAAACAATCTCACCACAAAGAAAGTGAACTTGTTAACCCATTGATAATAAATAGATTACGGGCTGCCCGAAGCCGGTTCGATCCGGAGAAATTCTTGCAAAACATATTGTGTTGAATCGTACAACATCCCATCAACAATGAGAGCCGCCAAACATGCTACTACCATTGAGAAATAATGAGTTACGATGGTGTTAGAATGTTCAACGGAAAAATTGAGGAACTCAACATGAAATTCGCCACGCTTTCAGCACAGTTGACTGTTCACTTCTTCCATACCATCGCATTTCTTCTTATTTTGATTGTTGAATATTGGAGATTGTGATGGATTTTGCTACACACCGAGGCCTCTTCATTCCATTGGTCGTGCTGATGATCGGCTTCATATCCTGCAAGGATGATGCCCAGACAAACGACCCGAACCAATCCGTTGTGTTGACCGGACCAACCACGTTTGTTCAAACAGGATTGCTCAGGCTGCCACAGGGCATTGCAGTCGATGCTTCGGGAAACGTCTGGGTAGCTGATACGCGAAACAACAGACTCCGCAAATTCTCGACAGCAGGAACACAAATCGATTCCGTCAACGTCACGTCTCCTTCGGCGATTGCCGTTGACAAGACCACGGGGGATCTCTTCATTGTTGAAAATAGTTCAACCGTTTTGCGGTATATCGTTCAAACAAGAACATGGATTGCTGCATTTCCCTTTATCCCCTTTACAGGGAATGCAACATCAGTTTTTGACGTCGGTAACAGAGGCACAGTCTCAATCAATGTTACCGTACTTGAGTTGGGGGATATTGATACATCGCCTTCGGGCGATATCTACATAAGCGGACGCGGTTCTCCTGCAAATTTCGTTGCCCGAATACTCCACGGAAACATCAGCATCGTTGCCGCTTCCTTTCTTGACAGCAGTATCGCCCGCCCGCTAATGCTGGCGGTGGATGGTTTCGGAACAGTTTTCACGGCATTCAGATTTTCACGAGGCCCGACTTCGCAAACACAATTGCATACTCTCGTGCCTTCGAACATCCAGCAAAGTCACGTTATGGCCGAACCGTTCATTTCCGGCGGAGCACAAGGAGCAACAGTCGACGCGGCGGGATATCTGTACGTTGCCGACGCAGGAACGCAAGAGTTGGTCATGGTATCGACGGCCTCCGAACGAACTGTTGCCCGTTACCTGATTCCCGACGTCGGCGGGTTTTCCATGACTCCACGTGATATTTCAGTTGCATCTGATGGTTCTGTGTACGTAGTTGTAACCGACCGACTCGGCTCGGAAGCAGGGGCGGTTCTCAAATACACCAGATCAACACGCTAACATCATCAACGAAAGGCTCCCCCATGAAGGCCCTTATTGCAGATGCTTTCCCCGAAAAGTACATCTCCGCTATCAACGAAGCAGGTGTTGAGGTTGAGTACAAACCGAAACTCAAAGCTGAAGAACTTGCCGCGGCTATCGGCGACTCCAACATTCTCATCGTCCGCTCAACGGAAGTGCGGGCGGACTGCATCTCAACAGCAAAAAATCTTACGCTTATCATTCGTGCCGGAGCAGGCGTCAACACTATTGACATGAAAAGCGCAAACGAGCGGGGCATTTACGTGACGAATTGTCCCGGCAAGAATTCGATTGCCGTCGCAGAGTTGGCGATGGGGCTGTTGCTCGCTCTCGACCGCCGCATTGCGGACAATGTCATCGACTTGAGGAATGGAAAATGGAACAAAGGCGAGTATTCGAAAGCCGATGGCGTCTATGGCAAAACCATCGGCATCATAGGCGTGGGGCAGATCGGAATGGAAGTGATTTCACGGGCGAAGGCATTCGGTTTGCATGTGATAGGCTGGTCGAAATCGCTTACACGGGAAAAAGCTGAGGCGCTCGGCATTCAGCACGCAGGCACGATTCAAGATCTTGTGCCGCAATGCGACATCGTTTCTGTTCATCTTGCGTTGAAGCCCGAAACGCGGGGCGTCATCAGCAGAAGCATCATCGATCAGATGAAGCCGGGGACGATATTCCTCAACACCTCACGGGCGGAAGTTGTTGATGAAGCAGCACTTGCGGATGCCGTTCGTGCCGGTACGATCCGGGTCGGAACCGACGTTTTTGTCGGCGAGCCGGAAGAGAAGAAGGGAGAATTCAAAAGCGGATTTGCTTCGCTTCCCGGCGTTTACGGTACACATCATATCGGCGCTTCAACCGAACAGGCGCAGAATGCCGTCGCCGAAGAAACGGTTGCCAGTATCCGCGAGTATGTTCAGCAGGGTAACGTCCGCAACTGGGTAAATAGAGCAAAGAAAACCGCCGCGACTTGGCAGCTTGTTGTGCGGCACTATGACAAGCCCGGCGTTTTGGCCGACGTGTTGGGAGAACTGAAAGCCTCCAACATCAATGTTGAAGAAATGGAGAATGTGATCTTTGATGGCGGAAAAACTGCTTGTGCAACCATCCGGCTCGCAACAAAGCCTTCAGATGATGTGTTGAAGAAGATGCTTTCACGCAGCGATGAAGTGATTCAGGCAAGTTTGAATGCGTTGTAGGTAATCAGCCGTCCCCTGCGGTCAAAGCTGACGCACCGCAGAGCACCTTCCCGCATCTCTTCGAACCTGTTTGAAGACTGCAACCCGCAGTACCACTTAGCGTTGCACACGAAACAGCTCGCTTCTTTCGCCTTTTCTTACGATTGTTCTTGACTTTTCTCTGGAGCAAATGTATATTGCCCGCAGTCAGAGACTATTCCAGAGTTGCCTTCAATTATTCTTAACACTTCGTTCTTTGACGTGGGGTGATGTGGCTCCTGAGCCAAGGTGTTGAGCAAGTGCCCCCCATTCGCCCATTCGCCCATTCGCCCATTCGCCCATTCGCCCATTCGCCCTAGAATTCTCTTGTTCAAATGGAGGTGAAGATGAAGAATCTGCGTTTTGCCGTTCTCTGTTTCTTTCCCGTAATGTTAGCCGGACTTGTTGCCGAGGGGTGCAAGAAAGAGCCACCGGTAGTGCCGCCACCGCCTCCCCCTCCGTACCAGCAGACCATTCACATAACGGTCGAAGATGTCTCCTGCACTGAAGCGTGGCTGAAAGTTTCTCTCACAGACATGAACGAACCGCGAACGATTGCAATTACGCAAGACGGACAGACCAAGCTGAGTTCGCGCATTGCCGGTGCAGATTCGATTTTCCTTCTTGAAAACCTCCTTCCCAACCGCAGCTACCGGCTTGCCGCACAACGGATACGGGACACCACAATAACCGACACAAGCGGTACTATAGTTGCAACCACGCTTGATACGACATCGCACAACTTTTCGTGGCAGCTTGATACTTTGGGCGATGGAGGAGGGAGCGGCCTGTACGATGTTGTAATCATCAACGATACGCTGGCATATGCAGTGGGGGAGATGTATTTGAGAGATTCGACGGGGCAACTTGATGTAATCCCATACAATGCGGCCAGGTGGAAGGGATCAGAATGGCAGGCTATCCGCGTTCAAGTTCCAATTTTTTGTGGGACAAACACCTTCCCTTCGACTATGCGGGCGGTGTTTGCATTTTCTCAGAGCGATATCTGGATGTCTTCTGGTATCACCATCATGCGGGGGAACGGGCTAGTGTTTGCCGCTCTCTGCATTCCGCAGCAAATTGCAGCGGGGACGATCAACAAGATTTGGGGGACAGGTCCAAACTCGGTTTATTGTGTTGGCAATAATGGAACGATGGCCTACTACAACGGCACCTCATGGCAGCGCTCGGAAAGCGGGACAACATTACCCATCAATGACATTTGGGGAGTGCGGAATGCAACTTCGGGGGCGATGGAAATCTATGCGGTGGCATCGAGGATTGATCAGAATCAGGGAAGGAAAGTTCTCAAAGTCAGCGGTGTGTCTGTTGAGGTAATTCCTGATGACGGGCTTCCTTGGAGTTTACGGGGAATCTGGTTTGTTCCTCGCGGACCCTATTACGTT
>CAADGV010000025.1 GCA_900696645.1 uncultured Chlorobiota bacterium | reverse complement strand
TCCATCTCGTAGGAACTCAGGGTTATGGTGTCTGTCAATGTCGGGGTCCTTTCTTTGTGCAAAACCCCAAACTAACCTGACATTTCTATTGGACGCAAACCCTGACATTCTTACTGGGCTATTACACTTTCGTTCTTTCATCAAACGCCATAGTTGACTTTCCAAGTTCTTTTGCCAACTTTTCTTCGGGACTTCCGACCCGAATACATCAAGTGGCCTTCGATTTCCCGTTCATCTGCCAAGCTTCTTACCTGTCGGCTGCTTTGCGATCGGCCGTGTGAACGTATTTCACATTCACAGCTCAAAGGCAAAAGCACATGGATCAACCCTCTCTTTCTCCCGACGAAAATGAGATACGCAGATATCTCAAAGCTCTCGACGCCCGCATTGCTCGCATTGAAGCACACTTGAATATTGAGCAACTAGGTGAAGCCGGTGAACAGGAGGAAAAACCTGTGCCCTCCGCGTTGCCCGAACAGGAGGAGGAAGAGGAGTTGGAATTTCGCATCGGTCAGTCGTGGTTTGCGAAAGCAGGTATTGGAGTTCTTGCAATTGGGGTTGCATTTCTTCTCACCTTCCCGTATCAAGCTCTTCCTCCTTTCTTACCGTGTCTGTTCGGATACATAATCGTTGCTGTCATTGCGGCAGTGTCGTACTTCTGGCGAAATTCGTTTGCGCTTGTTTCCCGGTATCTCCTCGGCGGCGCGATGCTGTTGCTGTACTTCACTACGTTGCGACTTCATTTTTTCAGTCCGGAGCCTGTTCTGACCGCCAAAGCTGTTCTCCTCGGATTACTGCTAGCTGTTGTGGCGGTCAACCTTCTGATTTCTGTCCGACGGAAGTCCGTGTATCTGACGGTTTGAGTCTGGCGATGGGTTACGTTACTGCCATTGTCGGCGGCGAGCCAACATTCGTGTTTGTGATGATCACACTGCTGGCTGTTGTCATTGTCTATCTGAAGATGCAACATGAATGGAACTGGCTTGCTATCCAAGGAATTTTGCTTTCCTACTTCACGCATTCTGTTTGGGCGATGAATAATCCCCTCATGGGAAATGACGTTCTGATTGCCTCGTCGCCGCAAAGCAATCTCTATTTTATTCTTTTGTATGCTGCGATACTTGCGACCGGAAATCTCATTCGGAATGGGGATACTGCGGAAGATATTCGAGCTCTGCTTCATGCCGCGCTGAACGGACTTGGAGCATTCAGCCTCTATCTGTTCCTGACTCTTGCTTCGTTCAAGGAAGGTTTTGTCTTCAGCCATGTTCTGGCGTCCGCCGTGTTTCTGGGATTCTCCGTTGCGTTCTGGATGCGGATGCAAAGCAGGTATGCAACATTCGTCTATGCAATGTTGGGATATCTTGCGCTCAGTGTCGCCATAGTCGGTCAATTCAAGATGCCGGATAGCCTCATCTGGCTCTCCTGGCAGACGATTCTGGTGATTTCGACCGCGGTCTGGTTCCGGTCGCGCTTCATTGTTGTGGGGAATTTTGTCATCTATCTCATGGTGTTCATTGCGTACTTGATTCTTGGCGGAACAGTCGGATTGATCAGCTTGAGTTTTGGAATAATTGCGCTGTTGAGTGCACGAATCTTGAATTGGCAGAAACACAGGCTTGAACTGAAAACTGAAATGATGCGCAACGCCTACCTCGCGGGCGCCTTCTTTGTGTTTCCGTATTCCATGTATCACATTGTTCCGGGCGGATATGTAAGCCTGTCGTGGGTGTGCATTGCAGTCTTTTATTATGCAGCCAGCCTCATATTGAAGAGTCACAAGTACCGGTGGATGGCTCTGCTGACGCTGCTGCTTACGATTGGCCACGTTTTCATTGTTGATACGACGAAGCTCGAGCCGTCCTATCGCATAGCTTCATTTCTTGTGCTGGGGGTAGTACTGGTCGCTGTTTCCCTTGCATATAGCCGCAGGAGGACGAAGAGCAAGTCTGTCGGCGGGCAGGACGAAGCGCACAGCGCCGATGCGCCCACACCCGATTGATCTGTCCCGCTTCATATCGAGATTTCTGTTGTGTCGTTCCCCGATTGGGCATGACGTTCGCTTCATTTTTCTTGAGCTTCAGGAATTAGGATTGTAAATTGTATGTGCAGTAATCTTTTTTTCATTTGAATAATTTCGAGGTTAAGATGTTTCAGTACTTAAGAAGACTCCATCGAAAGGGGGCCCTACTTATTCTACTCTGGATGTACGCGCCTGCAGGTGCCTGGCAATTGAACTTTCCGCAGGATACAATTGCTTACAACGATAAGTTCAACAACAGGCAAAGTATGGCATTTGACTCGCAGGGGAACATTCACATCGTCTATTCGGGCCAATCCGGAACAAACTCTACTACGCGGGAAATCTACTACGTAACCGACAGTGCCAACACATTCATAACAAAGCAGGTAACCACAAACCTTGTTGATGATAACTACCCGACAATTGTTCTTGATAAGAATGACAATGTACATATCGGTTTTCTCGGGCGTGATGCAGGGAATCTGTTTCAGGTGCAATATACCCGGCTGGACGGTAACACGTTCACAACTCCGATTCTTATTACAACGGCGGGCTTAAACAAAGCAACGCCAATGTGCGCCATTGGGCGCGACAGCGTTCTGCATTTTGTGTATCACACATTTCCGCCAACCGGCACTCAGCACGCCTATTATCGAAGGTTCAATCTCAGAGATTCGTCGCTGTCGGCTGAACAACTATTGTTCGAAGCCGGTGTCACCGGCGATTTTGATTCAGGGATTGCCGTCGATACATCGGGATTTGTTCACATCGTCGTGAAGTCGGGCTCAGCATTCGGCGGCCCGATGAAGTATTATACGAACAGAACCGGTTCGCTGGTCGAAACCCCGACGGGCGTAACCGTTGATGTTGACTATCCGAGGGTGAGGGTTGACAAGAACAACACAGTGCATATTCTCTATCGAAACTCGCCAAACGAAGTGCTGTACCTGATCAACAACGCCTCCGGCTCTTTCGAAACGCCGGTTGCTGTTTCAACATCCGGGCAACGTCCCGGAGGCTATCATAATTTTGCGGTGGATGATGAAGGTACTGTATTCGTTGTATACCAATCGAGTCTCGCCGCCTCCGCCCGCGGATGGTTTCTTGTTCACGGGAAGGACGGCATCTTTACTAATCCGTCGTTGATATTCGACCTGACGCCTGAGTACGTCACTCGAAACACATCGACTGTTGCCGCAAGAGGAAATGGCGAGATAGCCGTTACCTATTCACCGGGTGCCGTGAGGAATTCTGTTGTTGTGTGTGACATCTTCATGAAAAGGGGAACGGTTCAAACAACCGGTGTTCGCTATACGGCAGACGTTCCGACATCATTTGTGCTTCATCAGAACTATCCCAACCCGTTTAATCCGACTACGACGATCACATTTTCAATACCCTTATCTGTAGTAGGGCAGTTACCTGTAATATCCCTACGTGTGTACGATCTTCTCGGCCGCGAAGTCGCAATGTTAGTAAACGACAAACTGCAAGCGGGGAATTACGAGGTGACGTTCAACGCGGAGGGGTTGCCGAGCGGAACGTACTTCTGCCGACTGCAGGCTGGCGAGTTTATGCAGACAAAAAGGCTCTTATTATTGCGATAGCTTGATCTCTGAGTGAAGCTCCCAAGCCCTGCCAACAACGTGGCGGGGCTTGTTGTTTTTTGAATCGCCGCTTAGTATGTTTCGCCAACGATGAATTCCCGATCTCTTCTCACACTCTCCGGCATTGTGCTGGTTCTCACCATGCTTGGAGAAAGCGCCGCCAGCCAGATTATTCCTGCAAGGAAGGTCACCGCAGTTGACGGGCTGCTGTCGAATGCCGTCAACGTCATCATGCAGGATTCGCGAGGATTCCTCTGGGTCGGCACGGGAGAGGGGATCAGCGTGTACGACGGAGCAACGTTCAGACACTACACCGTTGCAGATGGCTTGGCTGCAAATCTCGTTGTGACGTTGCTGGAAGATCCGAATCGAGCGGGACGAATTTGGAGCGGCTTTCTCGGCGGCGACCTTTGTGAGTTTACCGACGAAGGTTTCGAGCGTCATGCCCCGCCTCCGGAATTGGGCGCCATCGGTATTCATTGTCTTCATCAAGAAATCGGTGAGCCGTTGTGGCTCGGAACTTCTCGCGGTCTTATGCAGTTCAGCAATGGATCGTTCAGGCAGATGTTTCCGGAAGACATCCGATTCAAGGTGCTGGCATTTGAGCATGAGGGAGATTCCGTGTTCTGGATGCTGGATACACGCTCGCTCTACAAGTACCTCAAGAATGGCAGACGGCTTCTCCGCTTCAATGTTTCCAGTGACACAACGATTCAGCATTACTCGTCGTCGATATTCCGGGATCGATCGGGGAATATATGGACGGGCATGACCGACGGAACCATCTGTCTTGTCAAAGACAGCACTATTGTTGGACGCCAACGAATCACCGGGGCAGCTATTACGTCGTTTGTTCAAAACCGGGAAGGCGCAATGTTCGTAGCAACAACAACGGGGTTGTTCTCTTTTACCAAGGAAGAGTTTCTCAAAGGAAAGATTGCCGATCACCAACTCGGCCCCGGACTTTCTTCCGACTTCCTGACCTGTGCATTCATTGACACTGAAAGCAATCTGTGGATAGGCACGGCTTCGAATGGCATGGCGCGTCTTTCACCCAAACGCAACGTTCTCTTCCCTGTGAAGGACATTCCGCGAAACTCCAACAACTCCGTGGCGACAATAGATGCGAACGACCATCTCTGGCTGACAGGCAGTGCAGGTGTGCATGAATTCTGGCGGGACTCGCTCGGCCATTGGCAGAGTACGGCATTCCCCCTTGCCCGCACAGCGGATTCACCCATTTGCATCAAGTATGATGCTGATTCCTCACTCTGGGTCTTGTTCATCGATGGGAGTCTCTCGCAATATGGGCTCACTCTGAGACATCGCCTGTCGTCAAGACTCTTTCTCAAGAAAACATTCAGGCCCGGGAAGGATTTTCCCAAAGGTATTCCGTATTTCTTCATCCTCTGCAGAAACAATCTGCTCGCCTACTCTTGCGCAGACCGTGGCGTGTTTCTTCTCGACAGAACCAAAGCGGATCCCTTACTCCGTACCATTGATACAACAAGCGGTTTACCCGGCATCGGTGTGAGGGCATTATACGAAGACACTGCTGGCAATCTCTGGTTTGGAATGAACCACGAAGGACTCGGCTTCCTGAGTGCAGAGAGCCTGCTGACAGGTCGCGTACGCTCTTATACGACGAAAGATGGTCTGGCAGAAAATGGTGTGCGGGCAATTATGCAGGATTCGGATGGGCTCTTCTGGATTGGGACACGGTCGGGTGGGCTGTCACTGTTCGAAGGCGTCACATTCACAACTTTCAATATGAAGAACGGCTTGCCGAGCAATACAATCTGGAATGTTGTGGAAGATGCGCATCGCAACCTCTGGCTCGGAACATCGTCGGGATTGTTGTTGAGCAGGCCAGGCCAGCCCCGCCGGTTCATTTGGTACGAGCAAAATGCTGTGCGTGACCATATCCTGATGACGGGGATGTTCCGTGACGGGACGATTGCCTGCATTGCTCCCGATGCCGTGTTCTTGTCTGAGCCTCCCTCGAGCGAAATTGCCGACCCGCCACCAATCTACATCACCGCTGTGCATGTGAACGGCACGCCCACATCGTTGAAGTCGCCGCTCAGACTGTCGCACGACCGGAATACTGTCTCGATCGGTTTCATCGGCGTCAGCTTTAAGGATGGAGGAATCGGGGAATATCAGTACAGGCTCGACAGGCCGGGACATTCCTGGCAATCGCTGGCAAAGCAAACCTCGGTTACGCTGACAGCACTGGAGCCTGGAGAATATCGAGTTCTCGTTCGTGCAATGACGGTTGACGGGACGCCGGGTGGATCGCCGGCCGCAGTTGGTTTCATTATTGTCCCTCCGTTCTGGAAACGATGGTGGTTCATACCCGGCATTGTGTTTCTTGTCGTCAGCGCGGGCTTCGCAGTAATTCGGTATTTCGAAAAGCAGAAACTGACCCGTCACGTGCTGGCGCTGGAACGCGCGCAGGCTGTTCGCGACGAACGTGAACGAACACGCGAGAGAATAGCAAGAGACCTGCATGACGATATCAGCGCCACGCTGAGCGGTATCGTTTCGTTTGCCTCTGCCACACAGGGCGAACTGCGCCACACACCTTCCGGTGTTGCAAACAAGTTTCTGTCATTGATTCAGGAAAGCGCCGCAGCCGCCCAGGAATCGCTCAGCGACATTGTCTGGTCAATCACACCCGAGAACGACTCGTGGGAACATCTGCTGGCTAAATTCCGCAGATACGCCTCCGATATGTTCGAGAGCAGAAATATCGCCTATGAGATTGATGTGCCACAGAATTGTCCTCTCCGGATATTGAAAATGGAAGAACGGAGGAACCTCTGGCTCTTGTTCAAAGAGATTGTGACGAACATCGTGAAGCACTCCGGATGCACACAAGCAACCGTTATAGTGTATCCTGAATCACCGGATCGACTCTTCATGAAGATAGCAGACAATGGGAAGGGATTTGATCCCTCTCGATCGTCATCACGTCATGGACTAAAGAACATTCGCAACCGGGCGGAGTTGCTGGATGGCGAGATTCAACTCCATACTTCTCCCGGCAACGGCACGCGATGGGAATTTACATGCACCCTCTGACGACTACTGCATGGTTATGTAGTGGTTTTGTTACACAGGATGGTTACCATTCAACATGACTACGCCTCCGTCGCCAATTCATATCACCATCATTGAGGATAACCGGTTTATTCGTTCCGGCTGGGAAGTAACATTCGCCGGTGTTCCCGACTTGCATGTCGTGGGGGCATTCGAAAGCTGCGAAGAAGCATTTGCCACCACTGCAATCGAGGGATCCGATGTTGTGTTGATGGATATTCAACTTCCGGGCATGTCGGGGGTTGACGGGCTGCGTCATATCCGAAAGTTGTATCCGCGTGTTGCCGTCGTCATGTGCACCGTGTACGATGACGACCAGCATGTGTTCGATGCTATATGCGCGGGTGCAGTCGGCTATCTGCTCAAGAAAGCGACTCCCGAAGAAGTTGTGAAGGCAATCCGCGATGCTATTGCCGGAGGCTCGCCGATGACACCGACGATAGCAAGAAAAGTGATTGCTTCATTCCAACCGAAGAAACACAATGCCATTGCTGAAGAACTGACGGAACGCGAACACGAGGTTCTCGCAAAGATGGCTGAGGGGAAATCGTACGCCACCATTGCCAACGAGCTCTTTATTTCCGTGGATGGCGTCCGCTACCATATCCGCAACATTTACTTGAAGTTGCAGGTACATTCACGTGCCGAAGCGATCGCTGAGGGATTGAAACAGCGCATCATCCAGCCGCCGCGTTGAAGCGGCATCCATTCTCAAACCCATCCCCCTAAAAAAACTGCATACCTATGCAGGGCTTCTGACCCCGTTTTCGTATTACATTTCAGTAGAATCATTACACGCATTCTAACGCAAGGGGGCATACTTCGTCTTCAGAACGTTACCTCCCTTATCGCCGATTGCCAACAATTACATAACGGGAGTTGCCATGACCGGGAAACGCAAAACGATTTTGGTGTTGACTGTACTGCTTGCTATCGCTACTCCGTTGCATGCCCAGTGGGTCCAAACGGCGGGACCCGGCGGAGCGATAGTCAGGGACATAGTGACATTCGGATCCGACATTATGGTTGGAACGAGAGAAGGCATTTGGTACAGCACGAACGGCGGGTCAATCTGGCAACAACGGAACAACGGATTTCCTTTCAACATGCCGGAGGACATCTTTTCGCTTGCCAGGAATGGAAACACCGTGTTCGCGTCGTCGTTCAACAAAATCTATCGCTCAACAAACAATGGTAACGAGTGGGCTGTAGCGTACAGTCCGTTTTTCAATATTCAGAAACTCTTCGTTGCAAACGGAGTTATCTATGCTGCGGAAGAAAACAGAATCGAGCATAGCACCGATAATGGAATTACTTGGGAGATATCGTTGAGTAACCATTGGACCCATGACTTTGCTGTATCCGGCACGACGGTCTTTGCCGGCGGGGAGACCGGTATTATGCAAACAACTGATCAAGGGATGACATGGACACCACTGAGCGGCTCGCCTATGGCAGTATCATCTCTCTTGATGGTTGGAGACCGACTCTTTGCCGGAACAGGAACTCATGTAGCAGGCGGTGCCAATGGTATCCACATGCGACGCTTGTCCGACACTGCGTGGACAAGGGAATTGCTGCATCCACTTGCCCAGATATTCGATTTAATAGCGCGTGTGGTTGGAAGTGACACAACCATGCTTGCAAGTGGTTTGTTTCCGGGATGGCCAGGTTACGAAGTTTTTCGGTCAACAAACGTGGGAGCGAACTGGCAGCCGATCCAAAACGGCTTGACGAACCGGACTGTCCATGTTCTTACGACCGTTGGTTCCGATTTCCTTGCAGGTACATATACCAGTGGTGTCTTCCGGTCGTCGGATGGAGGGAACAACTGGATTCCGCTGCAGAATACAATGTTCAATAGTTTTGCGAATAGACTTGCATCGAGGGGAGAAACCATTCTTGCAGGTACAATCCTGTCTGGCGGGATGTATGCCACGACGAACAATGGTAGCACGTGGGTAGAACGCAATACAGGTTTCTGTGAAGATTCTCTTTTTGGAATAGAACGAATAACGGAAGCTCTTTTGGTGACCGAAACGGATATGTTTGCCGGCACTCGCCGACTTGGAACATATCGTTCTACAAATGACGGACAAACTTGGGGTAAGGTGAACGGCGGACTTATGGTTGATACTTCATACGGATATGCGCAACAATCGTCTCTCGCTCGGATAAACAGCGGAACAAGCAACTTTCTTTTTGTTTCCACCCTCACTGAAGGTATTTACCGCTCATCAAACAATGGCAACTCTTGGGAATCCGTCAATGCCGGATTACCGACTCCCTATTTCAAGGCATTGCATGCTCACGGAACAACACTCTTCGCCGGAACCTCAGCGAATGTGCTCAACCCGGCGGCAATCTATCGCTCGACTGATTTCGGAGCTACATGGGCTCCAAGTGACAGCGGCTTGCCGGGATTTTCTTCCGTCAATGCCTTTGCATCGTTGGGGAATACTATCTTTGCAGGTGCCGATCAGCCTGACGGCTTCTTTAAATCAACAGACGTCGGAGTCACATGGACACAAGTTAACAACGGGTTCATGGGTGGCTCAGTGACTTCGTTTGTAACTGTAGGAACAAATCTCTTTGCAGCAGTTGCCAGCAACGAACCGATTCTCTTGTCCACAAATGCGGGCACGAGTTGGAGCCCGGTAAGCACAGGTCTGCCGGGACAGCTATCAGTACTTTCGCTTGCGGCAAACAGTACCCATCTGTTTGCCACTGTTGGAAATCTGGGAGTTTGGAGGAGGCCGCTGAGTGACCTGATTACTTCGGTTGAAGCGACAGACCAAAATCTGCCATCAGGTTTTGCCTTATATCAGAACTACCCCAACCCGTTCAATCCGACAACAACTATCAAATACCAAATACCAAATTCCAATCGCCAACTGGGATTTGAGGCTTCGGACTTGGGATTTGTTTCACTGAAGGTGTTTGACGTGCTTGGTCGCGAAGTGGCGACGCTGGTCGGCGAGGTTCAGGGTACAGGAGCCAAGTCTGTACAGTTCGATGCGAGCCATCTTGCGAGCGGCGTGTATATCTATCGCTTGCAGGCGGGTGAATTTTCGGCTTCGAGAAGAATGATTCTGATGCGTTAGACTTTGTGAAATGAAGGAAACAGAGAGTCCCGGCGCGAGGGCCGGGACTTCTCTTTTGCAGTCTCCATTCACATTACCGATTCAAATACAGTGGCGCATCCGGTCCGAGGGGGAGGTCAAGTAAAATCCATCCGATGAATAATATCGACCAGATAATCAAGAACACAACTGAATAGGGGAGCATTGTAGAGATGACAGTGCCGATGCCCGAATTCTTATCGTACTTCTCGACAAATGCAACGATCAGCGCAAAGTACGACATCATCGGGGAGATGATGTTCGTGACGCTATCGCCAACCCTGTAGGCGCCCTGCACCAATTCTGGCGAGTAGCCGAGCAGCATCAGCATCGGTATGAACACAGGCGCCATTACCGCCCACTTTGCCGAAGCGCTTCCGATAAACATATTGATGGTCGCAGAGAGAAGAATGAATGCAAGCAGAAGCGGAATGTCGCCCAATCCCGAATTCTTCAGAAACGCGGCTCCTTCGATTGCGACGATCAGTCCGAGATTCGTTTCCCTGAAAAACGCAACAAACTGTGAAGCGAAGAACACCAGCACAATGTACACGCCCATCGCTTCCATGGCTTTTCCCATCCCCTTCATCACATCGGAATCGGACTTGTATGTCCGGGCGCCGATACCGTAGGCAACGCCCCCGATGGCAGCGCCAAGAAAGATGAACGCAACAATCCCGTCCATAAAAGGCGAATGCAATATTTCCCACGTCTTCGGATTGCGCAGATATCCTGTTTCCGGGATGACGCCGCCGAGTAGGAATGCGGCGAACAAGGATGCTCCGACGATCGCAAATCGTAGCCCGCGTTTTTCCTCTTTGGTCAGAGACGTTGACGTTTGCGGCTTCACATCGCCTTTGTATTGGCCGAGCCGCGGAATCACGATCCGCTCGGTAACCCACGTGCCTGCCGTCGCAATAAAGAAAGTTGAGACAAACATGAAATAGTAGTTCGCAGCCGCATTGACTTTGTAGCCCGGCATGATAATGCTTGCAGCTTCTTGCGAAAGTCCGGCCAACAGAGGATCAATTGTTCCGAGCAAAAGGTTGGCGCTATATCCGCCCGATACCCCGGCAAACGCCGCAGCCATTCCGGCAATCGGATGTCTTCCGACTGCGAGGAAGATGATTGCCCCGAGGGGAACGAGCAACACGTATCCGACTTCGCTTGCGGTGTTGGAGAGAACGCCCGAAAATACGAGCACGAACGTCAACAGTTTTCTTGGAGCGGAGATGACGAGCAGCCGAAGCACGGTGCCGATGAGGCCGCTGCTTTCAGCAATCCCGATTCCCAGCATTGCCACCAGCACAGTTCCCAGCGGTGCAAAGCCCGTGAAATTCGTCACCATTTTCGTAACAATGCGATGCAGTCCGTCGGCAGAGAGCAGGTTTACGGGATGCACTGTCTCTCCCGTTCCCGGATGCACTACTGCGAGATCGAACATCGAAGCAATCCCTGAAACCACAACTACCAATCCTGCGAAAATGGCAAACAGGGTGGCAGGATGGGGCAAAGCGTTGCCCACCCGTTCAATCAATCCGAGAAGCCGGTTCAGGATATTCTTCTTCTCTGCCATACGTGTGTATTTCCTTTCAGGGATAAAGAAAAGGATGGTGTACTGAAACAGCCGTAATCAATGCAATACCTGCAAAACATCCAAGAGGAATTTTGCGGTATGATGGAGATGTTACGAACGGTTGACGCTTGATAGAATAGGAGGCTACGTGACGTCTCCCTTAACAGCAATTTCGACATCTTCGGAACCGTTGCCGCCGGCAAAAACCGGAGCGGTTTCAGGAACTGCCAATGCCGACTCCTTCGAGAAGTATGAGTAAACGGCAGGAATCACGAAGAGTGTCAATCCGCCCGAGAACATGAGCCCGCCGATAACTGCAATACCCATCGATACGCGGCTCTCTGCACCGGCTCCGAGGCCCAATGCAATCGGGAGAATACCGAGAATAGTCGAAAGGCTTGTCATCAAAATCGGCCTGAAGCGGGCCGTGGCCGCACTGATCACCGCGTCGCGAACCGACATGCCTGTTGCCTTGCGCTGATTGGCAAACTCAACGATGAGAATGCCGTTCTTCGTCACAAGCCCGATCAGCATAATCTGCCCGATCTGGCTGAAGATGTTGAACGTTTGATTGAAATACCAGAGCGACAGCAATGCGCCTGCCACAGCAAGCGGCACGGTGAACATGATAATGAACGGATCGCGGAAGCTCTCGAACTGTGCAGCCAGTACAAGATAGGTCAACACAAGCGCCAAGATGAACACGAACAACAGGCTCTGCGAACTATCCGCAAAATCCCGGGCGGCTCCCGAAAGCGCTGTGCTGAATGATTCATCCAACACTCTGTCTGCAATCTCATCCATTGCCTTGATGCCGTCACCAAGCGTGAAGCCGGGGTTGAGTCCTGCGGAGATTGTTGCTGCGATTTGCCTGTCGAAGCGGTATAGTTCGGGTGGCGTCGCCTGTTCGCTGAGCGTGACGAGATTGTCGAGTTGTATCAGCTCGCCGTTCCTGCTCCGCACAAAAATAGAGGCGAGACTCTGCGGCGCATCGCGGTTTGCCCGTGTGAGTTGACCGATAACCTGATATTGTTTTCCGTCCCTGATGAAATATCCGTACCGTTGATCGCTGAGTGTAAGTTGAAGCGTCTGAGCAATCTCGCTTACCGAAACACCCAGCGAACGGGCACGCTCGCGGTTGATTTCAATAACCAGTTCCGGTTTGTTGAACTTCAGGTCAACATCCGCAACGCTGAACACAGGGTTGTTGCTGACTTCGTCAAGAAAGCGTGGCAACACTTCTTTCAGTTTCTCGAATCTGGGAGCCTTGATCACGTACCGGACAGGCAAGCCGAAACGTGCGCCACCCCCGCCGATGGCGATGGTTTGTTCCTGCACCACGATCGTGCGTGCGTCATCCAGACTTCGCACGGAACGTGAAAGTGCTTCGGCAATTTGCTGCTGTGTGCGGCTGCGTTCTTCGGGGGGGACGAGTGTAACCGTAGTTCTGCCGGCATTGGACGCTCCCGCGAAGCCGGATGTATTGGCAATAACGGCGTCAACTTCCGGGACTTCACGTCGTATCAAATCAATAAGAGTATCCATGTAGGCGTCCATCCGGTCGAAGGAGGTTCCCTCCGGGGCAGTGGAGTTGATGCGGAGACGGCTCCGATCCTCCATCGGTGCCAGTTCCTGCGGCAGCACGGAGAAGAATATCCACATCATTCCCGCAGATACGAGAATCGCAAGAAATGCAAAATGGCGGTGCCGCATGAACGCAGTGAGTGTCCGCTCGTACCAGCCGATGAGTCGGGCAAAGTACGGTTCCGTTTTATTGTAGAACCTGTTGTGCCCCATGTGAGGCTTGATGAGTCGCGTACACATCATCGGCGTGAGTGTCAACGCCACGAATGATGAAAGGAATACCGCTCCGCCGATTACAACGCCGAATTCCCTGAACAATCTCCCTGTCAATCCCTCCAAAAACATAATGGGCATGAACACAGCAATCAGCGCAACAGTTGTGGAGATGATGGCGAAGAACACTTCCTTCGAGCCCTTCAATCCGGCCTCGATCGGGTTCATTCCCTGCTCGATGTTGGCGTAGATGTTCTCCAGCACGACAATGGCATCATCCACAACCAGTCCGATGGCAAGAACAAACCCGAGAAGAGTCAGAACGTTGATGGAGAAACCCACAAGATACATGATGAAGAAGGACCCGATCAGCGAAATGGGAATAGCAAAGACGGGAATCAGCGTCGTTCGCCAGTCGCGAAGGAACAGGAAGATGACGAACACAACCAATGCGAAGGCGAGAAAGATCGTCTCGCGTACTTCAGCAATTGATGCTTTAATGTACTTTGTTGTATCGAAACCGATACTGATCTCGACATCGTCGGCAAGATCTTTCTTGATCTCTTCGATTCTCTTATAGAATTCATCGGCAATCGAAATATGATTCGAGCCGGGCTGGGGGAAAATTGCGACGGCAACTCGTGGTCCGGCAAGGCCTTTCGAGATTGAACGTTCGTCTTCCGGTGCCAACTCCGCGTACCCCACATCTTTGAAGCGGACAATTCTGCCTTCCTGCTCGCGGATAATGAGATTGTTGAATTCCTCCGCCGTTTCGAGTCTGCTCAACGTGCGCACTGTCAGTTCAACGTGATGCCCTTCGATCCGGCCTGCCGGGAGTTCGATATTCTCGGCATTTAACGCGGTGCGTACATCAAGCGGCGTTACTTGGTATGCGGCCAGTTGGAGCGGGTCCATCCGGAGCTTCATGGAATAACGTTTCTCGCCGAAGATCCGGACATTGCTGACGCCGGGAATCGTCTGCAACCGTTCACGAAATACCCTGTCAGCAAGGTCGGAAAGCTGCAAGAGGCCCCGTGTGCTGCTGCTGACGTTCATGATAATAATCGGACTTGCGTCGGCATCGGCCTTTGACACAACGGGCGGATCAACATCCGGAGGGAGACTTCGCACGGCTCCGGCAACCTTGTCACGAACATCGTTCGCAGCGGTTTCCAAATCCACTTCGAGATCGAACTCAATGGTGATGTTGCTGCGCCCTTCACGGCTTGTTGAATTAAGTGTGCGGATGCCCGGCACACTGCTGATTGCCTCTTCAAGCCGTTCCGTGATCTGCGATTCAATCACGGTGGCATTCGCGCCGGGGTACGATGTGCTGACGGAAATGATAGCAGGATCAACATTGGGGAGTTCGCGTACGCCGAGATACGTGAAACCGATGAAGCCGAACAATACAATCACAATCGCCATGACAATTGTGAGGACGGGGCGTTGTATGCTTACTGCTGATAAACTCATTGGAGTTCCGCTTGCTTGTTCCCGATGGGGCGTACGGCCATTCCCGGTCTCATCTGAAGAATCCCCGATGTTATCAGGGTATCTCCTGCCTGCAAGCCGCCAATGATCTCAACCATATCCTCTGTTCGTGTGCCGATCTCTACAGGTTGTGACTCTGCCTTGCCATTCCTGTACAAGTACACGCGATGGCCTCTGAGTTCGGGGATGAGGGCGTAAGTCGGTATGCTCATGGCTTTCCGTTCGCTGATCACTACGGTAATAGTGGCGAACGAGCCGGGCAGAAGAAGTTCCTGAGGGTTCGCGGCGAGCGCACGCAAACGCAATGTGCGGGTTGTCTGATCGATACGGGAGTCTTTTGAATAGACTTTCCCCTCGAATTGCATGGGCCGGTTCTGGACACTGAAGGAAACCCGATCGCCCACCTTGATTTCTCCGGCATACTTTTCGGGGATGGTGAAGTCGATTTTCATTCTGCTGTTATCTTGCAACGTCGTAATCATCGTGGCAGGAGAAATGTAGCTGCCTTCGCTGACAAATCGCAGGCCGATTGTTCCATCGAACGGGGCCCGGATTTCCGTCTTCGCTATCTGTGCCTCAATCAGTTGTGCCTCGGCCTTTACAATATTCAACTCGTTCGTTGCATTCTTGTACTCTTCTTCGCTCACAAAATTCTTCTCAAACAACTGTCGTTGCCGCTCAGCTTGTTGCTCGCCGATTGCAAGCCGTGATTTTGCCCGGAGGAATTGCGCCTGCAGTTCATCATCATTTATCTTTACTAAGACTGCTCCCTTGCGTACTTTGGCTCCTTCTGTGAACAGAATTCGCTCGATTTGTCCGGAGACTTGAGAGCGTATTTCAACCGATTCGTTCGAGAGGACTGTTCCTACGGCCGTGACTTGACTACCCATGTTCTGCGGCTGTACGATCAAGGTCCGCACCTGCATTTGTTGGTCACGACCGGCGGGAGTCCGGTTCCGCGAACCGCTGTCATTCGAGGAGATAATCTTGGGAAGAATGAGAACGATAAGTAAGAGGGTAATGCCCAGAATGAGGGCAATTCGTTTCGTTTTAGGGGTCATGAGATTCTATTCAGATTGGCGGAGCATTATTCCATTCATTAACGACCGAAGGATGGCGTCGGTTCCTTGAAATCGTGCTTTATAATGAACACAGAAAGCATCGTAACCGCAATATGCACAATGTGTTGCTTCAAGATGCTCTTATCAGATATGAACAACGAAAGTCAGGCCGTCACAAACACCGTTGTTTGTTGGATGAGTTCTGCACAAAACGGTTTAGTTGATTAAGTCGAATTCATATCCGTTTCAAGCAGCGCGAAGCCCTGGCACTTATTGTAACCAATGTGTGCACTTGCATTTTGCTTTTTGCCCTCATATATTCGCGCAGTCCCCAGAACCGCCATGTTCTTCACATATGCAGTAAAGGTTGGTTCCGAGGTGTAACAATCACGATTGTTTCACTTCAACCTGCGAGAGGAGAGTTCCTATGCGCACCCGCCATCGTTTCCTGCTCACCGGCCTTCTTTTTGTCTCTGTGTACCAGGCATTTACTCAAGTGCCGTACAGAGTCACTCCAATTTATACTCCGCCCCTTGATCGAAGCAAGCTTGAGCTTGATGCTCGGGCTGTGGCGTACCAAGGCACCGGCACGTTGCCGATGTTTGATGGAGACTATTTCAGCCTGACGCTGTCATCCGACAACGCAAAAACAGGAGGAAAACAGGAAGAAGTCCGCTCGGTTGTGGAAGCCGTGCTCTCAAGCATAAACTGGAAACGTCCTGCGGAGGAATTGAGATACTTCAAAGTTGTTCCGCCGCGTCGGGCCAACAGCGAAATGATGGAACGGGAGATCAAGATGATGGAGGATACAACACGGCGGCGTATCAAGGGCCGGTTCGGTCAAATCAACAAGGCAACCGAGGAGGCAATCGGCGAGTTTTCGAACGATCTCCGTAAACAAATGAACCGTCCGTCGGAGGCGTTTGTGTTCGACCAGCTCTTTCGGGGAATCAAGATAGAAGATGCAGGGATTGTAGCAACCGTTCGCTCGGGGATGGTCACGTCGCTGTCAGGGCGTGTTTTCCATACTGTAAATATCACGAACAGAGAACGGCTCGATGCTGCACGGGCACAACAAGCGGCCGAGCAGCATATCAACAAGACTTCGAAATCAACCGGTGTTTCCGTTCCCCCGAAGAAGGTAATACTGCCGTACGGCTCGGGCCTGAAGTACGCGTGGAAGATGGAAATCTCCGCGGAAGACGGTCCGTATGAAGTTTGGGTGGATGCCGATAACGGCAATGTGTTGCAGCTTGAGCCGTTGTTCTCGTTTGACGCTGCTCGAGGGCTCGTGTTCAATCCGAGCCCGAACGCGGGCACGCGGGAGCTGACGTTCGAAGTGGATGCCCCGTCCGGCAATCAGTACCGGCTGCGGTTGAATAATGTTCTGGATGTGAACAACAACGGTGCCGACGGCGTGAGTACGGGCGACCTAACGATTGCGTCGGGTTCGGGCGAGGCGAACTTCAATGTGAATCCGATTAACGGCACTGTTGTAAACCGAACGAATCAAACGAACTACAACTCGCGCTTTCAGGAAGTGAACGTCTTCGCGTGGGTGCATGAGATGAGAAAGAACTACGAGGCGTGGGGAAGTCAGGCATTCCCGTTCATCACGGCAACAGTCAACCACAACAATCCGTGCGGCTTCGGAATCAACAATGCCTGTGCAAGCGGAACAAATTCGCTCACATTCGGCATCGGATCGGCAACCACGGGAACCGCCGCAACATGCAATGATTTCTTCAACTCGGCCATTGATGCCACGGTTATTGCTCATGAATTCGGCCATCTTCTCAATCGTCTGCAATACAATGCGGCAGGCGGCACGATCATCGGATCAATCAACGAAGGCATTGCCGACTATTGGGCAAACACCAATTTCAATACCGACACCTTCGGAGCATTCTGGGCGGGAAATTGTGCCGCTCCCGTGCAAAGCAGTTTCGTGCCGCGGCAAGCCGAGGCATTGGACATTTTCCCCGAACATATCGTGAATTTCGGAGATGGTTTTCCCCACAGCAACGGCCAGATTATCTGCTGGGCTCTCTGGAACGGACGGCAGGAACTGCTCGACGAGAGTGCGATAGGCGCATTCAGCATGAACTTCAATCTTATTGCGGCTATGGCGCAAGCGGGTGTCGGGGTTCTGAACGGTATGACACACAGGCGGGTGCACGACTCCTTCCTGAATCTCATGCAACAACTTGTCCCGCGGTACGACTCATCGCGTTCAATACATAAAGTACTCAGCGGCTTTGCGCGGGCTGGCATGTTCCTGGAGGACAGGGAAGCTGTCATCGACATCAACGATGATTTCTTGGATCGGAATGATGCCGCAGGTCCGACGTTTACGGTCTGGACGGGACGTGATTACACGTTCAGCGGCGACAATGCCGACCAGACAAACAGGCCGTTCAATACGCGTTTTATCGTTGAAGTGGCGAATGACGAGGCATTTACGGTGAATCTCATTTCCAGCGGATCGCAGGGAGGGATTGTTGCCGGTGCAGGCGGAACAGCCGCATGGCAGATTCCCGCCGCGAACTGGAACACACTGAGAATGCAGGATCAACTCTTCTATCGCCTGACGACAACGAATAACGAAGGTGGCAACATCCGTCGCAGTGGGTTTGGCGGAGTAAGGCCGCCCGGCAGAGCCGTAATTAACGAAAGCGGGCAATGCGAGTGTGCGTGCTCGGCATCTGCAAGGGAAAATCCGAAACCGTTTGCATTGATCACTCTGATACCACTGCTCGGCGCAGCCGTTTGGCGCAGAATGATCAAGCAGAAAGAATCTGCCCGTGCGTCCGCGGATCGTTGAAAGCCTGAACGCGACATTCGGCACGAATATATTCTCGTACCTCGTTCCTGATCCGGCGTTCGTGTATGCCGTTGCTATTGCTGTGTGCGCAGTTCTCTTCGTGCGCAGAAGCAGCGAAGAGGGCCTCTCCCGGTATCATGCTCTCGGCGGCGTGATTTGGGGAACGTTGGGTGGGATGATCGGGGCGCGCTTGTTTTTCCTTCTGACCCACTACGATCGGGTTCTCTTCAATCCTTCCATGCTGTTCGATTTGAACGGGGCGACTGTTTCGTGGGGAGCCTACATCGGCGGAACTGCCGCTCTTCTCATCTGTTTCAGACTGAAACGCCAACCGGCCCTTCGGTATCTTGATGTGATTGCAAGTTGTGCCGGAATCGGAATCTTCTTCGGGAGAATAAGTTGTTTTCTCAACGGCGATGATTACGGAACGCTGACTTCTGTTGCGTGGGGGGTGTCATTTCCTCACGGGAGCTTTCCCTTTGCCGCGCAAGTGAAGGAGGGCTTGATCGATCCGCTTGCGTCACTTTCGCTGCCCATTCATCCGGTTCAACTCTACGGCTCTTTGAAAGGCCTTGCACTCTTCATCGTATTCACAAAGCTATGGCGTCGATATGAATTGCCTGCCGGAACGTTGTTTTGTTTGTATTGGATGGCGTTCTCGCTTCTGCGCTTCAGCATCGAATTCTTCCGGGGAGATGTGAGCCGCGGGTTTATCGGAGTTCTCTCGACGGGTCAACTCATGTCGTTGATCATTTTTGTATGCAGCGCAGCAGTTGCAGGCTATGCGTTTGCAACGAAGCGTGATCGCTTTTCTGTCCGGCAACCGGCCGTTGTACAACAATAGGTGAAGATCATGAAGGATTCTGCTTCTCTAATTCTGGCGGCGCTGGTGGTTTTGTCTCTCATCCTCGGCGGATGTTGTTCATCAACAGTGACAACCATCGTTCTTGTGCGTCATGCCGAACGGCTGAACAACACTGATACGACTCCGCTTTCGCTGCCGGGATTTCAGCGAGCGGGCGCCCTCAGGCATGCCCTCGATTCAGCCGGGATCCAGACGATCTTCGTAACCGAAAAATTGCGAACGCAGCAAACCGCAGAGTCTCTCAGGGTCGCCCATTCGTTGCCGCTCGTTCAAATTCCTTTAGCCGAAACGCAGCGTCTTGTCGATTCGCTTCGCTCGCGATCGGGGCAGAAATTGCTTGTCGTCGGGCACTCTGATACTGTTCCGCAAATCATTGAAGCGTTTGGCTTTAGCCCGCCTCCAACAATCGGCGGCACGGAATTCGACAGGATGTTCATTCTTACTCTCCGCAAAAATGCGAACCGGCTTCTGCAACTCCAATATGGGGCGAAGTCACCCTAATCCTGCCGCAAAATGATCGCCCGACGAAACCAAATCCACCGGCAGCCGTATTCATTAGCGCCATTTCTTTCCAACGAATACGTGTGCCCGGTGGACCAACCCTTTACGGGGCAATCAATCCGGCGTTTTGATGGTGGCGTCGGGTTGGTTGCACCGGGCATTTTCTCCTCTTCCCTCTCTCTTCATTCAGATGTTCTTGTTCTCCATTTCCGTTTGTCCTTCCTTACGTGTAACTCGGAATTGCGGAAGAATGCAATTGCGAGATTGCGACAGCCCGTATCGCCATAAACAATGAAGAAGGTGTGAGAAGGTGAAGAGTCGGTATTCCATTATTGGTTTGATAATCATTCTGCTCACCGCTTCGGCTTCGGGACAACAACAGTCAGAGCCGCACATCATTGCACACAGGGGAGCGCCGCTGGTTGCACCGGAGAACACTCTCGCGTCATTTCGTGCCGCCATAGCAATGAAGATTGATGTATTGGAGATTGATCTGCGGGCGACGAAGGACGACCACTTTGTTGTCATGCACGATGCAACCGTCAATCGGACAACAAGCGGCAAGGGGAAAGTTGCAGAGAAAACACTCTCCGAACTGCGTACGCTCGACGCGGGCAGTTGGTTTGACGCAAGATTTGCCGGTGAGAAAATCCCGACGTTGGAGGAAGTTCTCGCGTTGCTTGACTCGAGCCTTCTTCTGATTGCAGAGCTGAAAGGGAGTTCCGATGACGGAAGCGTTGAGGCACAACTCGTGCAGAAGATCGTTGAAAGCGGCAAGCAACGGCACATCATTCTCAAATCATTTGAGATGGAAGTGATTGAACACTTCAAGAACCTGGCGCCGGATATTCCGCGGCTGTTTGTGTACGCGTTCAGGATTCCCTGGATGCATCTCATTGTCGGGACGGGGGTTTCTGCTGGGAGTGTGTTTGATGTTGATGCTGAATACCTTCAACCGCATTATCTTCTCTTGTCATCCTCCTTCGTTGAAGAGGCGCATCGACGCGGATACAAGGTGGTTGCATGGGGAGTTGATGATGAAAAGACAATGCGGAAGGCAATAGGGTTTGGCGTCGATGGAATCGAAACAGACAGGCCCGATCTTTTGAAACATATTCTCGATTCAACGCGGGACCCCAAGTAAGGATCAGCCCTCCGCTTCCTTTCACGAAACAAATCCTATCAGCGTTTGACGAATTGGTGGAAAATGAATAGCTTTGTCAGCGTTTGAGCGCCACGATTTTCCACAAAAGGCAAAGGTCAACAGTATAACTATGGCAGATGAGAAAACCGCAAAAGCCGGCATGGGAACCAAAGCGCTGAAAATCATTGGCGTCATCACCGCAGTTATTTCCCTGATCCTCGGCGTCCGTCAAATTGTGAACATGGTTTCGGAGAATGCGGCCCGCAAGAGCAAAGCGGCCGAACTGAAGGCGGAAGCGCAACAGCTTGCAGCCTCGGGTCTCTACAGCAAAGCATGGGATACGATGACGCAAGCCGTTGAGTTAAACAGCGACGAGCGCGAAGCTCACGTTGACCTTGCAATGGAATGGCTGCGGAATGCCCGCATCTCCGGAACAGGGAGTCAGCCGGAAAAATCGTTTTCCGATATTGTGAACAAGGTCTCACCCGTGCTTCATCGCGCAATTGACACAACACGAAGAGAATACGCCGCAACAGTCCGGGCTCACATTGGCTGGGCTGGATATTTGCTGTTCAAAGAAGGAGATCGAAGTGTGAAAGTCGAAGAACATTTCCGCGAAGCGCTTCGACTCGATTCGGCGAATGTGTACGCGCATGTCATGTACGGGTTCTGGTTGCTGTATCCCGGACATAGCGGTGGCACGCTTGAAGAGGCGAATGCGCATTTTACCGATGCAGTGAACAGCGGCAACCAAAAACAATACGTTCGTCACCTGATGTTGGCAGCGTATCAGAACAAGCGACAGCCTGATTGTCAGGCGCAGATCATCCGGATAGTTAATGACATGAGACTGAACGGCGAAACAATGGAGCGGGCCGACCGCGAGAGAATTGTGGCAGACGCGTACTTTTTGTACCGCAACGAGATTTTCGATGAAGTTGGCAGGATATTGTCTTCCGATGAACACTTCGCAACGTTCACGTACCTGACTGATGGTGTTGATCTGACTGCCAGGCCGTACTTGAAAGAAGCCCTCGCACGATTCAAGAACCCTTGATTCCCGAACACGGGGTCTGTGGACCAGATGGGTGCTGCTAGAGACGCGGACGAAAACTCGGCAAAAAAACCAATCGCAGAGGCGCAGAGAATGCGGAGGAAATACCTTGACATTGAGAACACATTAAAGGTTTCTTTCTCTGTGATCTCAGCGTTCTTCGTGGTTAAGGCGTTTCATCTGCGCTTTCAGGCAAGGCATCAGTTGAGCAATGTCAGCAAAAGGAATAACCAATGGTATTTGAACAAACCGTAGCCGAAGCGCGCCTGAATCTACGTCCGCTCAGCATTGACACGATTCAGGTAAACCTCGGCAAGCTCTGTAACCAGGCGTGCAAACATTGTCATGTGGATGCCGGCCCGAAGCGCACAGAAATGATGGATAAATCCGCCATTGATCGTTGTCTGGAAATCCTTCGTCTGTACCCTCAAATCACAAATCTCGACATCACAGGCGGCGCCCCGGAGTTGAATGACCATTTTGAGTATTTCGTCACAGAGGCAAGGGCACTCAGCAGACACGTGATGGTCCGGCACAACCTCACCGTGACGTTGGACCCGCACCCGGTGAGCGGTAAAAACATGGAGCACCTTCCCGAATTCTTCCGTGATCATCAGTGCGAGGTAATCTCTTCCTTGCCGTATTTCCAGGAACATGAGACCGATGCACAACGGGGCCAGGGTGTGTTTGCAAAGAGCCTTGAATCGCTGCGCAAGCTTAATGCCCTTGGATACGGAAGAGACGGAAGCGGGCTCCTGCTGAACCTCATCTACAATCCTGTGGGAGCGTACCTGCCGCCGGAGCAAGGAGCAATTGAGAAGCAATTCAAGGATGAGTTAGGGAAGCGATACAACATCACGTTCAACCGGCTGTACGTCATTACCAACATGCCCATCAACAGATTCAAGCATTTTCTTGAGCGGGCGGAGTTGTATGAGTCCTACATGGAGAAGTTGATAAACGCATTCAACCCGACGGCCGCAGAAGGAGTAATGTGCAGAAGTTTGATCAGCGTGGGGTATGACGGGACGTTGTACGATTGTGATTTTAACCAGATGCTTGAATGGCGAGTGAACCACGGAGCGCCGGATACAATCTGGAATTTCAACTTTGACAAACTTTTGGAGCGCAGGATTGTATTCGGCTCACATTGTTACGGCTGCACTGCCGGAGCGGGAAGCAGTTGCGGCGGAGCGGTCGTGAAATGAGGCAGATCGGAACACGCTTGTTGATACTCATTCTCAACGGGATCCTCTTTGTTGCGGCGGAGAATGTCCCGGCGCAGCCAAATCATCGACACGGTCTCTTTTCAGAAATCCTTTCCTACGTTCATGATGGCGTCGTGAACTATAAGGAGATGAGATTCGACAAACGTCTCGCCGAGTACATTGGCTGGCTTGCAAAGACTGACCCTGACACTCTACCGGGTGAAAATGAAAAGCTGGCCTTTTGGATCAATACGTACAACGCATACACTTTGAAGGTCATCTGCGATAACTTTCTGGTTGAAAGCATCAACGACCTTCACTCAGGAGGATTGATTATCGGTTCGGTACTCAAGACGACGGTCTGGGCGAAGATCTTCAGTTGGTATGACAGCGACTTCGGATCTTCCGACGAGAAGGTGTTGCAGTCTGTTGCGCGGTTCCTTCCCGATTCTCTGTCGCGACAGATACTCCAGAACCCGCGAGAATGGAAGATCAGCTACAAGTCGTATGACTGGTCGTTGAACGGGTACTGAGATTTCAGGGGTCAGTTCTCCCGCTGCTTAATACCTATAATACCGCTCAGCCGAGTTCAGGGGTCCGACTATCTCCCTCAGCGTCAGCGTTGCACAAAGGACGGCAGTAATGTGGTGCCTCAGAGTTGATGGACAATCTCCTATACCGCGCAGCAACTGAGCTTACCCACATCTTTATCAAAACCAATCGCTGCGAGTTTTATTCCCTCCGAGAGAGTCAGGTACGGATGGAACATGTGCTTCAGGTCGTTTACTGTAATGCCGTATTTCATCGCGAGTGAAACCTCCATCAACAGTTCAGACCCTTCACTGGCAAGTATACGCGCTCCGATGAGGGTTTCGTCGGCTTTGTTCCTGAGGAGTTTGATAAAGCCCTTTGTGTTTCTTGCGGCGAGGGCGCGTGGGATTTCCGACAACGGCATGACGGAGACCTCGTAATCTATTCCGGCAGCATACGCCGAGTTCTCATCATGTCCGACGCCAGCAACCTGCGGGTCGGTAAAGATCACCCACGGAAGCGGGTGGTAGTCCTTCGCTCTGAGGTTTTCGCCAAACATGTTCTCAACAGCAAGCGCCCCTTCGTACGCAGCGGTGTACACGAACAAGCGCTGGCCCGTCACGTCGCCTGCGGAGAAAACATTCGGCACGGTCGTTCTCAAGAACTCATCAGTGGCAACAAACCCTTTCCCGTGTGTAGCGATGCCTGACTCTTCCAATCCCAATTGTGTTGTGTTGCCTTTTCTTCCTGTGGCGATAAACAGGTGACTGCCCTGGATTGCTTGTTCTTCACCGTCCAAAGTAGCGTTCACAACGATGCTCTTGCCAACCATTGCTACGGATTGAACAGCAACGTCGGTTCTTACTTCTATCCCTTCTTCTTTCAGAAACTCGGTGAGCGTTTCAGTAACATCCGGCAATTCCTCAGGCAGGATTCTGTGTGATCGTTGCAGAAGGGTAACCTTCGCGCCCAGACGGGCAAGCATCTGGGAATTCTCTAAAGCTATGTAGCGCCCGCCGATGACGATAACATGTTCAGGCAGGTTGTTGAGTTCATACAATGTCTCATTCGTCAAGTACGGAACTTTTTCAATCCCGGGGATATCCGGAACAAACGTCGTTGATCCTGTCGCGATCAAGATATACTGTGACGTGTACGTCTTGCCGTTTACCGTAACGCTGTTCTTGTCAAGAAGTTTGCCTCGGCCTTTGATGACGGTTACATTAGGGTCGTCTTTTATGATGCCGACATATTTATTGCTACGCAGAGATGCAACAAGTTCTCTTTTTTGTCTCACGACTGTCTTGAAATCCAGTGTGCTGCCGTTGGTTATGATACCCTCAAAGTTTGTATGGTTTGTGTGATAAAAAGCTTCCGCTGTCCGTATCAGTGTTTTGGATGGGACGCAGCCGACATTCACGCACGTGCCGCCGAGAGGCAAACGATCGTTAATCATGAGGACTTGTTTTCCCAGTTCGCGCGCTTTGAGTGCCGCGGCGAATGCTGCAGAGCCTCCCCCAACAATGATGACGTCGTAATCAGTATCATTCTTTTTCGGAGATTGCTGCCTTTCACCCGAACCCTTCCGTTCCCGAACGGTGGCCCGATAGCCGGCATTTCTTACTGCTTCGAGCAAGCGTTGCTCGTCAACTGTCTCACGAACAACGACACGTGCCTTGCTGTCCTTCCAGTTGCCAACATCCGCGTCCTCTACACCCTGTACACCCTTCAATGCCGCTGTCACATGACGAGCACAACTATCACATGTCATTCCGTCGACACGAAGAGTGAGATACATTTTCTCAGACATGAAGATCCTTTTTCATTTTGTTTCTGATGGCGTCACGGACTTGGACTCGACAACAACAGCCTTGAAGCCTGCCTCGTCGATCTGGTTGATGAAATCTCCCGGCTGAACTGTTGCCGGGTTATATTCGATGACTCCCTGGCTCTTTTCATAGTCCACGGTTGCCTTATGGACTCCTTCGAGCCTTGCAAGTGTAGCCTGCAAACCCGCTGCGCACGCTCTGCAATCCATGCCATCAATCTGCAGCACAATCCTCGCCTCCGGCACTACCGTGTCATTCGTGATCTGCGTTGAAGCGATATTGAAATAGGGGAACGCAAGTGCAAGTGCAGCCACAACCGTTGCCAGCCAGACGCTGATCTTGTTCCACTTGCCGGCACTTTCAATCTTGCAGCTTCCGTCTTCGCACATCACTTCTCGCTTTCGATATGTCAGATAGAAAGCAAACCCGAGAAAGATTGTGGTCAGCCCGATGAGGTACGGTCGAAATGCCTCAAAAGCGGTGAACGCGCCGATGCTGCCGACGCCGATGAGGGCCACGACGACAGGGCCAATGCAGCAGAGTGAAGCGACAATGGCTGCAAGGACAGACCCAACGGCTGTAATCTTTGTCTGTTCCATTATACAATCTCCTTGTGCATGAACGAATGCTGTTCCTTGGTTTCATCCATTGCAAACATGTCTTCAAGGTTTGAGGTGAAGATGTTGGGCACGAGAGAGTAGAATATCGTCTGTCCCTGGCGTCTCGCCTTAACGACGTTCTTGTCCTTGAGCTTGCGGAGGTGTTGTGATACTGCCGAGTCGGTCAGTTCAAGAACTTCGGCGAGGTCGCACACGCACATCTCTTTGTGGGCGTGGAGAAGATAGAGGATTTTCAGACGCTGGGTGTTGCCCGCGGCGTTCAGCAAATCAGCGAGTGTTGCCAGGCCTTTCTGCTCAATAAGGTTACGCTTAATGAGAGCAAACTCGGCTTTTGAGAAGTTTGGCCCGATACAAAGCTTGCCTTCGATATATACCTTTTTCATAGTGCTTCCGTGTTCATGTATTTTAGCAAATACTGAAATACTCAACCATCATACCCAGAAAAAGGTTCCTTATCAAGGGGGAGGTTGTCGCCTGGATGACAGGGAACGAAGAGTGCACCGCGCGACCCCTTACCAATCGGAACACACACGACGAGCCCCGTTCCCCCAAAAACCGGCCTTCGTCCCGACAAAACCGGTGAGTTGTATCTTGCCGACATCGGGATTCCACAGGATCTGTACAAACGCATTGGCCTTTCCTTTCCATCACCCTTCGACGATCGCATTGTTGTGCCTCTCCGTGGAACCGAGCAGGAGAGGGCGCATCGCATTCGGCTGATCTAATTTCCACGAGCGCGTCCAATTTTCTTCACTTCTTTAGGGTGGCCAATCACTTTTTTCACTCGGATTGCCAGAAACTCTGCAACCTTTTCTGAAATTCCGATTATACCTGTAGACAGCGCACGGGAAGAACCCATTATTTTGAACGAAGAGCAGTTACTTCAGGAAATTGAAAGCGACCCTCAGAAATTTGCCGGGGTCTATGAGGCATTTTACAAGAACATTTTCGGGTACGCGTTCAGAAGAACTACCAATTATGATGCGGCCAAGGATATTGCCGCCGAGACCTTCCTCAAGGCCTACGCCGGCATCGGAAAGTTTCAGTGGCGCAATATTTCCATTCTGCACTGGTTGTACAGGATAGCGACCAACGAAATCAACAAGTACTTCAACCGCCGCAAGTATCTGCCGGAGTCGATACACAGGATACAGGAGGAGTACGGGGTTGCGATCACGGATTATGCAAACGCCGAGACGGAACGGATTATGCTGGAAGAGGAACTGCAACGGCACAGGGATTTCATCAAGATCAATGAGCTCATGAAGAAACTCGACACAAAGTATCAAGAAGTGCTCGCGCTCCGGTTTTATGAGCGGAAATCTATCGAAGAGATCGCTGCCATCCTCGGCAAGAAAACCGGAACCGTCAAATCGCTTCTCTCCAGAGGGATCGAAAGACTGAAACAAGACCACGGAAGGATACGCCCATGAAAGATGACGACATGGAAGCAATGCTCGACGGAATCAACCCGCCGACGCCCGAACAGATTAGGCATCAAGAGGAGTTGAAGATCCCGCTTTTGCGCTACAAGCCGTCATCAAAGGCGGGCCTCCTGCTTCTGATCCTGCCGCTCATTGTGGCACTCACATCCCTCTTGAAACGTGAGCTTGGGCTTTCCTCGCCGCTTCTGAAAAGCATCGGGGGCCTCATTGCAGCAGTTGACGGGAATCCGGTTCTAACATTCCTGATTCCGGTGGTTGTCTTAGGTCTTCCCCTCATGGCGATGATCATGAACCTGCTGGCATTCTCCCACTTTACTTATGTGAGGGAACGCAAGGAACTCCTCATCACACTTAAATACCGTCCGGTGAACATCGGCATCGTACTCTTTTCATTCGCGCTGCTTCTGTTTTTCTTCATGCCGGACGTACTGTCATTTTAATGGATGAGCCTGGACTGGAATTCAGTTTCAATTCTTTGTCAAACAATCATATACAGATACCACATGCAAAACCCGGCAGTCATTCTTGCTTTTCTTCTTTCTTTCAATCTTGCGATTGCGCAGCAAACGGATCTTGTCCAGCTTACCGGCAAGTTTGACAAACTGCTTTTGGCGCAATTCAAGCCCCATGAGCCGGGGGGCGTAGCGCTGGTCGCCTGGAACGGTCGGATCATCTATGAGAAGGCTTTCGGCATGGCGAATCTCGAGCTCAACGTGCCGATGCGCACGGAACACGTTTTTAAGATCGCCTCGATCACCAAACAATTCACCGCCGTTGCGATCTTGCAGTTGCTGGAGGAGGGAAAGCTGGACCTGCAGGATGAGGTCACGAAGTTCATTCCCGATTATCCTATGCAGGGATACAAAATCACAATCGAACACTTGCTCACGCACACCTCCGGGATCCTCGACTTTGCTAAGATCAGAGAGACTCCCAATCGCATGGCAGGGGCTCTGACCCCGGAACAAATGATCGACATCTTCAAAGAGCGGCCGCTCCGTTTCCCTCCCGGCACGCAGTGGGAGTACAGCAATTCAGGATATTTCCTGCTCGGTTATATCATTGAGCGGATCACCGGCAAGACCTACGGCAAATTCCTTGAAGAACAGATCTTCAAACCGGCGGGTATGAGCCGGTCATTCTTCGGCGGTGAAACACAGCTCGTGACCAACAGAGCGGATGGATACACCGGCGGTCAACAAGGTTTCATCAACGCCCCGCACATCAGCATGACACATCCCTATGCGGCGGGAGCAATCCTCTCAACGGTCGAGGATTTGTTCAAATGGAACCAGGCCCTTCACTCATACAAACTCATCAGGAAGGAAACTCTTGAGAAAGCCCTGACACGCTACACGCTCGCCGACGGGAAAAAGACCAGATACGGATACGGCTGGCGGTTCGGCTCGATTCAGGACAGCCCGAGTTTCTGGCACGCCGGCGGGATCAACGGCTTTACCAGCATGGCCATGTTTCTACCGGAAGAAGATGTTTTTGTCGTACTGTTGTCCAACTGTGACGCCAATTCCCCCGAAGAGGTCACAGCAAAGTTGGCCGCGCTTGCAATCGGGAAGCCGTACGAATACAAACCGATTCCGGCCGAGCGTGGTACACTTGTCCAGTACACGGGCGTGTATGAAAACGAGAACGGACGACAGAGAGTCATTACTATATCCAACGATACACTTTACTCCCAACTGGGGATGAGTCCGCGGTCATCCATCCGGGCATATGAGAAGGATAAATTCTTCTTCGAAGACAATGCCCTGCTGTCGCTGGAGTTTACGAGAAACGGGAACGGTGAGATTGAGAGGCTTATCCTGAAAAGCCGCGATGGAAATGAGGAATGGAACAAAACCTCCAAGCTGATCCCCGGTCCGGATGGAGTGAAGTTGGATGAAACGATCCTTGAGCGGTATGTAGGGAGATATGAAATGACACCGGATTTTGCTTTCTCAGTCACAAGGAAACGCGACCGGCTTTTCGTTCAGGCAACGGGACAGGATCAACTGGAAATGTTCGCCGAATCGGAAACGAAGTTCTTTCTGAAAGTGAACGACGCTCAGTTTGAATTTGTTGCGGACGATTCGGGCAGGGTGACAAAAGTGATTGTGAACCAGGGGCGTCGGCAGGCCGAGGCAAGAAGGAGACAATAGCAATTCGATACGATCGCTCATCCCGAATCTCCACGAGGCATTCTCTATCCGGATTTGTCCACGAACCAGAGGAACCGTTATGGAATCCATGAAGAAGACCGCACTATACGCAGGCCTGCTGTATCTGGTGGTCGTGATATGCGGCCCCTTTGTCCTTATCTATGTTCCCGGAAAACTCTTTGTCCCCGGAGACGCAACAGCAACAGTCCAGAACATCCTGAATCATGAGTTGTTGTTCCGGCTCAGCATCTGGGTCGGCATCGTCTCACAGCTCTGTTTCATCGGTACCGTACTCTTGCTCTACCGTCTGCTGAAAGATGTCCATCGGGAGCTTGCTCTGGTGATGGTACTCCTGATACTCTTCGACACGCCATCGGCTTTTATGAGCATGGCCAACCAGGTTGCTACACTCTCATTTGTCCAGCGCAATGAGTTCCTTGGTATGTTCGACAAGCCGCAGCGGGACGCTCTTGCAATGCTCTTCATGAATGTCGATAAGCAGGGGGTGTTTGTGTCTGAGGTATTGTGGGGACTGTGGCTGTTCCCTCTCGGCGTGTTGGTCGTGCGATCGGGCTTTGATCTTCCCCCCGAAAACGGGACAAGGAGTTAGTGATGAGTGTGAAAGCGTTGTTCAACTTCCACCGGTGTTTTGTACCCGAGGCTTGAGTGCAGGCGTTGCCGATTGTACCAGACCTCGATGTAC
>CAADGV010000024.1 GCA_900696645.1 uncultured Chlorobiota bacterium | reverse complement strand
TCTGATTTCTGATTTCTGATTTCTGATTTCTGATTTCTGATTTCTGATTTCTGATTTCTGATTTCTGATTTCTGATTTCTGATTTCTGATTTCTGATTTCTGATTTCTGATTTCTGATTTCTGATTTGCCTCATCCTAAACCTTAACCTCAACCTTTCTTATCCTTCACCAACACCGCCAGCAAATGTGTCCGAAGGAACTGTACCGCACTCAGCATAGTGGCAAAACTCCAACTCATGCGGGCAACCGGACGCGCTATCGGTGGGGCAAGTGTCAGACTTTTCATCTCACCTGATAATGTCGGAAAAAGCGAGCGCAATTCCTTCTTCGTTACCTTCTTCACGTTTGCATTGTTCGGATTATTAAATGTGAAGTCGTACCAGAGTAATGCTCCGCCTTGAGCAAGCACACGCGTGATCTCTCCGGCAACCTTCTTTCTTATTTCAAGATCGAGAATCGACGTGAAGACAGTCGATGCGACAACTAAATCAAATGATTCATTTGCCCAAGGCATGTTAGCCGCATCTCCGACACGCAAGTCCGCTGCCGGGAGAAGTTGCCGTGCAATGCCTGCACGTTGTTCATCCAGCTCAATACCGCTGATGTTGGTTTCAGGAACTCCCCAACCGATCAAATCACTCAGCCAACCCGCTGTTCCGTATCCCACTTCAAGACATCTGCTGCTTGCATCCGGAAACACGCCGAGTCTATGCAGCATTACTGTCGCAAGCCGCTTGCGCTCCGACAAGGTCAGCCACACATCGGGCTGCCACTGGGCATATTTATCCGGTGAGAGACTCTCGCTTCGTCGGCGGTATTCGGATTTTATTCTCTCAGATTCAGTAAGAAGCATGTCCGCGCCGCTTGCCATCATTTCGTCTCAAGAGAAGCGTGCAGATCACGACGCACAGGCACTCCGCCTACCCGGTCGCTCCATCGATTCCAAAATCGGATGAGTCCTGTAAGAAACCCCGCACCGTAGGAAATATGTAAGATGAGAAAAACGATGGGCAAAAGACCGGCAACGCGCCGGTTATTTCTTGCTCCGGTTATCACGGAAGCAATAAGATTCGCAACAAGATACAAACCGAACGGGATTCCAAACACAATCATTCCGAAAGAACTGAACGGCATCATCGCAACCCCCGCAAACAACGTCCCGACAAATAGCGGCGGGATAAACTGCCGCAATTGCATCTGCCTTGGCAGCTTTTGCAATACGCGTACTTTCCAGTATCCGTACTGAAAATATTGGCGCCACAGGGATTTCAGCGAACTTCTGCTATAATACGTTGATTGGACATCAGCGGCAAGAAGGAGCTTAGCCCCCAACGACCTGAGGCGGTAGTTGTACTCGTCGTCCTGATTGCGGACAAGTTCTTCATCGCATAAACCCGCCCGCTCGATAAGATCGCGCTTGTATGCAGGGAACGCTATTGTATCAACAAACCGGGTTTCATCCTTCAACACTCTGAAGCCCGAATCCCCGACGCCAAATGTCGAACTCATGGCAACGGCAATAGCCCGTGCAACGGCCGTTTGTCCGACCGTTGTAATAGGCCCGCCGACCGCATCTACCCCATCCTTCTGTAAATGGGCAACACACCTGCTGACGTAATCGCGAGCAATCTCGCAATGGCCGTCAACGCGGATAACAACTTCCCCCGCCGACTTCCGTATCGCCCTGTTCAGTGCCGTCGCGGCAATGCGTTCCGGGTTGTCAATCAGCGAGATGTTTGGATGACGTTCCTGATACGACGTGATGATATTCCGCGTCCGGTCGTCAGACATGCCGTCAGCGATGATGATCTCCAGCAATCCGGCGGGATAATCCTGCCCAACAACGGCATCGAGGCACCGCCCGATGAAGTCCGCTTCGTTGCGAACGGGCATGATGAGGCTGACAAGGGGCTGCACGCCGGAAGCTTTAGCTGAGTTCATGAACCGGACTACCCTTCACTTTCGAAACAACTGCACGGAACTTACCATTCTTTGTCCGTTCAATGCAATCAACCAACTCCACATCAATGCGCATCGGGCCTACACGTTCAATCAATCGCTGAACGATTTCAGAGGAGTGCTTGCCGTTGAACGTTGCGGCGGGGACAATCTTCACACGAAGACGATCGTACTCCTCCTGAATAATCTGCGCTTCGATAACGGGCAGATCCGCCTTGAATACAGGGTCGAGCCGACCAACAAATCTGCCATCCGGCGTGACAATGACATCATCCGATCTTCCTTCAATCTTTTGTATGATTGGAAGGGAGCGTCCGCATGCACAATCAGACGAATCCGACAATGCAATTCTATCGCCGACCTCATACCGCACAAGAGGCATGTCGGGATTCAGAAGCCCCGTTGCGACAAGTCGCCCGCTTTCCCCGGCAAAAACCGGCATGACGGCATCATCCTCCAATACTTCACAAACGCCGACCTCGGGCCACAGATGCATTGTGCCTTTCGGACATTCACTCGCCCCGCACGCATACTCGGCCATACCGTAGGTGTCTCTTACCGGACAACCAAAGCCGAGCGCTATGCTTTCACGCTGATAGTCATACAACGGCTCGGCATTGCTGATTGCCAATTGAACGCCGGGAGGCGGAATGCCAAGTCTGTGAGCGTATTGCGCGAGGGCCGCAAGGGCGGACGGATATCCGAGAATGTATCGAACCTTGTATGTTCTGAGTGCTGAAAAATAGTGACTGACCGTGTCGGCTGAAATATGATACGCCGAAAGATAGAGCTGCTTCAGCGCAGCATTCCAAACCCAGTACGGCGGACGGACCTGACGAACCGGAGTAACAAGCTGTCCGCCGATAATCGCCCATCTGTCATTGCGGGAAAACCCGTTCCACTCCCTCACGCGTGCATCAAACAGCGCGTACCAGTGCCGGAGAGTCTCCCTTGAATGCAGGAGAGCGAGCGGCGTTCCCGTGGTGCCGCTTGTTTGTTCGCGGTACATTCTATTTGCATCGCAATCATCGGCAACGAACGCCGACGGATTTTCGCGTAACGTTTCCTTCTTGAGGATCGGCCAGTTCTGTAGAATCTCCCAAGACGAATTATCTCCCTTGCGACGACGGCTCTCCCACATCGTGCGGTAGTATGGTACTCTCGTCGCAGCACAGTGGAGGATGTATGCAAGCCGCTCCTTCTGCCAATCATTCCAGCGATCTGCAGACCAGCCGTCACGCTCCAGCGCAGTCTGCACAAACTCGTTTGTTTTCCTGCCGTAGCGCCATTGCCGAACCCGCAACCCGTACGCCGATGCACCCAACACACGAAGGGCATAGGGAGAGTTGTCGTAGAGGTGTTTAAGCAAACTCAATAACGCACATTGAATGAAGTTCCAATGCAATTCCTATCCATTTCTGTGCAGGGATGTGAAGACTCTTTTCCACTCGTGCAGTACCTTCTGCCAATCACATTGCTCCGCTTTTCGTCGGGCGTGTTGTGAGAGTCGGCGGGCCAGATCCGGTTCCGTGACAATCCTGCGAATTGCCCCCGCCATGCTTGCAGGATCATTCCGTTCGACAAGAAGGGCCTCATTCTCATCTTCCAGCAAATACGGAATCCCTCCCACATTCGTCGTTACAACACAGAGGCCGCATGCCATTGCCTCAAGGACGCTTATCGGAGTGTTATCGACATTTGTGGTGTTAACGAATATATCTGCGTTGCTCAGGAAACCGGGAACTTCCTTGTTATCCAATCGCCCCGTAAATACGATGTTCCGCTCAACCCCCAGTTCCCGCGCCGTCTCTTTTACGCGTTGGAAACTGCCGTCACCTTTGTCGGGCCCGGCCATTGTGAGTGTCATATCGGGAAACTCCTGCACAAGCAGCGAAAGGACTTGTGCAGCGAGTGTCGGATTATACGTCTCATGAAATGACCGAAGCCAAACGAGACGCGGCCTGACATTCTCGCGATGACGGTACGCAAAGAGTCGCGTATCGACCGGGTTGGCGATCAGCAAAATGTCTTTGCGGAATTTCAGCATGGCGTTTCGCATGTATCCCGAAGGTGCTATCACCAAATCTGCCGAGTTCAGCAACCGGCTTACACGCCCCGGCCACCGTTCTGCAAATGAAGGAAGGTTGCCGCCGTGAAGTGAGAGTACGACAGGCTTTCGCAACACTCTCAACATTCCTGCCGCCGCTTCAGCCCACACAAAGGCGGCCCCGCTGTACACTGTAATATGCGCGGCATCGAAGTTCTTTCGGTTGACAAAAATCCTGCTCAGGATTGATGCAAGGCGGCTTACTTTTTTTACCTGATCCGAAGCCCTGATGATGTGCCATCCATCCTGTTCGAGCCTGTCGGAAAGCTCCTCGACAAACTGCACGGTGTATCCGCGGGCTGAGAGAAAATTGCCGACTTGCAGCACGCGCAGGCTCGGCAAATCCTCTTTGATCACCTGCTGAAGTACTACCGTTCCCGACTCTCGCCGCATACCGGAAACGTAGGTGAGTGGAGACTGTACTCTTTTCTCTAACAACGATTGAGACATTACACCGGTATCCTGCCCGGCCGGAGACGATTGACACCCGAGGTTTTCTTCTCAGGCTGTGATGTCCGGGCAGCCTCAGTTGGGCTGTCGGAAAATTTCATATGCGCCATAGCCAAACCAAACAGAAAGGAAACTGCTCCCAGCCTCATAGCGGAATGTGTCATTTCGGCGAACGACCACGCAAGGAGCCCTGCAACCAAGGCCTGTTGCTGGAGTGAAGTGGAACGTGCATACGCTTTCCAGCCCATTGCAACAAGGATAATCATTGCACCCAGTCCTGCAACGCCATGTTCAGACAACAAACGACTGAATTCGGTATGGGCTGCATATTTCCGCCCCGTCCAATCCTTCTTCGCTCGGAGCCCTGCTGACATACCGGGCCCGGCCCCCACCCATGGATTTTCTGCCCAAACCTCAAGGTCCTGCAACACAATATCCGCACGGTGAGTTGTATTCACATCTTGCATACGTTTGTCAACCGCACCGTAGGTGAAAGAATCCAATTCCGGAACAATGAAGTATCCACCAATAAACAACAGAGTCGCTGCAATTCCCAAGGCGATGTTTCTTTTCTTCGGATCCCTCAACAGATGCAAACCCACTATTATCATACAGAGAACAGAAGCGAACAATCCCCCTCTCGACAATGTCAACGCTGCCTGCGAGAGGAACCATAAGGTCAACGTTAACGTGATGAAAATGAAGAATTTTTCTTTGGTGAAGATGGCAAGCACGAGGCAGAACAATGCTCCGAGGCCCAGGGTGGATGAAACCTGGTTGGGTCCATATCCACCGCTTGCAGCAACGTTTGAGCCAAGGCCGAAATAAATCTCAATCGTGAGTACCGAGTTCAGTGCAATCGTGGCCACTCCAATCACGGGAATTGCAGTCATCCACAGTATTGTCCGGATTTCAGATTCCTGAAGAATGTGCTGTCGAAAAAAGAGTGCTGCCACAGCAAGGCACAGAGGGCCCGAGAGATTAAAGCTCAGCCCGCCAAGTGCTGCCTGAGAGAAGCCGAGTTCTTCCAATGTGAGGGGAACTGAGAGAGCCAAAAGCATCATATATATTAACGGGAGCCCAAACCCTCGAAGCGATCGTGCAGAACGAATCAAGAGCAAACCGAGCAACAACACTATCGAGTATTTGACAAATTCCCATGGAATCGCCGCTTTGTTCATGCGCCACAAAACTTCGGCGCCGGCCATATAGGCTGCGACGTAAACTACTTGGACAGGATTCTTGCTCTTGACAATAAAGAGTAAGCCCATGATGAGTGTCCCAAAAGCATGGACTGTTGCAATAGTATTGTCGCCGCGCATAAGAAATGCAAGCGGGATGTGAAGCAACGCAAATCCGATCAGAAACCACGATGTCGCCTGTTCCAACTTACTATCTATACGGGAAGGAATGGCTCTCGCTCGATAGCTATCTGCTAACATGTATTTCCTTGAAATCAGAGTATGAAATGAAATGATGGAGCCAACCCTGTGCTTTCATACAAGGACTCCAGTTCCTTAAAACGCTGTCGAGCATGAACATTATGTTTGAACCTGGTCAATCTCGACATTTGTACTCCTCATTGTATGATCGTCGAGTATATGCGTGACACCGGATTTGTTTGTTGAGTTCGAAGCAAGAGTAATTCCCCATACCTTCTGAAATACATTGGAGACATTCATCAGATATGTTTCGTATGTAAATTTCCATGCCGATTCAATTCCGGCAATGCTCATCCGAGTCCACACTTCGGGTTCCCGGATACATCGAAGAGCTGCTTCGGCAAAAGTATTAGTGTCGTAGGGATCAATTGCTATTCCCGCCTTCGTCTCTTCGAGAATCTGGGGAATGCTTGAAACACTTCCGACAAGTGGTACTATTCCGTACGCCATCGCTTCGCTCACAACTTTGGGCCATCCTTCGCTGTCGGTGGGAAATATCATAATATGCGCTTTTTGATAGATCTCCCCCAATTCTGTACGCGGCTTCCAGCCGTGGAATGTGATATGCCCCGCTATTCCGAGACTGCGTGCGAGCGCTTCGTATTCGGCCCTCGCAGGACTATCACCCACAACATCTAAATGCACCTCAGGCAATTCCCGAACCAGCCGTTGCGTTATGTGCAACAGACGAGAAACACCTTTGGATTCTCCTAGATACCCGACAAAGACTAACCGGACCGGTTTTGATATTCTCTTCACTTGAGCAGAACTCCTTGCTGTTGCCAGTTCTTCCTTCGAAAGACAAGGATTCAAGAAAGAAAATACGTGCCCGGGTTGCCCCTCCCACCTGCCGTTAATAGTCACTGCACCTCTATGGAGGTTACGATTTAGCCACCATCTCTGCAGGGCATATGACAAGGAACTGCGTGTCGGGCGCCAATTTCCCGCGTATTTTGCCCAACGGTAAGAAGGCTTTCTTAGAAAAGTCAGCAGCACAATGGCAATCAGACTGATACTCGCGGGGCAGCGAACGTGCACGACATCGGCAGACCTCATTTCACGCAGGAGTGTCCGGACATAGAGAGGTAGAGCGGAAAGTATGCCGAGTTTGCTTGTGAATGTGTTTCCTCCCGACGCGGAGACCGGAACAAGTGTCACATTGTCTGCGCTATAGGGCAGAGAGCTGTTTTGAGGTGCGCCGTCATAAAGCCACGCCACGTGACGTACCCGGCTGAACAACGTTGCCAGATAATCAATTTCCTGAACTGTCGGGCCCCACCCGTAATACACTCCGTCTGAGTAGTAATGCTCCGTATGTGAAATTATCAGAAGATTCGCCACTGTTACACTGTGTGAGTCAGGTTTTGCGCAACAATGTGTTCGCCCTCTACAAGTCCTCGCAAGGCTGATTCCATCTCAGCCCCGCGCCGACACCATGTTTGCTCGCGCAGCGCCCTCGCTTGTGCATTTTCGCCCATATGCCTTCTCAGATTCCTGTCAGAGAGCAAGCGAATAAGCGCCGCTGAAGTTGCCGGCACGTCGTTCGGTGGGACTACAATCCCTGTTTCTCCATCGACTATCGCCTCTGCAAGCCCTGACTCGCCCGACACAACAGCTGGCTTGCCGCACAAAGCCGCTTCAACTGCTGCAATACCGTATCCCTCACAATCTCCTGAACTTGTCATGCGGCTGGTCATCGCAAAAACGTCGCATGCATTCATGTAACGAACCAACTCCTGTTGGGACACTTTTCCTGCGAAATGGACGTGGTCATGAACTCCCAGACTCTTTGCCAGAGACATGAGAACTTCCTTCCCGGTCGGGAGCCCTACCATAACGTAGTGTGTGTTCGGTATGGAATCAAGAACTTGCGGAAGCGACCGAATAATGACCTCCTGCCCCTTTCGTTCTGTTACTTGTCCAACGGTGAGTATAACGTGCCGGTCATGCATGCCGATCTTGCGCTTGAACTCGATAATCTGATCCGCAGGCAAGGGCATAAAGAGATCAGGATCGGCACCGTTGGGAATTACTGTCATTCGACGGGGGGTCGCGCCAAGCTTCTTGACGAGGTCATGCGTAAAATTGCTCACAGCAATCACGAGATCGGCCCGGTTGAGAGCAAGTCGCGTAAGGAATGGCCGCCAACCCGAGGCAGTACCGTACTCCGTCCCATGCCCGACCACCACAAATCGGCGGGAGGTCAGAAAACAGACAAGCGCTGCCAGCCACGCGGCGCGTTCCCCGCTTGCGACGACGATGTCGGGATTCATGCTCTTAAGTTGACGAGCGAGCACCTTCACCCGGGTGAACAATTCGATAATCGCGCCACGGCCCGAAGGCAGTGTAACGATTGGAAAAGCCTGTGTACGATTGAATTCCGCAACCTCCGCAGCAGACGCGTAATCCTGCGGGGTCAATACAACAATCTCCCATCCTTTCTCGCTCATCGATTTTGAGAGATAGTATGCATGGGTGCCAAGTCCCCCAGGTCCGGGGGGGAATTCACTGGAGAATAGTATGACCCTCATGCGCAGAAGTTAAATCTTTCTTGCTGTCAAGTTGTGCTCGATTTTGGTCACTTCTTGCAACTCTTCTTCCAATTAAGGCCACCGCCAAGGGAATCACAAATTGAACAGGGACGCGATTGTAAGACTTCCCAAGATCAACACAACTTGCCACCAGAAGCGTATACAAAAATAGTGCAACCACCAATAAGAGTATAGTGTCGTTTCTTGACCATTTCGTTATCACCGAGTGACCTCTCCATCGCAGAAAGTGCATGGACAGCCAAATCGCAACGGAACCAAGGAAGAGGATAACAGCACTTACCTCGACGACTGTGACTGCAAGCCTCAAGGGCATACTCCAATCCGGTACCGACGGGAAGAAGAATGCCAGCATGCCTTTTCCAACCTCCCAACAATATTGCAGGGGGGCTCTGGAAATCGCAATGATATTGATTCGTGTCAGGAATCTTGATGCCTGGGCGTATGTTAGGCCCCGATTGTCCATCAACCACAGACTCGCCTGATCTCCCAAAAGAGCGCTGGACCGCGATTCGGAATGCATGATCAGATCGTCACGGATTTTCAGGAATGCAGAAATCTCTTCAGGGTAAATCTCCGCCGCCCTATCGAGGAACAACCCTGTCTTTGTACTCAATGCAACTCCAGAGGCAGATGAAACGCCGTATACATCATTCTTGGAGTAGTTGTACAACGACCATCCGCCCACAATCAGCAACCACATTATGGCATTGTAAGCTGCAAACCTGATTGCCCATTGTTTGCCATGATCCTTGAGAATAGGAAGGAACATGACTACTACCAGAAAGATATTCAGCGCCTGATAGGCCGGACGTGCCAACGACGCCAAAGCAAAGAACGCTGCAGAGAGCAAAAACGGAAGACTTTTGCGGTGCTGCGTATAGGCAATCACAAAACACAGAACTCCGAAAAGCAGGGTCGTATGTGCGACAATAAGGTCATGCACGAAAGTAACCATCAACCAACTTGAAGGGGCGCAGAATAGGAGCATCGCCCAACTCGTCAATGTATCTGTCATCTTTAGGACGGCTATCGCAAAGCCCAGAGTTAACAGCCAAAGGAGGTATTGAGCCCAAAGCAGAGCAGACAAGTATGGAGCACCCAAAAGGGCCGTCGAGACATCCAATCTTTCCCTGTTGCCCATTTCCCGGGCGGCCTTTGTCGTTGGCTCGGCAGGAGTTCCCGTTATCTTGGCGACCGCCGCAAGAAACAGTGGATAGAGTGGTGGCCGTTGGGTTATCCGATATTCTCCCGATGTGACAAGTGATGTGGCACCGGCCAAATGGAGCTTGCCGGTGTCCGTCCCGCTGGCGGGAGTAGCCTGCTGTGCCAACGCGACATAGATAGTCACTACTACGACGGCAAACAGAACCAATCTCATAACGGCATTGAAGTCAAATAACAATACTGAGAACGGTTTTCGGCCACTCACAGGTGTTCAGGCTATAGGTTTCCATCCGAATCATAGATCGTGTAATGGAAGTTCGCATGTTTATCCATGCTGCCGGAAGGGTAATAGATCACCTTCACGGGCGTTCTCATTGCCAGGAATCCCAGATGTTTCAACTGTTCGACTTCGTCGTTTGTGTTGGCAAATACCATGATCGTCTGACTCTTCTGGATACGTGCGTGCCGCAGAATCGCACCAAAGAGACTCCTGCTTTCTGACAGATCTTTTGCAAGCCATTCATAGACATAGTAGTATGAAGGAGAACCCTCCACGATTGCGGCTGAGCCTGAATCCGAGATAAACGCGTCCAGCTGTGAAGAATAGCCGGTCAACCCCGAGCATCGCCATTCATAAAAGGCATCGTCATGCACAACATGAGGAATGCGGATGAATCTTTTCCTCAGGAGGGGAACGGCTTCATGCCACTTGGCAAGCCTCACACCGTCAGTCGCCTGCGTTTGTGCCAATCGAAATGAACGCAAACGAATCAACGGCTGGAGACAACGGCCAAGTGCATCAGCTAAAGAATCAGGTAGTTGCGGCAATTTCCAACGCAGTACGTGCGCCGCATTGATGGGAAGAATCATTTTCACCGGGCCTTTCAGAGGCCGGAATCCCAGATGCGTCATTGTGAGGTCCGCCTTCTCGCTCGGGTCGCTTCCCAGCGTGATCATCTTTCGTTTCATCGCCGCGGAAAAGAGAAGAGATCCGAGTTTCCTTCTCCGCAACAAAGGATCGACCATGAGATCGCAGGCCCATTGCGCGGGGTAATCCTGCCCGTCAATTCTCAGGCTAACCGGAATAACCCCCAACTGACCGACGACCTCGCCATTGACAACAGCCAACAGCAAACCGTCAACCGGTCCCGAGGCTTTCCCGCGGAACTTCCATCTGTTGTACGCCGGCTCTCTGCGGCGGCGTTTGGAAGGCCACATCTTCTGCGCAAAAGCCTGATGTGCTCCGTATAGTTCTTCGCAGAACGGAATAACTATCCCTTGCGCTTCATCCGCCAGATGATCAATTCGCGAGTTCTCTGCGTTCGGTTCCGACAAGATACCGTTGTACACTTGAGATTTCCAGCTTACGTTCAGATTGCAGTCGGGCTGCATATTCAAGAAATGTATTAACGTGCTGCACGTTCTCTTCTTTTAAGCGACTCAATCCGGATGGGTGACCTGTAATGACAAGGACGCCACTCTCCGCGACAGCCTGATCCAGAAGTTGTCGGGCCCGTTCGTCAAATCCATTGTAGTGTTGGGGCACGCAGACTACTTTCCCGTTCCGTCGCCACGCATCCCTAAGTGCAACTCCATCTGAACCAAATACTTTGCGCAAGATGGGGGAATAGACAACCCTGACCCAGGAGTAGCCGACCTGTTCAGCAATAGTCAGGAGCGACCCGAGACTTGCGCCGGGATGGCCCGGCCGGAATGCACGGTCCCCAAAACTCAGCACGCCTCTGGAGTACCAACTCATGGGGCGACTGAAAGGAGGGACAAACCCGCACACCGAATGAGGCTTGCCAATACACTTTTCCAGCGTTTCTTTGCTTCGTGTCAGCGACCGTACGATCTGTTCCCGCTCAAGAAATGGAAACCACTCATGCCGCCATGAATGCGAGGCAACTTCATGGCCCGCATCGTGGATTCGTGCAATTTGGTGCGGCACGTGATATGGAAATACGCCGGGTTCTCCCGCGAATCCGGTACAGGCAAACGTCATCTGAATGTTCAGTTTTGTTCCAAGCTTTAGCAAATACTCAACATTTTCGATTTCATCGAATATCTTCTTCTCATCAAACTTGTACGGATACGACGCGTTGACCTGACCGATTGCAGCGTCGTAGTCCCAGATGATGAGAAGTGAAGCTTTCATGAAACAATGGCTTCGAGCTTTTCTTTTGAAACGAAGGACCCGGAGAAATGTCCGTAGTATGCATCCCGCTGCAAATGCCCGAACCAGAGTTTCCGGCAGGCCGCCTGCACGTGCTTGAACCCATTGTCTGTAAGAGAATTGTGAAAGTCTGCCACCTTCTCTGCTATCGAATCAATCTCGCTTTCAGTAACCCATACACAATATCGTTTCCAGTCAATTACCTCATCAAACGGCAAACGACAATCGGTATCGACGAAAACGGGAATCCTGCCGAGGCACAATGTCTCGTAGAATCGAGTCGAAAAATTACCGGTACCTCTCACGCATACCGTGTAGTCCGATTCGACTATGTTTCGAACAAATTCGGTTTTCAGATCGCTGCTGTCTCCTATAGTATCGCCCCCCTTGTACTTTTTCCTCAGGATGAAATTAGTTTGCACAAGCGGCGAGCGTGCAAGTTTTTCAAGGACCCTCGAACGCAGGGCTGTATGCTCAACCGTTGCCGGTTCCCATTTCCGTGCGCCTAGTTTCCAAGCAGTGCGTTGGAAACCAAGACGCGCAGACCGGGCAACCTCTGAAAGACGGCCGCTCGATGCCTGACCGCAAAATCCGACAACGGGCTTTGATTGCTTTTCACGAAGAACGAGTTTTCCGTCAAAATATTTTTCAAGATAATCTTCAATGAACACGGGCATTGCCTGCGCCCCGATGTTGCGGGACCGGTACACCGACGCCTCGAAGATCGTAAGTCCGCTGAACGGAACATTTGCTGTAAAATCACCCGTGCTGAAAGCAACGACCTTCTTCCCCTTATTCAATCCTTCTTTCACTGCCTCGTGAACGAGCCCGACTTTCCTGTGTTCAAGGTAAAAGTTCCATGTCATAGGGAGAATCCAGACATCCGCTTCATTGGGACCCTTTGCCTCGGACAATCCCGGCAACTGTTCAATGCTTCGCCCGAATCGTCGGCGTTCAACTGGTTTGTCATACTCGAGCCAGCGGAAGAAATCGTTAAGATACCACCGCTCTTCAGTTGCAAACAGCAGGTTATCAACAAATGAAACGGAAACGCGGCTGCCCACAATCGGCTGTTGTGCCAAGCTCTCAGTCTGAAACGTGTGCAATGAATTGCTTGCTGGATTGTTGATCTTTCCGGAGACGTGGGATTATTGGGAATTCTGTCAGAAGCTTCTTGCCCTCTACGTAACGTCTGCGAACCTGCCCGAGCGTTAACGGAAGAAATGCCATTCCGATAGCCAATCTCAAACTTCTCTTCAGAAGGTTTCCCTCAACAAACAAAGATCCAAACACACGCAACAGAAGACTCTCCCCCACCTGCCGGTCAGAGTAATAGCGATACAGTAAGTATGCTTCTGTCGGATTCGGAAGATGACGAACGGTGAGGCTCTTTCTACTTGCTGCATACGTAATAACGCGGGCCTTGTGTTTCCGAAGGCCGCCGGAGGGAGCATGGTGATGCAGAAGCGATATGTCGGGATTCAGCATCATCATTGCGCCGCTCAGGTAAATCCTCATCCCCAAATCGCCATCAGCCCGGACCCCCCTCTCGTATGCAAGGTCGAAGAGTCCCGATTTGTACAAAACCTCACGCCGTACGAGCGTATTATTTGTGGGAAACACATTGGAGACGCGCATCAACGTGAATTCATCCGGCAGGCGATCGACGCCGACTTCCTGAACCACTCCCGATGAAACGTCCGCACGAAACTCATGAAGAGTTTTCAGATGGGATTCAATCAGCGTCGGCGGAAGGTTATCGTCGTCGTCATCTAAAAATAGGATGTAATCACCAGTCGACTGTTGCAGACCTGCGTTGCGTGAGCTGCATTGGCCGGCCTCATCTCTGTACAAAACAGTAAGCGGCAGCTCCGGAAAAAACTGCCCGAAATCCGTCCGGCGATGCTCTGCTTGTGTCTGATCAATAACAATCACTTCATAAGGTCGAACGGTCTGGTTTTTGAGTTGTGCCAGCAGCGATTGCAGATAGGGATACCTGTCGACAGTCGGGATGATAACACTCACTTTTGCATCGGACGCAATCCCATTGCGGTTTATCGGCTCTTGTTTGAACGGAACCGGTGTTGTGGAACGTTGCTCGCGGCGAACGCGGAGATATGCTTTCAATGCAGCTATGCGAGAGACGTTCCCCTGCATGATCGTTCTCGAAAAAGCCCATGTCAGCCACTTCATTCCAAACCGATAGTAGATGAAGCGGAACTCATCCTCGCAACTAAGTCCCGGCATCAAAGCAGTTGCTCCCTCGGGAACAAGTCGCGGCAGATGTCGGGTGATCACCCCTCGCGTCACACATCGGTGTCCCAACTCCAGCATGGCAGCATCGAGCGATTCAAATCGGGAATCGATTCCGCCCATCTGCCGCAGTACATTCGTCTGTATCAAACAGCAGCGCCACGTGAGTCGCCACGATGTCGCCTCGATTGCCGGATCGGGATCACGGTTGAGCATCCAGGCCGGGCTCACAAAGTCAATCGCCGCGGGGAGCCCTCTCATCCCGAGTTTGAGTCCGGCATGCCGGATATTGCCCGGGCGTTTCATTATCTCAATCACTTGTTCGGGATCGGGGTTTCCCAAAGAACCATCCCAGAAGAGCCACGCATCAGAGGTTGAAACGGGAAGATTCTCTCGGATAAGAGAAGCGACAAACAATACTGAAGGCTCGGCGACAAGCACATCCCCCAGTGGCCAACGGGGTACAGATTCGCCATTGCCGAACCAGATGAGTGTTATATGTGGAATATCAGAGAGCATATTCACAAGTTACACGCTTAAACTCACTTCGCGTCTTCGCGCCTTCGTGGTTTTCCTATCCCTTGGATGTATCGCCCCAAAGACCCCGCGATATACCCCCTCGAACGCCGCGAGTTGGCTCATGGGATTGAATTCTCTCTTTACGCGTACGCGGCCTGCTTCGCCCATGCGTTGCCTCAGAGCGGGATTTCGTGCCAGGTGTTCCAACCTCCCGGCAAGCGCCTCCGGATTGCGACGCGGGACGACATATCCCGACTTTCCGTCTGCAACGTTTTCTCCAAGACCGTCGGCATCGGAAGACACGACAGGCAACTTCATTGATTGCGCCTCCATCACGGCATTGCAGAACCCTTCGGAGACTGCTGCATGAAGAAAAACATCCGCCCACTTCATTTTCTCAATGAGAACTAACGGAGACAAGGGACCTTCAAACACAACATTCTTCTCTAATCCCATCTGATGCCGTGCAAACGCCAACGCCTCAAAGTACGCTCCCGCTCCGACGATCCGGTACTCGACAGATATCCCGCGGGCAACGAGCATCTGAACCGCACGCAATGCAAACTCGTATCCCTTCTTCCACTCCAACCGCCCGACGCTGAGAATCCGAAGCGGACGAGCAAGCGTTCCGGCTACGGCATCGTGAATGCGGTTACCCGGATTGAACTGCTCCGTATCAATTGCCGGAGGAATCAGCACGTGGTGTTTTGCTGGCGGGCATCCTCGCGCCTGCGCCCGACGCCACAGGTCTTCGCCGAGGAGGTGCAGGCAATCCGCCTTCTCCCATATCTCACGGTAATACAAGTACCCCTCCGCGTACCCTGCGTCTCCGCGGTGAATTCCCTTTGTATCTCCATCTACTTCTGGGGGAGTTTTAGTCCATCCCACTGAACTCTCCAACCCCGCAAAATTCAAATCATACCCCCTGAAGCTCACCACAATCCGGCACTGCAGCAATTCCTTAAGATGCATGCGCCCGACTGCCAGCGCGCCGAATTCAAAGTGTACTACATCAGGCTTCAAGCAAATGATCGGACGATCCGTATAGAGTTTTTTGAGGACGCCGATTCCAACCAACCGCCACCCGAGACGGAGGTAGCAGATTGTTCCAACCGGGTTCTTTGCGAGACAATGGATCAGCGCAACGGGAACCAACAGCCCGGCACACCAATGAGGCGTGTGTGGCCATACCTTGTGAACACGAGATCGTAATGAGATAATCAACCGCCGAGACGCTGAGGGCACTGAGTGGTTTTTGTTTTGTGAATTTCCCTCTGCGTACTCGGCGTCTCCGCGGTGAACTCCCCCTAAGAAGTACACCCATTCCACGGCCTCCGATTCGCTGCATACCACATACACATCCCAACCTCTTTCCAACAATGCCGAGACCTTACGGAAAATAAACGTCTCGGAAAGTTTCGGAAAACTCTGTACAACCAGCACAACTCTCACGCCGCACCCTTCGGGCAAAGCCCCTCTCCTCTCAGGAGAGGGGTTTGGGGTGAGGTCGGATGAATACCCACATTCATTCTCTATCTGCCCTCATCACGCCGCCACCTTCCCGGTACTCATGCCTAAACGTGCATGCTCGAGAAGATGCAACCAATCCTGTATCTGATCACGAATCGAAAATTCCTGCTCAATCCGTGCACGAGCATTTCCGCCCATCTTTTTCCGCAAGCCTTCATCGTGTGCAAGCTTGACCAACGCCTCAGCCATTGCCTGCGGATCCCGCACTGGCACAACGAATCCTTCAACTCCGTTGTCAACCGCTTCACGCATGCCGCCGCAATCGGTTGTCACGATGGGCAATCCGCATGACATCGCTTCAAGTGCAGCGTTTGAGATTCCTTCACTCAGACTTGAAAGAAGGAAGATATCGGAATTGCACAATTCCCGCCGGATTGCTTCAGGAGATAACTTTCCGCTTAACGTGACATGTTGTTGAAGTCCTAAGTCATGAATCGCAAACAAAATCCTCTGTTTTTCTGATCCATCCCCGATGATGTTCAAGGCGACATGAACTCCTGCATCGATCGCGGCACGAACGGCAAGCAGGGCATACTCATATCCCTTAACCCAGACAAGCGATCCGGTCATAACAAGCTGCACGAAGTCACGTTTAGTTATTGCCGCGGTCTGCTGTACGAAGTACTCACTGTCCACAGCCGGGCGGATGACAACCGCCTTGTCACTCTGCAATCCGTATTGCGTTGCCTCTTCGGCTATTGCCTCGGACACACAATGAATCTTCGTCGCCTTCTGAAGAGTGGTCTTCAATCCGTCACGAAAAGAACTGCGCTCCGGGTTGTGCGGCGCAACATTAATCTGTGAACCTCTGCAACTGATGATCGTCGCCGCGCCAAGCCCAAACAACGGAAGATACTCCACAGCAGCGGAGTTCCACGGGAAGTAGATGACGTCCCACTTTCTGCCTGCGAAAGGAAGGAAATATCGTGATGCGGCGATGCCCGCTTTCGAAGAAGACAACTTGCCGAAGTCAGAAGGCGATGAAAGAAATGCACGAACAGCACCGGACATTGTTTCCGCCGCAGCTACCGGCGGCGGAGCCTCAGACGAAGGAAGCTTCAGCCACACAAGTCCTGAAGGCAAATTGCCTCCCGGCTTTTTGCTGCTCGCAATCGTGATCTCAATGCCGTGCTGCAAGAGGCCGCTAATGAGTCTTTCAAGAAACGTCTCGGGCGGCCACGCAATCCCGACAATAAGCAGCTTCAACGGCCTAACCATACATCTCAAGAAATGCCGAAAATGTGAGCAGCATCGAAACCGCGTACCCCTTACCCGCATCGGGAGCCGACGTGTGAAAATCCGTCAGCAGCCTTTGCAATGAGTCGGGAGAGTAGTACTCGTGAATCCGAAGCCCCGGACGCAGCAGAAAGTGTTCAAGACCCTTTTTCCCCTGCTCGCCGCTGAACTGAATCTCCCAGTTCCTTGAAACGACAGTTCGACGCGTGATCATCCTTGCCGCTTTGCGCACAGCCCTCTTGGGCAGGAGCAGCGAATTGAAATACTGATACCGGAATAGATCCGCATCGTACGCCTGCCAGGTAATCCGCGCAAGATCGGGGGCGAAGCGTTTGATATAGTCGATTTGCAGTCGCCTATCCCTGACGAAATCCGTCGGCACGGTGCAGAAGAAATCCGCAAGACGCGCGTCGTAAAACGGCAACCGCGGAAATGCTGCGGCCTGAAACATGCGCAGGCTCGCAACCGTCCAGCGAAACGACCACGTGTCGGTTTTAACTGCCTTGAGACGGAAATCGGGATCGGCAATTCCTTCATACTGTATGAGTTCTTTCAGCAGAATGTCGCGAAGATTCGAATCGGCTTCTGCCCGGCCGGACCGAAGCATATTCCCAACCAGCCAATCACTTCCTCGCTTCTTCATCTTTGTGAAAGTCATGTCAGCCAGCGTACCGGTATCATGCCCTATCATCCCGTCAACGCCCATGCTGTCCATCCAGACATCCCCCCAATGCGCGGCAATCAGGTAGTCTGCCTTTGTCGCTATCTGATCGGTGACGAACGCCTGTCTGCATTGCGTGACATCCTGGAATCCTTCCACCGACGCGAGAACATGATCAAGACGGTCAAAGAGATAAGGTGTGATGGTGAAGCTCTCAAACGGAAGTGACCGCGCCTCTGCAATCTCGTTCGCGATTGAGATTTCGGGAGAGTCGTCGGCGTAGCCGTATGAGTAGCTCCAGATATTTTGCATGTCGGAATGCAGAGGCACTACAGTCGAGCGGGAATCGAGTCCGCCGGAAATGGGAAGGGCAATGCGTCCTTCCGCCGTCATCTCATCCATGACGGTTCCGAACAATTGCGCAAACTCGGCTACTGTGTCGTCATATGATCGTTGCTGATCAGGAATATGTTTCCATTGCTTATATCTGCCGGATTGCAGTAATTGGCCGTTTTCGTCAAAGATATAATGCGAAGCAGGTTGAAAAATGCGGACATCCTCGAAGTAGGTCCTGTCAGCGGGGAAGAACCCGAATCTGAAGAATCCTGCAAGAGCGGTTCTGTCAACTCTGCGCCTTGACGCAATAGCCGCTACAGTCGGGAAGAACGTGCCGATCGCAGCTTGATGCCCGTTTTCGGCGTAGTATGCGTGAAGCGTCCCGAACCTGTCCGTCCAAACATGCCATTCATGCGTTGCAGTGTTGTAGCCGAACAAAAGAAAATGTCCGTTCAGTGGACATGCTTGCGGATTCCGGACAAACTGCAGAACTGCATTCTCAGAATCCGTTGTCCCGAAAACCTCGCCGAGAAGACTCAATCGCCATTCGTCTTTTTCGAGAGTCCTGTACGGATAACCCTTCCACCCTCTTCCCTGACTTTGAAGAAGAAGTTGAGTTTCTTCCAAAAAATTCTCCGCATCCCATTCCGACCTACCGTCGCGTCCTCGCGGCATACTGTCGCGCAAGCAAAAGCCGATCAGGAGGTCGGCAATCATCGAGGTTGCCTCCCATGGTTCCTGCATCATTTGAGTTGACGGCAGATTCTGTATTAATTCACCCGTGTTGATCACATCAATCGCTCGATCCTCATTCCCCTCTATGCGTCAGCAAGAGCGTTGGAGAGAGGGGTGACCGCTTCAGCGGTCGGGGTGTGACGAATGGCTGTGATACACACCCCTTCACTTCCCCTCTCGCGTCCACACAAAGCCGACACACAGAGGGGAATGCGTAAAACCGCAAATTCTATTTGCCACACTCAACCAACATTCACTTCGCGCCTTCGCGGTTTTCTTTCACCCTGGTCACAACCATCATCCGAGGAGTTCACTGTACATTTGTTCGTGGGCTGCGACTTCATGCTCGATTGTAAAACGATCCAGAACCCGCTCACGCGCAGCAAAGCCCAACGCAGTTCTCTCTTCGGGCGAAGAAACGAGCCGACGCAGTGCGGCTGCAAGTGTTCGGGAATCTTCCGCAGGTACCAGCAATCCGCTTTTCCCATGCTCAATAAGGTCGCGTGACCCGGGAATGTCTGTTGCAATGCAAGCGCACGCGCAGGACATTGCTTCCAACAAAGCCACAGGACACCCCTCCATCCTCCACTTGGCCCACGTTGGCAGGACGAATACGTCTGTCTCGGAGAGCAAAGCCGGAACGTCCGCCACTGCACCAAGAAAGTGGACACGGCCCTCCAAACCATGCTTCTTAACCTGGGCATGCAACGCATGGACATATTCTACATCAAGAGGCATTCCGGCAAGAAGCAAATGCCCATCCGGCATTTGACTAAGGGCTTCTATCAGTGTAGTTTGCCCTTTGACCGGCAAAAGATGGGCTACGCATGTCACAACAATTTGCCTGCTACCGATGCCGAGATGCTTTCTCAGCGCAAGTCGCTTATCGGTAGGCGCATACTGATCTGCAGGAATTCCGTGATGGATTACTTTGACCTTGCGTGCAAATCGTGGCCGATCAAACATGACGCGTAACATGTCTGAATTGTCAGCAACTATGCGAGTCGCAAGAAGAGAGCGGATTTTCCATGCCCTTGATCCCCAGCCCATTGCCTTCTTCGTATAAACCCACGCTCGTGCCCCTGCGAATCTGGCAATAATCGGCTCAGTATACTCCCCCGCGTAGTGAAATGAATGCCATAAATTAAATCTGTATGGACGAAATACTTCCGCCGCTCTCCGTGAACGCTCTAAAAGACTCCAGTACGGCTTCGCATCCACGGTAAAGGGAAGCTCAAGTAAGGGAATTCCTAAACGCTCAACCTCAGCATCAAGTTTCCCACCTCTTCGTAACACACAGATGGATGGCAGAAATTTGTTGCGGTCAAGTCTTTCAAGAATGTTGAACATTACACGGCCTGAACCAGCCGTAATGAAGTTGGGAATCGTGAAGAGTATTCTTGCAGGACTTACCATAAAGGACTACCCAATTAGGATATGAGCCCCCTCTCGCAGTTTCAAAAGGGACTAAGCCACATCACATCACTGGAGTCTTGCCTCAAGAGAGTGGCTGATCGTCCTTAGGATTTTGTTTCGTGGCTTAATATTGGCTTCATAGAATGCCCGGGCATTTTCCCCTAACTTTTCCATTTGCCGGGGATTGTCCAGCAACGATTGACATACAACTGCGCAATCATCAGGAGTTTGAAAGTACAGTACATCCCTACCATCCACCAATGACACGGGAAGCTCATACGCTATCGGCTCCGAAACAATACACTTACCCATTTGAAGGTATTCGCACAATTTCCACGGTGGAGACTGCGCAAATCCATTTGTTGAAACGACCACTGTCGCCTGTTGCACCATATCCAAATAGTGGGCCTGCGTTGTGGGCAAATTCGTAATGCAGTCCTGGTATGCAGGGGGAACAGGACAGTCAAAGTACATGCCTCCCTGAAACCTGACGCCCAAATGTCGCTTCAAATTTCGAATAATTTCTGCACGGTATTCATTGAGAGGAGTCGACCAGCGGTTATTCCAATCATAATATTTCACCTGGAAGAATGCATAGCATTCCGGGAGTTCGGCCCTTACATTGACGAACGACATTGATTTTACATGAACAGAAGTATGCAGACCATTCGCGCCTTTACCGGAGAAGGGACCTTTCAACCGAAGTGGATCATTGACAACCGACTCGAGTTTGCCCAACAGCTTGAGGGTCTTTACTTTCCACTGTGAGAATACGTTGTCATCGAGACCATATGAATGAGACATTCCAAATGGAAGCACTTTGACTTTATACTCTCGCTCTACAATCTCTGTGATTTTCCTGTCGTAGCACCGTTTATACACAATATCAGAATGTGTCAAGGCGTGGTGCGAAAACCAATTCGGCCAATCTTGGAGATCAATGGCAATCCTTGTAACTACTCCTGAATCAATATCTTTGATCCGACAGATGGGCGACCAAGGATAGGGACGATTCGAGCGCACCAGTCTGCCGGCATCCACTACCAACCGATCACGATATTGCAGGCCACGAATCCTTGGCTTAATCCTCACTATCCCCTCTCTCTTCAAATCCGAGAGTCCTTTCATGATATACGAAGCATGCCGGAAGTCAGGGGTTGCGTACAGTGTCACTTCGTATTTGTATCCAGCGCCGCTCATATTCTCATGCCTTCATCAGGCAAGTTGCAGCTTCTTCTGCTCAGTAGCCCATCTGATCGTCTCAGACATCCCTTCCTCAAGGCGAACCTGCGGTACCCATCCTATCATTCTGCGTGCCTTGGAGTTGTCTGCCACGGATTTGCGGATATCTCCTGGCTGGGGGGGATGGAATTGTATAGGATACGTTTCACGGTTCGTGCCGAATGTACTCAGAACGAAATCGCAAAGGCGATTCACTGAAACATCCTCACCGGAGCCCAAGTTGATAACCTGCCCGTAGGTTGCGGGATTGTCAATGGACATAACCCACGCACGAGTAATGTCATCAATATGGACGAAGTCCCTGGACTGTTTTCCATCCGAGTGAATCTTAATGGGTTCATTTCGCAGCACATTCCCAATAAAAATTGCAAACACTCCTTGGTAGCTATTACTCAGGCTTTGCCCCGGACCGTACACATTAAACATACGAAAGCACGTTGCCTGTATGGGATGGCTACCGTTGCTATTCCGTGCTGCCGCCAGAACGTACCGCTCACCGGCGTATTTGGAGATTGCATAGTACGACAACGGATCGGGTGGACATTCTTCCGGAGTAGGAACAACAACCGGATTACCGTATATGGTCATGGAACTTGCATATATGAGTCTACCAACGCCGTACCTTTGTGCATATGAGGTTACGAGGACTGTTCCTCTAGTATTGACATCCAAATCCTGCGTTGGGTTGTCGAACGATTTCCTGATTGACGCCTGCCCGGCAATATGAAACACAATGTCAATACGCTGAGAAAATGCTCTTTCAAGGTCAACTTCTTGCCTCACATCACCGAGAATGTACACCGCCTCGGGTGGCACATTCTTTCTGCTGCCTGTGGATTCGTTGTCAAGGATGACAACATGGAATCCGTGTTGGATCAGCGCTTTTGCAACGTTGCTTCCGACAAAGCCGGCGCCGCCCGTAACCAGTACTGTTCGATTTTGAGAATCTGGCGCCATAGCATGTCCCTTTCTATTAACCAAGAGAATTCAGGTTAAGTTCTTTCCACGACAGAATCGCTATACGAACCAACAATCGCGTCGGCGAACGTCCTACCTAGGAAATTCAGGTCATAAAAATTTTCGAACGCCTGATAACACCTTTTCCGATATCCTTCATAGTCGTTGGCAATGGCCGACATTGCCCCCGGGATATCATTGAAGTCTCTAAACGTCACTCCCCAGGCAATCTTCTCGAACATGCGCGCCACATTGCCCGAGTGGGTAATCAGCAGCGGAAGCCCGCATCGTGCATAGCTCGCCAATTTGTTGGACGAGGCAGATATGTAGGAGGTGTTCTCGGCTTTGTCTGAATAAGCCGCAATGGACATGTGGCCGGAGCAAAGCAGCGAATCTAGTTCAGACCATGGAAGTATTTCTGTTGAAAGGTATACCATCTCATTGTCAACATACTCTTGGATTGACATAAAATACTCGTTATCCTTGCTCGAGACAAAGCCGTGAATAACCAGACAATACTCATGCGGCCAATAGTGGGCTGACTTTGCGATATCAAGAACGCAAGCCCAAGCACGAATTGAGCCGGCATAGAGGATTATTCTTCGGGATGTTTCGATCCCCAACTTTCGGTAGAGATAGTCAGTTTTCTCGTATCTCTTCAACTCCGTTGTGCCAACAGGCATCAAACTTATCCTGTCGCCGGGAAGCTGATAGTAATTCTGCAAGACCCTCGCACGATCCATATCCTGAACCGTTACAAGCAAAGCTCGCCGTAGAATCCGCTTGAACACGAACTCAAACAAAGTGTTCCCCATCCATGTCTTGAATGAGCGGATTTGAAGTTCCATACTGCAATAAACAAAGGGCTTTCGTAGTACAAGAGCAACCAGACCAGCCACAAAACCGCCTAGTGGCTCGATCCCAACAAGGGAAACAATATTCTCTTGGGAATAGACTGTGGAAAAGGTGAAGCGGAGTTTTCTAAATATCTCAAGCCCCTTTAGAATGTCAAGCTTCATTGTATAGAGTCGATTTCTCAACCGTGACACATGCGCCAAACTTCTTGGCCCAGACCAGCGATTTGGTACGCTTGCATTCGCCCCCACTGAAAGTGGCGGTTGGCCATTGTTTGTTAAACGGAATTGTAGAATTTCCGATGCCCAGTGACCCGGGGCTTTTTGATCATCTGTGATGAATACCCCTTTTGCGCCGCGCTCCCTTAGCAAGTCCGAAAAGGCACCGATGAACACTTTGTTCTCTGTTCGATAGGAAAACTGAACAAAGGCAACAACCTTGTTATTGTCCGGCTGTTTCACTCCGCCTCTGCAATCACAGCCAGATTCCAATCATGCTCTGTCAGCTCTTTGTCAATTCGCAGGAAGGGGCATAGTTTTCTTACGCGGAAGCTCGACTGTTCGAGATAATGTGAGATTTCCATAGGAAAGAAAAAGCGCATTTGATGTGTCTCGTCAACTTCGCTTATTATTGTTTTATCCCTCGTTAGCAGAACCTTGTAGTTCACATCAACCGTGTGTTTGAGAAGATTCATCTCAGGGTGAACAAAGCGAACAATGCGATCCCCATCATTCTCCATGATTTTGTAACGGTCGCTAGGGCGCTGGGTTAGTACTGCCGGACCGAACCATGCGTCAAAGAAAAAAAGACCACCGGGCCGAAGATGGTGTCGGGCAGTCCTTATGGCCCCCATGAGACCTTCGTTCGTCGTCATATAGCTCATGACGGCGAACATTGCGATGACTGCATCGAATGTCTTGTCCATTCTAATATTCGAAATATCTGCTTGCACAAAGTCTGAACTCATACGGTTTCCTTTTGTCCTCGCTTCGGCAAGCATAGCTTCCGATCGATCCACACCAATAACGTGATACCCTCGCTCGGCAAGCGGTATAGCGTGTCCACCCGTGCCACACCCAAGGTCAAGAATCGTGACAATCTTGTTGGATGAATACTGCGCAAACACTTCCTCCAAGAAGTTGCACTCTGCAGCGTAGTCTTTGTCTTTGTACAATCCGTCATAGAACTTTGCATAGCTTCCAAACACGCTCATGACAGGCCTTCCTGAACGGAACTGAGCCGTTCGCGAATCAAAGTACAAACACGGTCAATTTGTCCAATTGTGATCGTCATCCCTGACGGCAGATAGAAACCCTGCCGCGAGATTCGTTCGGTTACCGGATAGCGCTCATCATGGAACAGGCCCATTTGATGAAACGCCGGCTGTTCATGCATTCCAAGAAAGAATGGACGGGTAATAACACCGTTGCCGGCAAGCCACTCGCTGAACGAGGCTGCATCGAGGCCCGTACTCTCGTCAACAACAACGCCATACATCCAGTAGACATCCTTGGCCCAAGGCTCCTCGGTTGGCAATTGAAGCCCTGCGATGTTCTGCAGACGTTCGTTGTATGCCTCACCCATCAATCGCTTTCGGGCAACCGATTCTTCAATCCTCTCTATCTGAGCAAGGCCGATTGCAGCCTGAATATTCGTGAGCCTGAAGTTGTGCCCAAGGTTTGTGTGGTAGAACCTGCGCTCTTTCCTGAAACAGAGATTCCTGATCGAACGCAACCTCTCGGCAAGGCGCTCATTGTTTGTAAGTACCATGCCACCCTCACCGGTGGTGACAATCTTGTTTGCATAGAAACTGAAAACACTCAGATCGCCAAGGCCACCGCATTTGCTGCCCTTGTACTCCGCACCGTGGGCCTCGGCTGCATCTTCGATAATTGTTAGATTGTATTTCATCGCAAGTTCCAGAACTGCATCCATGTCTACCGGATGGCCATAGATATGCACGGGCATTATTGCTTTCGTCCGGGAGGTTATTCGGGACTCGAGTTGACTCACTTCCATGCACCATGTACGCGGGTTTACATCCACTAAGACTGGTACTCCGCCGTTGTATGTAACCGCCTGTGCGCACGAAATGATCGTAAAGGCAGGCATAATGACTTCGTCGCCCGGCTGCAGATCAAGGCAAGCGACTGCAGCCTGAAGAGCAACCGTTCCATTACTCATCGCTACGCCATACCTCATGCCACAATACGCCGCCCATTTCTCTTCGAACTCACGAATGAATCGGCCTTCGGATGAAACCCAGCCGGTGCTGAGGCATTCCTGAACATACTCCAGTTCCTTTTCACCGATGAACGGTTCATTCACGGGAATTATGGACGTATCAATATTTACAACGGATTGCATCAGAACCGTTCCTTCTCGTCTATTCCTGTGTAGGGCCCTTGTTTGATTTCAAGAAACACTGTCTCCTCAATCATTCTGAATCCATGCCCGCCGCCAACCATGAGCATCACGTCACCGGTAAACAACTCCCGAGTCGCGACCAGTTCACGATTGTCATTGTAAATATCGATGAAGCAATGCCCCTTTTTGACAACAAGGACTTCAGATGTCCCTACTAAATGGCGTTCAAGAGGAAGATGTACGTGACGTGCAATTTCTCCGCCTGCAGGGTACACGACATAGCCCACTTGTTGTTTGAAGTGAGGTGGCGTGAGAAACGTAGTCGTATCAGGCGAGAAGGCTGAGCGAATGATAAAGGCAAGCGGAGCGTTTTCAAAAATTATCTTATCGATTTGCACACCCGATACTATTACATCTGCATCATCAACAGCTCTCATGTTCTTTCTCCCCTTTGACTTTGTGAGTTAGTTTAAGTTTAGTATGTGATTTGGCATTGAGTCACGAAATCACCAGCCTGCGGCTATTCTGCAACAGTGTGTCTTTGCCAATGATCTCTCGGAATCTGGCGCTATGAAACACTTTCCAATAGAAGTGGGCCTTCCCTAGCCTGTATACGAAATGGAACAAAAAGGAATACCCTCGTTCCTTTCTGAGCACGCAGTTTAAGATTGCAAAGCAAAGGTCCTTACCAGCGGTCATACAATGCCGAGCAGCTGTTCGCAAGATACCTGTCTTTGACATTCTAGTTCGATCAACGACATAGCGTCGATAGGCATCTGCCACCCCGTTGTTCCAGAATCTCCTCGACATGTCAGCCATTGTGGCATGCTGTGCTACAAACTGTCGATGCCAAACTACTGCCTCAGGAACCCACGCTATTCGCCATCGATTTGCATGCATTTTCCGACATAGTCCTGTTTCACCATCCCCAATGAGATAATTTTCAACTTGATCTGGATTGAACCCGCCGATTTCAAAGAGCCTTGCCTTCTTAATTGAAAGGTTCCCACCGTGTAGTTTCTCACCTGCTGTTAAAAGCCTCATTGGGTTTCCCAAATCAATATGTCCAAGAGTCTTTTCGTAGTTTCGAATCCAATGTGGTGGCTCAGCATCCCATTTGATAAGGATTCTTCCTCCGGCACTGTCGGCATCCAAAACGCGATAAGCTTTGTCTAAGTTGATAAGGAAGTCTTGCTCTGCAAGAGCGTCATCATCGGTATAAACGAGTATCTCACCCTGGGCATTACGTGCGCCTGTATGTCGCGCCCAATGAAGACCTATATTGGACTCCAGAAAGTAACCAACCCGAACGGAACTCGTCGACTGGCATTTCTCGACGATCTGCTTTGTGCCATCAGTTGAGCCATTGTCTACGACAAGGATCTCGTAGTCATCAGAAGGAAAAGACTGCGCGCAAAGAGACCGTAGTATATCGGTCAGAAGAGTGCATCTATTACGAGTTGGAATGATAACGCTAAATCTCATCCTGACTAAGAAAAATGGAACTTGTAATTGGGATTGCAAAAACAAAACGTTGAAGTGCAGTCAATATAAAAGGCATCGCCATATCACCGCCAAAGTACAAAGTAATTATCTCGTAAGATCCACGCGCTGCAACAAAACCACTTGGTATAGCCCACAATAATATTTCAGCCAGCGTTCGGCAAACGAATCTAACGAGCGAGAAAACGTGAGGGTAAAGAACCGAGATGCAAGAATATTGTTTGCCCAGTTCAGTTTCAATTTTCTCACAGCCAATCGCTCTCTTTTGATTGTGACTAGCCCCACTTGTTGACTTAGTGCGTCTAACGCTCTTTCGCTGATCCATTCTTCAATGGGTTGATCTGCCTTACCCAACTTCTTCCAATCTAACCATACTTCAGCCCTTGGGGTCGTCAGTATTACAAAACCATTCACCGACAATAACCTTTGTATCGATTCGAGGAAGTGGCCCTTCTTCATGTTCGGCACGTGCTCGATGACTTCTGAGGACACAATTAGGTCGAACGAGCATGGTTTCTCGCTCTCAAGAATGGTATTTGCATCTCCGACACGGAAGTCAATCTCGGGAAAGAGCTTCTTTGCCCGTTCAATTCCAGAAGATACTGGATCTACACCAATTGTGCTGCCATATTGGGAGAGAACTCGAGTCAACCAGCCACGCCCACAACCAAGATCGAGAATCTTTAGTCGTCGCCCTGAATTAGGTATAACGTCCGTTTCAATCAGTCTTCGTATCGCATCCAACCTCAGATTCTCATCCGCATTTGGTTCTTCAGTACCCCAAGCTTTCGACTCCCATAAGTTCTTATAATAATCCTCTCTAAGACCTTGGGCATTTGCAGAACAATCTTTCATAACCCAACCAAGCAATAATTAATCTTTGTGTGCGACCAGAACAGGTCTAGTTGCTTCGATCTCCCATGAAGCTCTGATCAACGCAATCCCTAGAGTGGCAAATGGCGATCGTCCTGTCCCGTAGATGTCAGTGGCTTCAATGGAGAAGGAAAGGGCTCCAGTAACAGTGTCGACATCACGAGGGCCATCGCCAAGCCAAAGATCAACTGTGTAGAGTCCTTGAAGAAAAGGGGTCCCACTTATCTTGCAACGGATTCTTCCCATCGAATACTCTGATTTGTTTGGCTCAAACCCTGTCATTAGTGAATTTATGGCACCCACTGTACCCCTGACACTATGGTTGACTACCAATCCCATTACCGGTCTTCTGAGCTTTTCCCCATTGGGTGTTCTGAAATCCAACTCGATTGTCACATCTGAACCCAGTCCAAAATTGGACTGCTGCTTCCCTTCAGTATTAAGAACCCTTGCATCAACAATCCATGGAAGCGCCCAAGAAGGGCGGTTTCGAAGACTCAAATCAACCTGTGAATTCTCAGCAGTTGCTAAACCCGAAAGGTATTGTTCAATACCCGTTGATGTCTTTCCCTTGAAAGCTAATTCTCCTGTACACAGTACAATGACATCGCTACATAGATTATCGATAGCTGCCATATTGTGACTTACAAACAGCACTGTCCTCCCCTCCTTCGCCACCTCCCCCATCTTCCCCAAACACTTCTTCTGAAACTGCGCATCCCCCACGGCCAACACCTCATCTACCAAAAGAATCTCCGGTTCAAGGTGTGCTGCCACAGCAAACGCAAGTCTGAGGTACATACCGCTGGAATAGTGCTTCACCGGTGTGTCGATGAACTTTTCCACTTCGGCAAACGCCACCATCTCATCAAATCGCCGCTCGATATCGGCTTTGCTCATGCCGAGAATTGCGCCGTTGAGGTAGATGTTCTCGCGTCCCGTCAGTTCGGGGTGGAATCCTGTGCCCACTTCGAGCAGCGAGCCCACACGCCCGTGAATTTCGGCAAATCCGGTGGTCGGGTCTGTAATTCGGGAGAGAATCTTGAGCAAGGTACTCTTCCCAGCCCCGTTGCGCCCGATTATGCCGACGACCTCGCCGCGTTTTACTTCAAATGAAATATCCTTGAGTGCCCAGAACGTGTTGTCATCAGTCTTCGCTTGTCCGTTGCGGGAAAAGAGTGAGCGGGCCATCCGTGCAGGGGTCGCGGCGGCATGGGCAAGTGTGTCGCGGAAGGTTTTGTACTTCGCTTTCTGCGCACCGATCTTGTAGAATTTGCCGAGCTGCTCTACCCGTATTGCCGTATCAGACATGCTTGGAGGTTAGCTGAAATTCATAGGAACGTAGGTCGAATCGCCTGATTCGAGATCCCCCTGTAGCGAGACAGGAGTCTTGCTCTACATCTGTGATGTGCTCTACACAAGGTCCGCAAAATTCTTCTCCATCCTTTTGAAGTAAAATGCGCCGCTCACGAGAAGAACTAACGCGGCAAGCGAAGAAGCGACGATCATCGGTCCCGGCTGCGTATCCGTGCCAAGCAGCGCCCAACGAAAACCCTCGACAACGCCAACCATCGGGTTCAGCGCGTAGATCGGCCGCCAGAATTCGGGCAGCAGATTACTCGGGTACGCAATCGGCGTTGCAAACATCCAGAACTGTGTCAGGAACGGAATTACATAGCGAACATCCCTGTACTCGACATTGAGCGCCGAGAGCCAGAGTCCGACACCGAGCGACGTCACACCTGCAAGCAGCAACAGCGCCGGCAGCCAGATGACGTTCATCGTCGGGAAAATGCCGAAGTAAACCATCAACACTAACAACATTACAAACGACAAAGCGAAATCGACAATGCCCGAGAGAATGCTGGAAATCGGAACAACGAGCCGCGGGAAGTAGACTTTCTTGATTAGATTTGCGCTGCCCACAAGACTGTTTGACGATTGACTCAGTCCGTACGCGAAGAACGTCCAGGGAACCAACGCTGCAAAACTGAAGATCGGGTACGGAAGCCCGTCCGAAGGAATCTGGGCAAGCTTCCCGAAGAAGAGGCTGAACACCACCATTGTCATGAACGGCTGCAACACTGCCCACGCGGCTCCGAGCGCCGTTTGCTTGTAGCGCACTTTGATATCACGCCACGTCAGGAAATACAAGAGCTCGCGGTACTCCCACAGTTCTTTTAGTTTCAACGACACCCACCCGCGCGAAGGCTCAATGCGGATCACTGGAATCGTGGCTTGGATTGATGGGTCCACTGTCGTCATGTTATTGGATACATATTGCTGAGAACAAATGTGTCGCGCGGTACCTCACGCAATGCTATTCTTTCTACAAACAAACAACAAATCACGATAACGAATATGGTCCTCCCGCGAACCAAATGTTGACATATCAACTGCTTCAACGAACGGAAACGCATTCTTGAATTTCGTGAGAACATCAAGCCCGTAATGGCGATGATGTCCGTTGCTATCAGGGCTCGTGAAGTACCAGGTTTCCGCCTTGTCGTAGTCGCCGGGAATGGTAAATAATGCAATACCATCACTGCTCAAAATCCTGGCGCATTCACGGATAGCGGATTGGTCATCAGCGACGTGCTCCAACACATGATTGCACAGCACCAGATCGAATGATGCGTTTTCAAGCGTAAGCTTCTGGATGTCTTCGCCGGGAAAATCGACGTCAGCGAGTATGAAGTCAGTTGTTTGCAATATATCTATGCCGATTCTTCTGAGTGACTTGAGAATGATGCCCTCTGGAGCAAACAAAAGCGTCCGCCGATGATTCAGTTCCGACGCGTGGAGGTCCAAATACCGGACAAGGCCGCGATGGCGAGATCTCGAATCACAATGGGGACATCGGGATTGAAAGGTTACGGTGCGCCAATTGGCTGAAGCCAGAAAAGAACTGCCATTCCATCCACAACAGACACAGTTCGCCCTTTTATACGGAAGAATCCAGTTATTCCAGAAGTCTGCAAGTGTGGCAAGAAGAAGGTTTCCGGTTCCCGGTTTGAATGTTGTTAGCCCTGAAAGAATACTCTTCACACGCCCTGAGAAATACTCAATTCCGGGTGTTCCCACCCCTTGCCAACCGGGATTGCTACGCGAAGTATTCACTACTGCCTGTGTTTCCATTTCTCCAAATCGATTTTCGATCAACCATCAATCTCATCCTCATCCTCAACACCCATAATACTCCCTGTACCACTCCACAAATTTCTTCACTCCTTTTTCAATCGGTGTGGCCGGCGCAAAGCCGACATCCTGCACAAGATCGTCCACATCGGCAAATGTTGCGGGCACATCTCCGGGCTGCATCGGAAGAAATCGCTTTTCCGCCGTCCGCCCTGCTGCCTTCTCGATCAGTTCAATGAAGTGCATCAGGTGTACCGGATTATGATTGCCGATGTTGTAGAGACGGTACGGCGCTTTGCTTGTTGCGGGATTCGGAGCATCGCCGTTCCATGCCGGGTCTGCGGACGGGATTCGTGCTGCGACACGCGCAACTCCCTCGACAATATCGTCAATGTAGGTGAAGTCGCGTTGCAGGTCGCCGTTGTTGTACACGTCGATTGGCTTCCCCTCCAGGATCGCCTTCGTGAACAAGAACATCGCCATGTCCGGTCTCCCCCACGGGCCGTACACGGAAAAGAAACGAAGTCCTGTACACGGAAGCTTGTACAAATGTGCATACGAATGCGCCATCAACTCGTTTGACTTTTTGCTTGCCGCGTACAACGATACTGGATGATCGACATTGTCCGACACGGCAAAGGGCATTTGGGTGTTGGCACCGTACACCGAGCTGCTGGATGCGAAGACGAGATGCTTCACCTTCGCGTGCCTGCATCCTTCAAGGATATTCAAAAACCCGACAATGTTCGAATCGATGTACGCATGCGGATTGGTAAGCGAGTAACGGACGCCCGCCTGCGCCGCCAGATTGACAACCACATCGAAGGTGTGTTCAGCGAACAGCCGTTCCATCCCGCTCCGGTCTGCAAGGTCGAGTTTCTCAAACTTGAATCCCTTGTGGCGTCGAAGCCGTTCGAGCCGCGCCTCCTTCAGACTGACATCGTAGTACGCATTCATGTTGTCTAGCCCGACAACCCGCACGCCGTCATTGAGCAGCCGCTCAGCAAGGTGGTAGCCGATGAAGCCGGCGGAACCGGTGACGAGGTATTCAGGCAAGATTGTTGATAGTTGTTAGTTGATGGTTCAACGCCTTGGCTGTGCTGCGATGGGATTATCGTGATTTTGCCGCTGCCGCTGCTTTTCGAAGGTATGAGATGTAGCCGTTGAGGATCTTCAGCAATGTGTCGCTTTCCTCTCGCAGCAAAGTGTACAGTGCATCGTCGACAAATCTCTCGTCAAGTGCACAATTCAAATGTTCGATTGTCTCCGTTAGTGAACCGCGGGCCTGACGACAGAACTGGAGATTTTCCTGATGATGGTGACGACCATAGCCTTCTGCAATATTGGCCGCAACGGATCTCGACGATCTGAGCAGTTGATCTCTCAAACGAAACTGTTCTTCTTTCGGCAGGAGCTTACAAGTCTCGGAGACACGCTTTCGAAATGCCCTGGCCCTCACGTAACACTCGAGATCTTCCAACTTGTGAATCGCTGACCTGAGGGGTTCCTTCGCTGATGGCTGTTGTTCGTTCATGATGCACCACACGTGTTTGTGACTTCACATGATACACCATCGACTGTCAACAATCAACCATCAACAAACAACAATCAGCTAAGCCTTGTATGCTCTACCGCCGGACACAATATTTCTCGTATCCACAATCGGCGCGGAGAAGCTACTGAAATCCATTTTCCTGTATTCGTCATGCGGTGTGGCGATGAGGATGAGATCGTAGTTGTTGCTTACTTCCACCGACTCGCGGCCGGCATACTTCGACCATTCACGGGAGGGACGAATAACGGGAACGAACGGATCGTTGTAGCTCACGGTTGCCCCTTTCTCTTCCAACTTCTCGATCAGATGATAAGAAGGAGATTCGCGGTCGTCGTCAACGTTGGCTTTATATGCAAGACCCAGGATCAGGATCTTCGAACCTTTAAGTGCCTTGCCATGGTCATTGAGTGTTTCCATCACTCGTTGCACAACAAAGTCCGGCATGGCAGTATTGATCTCCCCTGCAAGCTCGATGAACCGCGTAGCAACTCCGTACTCTCGTGCTTTCCACGTGAGATAGAACGGATCGATAGGAATGCAGTGGCCGCCGAGTCCCGGACCCGGATAGAACGGCATGTAGCCGAACGGTTTTGTCTTCGCTGCTTCGATCACTTCCCACACATCAATTCCCATTTTCATGAAGGCGACTTTCAACTCATTCACGAGGGCGATGTTTACAGAGCGGAAGATGTTCTCCATCAGTTTTGTCGCCTCGGCAACACGCGTTGAAGAAACAGGAACGGTTCGCACGACGATCTGTGAGTAGAGCCTGTCCGCAACGGCCAGTCCTTCAGGTGATGTTGCACCGACGACTTTCGGGATCGTCTCGGTCCGGTATTCCTTGTTGTTCGGATCCTCACGCTCGGGAGAAAAGGCCGCGAAGAAGTCAACATCGCATTTCAATCCGGTTGATTCGAGAATCGGAACGACCACCTCGTCCGTTGTGCCGGGATAGGTAGTTGACTCCAGCACGAACAACTGACCTGCACGCACATACGGTGTAACCGTCTCGCACGTACTGACGATGTACGACATGTCAGGCTCGCGATTCTTGTTCAACGGTGTCGGTACGGCAATCAGAACAGCGTCACACTCCGCAATCTTCGAAAAGTCTGTTGTCGCGCTGAACATCCCTGAACAGACAGCCTGCCTGATGCGTTCGGAAGGAATGTGTTTGATATACGATTCGCCTTTCGACAATGCGTCGGTCTTTTTCCGGTCGATATCAAAGCCGACGCAGCGAAACTTCTTCTCCGCGAAGCAGAGTCCGAGCGGCAATCCGACGTAGCCGAGGCCGATGATGCCGATCCGGGCATCTCTTGAGTCAATTCTCTTGAGAAACTCCTGTTTGATACTCATAATTCTATGTGAAATTCCAAAGTCCAAACTCCAAATTCCAATGATGAAGTGCCTATTTCGCTTTGTTTATGATGGTGGAAAGGATTTTCCGCAATTCATTCGCCTCATTCACGAGAACTGTCCCGGACCCGGCGAATTGGGTATTGTTTGTCTCACAAATGAGTCGTAACCAGTACATCGACTCTTTGGCTTCCTTACGGCTGATCTTTAACCTCAGTGAAAAGTCTTTTTCTCCCAACGATTCATTGGCCTCAATGTAATTCGCACCGACTGAGCCTGATGATCGTATGACCTGTTTGATGTATTCTATGTTCTCGACATTCTTCGGCAAACGCTTGCAGAAGAGTGCGACTTCCTTTGCAAACAGGAACGTCCGCTCCTCAAGGTCATATGGACGGTCTGTGTTCATCATGTTTCGTCAATAGGCTCCGCGGTCGCTGCTTGGTACTTGGAATTTGGCAATTGGGATTTGGGACTTGTCCTCTCAGGCACGCTCCGCCCTTTCAGTCACATTGTGCTTTTTGAGCTGCACGATGCGGCCTACTCGGACATGGTCTTACAATGCGACGTCACGGACGAGTCTGTCAACGACGTCGAAAGAGATTCTTGAACTACAGCCTGCGAACGAAACCGATACTTGGTTCAGCGACAGGTTGATCGATTCTCTCCAAAAATTCCTGCGGCACTTCCACAGATACCGATTGGGCAATGCACGACAGCGACACGGCAACACGAGCCGTATCCTTCACTTTCATGACAAATCCTTCTACACCTTTGAACTGACCCGCAGTGATCCGTACAACCTCGCCCACGCTCACATACTCTTCGCGACGAATCGCATCAGGCGAGCCTGCAAGAATGCGAACCCAGTTGATTTGTTGTTCCGGAACAGGAGATGGCGTGTTGCGCACACCCACAAACCGGACGATGCCGTCGGTTTGGAGGATGGAGACCTTGTTGCGCAAATCCGTTCGCACAAAGATGTACCCTCTGAACAGGGGCTCAAGCACTTTCTTTTTCCGGTCGCTCCACAGACGCACCTCTTCCACGAGCGGAAGGAAGCATTCAATTCCCCGCCGCCGAAAATCATCATCGATCTTCTTTTCAAACCGTGAACGAGTGTACAGCGCGTACCACCGTGCGGTGTGCCCTGTTGCAGATATGAGATGGTTCATCGCGAAATACCCCCTGACCGTTGTGTGGGACAACTTATCTCCGGGCCAGATTGATGACCGTGGCTGCGGTTGTTGTAATCACGGCAGCATACCCCACAACACCGAAGATATCACGTACAACCGACCACGTGGATCTGTCAACCTCCACAACATCGCCGGGCTGTAAAGCGAGTTGTTCCGCGCCAACCCGTGTCAGATCATTTAGATCGATGGTGAATTCCTGCCGGGCAAAGCGTTCCTCGTTTCGAACGAGTCGGGAGATTTTCACCCCCTTCAGTGTTCCGTCCGAAGAGGGTCCGCCGGCAAGTGCAAGCAGGTTGATGAGATCGATGGTGCTGGAGATTTCGTACCGTCCGGGTTTTTGCACAAACCCCAAAACATTCACGATGATGGTCAGCTCATTAGGCTTCGCGAAATAGAAGTTCGACGTCGTGGTTCCCACCGATGTGGCGGAAAGCAGCCCTGTTTGATCGAGCTGCGCATGTGCAGATGCAGACAGCAGAACCGTCGTAACGCCGATAATACCGAACAGAAGGAAATTCTTCATGATCTTCCAGACAGATGGTGGATGAAACGTCATGCACTTCTTCGCAGGGACTTCTTTCGCTTCTTGGGGCTTTCACCGTTTCCGTTGGAATGGTAGTAGCCGTAGTTGTGCGCGTAGTAACTGTAGCCGTAGCTGCCGTAGTAGCCGCCGTATGCTTTCTTGACATCAAAATTGTTGAGCAGCACGCCGAGTACTTTTCCCCCGACACTGGCCAGAGATTCTGTTGCACGGTAGATTGCCGTGGCACGGGTCTTCCCAGCGGAAGCTACAAGAATTGCCCCATCGACAACAGTCGAGAGAACGGCCGCATCCGTGACGGCAAGCAGCGGCGGCGAATCGAACATCAGGATGTCGTACTTCCCGCTCATCTGTTCGATGAATTCACGCATTCTGCGCGAGCCGAGAAGTTCCGCCGGATTGGGAGGCGTTGTACCGCAACACAGCACGTCCAGATTCTCCACAACATTCTTGTTCAGTGCCTCATCAATGGTGACACTCCCTACAAAGACATCCGTGAGCCCCGGGTTCTTGTTGATCCTGAAGTAGTTGTGAATTGTCGACCGACGCATATCCGCATCAACTAATAACACCCTCTTTTCGGCTTGTGCAAATGCAACAGCAAGATTGGAGATAGTGGTGGATTTCCCTTCCGACGGGTTTGCGCTCGTAACCAGAAAACTCTTCAGCGGCGTGTCAAGTTGTGCGTACAGAACGTTCGTACGCAAACGGCGGTACGCCTCGGCGAGAGGCGACAGCGGATTGTGGTACGCAACCAGATGCGGGTCGAAATCGGTACTTTCGTGATGGGAATGCCCGTTTCCTGTGGATCCCTCCTGTCTGGGCACATTGTCCATTTGATGCACGGCGGAAAGCGGAATGAACCCGAATCGCTTCAGATCCTCGGGAGTTCTCACCCGAACATCGAGATAGGAACGCAGGAGGACGTACGCTACACCAAGTCCGAGGCCGACTAACAGGCCAAGAATGAGGTTCTTGCGCATGTTCGGACTGACGGGCCCGCCCGGCACAATTGCCGGATCGATGATGTCAACGTACCCGAATTCGGATTTTTCGGTAATGGCGGCTTCGTTGTACTTTTCCTCGACGAGGAGGTAGAGTTTCTCGTTACTGAGCCTAGCCCGTTGGAGTTTCGCCAGTTCAATACTTTTCTCCGGGATCTGGTTGAACTGCCGCTCGTATTGTGAAATAACAGACTGCAGAGCCCGCTTGCGAGAATCAAGAGCTTCCAACTCAATCTGTTGCTCCACAATCTTCTGCCTCATCTGCCCGACAAATGCAGCGCTTCCAATGCCGTCGTCGCCGGAGCCGATGGTTTTAAGGAATGCTTCTGTTCGTGATTTGAGATTCTTCTTCAGGGCTGAGATTTGAGAATCAATTTCCTTCAATTTCTCGGAGTAAATAGACTGTCCGGCAAGCGCGGGATTCTGGGCAATGACAACATCACGCTGTACCTCAAGTGCGGCAAGCTTGTCCTGCAGCAAGCGGATATACGCATCGCTCGATTCGCCGAGCGTTCGTGCAACGCTGGGTTCCTGCTTGGTAATCTCTTCACGGTAGGAAGCGAGTGCGGTTTCCTTCGAGCGAATTTCCACCTCGATGGCGTCGCGGTTTGCCTCGAGTTGAGATAACTGGGCTACAACCTTGTTGGACTCACCGTCGAGCGAGACCATGCCGGCAGACTTCATGTATGCCTGAAGGGATGCCTCGGCTGTATCCAGGGCACTTCTGCGGGTTTCCAACTGGCTCTGCAGGAACTCGCGCACAGCACGGGAACGTGTACGGCTGGCATCCATGTTACGCTCGGCATAGACCTTCATGTAGGTGTTGGCAAGCAATGCCGCCTCCGCCCGGTGATTGCTGCGTGCCGTGATCCGGATGATATCCGAGTCACGAATGGGAACAAACGACACCGACCCGAGCAGTCGCCCTGCAACCTCCCTCACGCTGGCGAGTTTCTGTTGGGGAACGCCATCAACAATCACCTGAAGTATCGGGGTTACCTCTGTGATCGGGCTGGCATGTTCCGCGTCCTTCAGCAGATCCTGAGCAACCGCCTCCGCCATCGTTCGTGATTTGAGGATTTCAAGCTCATTCGTCATCTTGTTGAAGCTCGTCCCTGCAAAATCAAAGAACGGAAGCTGGCCACCTTTTCCTTTCATATCCACAAGAACAAGAGCCGCGGATTCGTACACCGGATCGGTGCGCAATGTGACGAATGCGCTGATGGCAGTGGCAAGCAGCATCGAGGCAAGAATGACCCACTTTCCCCGAAGAATAATGGAGACATACTCCTGCACATGGGATTCACGCGGCAGTCCTCCGTGCATATCACCGTTTGTTCCAAAGTTTATTGTTTCCACGCTGCACCTTGCTTGATATTACGTTCGAATACTTCTCTGTTCACAATTCTTTTCTGTACAGTCACGCCTCACTTGCTTTTGTCGTTCCAACAAGTAACTTACCGAATATGCGCGTCGCTATTGTTGCTGATATTCATTCCAATCTTCAGGCACTTGCCAAGGCGTTATCGATTATTGACCGTTCCCGCATTGATGAAGTCTATTGTCTCGGCGATATTGTCGGGTATGGTGCCAATCCTAACGAATGCATCGGGCTTGTCCGTGAGCGTTGTACCCTGACCGTTCTGGGAAACCACGACCTTGCCGCCATCGACACTTCCGTTGCCCACTACTTCACGAAGCCCGGCCGTATTGCCGCCGAGTGGACTCATTCGGTACTCACGCCGGATAATCTCAGCTTTCTGAGTTCGCTCCCCTATTCCACGGCCAAAGAACCTGCAACACTTGCGCACGCTTCTCCGCTCGAACCCGGGCAATGGACCTACGTTTCATCTCTTGCTCTTGCCCGGGACCAGTTTCCTGCGTTTTCAACGCCTTTGTGTTTCATCGGCCACACACACATCCCTTTTGTATGCGGTGAAAATCTGAAGACCTTCTCACTCAAGAAGGACATGCGCTTTCTTGTCAATGTCGGCAGCGTTGGACAACCGCGCGATGGCAATCCGCAACTCAGCTTCGGCATATTCGACTCGGAACAGTGGACATATCAGAATATCCGGTCAGAATATGATGTCGAAGGAGCGGCAAAGGCAATTCTGGGCCAAGGCCTGCCAACCGTACTTGCCAAACGACTCTCCCTCGGTCAATAAAGCCGGGGAAGTCACAACCTACTAACGTAAATTCGGAAAATTTTGCCGCCTTGATCCGATGGGGCAATGTGGGAGGGGGTACTGTGAGACATCCTTCGCCGTGACTCCAGCACCGTCGCGTCAATGACAAAGGAAATGGTATTGCGCTCTCCCCATTTGACTCCATCGGCAGTTCCCGCCCGACCTGATGCCGGTGTCGTCAGTGCAAGCACACAGTTGACTCTAAGATTATGCCGGACTTGCAGTTAGAGCCCGAAAAGTCCGTTCGAGTAACGCATTAGTGTAACCGAATAATGCGTGAAAGTCAATTATGTTCTGTGCTCATAGGTGACACGCGAAACGTGCCAACCGACCGACATCTCTCCGAACTTGCCGTCCTCAGCACACGGGATGACTTCCCTGTTTTCCCGATTCGTCCCCCCTGAACGAATTCGGAAACTTCAGTTTGCAGCATCCTCGTTTTTGCATCGTCTCTTGCATCTTGTGCATTCAAGTGATACAATGCAACTCAAGTATGTAACTCTTTGCCGTTTTAGTTCATGTGATAGGGAACAAACTCAATAGACTGTATGCTATGCCCATCCTGCAAAAGCTCACGCGTGTACCGCTCAAGGAGCAAAACCGTATCAGAAAAGGCTATTCGGGCAGTTTTGCCGGTGCATTACTTCAGGTGTCATGAGTGCAACTGGAGGGGAATGAGGGTAAGAAGAAAAGCGCTGAGAGTAACACAAGTGGTATTGTTGGGAATAGGGTTGGGAATCATTCTGCTCGAATTCGCCAAACCCTTCCTGCGGGCGTTGATCAGGATATTCCTATCCTGATATTGGCGGGCACGGCCCGAACATAGACCTCCCCCGAAGCCATCACATCAAGAAGCCCCGGAGCCGGGCCAATCGCGCCTCAGTATGAAATCGGGGCTACATCAATCAATTCGGCCTTCGGGTCCTGCTTCTTGAGAAAATCAATAAATTCCGTGTTGTAGTATTCCTGATGAGTTTTTTCGAATTTCTTCAAAAGACTCCTGATCTTCTTCTCCTGAAAAGTACTCCGGATGTAGTTGAACTGCTCTTTGTCATCGTAAATGCGATAGTAGTAGTACGCCGTCCTCTTTGCCATGATGTTGTTTCCTCGTTATGATCTGATTGTTTCTGATTATTGCAGAATCTTGCTTGCGTGCAGCAAATCTCCGAACAACTCTCCCCTGATTGCCTCGGCGTTCCTTCGTGCCTGCGCCAGCGCGGTGACGATGTAGCGGTTTGCGATGAACACCTTGCGCGGCTCAATCTCCGCCTCATCCAGCAACAGATAGCCGGTGTAGAGAGAGCCGTACATCTCTACAAGATCTTTCGCAGCAACATCCTGGAATCCCGTGTCCTTCTTGTCAACCACATACTTCAAGCTGTCAAGAAACAGCCGCCGGATTTCCTTCAGATGGTTGGCAAGCCGTGTAAGCCCCCCCTTATACTCGCGTTTCTCTTTCGCCTCGAACATCTCCCCTAACACATCATTGATAACTCCGCCGGACGCCGCGACAATCTGCAGTTGCGAAGTCCCTTCATAAATATTCGTGATGCGCGCATCGCGGGCAAGTTGCTCGACGTGAAACTCCTTCATGTACCCTGTGCCACCGTGAATTTGCAGCGCGTCGTACGTTATCCTGTTGCTGCATTCAGCGAGCATGTATTTCGACAAGGGCGTGAGCAGATTGGCCACTTTCGTGATGTGTTTGAGCCTTGCGGTTTCCTCGGCGACGGACTTCCCTTCTCCTTTCATTTTCTCGATCTTGTCTTCCAACTTCTCCTTTACATCAACACATTGTGTCGTGCTGTAGAACAGCGAACGATTACTTTCCAGCGTCACCCGCATATCAATCAGCATGTTGGAGATAACGGGAATATCGGCAATCGCTTTCCCGAATTGTCTGCGTTCACGAGCATACTTCAGCGCCTCTTCGTACGCTGCCTGTGAAATTCCCAGGGCTTGTGCCGACACGCCCATGCGCGCCCGGTACATCAGATCCAGCACGTACTTAATCAGTCCGAACCGTCGTGAACCGACAAGTTGAGCTGGCGTGTCGTTAAACTGCAACTCGCATGTGGGAGAGCCGTGAATGCCTAACTTGTTCTCAATGCGGCGGATCTTGACTGTTTTGTCATGATGGCACACGAACAGGCTCAGGCCCCGGCCGTCCTTGGTTCCGGGTTCCGAACGGGCAAGAACAAGCAGTACCTGCGCATTGCCGTTGGTGATGAAACGCTTCATGCCGCGAAGAAACCAGGCGCCTTGTTCATTCTGATATGCGTGAAGTTTAACCGCCTGCAAGTCGGAACCTGCATCCGGCTCCGTCAGCGCCATTGCGCCGGTATGTTCTCCCGAGCTGATTTTGGGAAGAAATTCCATCCGCTGGCCTTCGTTCCCGAACTTGCGAATCGTATCGCCGATATCCTGCAATCCGAAGATGTTCATCAACGATGCATCGGCTCGTGAAAGCATTTCAACCGTCATCATGTAAATGGTGAAAGGAAAGTTCAATCCGCCGTACTTGCGGGGAAGAATCATTCCCATCAAATCCGCTTGCGAGAGTTGCCGGAGGTTCTTGCGCGTGCCTTCGGCGTATGTGACCCGGCCGTTGGCAAATGTTGCTCCCTCATGATCAACCCCGGCTGCTCTCGGAGCAATGAAGTTTCCGGCAAGATCGCCCACTACTTCAAGCACTTTCCTGTAGTTCCCCATTGCATCTTCATACTGCGTCGGAGCATACGAAAACTCTCTCGACTGCGTGTAGTCGTCTTCCGTGATGGCAACAACTTCCTTTAGATCAAACGTGTTGAAATGAAAAAGGATGTCAGGATTGTCAAGGAAATAATTCGGCATTGTAACTCACTTCAGTCTGCTTTTGAATGCTTCAATGAATTTCGGGATAACATCGGTCGCATCCCCGACGATGCCGTAATGCGATACATCGAAAATCGGTGCATCGGGGTCGGTATTGATGGCAATGATCTTCTTGGCTTCCTGCATTCCGGCTCTGTGTTGAATAGCCCCCGAAATACCGATTGCGATGTACAGTTTCGGGCGGACCGTGACACCTGTTTGCCCGACCTGCCGTTCATGCGGTATGAAACCGGCATCCACCGCTGCACGGCTGCCTGCAACCTCGCCGCCGATCGTATGCGCAAGCTCATGCACAAGCCGGAAGTTCTCTCTTGTTCCAAGCCCGTATCCTCCCGCAACAATAATCGGGGCGCCCTTCAGGTTCACCTTGTTCTCCGTTCGATGCTGTTCGATAATGGTGATGAGGTGATCCAATCCGTCCGGCTCATACGGAATGCGGGTTATTTTCACTTTGTGAGGATGCGAAAGCGGGTGAAGTTCCATTACTCCTTCACGGACAGTCGCCATCTGCGTCGGTGTATCGGGAGTGATAATGGTGGCAATGATATTTCCGCCGAACGCCGGCCTGATTTGCAGCAGAAGGTTTTTGTGTTCCTTGCCAAGATATGTAACATCGGCAATTCTCAGATCGGTACAATCCGCCGTAAGCCCGCTGCGGGTATGCGAGGCAATCCGCGGAGCAAGGTCCCTCCCTATGATCGTAGCCCCGAAAAGAACGATGCGCGGATTGTGTGTGCCAACAAGCTCATTCAACACTCTCGCGTAGGGCAGCGTTTTGTAGCGTCCGAGTTCGGGATGCGAAACAAGATATGCTTCGTCGGCACCAAACCGGAATGAATCAACGGCAATTGCTTCCACATCATCACCGAGAACAATCGACTTCAGCTTCCCTCCCATGCTATCGGCGAGTTTGCGTCCTTTGCTCAGAAGCTCGAAACTCACTTCGGCGGGTTTTCCGTCGCGTTGCTCGACAAACACCCAAACGTCATTTGTGCAGTTTTCCATAGTCATCATCCGAGGATTCTATCTTCCATCAACATATCGACAAGCGACAGCATACCGGCCTTGGAATTCTCAAAACGCATCGGCTTGCTCCCGGTGAGCACAACGGATTCAACTTCATACACCTTTGTCGGCGAGCCTTTGATGCCGCATCGTGCAACATCAATATGCAGGTCTTCCGCTGTGAGAGTCGGAATGAAGAGAGAGCGGTTTTTGTATTCGTAGACAAGCTTGTCAGTGTAGAGCAGTGAGTTCCCTTCCGCAAGCTTTTCCAACTCGAGGAGTGATTTTGCCCCCTTGTATGCCATCAAGCGTTTGGCGCTGAACGGCCGCGGCTCCGCTGCATCCTTGAGTACAGTAAGCAGAACGGGAAGCTGGCTTTCCAGAATCTCATAGCCCCCATCAATCTTCTTCTTCACCCGAACAGTTCTTTCGCTGATGTCGAGAATTTCTTCGACGTACGTGATTTGCGGAATGCCGAGTTTCTCGGCTGTCTGCGGCCCGACCTGTGCCGTGTCGCCGTCAATGGCTTGTCTGCCCGCGAAGATGAGGTCGGCGCTACCGATCTTCTTGATGGCTTCACTGAGAACATACGACGTTGCCAATGTATCGGCTCCGGCGAACTTCCTGTCCGTTATGAGATACGCTTCGTCGGCTCCCATGTACAGGCATTCCCGGAGAACATCGGATGCTCGGGGCGGGCCCATCGTAACGGCAATTACTTTGCCGCCGCACCGGTCTTTGACTTGAAGGGCGAATTCGAGGGCAACCCTGTCTTCAAAATTGAAGATTGCCGGAAGCTTGGAACGGTTCACTGTTCCGTCTTCCTTCATCACCTGACCGGAGATGTTAGTCGTATCCGGTACCTGTTTTACAAGGACAATCGAGTTGTACATGAAAGATCATTCCTCGGCTAAGCATGTTTCCGTTATGCCCCGCATGGGAAAGGCGTACCAAGGGCTTTACATCAGCCGGGTGGTTGTGGATACAGGACGGAGAAAGAAAATGGAGATGAGGAAACGTTGAAAATCTCTTCACTCACAGGTCGGTACCTGCAATCCGATGCAGGGTGTGAAAGAACGGAGGTTTTTGTTGCAGAGAGATATATATAACGGCGTATTGCCACAGACATTGTAGCAATTTTTTACACAGCAAGCAACTCCGCAATGGACGTCGGAACAGGTCAGGAGGGCGGAAATTACCCGTTTGGAGAAGCAAGGTCAGCGTGCGCAGACTCCAGTTGTAGTAATTCCCCGCAGCCGGAGGTTCACGGAGAACGTTCTCGCGATACAGTGAATCACACAATGCTTGATACGTTTCGCCCGCTGCCATTGCAACCGCCCCGAACGGGCCGACAAATATGCTGTTGCGCTCCGGCCCCATCGGCTTGCCATCAAGCAAATACCCGTTCGCGATATTTGCTGCGCCGATTGTTCGCGCAAATCCGGCAATCTTCAAGCAGAACTGCCGCGCTTCATCGTTCCCATACCAGAGATAATCGAGGGCTATACGCCACGGCGTTCTTGTTGCATCCCAGAAATAGTAATGATTGTTCTCGCGTCCTTGTCCCGGCGATCCGTCTGCCTTGCACCAGTCCGGCACAAGGCCGGTTTGGGGATGGGCAGCGTTTCTCAAGACTTCATAGCATTTCTCGATGACCTTCGACCAACCTGAATTGCCCGTTGCAGCCTCGAACGCCCGGTAATATGCGGGGGCAAAATACGATGGGTTAAGGAGATGCGATCCACCCCACGCACCGTTTCCCGGCTTGAGAACAAACGTCTCCGGTTCAACCTGATGCTTGAAAATCCGCTCAATCAGAATACGCGCATCCTCCCGATAGTTGATTCTGCCATCGCTGCACCACTGCTTGTCTGCAAGCAACAATGCAAACGCTGCATCTTCGTCAGCGTCGGTTGCGCCGCCGTAACCCAAAATTGTGCAACTGTCACTAATATGCCAATCCATGAATCCGCTCTTGTTCAGGAATCTCTGGTAGTACGACCACAGATCATCAAAGAGTGCCTGATCGCCGAACGTAACAGCCAACAACATGCCGTATCCGATTCCTTCGGACGTTGTTGAACGCATATCGTCGAACAAGACTCTCCGATAACCGCATGCACCCTGCGATGTCACATAGTTGGTTTTCCAACTTATGTACGATGCTTCAGCAACCGCGTGATTGCGCTGCAGCGGCATAATGCCGTATTCGTATGAAAGATTCTGAGGAAACGGAAAATTCTCGCAACCCCCTCCGTTCAGTGTCTGGAGGATGGTTCCCTGAACGCCCACGGCAACACCAATCGCAGCAGTTGCAAACGATACACCACGTAGGTCACTTTCCGTTCCGGCTGACTGATTTGCCCAAGTAGTACAGCCGTCAGTCGACTTCAACAGTGTTCCTTTAGAGCCTACGATGAAGCCGGTTTTTTCGTCTGTAAAGTACACATCCCAAAGATCCGACGTAGTGTTGGCAGAACGCTCTTGCCAATCAACTCCCCCGTTTGTCGTGATCAGAATTGTCCCCGCTTCGCCGACCGCAGTTCCAAAGCTCGTGTTGACATAACGAACTTTGTGTAGCAGCGTCGTTTTCCCGGATGACTGCGGGGTCCATGTCTCTCCCGCATCGGTTGTGCGAAGAATCGTTCCTTCTGATCCGACGGCAACACCCGTGACGCTATCGGAAAAGAATATGTCGCGCAGGTTTGCCGTTGTTCCGCTTGACTGCTCCACCCAGGTTACGCCACCATCCTTGGTTCGAAGAATCGTTCCCTCAAAACCTGCTACTGTACCGTTTCTCTTGTCAGAGAAGGTGACGCCGTACAGCGATTTTGATATCACTCCTTTATGGCTGAGCCAACTCCCGCCGGCATTGGAGGTGGAGAGGATTGTTCCATTCCATCCCGCAATCCAACCAGTATTCTCATCAACGAAACTGACCGAACTGAGCCAATTGTTTGTGCCACTTGATTGCTTGCTCCATGTAACACCGCCGTCTTCCGAGCAGACGATGAGCCCTCGTGCCCCTACTGCATACCAACGGCCCTCAACGGCGTTTGTCACGGCTGAGAACGGATCTGTACTTCCGCTCGTTCTGCTCATCCATTGAGAGTAGGTGGAACTCACAAAAATGAACACCATCCACACAATGAGGAAGACTACCCGTTGAATTCTTGAGTTCGGAAATGGAAAGCGTTTGAATGTCATCAGATTATCAAAAGGAATTTGGATTCTTCTGCACGTTGGAGCCGTTCTTACTTCCCGTGTGCCTGCTGCCTGTCAGCGGTCAAAACGGCATTTGCTTCATCTCTGAATCGTTTCATGCGTGAGTTATGCAAGCGGTCAAACAGGCGCAAAGGAGTTTCTGTGGCGGACGTTTTTTCCTTCTCTGCTTCATTACTCTCTTGCGTTGCAACAGGCACATGAAGTTTCCGCCTCATCGTGCGCCACATGCGATCGTCCTTCCAGATCCTGGATGTTACGGGATGAGCAAGAAACCGGACGATTGCCTTTGCAAGGGTAGAATGGAATTCGGATGAAAGCAATCGCAATGGATCCGAAAAGAGACATACCCCTAAATACCTGAGCGATGTGCCGTACCGGCTGCGACGATTGCTCTTGCCTGTGAGATACAGATAATATGAACCTTTCGCCACCCGGAGTATCGAACTCGGAATTTGCGGGTGGCGATTTCTAATCTCCCTCAGCAGCGATGCAAAAGCGCCCTCCATCCGGTAGTGGTTTGCGGACAGGCTCGTCAGCACTTCCCTGTATCCAACAAGAATAGTCGGAATGAGCCGAACCTCATACCGTTCGGCAACCCTGATATACAAGTCCCATTCCTCACACGGTGTCGTAGCACCGTTATACTCCCCCACTGCATCAAAACAACTCCGCCGGATGAGAGCGCAACTGCCGTTTCCAAGAAAGTTTGAATAGACAAGATCGGCAAATACTCTCCCTTCGTAAGAGTGCGTAATGTCAACAATGGGCTGGTCATCTTCGTCAATGATTTTTGACCAACAATAAACGAGTCCGACAGACTCATCCGACTGCATCATACACTCAACCTGCGCCTTCAATCTGTCCGGATACCATACGTCGTCGGAATCGCATGGGGCAATAAACTCGCCTGATGCGTTGCGGATCGCCATGTTGCGTGCTGTCGCCACCCCTCCGTTTGTTTTTTGGAGAAGTTGAAAACGGGAATCATGAACGGCAAATGATTTGATTATATCGGCAGTACCATCGGTTGAACCATCGTCAACAACAAGAACTTCGAAGTGAGGGTAGGTCTGTAACAAAATCGATTCAAGAGTTTTGCCGATAAATCTCTCTGCGTTGTAGGCTGGAATAACAACTGAAACAAGCGGCGTATTTGACGTGGTCATCTCGATGTTGTCGTGCGTACGAAACTATTAAATGCCGAACAGCAGTATTGTGTGCAAAAGTCAGTGCCCGGCATTTGTTTCATGTCACAGAGTTTCCGGTACACAGAGAAGGGTATTGTTCGGCTACTTGATCAGAACGAATTTCTTTGTCAGAATCACTCCTTCGGCACGCAATTGATAGTAGTAGACACCACTTGCCAGGTGAGTATTTCGGAAGGTGATTTCGTGATAACCCGCTTGCTGATAATCATTTACCATCTCTTCCACAACCTGACCAAGCGTATTGAACACAAACAGGAATACGTGCGAGTTCCGCGGTAAACCGTACTTGATTGTTGTTGCAGGGTTGAACGGGTTCGGATAATTCTGCGCAAGCTCGAACTCCTCCGGAACGGAATACGCCGTGCTCAAGCCCGTGGTCACGACGTTGAACTTCCGAACATCGCTGAATTCTCCCCACCCAGCCGCGTTTTTCGATCGTACCTTCCACCAAAACGAGGAATGATTCAGAAGACCGCGGGTCACGCGGATTGTATCGGTCAGTGTTGAGTCGATTTTCGATCCTTCAAACGTTGAATCGTTTGCTATTTCAAACCAATAGAATTCAACTTCCGGTTGACTTGCACGCCATAGAAATTGCACACTGTCGGATGTTATAATCGCTGCATTCGGCGGAGCGACAAGCACGACCTGGTCCGGCAAACGAGGGATCGTTGTGAATTTCCATACATCCGACCAAACTCCAACAGCTTCCGTGTTGCTTGCTCTCACTCTCCAGAAATATTTGAGTGAATTCTCAAGTCCGACTGCATAACATTCTGTTTCGCCGACCACCACACTATCAAAAACTACCGCACTGAATGACGAGTCCAGCGAAACCTGCACATGATACAGAAGCGCGCCCGGCACTGAAGCCCATGATAGCAGAGGATTTGTCGAGACTCCTGCGGCACTGTCGGGCGGCAGTATGAGTGAAGGCGGTGAGAGCGTAGTCGTGAAACGCCATGCCTCCGAGAACGAACTCGAGCCCCCTTCGTTGCGGGCGCTTGCACGCCAATAGTATGTTGTCAGATACTCCAGTGGCCCGATGTGCAAGAAGGTTGCTGAGACCGTGGAGTCATCAACGACAAGACTTGAGAACAACGAATCGCTTGAAACTTGAACGCGGTACCACGTTGCCGTCAGCGAGCTGTCCCATGAAAGAATAGGGGATGTCGTTACTCCTGTTGCTCCGTTGGCGGGTAAGTTCAATGCTGGAGTACCCGGCGGCAGAGGGATTGTTGTGAACTTCCACGAGGCCCCAAATTCACTCCATCCAACATGATTCTTTGCCCTAACGCGCCAATAGTACACGGATGCATTCGACAATCCCGGAACAACCCGGATTGTATCAACAAGAGTCGAATCATCCAGCACTATTGACGTGAACATTGAATCTTCCGCAACCTGTATTCTGTAGCTCGTCGCCCGGGCGGCCACATGCCACGTCAGTACAGGAGAAGTTGGGTTAGCAGTTGAACCGTTGAGCGGACTTACCAATGACGGGGTTGCCGGTATCTGAACCGGGTCCGCCAACGGGTTGAAGAAATTCCCCGTCTGAAGAAAAAGCGTGAGGGTTCGCAGACTGTAGTTGTAGTAGTTGCCATTCACGAACGGCGGCACAGTCGCAACATTGTCCTGATAGGCCGAGTCACAGAAAGCCTGAAATGTCGAACCCGTTCCCATTGCACCGGCCCCGAACGGACCGACAAACACATTGATATGCGCCGATCCCATAGGACTTCCATCTAACTGGTATCCCTCACCGATATTGATGGACCCGATGTTGCGGGCAAATGAGGAGATTTTTTCGCAAAATGCCTTTGCCCTCTGATCACCGAACCACAAATAATCCAGTGCAATCCGCCACGGGGTTCTTGTTGCGTCGTAGTAGTAATAATAGGCAAAACCGCTTGCAGGCAGACCATTCGCCTGACACCAGTCGGGCACCAGTCCGGTTGTCGGGTGTGCGGCGTTGTTCAGAATCTGATAACATTTCGTAATCACCGAATCCCACGCCGCGTTCCCTGTTGCTTCGCGAAATGCGCGGTAGTATGCGGGAGCAAAGTACGAAGGATTTGTCACGTTCGAACCTCCCCACGTATCGCCGGGCTTCAGCACATACGTGTTGCGTTCAACTTGGCGTTGATAGATGCGATTGATTTGTGTGATTGCGAGTTGCCTGTAGTTGAGAGGGCCGGTGCTGCACCACTGCTTGTCTGCAAGCAAAAGCGCAAATGCAACATCCTCGTCGGCATCGGTTGCGGCATTGATGCCCAACACCTGGCAGTTGTTGCCAATCCACCAGTGCATCAATCCGTATTGATCAAGATTGGCAACATAGTAACGCCAAAGATCATCGAATAGTAATTGATCATCAAAGTTGGCGGCGAGCAACATTCCGTACCCAATACCCTCAGAATAGGTCGAACTCATGTCGTTGAACAGCACCCGCCGAAATCCGCATGCTCCGTCGGCTGTGACATAGTTGTTCTTCCAGCTAAGATATGATTGTTGAGCGTGAAGGTGATTACGATCCGCCGGCATTAGACCATACGGATAGATGGCATTTTGCGGGAACGGATAGTTGTGGCATTCCGGCGTGTCGGAAATGCCGGATTGCTGTGCCCATAACGACCCGACACCTATAACGGTAAGAAGAATGATTCTCTCTACAAATCGAAGCAGGTTCACGCTCCCCCTATTCTACTTTTTGCGAAAGGAATGATGTGTGTTTGTAAATACAGGTTTGTCTCGCGCTAAAATATACACGTAGATAGGAGGGTTGTCAAGAACTGCCAAGAATTATGCGGGGAGGGCAGCAGATTGTGACGATTTCGTCTTACAAACCAGAGTTCGGAAGACTATTTGATGAGAATGAGTTTCCTGGATGCTACGAAGCCATCGGCTCTAAGAGTGTAATAGTATACACCGCTCGACAACCCATCTGCGTGGAATACGACTTCGTGATACCCGCGATGCTTCTCTTCATTAATAAGGTGAGCCACGAGTTGCCCGAGGGAGTTGTAAACACTCACCTTAACGTTGGCGTCTTTCGGAATGGCAAACCGAATCCGTGTCGATGGATTGAAAGGATTTGGATAGTTCTGATGAAGTGAAAAAGCCGGCGGGACGGATTCTTCATACACCGATGTTGAGGCCTCAACGAATATTGCATCGGTGAAATGAACTCTCCCGTCAAGATCGATTTGTTTCAACCTGTAATATGTCGGGCGATTTATGGCTTCAGAATCCATGAATGAATAAAATTGAGGCTCAAGCGTCGTCCCGTGACCCGGGATGAAACTATTGGGTAGCGTTGCAAACGCCGGGTCCGACTGAAGCCTTTTTTGAATCTCAAATCCATAGTTGTTCAGCTCTGAGAGTGTTCCCCATTCAAGCAATGCGTGGTTACCGGGCAGAGTAACGCGCCCTCTGAAATATGCGAGCTGTACCGGCAACGGCATTTCGTTCGGGTTGAGAAAATTTCCGGTCTGTAAAAACAGCGTTAGCGTTCTTAGACTGTAGTTGTAATAATTGCCGGGAATGAACCATGGGACAGTAGTTACGTTCTCGTTGTACATTGAATCACAAAACGACTGGTAACTTTGATTCGTAGCCATTACGCCCGCACCGAACGGACCGATAAACACATTTATGTGCGACCAGTTGAGCGGGCTTCCGTTGAGATGATATCCTTCAAGTATATTCGGGGCGCCAATCCCTCGTACAAAATCGGAGATCTTTGTGCAAAAGTCGTAGGCTCGTTGATCTCCATACCAGAGGTAATCAAGTGCAATCCGCCACGGTGTTCGTGTTGCATCGTAGTAGTAGTAATACGCAAAGCCGTTTGCCGGTTGACCATTTGCCTGGCACCAATCGGGTACCAAACCTGTTGTGTGATGCGCTGCGTTGCTCAGAATCTCGTAGCATTTGGTGATAACCGAATCCCAGCCTGCATTGCCGGTGGCCTCACGAAATGCCCTGTAGTATGCCGGAGCAAAATACGAAGGATTCGTCACATGCGAGCCCCCCCAATTATCTCCCGGCTTGAGAACATACGTGCCTGCTTCAACAGTGTAGGCGTACAGCCGATCGATGATGGTTTGTGCGCTCAGCAGATAATTTATTGCCCCTTCGCTGCACCATTGCTGGTGAGCTTGGAGCAGTGCAAACGCCACATCTTGATCCGCATCGGTTGCCGCCGTAATCCCGATAACCTGACAGTTGCTGCCAATCCACCAGTGCATTAGTCCGTTATGATCGAGGAAATTGTTGTAGTATCCGAACAGATCATCAAACAATTCCCGATCCCCGGCATTTACAGCAAGCAGCATCCCGTATCCTATTCCCTCGGAGTAAGTTGTATGCATGTCGTTGAACACTACCCTGCGGAAACCGCAGGCCCCATCGGTTGTTACGTAGTTGTTCTTCCATGCGAGGTAAGATTGATGGGCCACAGCATGATCGCTGCCGTTCGGCATGATACCGAACGGAAAGGTGGTGTTTTGAGGGAACGGAAAATTCAAGCATCCGCTGCCCAGAGTATCCACAGAGGTTCCTCCGGTGAGATTGTCCTTCAGTCCGCCTAACATCTCCGGCACCAGAGCCGTAGCACTCCATAAAGCGATACAAATTACCGTTGCACGCATACATCTCGTGAAATGTGACTATGAAAATACTACAGAAGAGACGCCCAGAGTGGCCGATTCATGACCGGCATACTATCGGCAAATCGATGCTTTCAAAATTCCGTCTAAATATACTTCGGGGGGAGTCGTTAGTCAAATGAAATCGTCTGCCGCAACAATTTCATCTATTGTTCTGGCAGACCGGTTCGCAAAGGGCTTACGGGCGTTCGAAGAATGTCACTTATTGACGCATTCATTTGCTCAGCCTCACCGCCGAAACCAAACGCAACCTCTTGAATGTGATATGCCGAGGAGATTCGATGTTCTGTCAAGCAGGGCGAGAAGACGGTGGAAATCACATACAAACTCAGAGGAGACGGGACAGAAAAAGGAAATGGGAAGAAGTGAAACAAAACGAGGATTGGCCCATAGAATACGAAAGCTCCAGTCCCGACGAAGTCGGGAACCGGAGCTTCTGGCTCCGCGAGCAGGACTCGAACCTGCAACCCTGCGGTTAACAGCCGCATGCTCTACCATTGAGCTATCGCGGAATTGTTTTGCAATTCGTGTTCATGATACGCAAAAGAGAAAAGAAGTTCAAGCTGTTTTTTTACCTAACTGAGCAGTTGATGAATCGCCTCAACAACTAAATATCCGCCGGCAGCAACTGTTGCAGATGCCGGAATGGTAAGAATCCACGCCCAGACTATTTTTCCCGCAATCCCCCATCGCACAGCAGACAAGCGTCTTGTAGATCCAACACCCATAATCGCGCCGGCTATCGTATGTGTCGTACTCACAGGAATCCCAGCCAACGCAGTTCCCAGAAGGACCGATGCACCTGCAGTTTCAGCACAAAACCCGCCAATGGGCCTGAGATGTGTCAGTTTCATGCCCATCGTGCGGACAACTTTCCACCCTCCCATATACGTGCCAAGCCCAATTGCAGCATGAGCAGAGAGGATGACCCATACAGGCACATAAAACTCATTGCCAAGGTAACCTGAAGTGTATAGAACGAGAGCAATGATGCCCATGGTCTTTTGTGCATCGTTCGTGCCGTGACCAAGACTGTACGCAGCGGACGATATCAACTGGCCAACGCGAAACACCCGGTCTACCTTGTGCGGGGATGATTTCCGGGACAGCCACGTTACGCCAACCATGAAGAAGTATGCAATGATAAGTCCGAGAAGCGGTGAAAGGAAAATGAACAACGACACCTTGATTAGTCCTCCCATCACGAGTGCCCCAATGCCTCCTTTTGCAAGACCTGCACCGGCCAATCCTCCGATTAGTGCATGTGACACACTGATGGGCAGTCCGAAACGAGTACATACGTGCGTCCACACAATGGCGCCAATCAAGGCACCGAGAATCAAATACTCGTTGACAACGGAAAGTTCCACAATCCCCTTGCCGATTGTATTGGCAACATGCACACCGAACCCGAATGCGGCCACCACATTGAAGAATGCCGCCCACAATACCGCAAGGCGCGGAGAAAGAACATGCGTCGAAACAATTGTCGCAATGGAGTTGGCGGCATCGTTCATGCCGTTCAGGAAATCGAACAGTAACGCCAACCCGATGATGATAATGACGAGTGTCAGCATATCAGGAGTTCTTGACTATAATGGATTCAATGGCGTTTGCGGCATCCTCGCACTTGTCCGTTGCCGTTTCCAAACTGACGATCAACTCTTTGTTTTTGATGAGAAGGATCGGATCCTTGCAGGTATCAAATAGGTTAGCGATTGCTCGCTCGAATAGATCGTCCGCCTCATTTTCAATACTGTGGATCTTCACAAGATTTTCGCGAATACTCGGTTCGTTCTGAAAATCACGCAGATGGTGGATGGCCATGCTCAGTTCTTGCACAGCCTGATAGATCAAACTGGCGAGTCGCTCCATTTCCGGCAGAATGATATCAACACGGTACAACACAATCCGGTTTGCCGCCCCTTGTATGTAATCGAGAATATCATCCAGTTTTGAGGTAAGGGCATGGATATCTTCCCTGTCGAATGGCGTGATGAACGTTGATCCGAGTTCGGAAAAAATCTGATGTGTTATCTCATCTCCTTTGTGCTCGAACTCTTCGATGCGGCGGATCTTTTGTGCGCGTTCCTCTTTGGACATTGAGTTCGACATCAGTTCGCTGAACATCTTTGCCGCCTGGTGGAGATTCTGAACATCCTTCTCAAAATATCTGAAGAACTTGTCGTCCTTCGGAAGAAGTGCGTGAAGAAAACTGTCAAGTTTCATGAAGGTTCTGACCCTTATAATGTGTGCGAGAATGCAAAAGCAGAAACAGAGCGTACATATGTATTCAGGAGGCGCTGAAACGTCCTTGATCGTTCATCGCTTTACATTCAATGTACCGCTGCTTGTGTTTTTGGGAAAGTAAGAAGAACAGGTATCCGTAGGCTGCTGGTACCCGCAGTTAATATATGGGAAATGATTTGAGGGTGCAACGATTCAACTCATGGCACCTCTCTTTGCCGAGCAGGCTGCTACAACTCGGCACTGATTCCGATGGAGGGGAGAATTCCAATGCTTTCATTCGCTTCTGTGCGCTGCTCACGCGCATTCCAGCGAATCTGGCTGACTGCCTTGTTGTTATAGATATTCTGAATGTCGAGATACACAATCAAGTCCCAGTTCGCAAAATTCCAGCGACGATCTACCCGTATATCAAGGCTGTGGAGATTCTTCAATCGGGAAGAGTTGTACTCAGCAGCGTTCTGCGTTCCGTCTTGCCTGAACGGCGTGTACGGGCTGCCGGAGGCAAAACGGAATTTCACGCTCGCTTCCCACCGCTCATTGAACTGATAGCCACCGCTCACATTGAAGATAACGCGTTGGTCAAAGGCACCCGGCCGCTCAACACCATCAAGCGCGCTAAATTGTGCTGAACTTAGTGTCAGGCTTGCAAGTCCGTATATCGGTATTTCCGACAGCTTCTTCTGCAGAAGGAACTCAACGCCGTATGACCGTCCCCTTCCGCCGCTCACCAGATGGTCAAGTCCATACGAAGCAAAGTTCTCATCGGATCCGCCAAACCCTCCGCCTGTGTTGGACAGAACAAGATACGGCCGCGTCACGCTTGCAGGGTAGTTGCTGTAGTTCTTGTAGAATCCTTCAACGCGCAGCTTCAGATCGGCCCGCAGCAAATGTTCCACGCCCAGAACAAATTGGTCGGCACGAGTAGCTTCAAGATTCTTGTTCAGAGGGTTCGCCACCAACCAGATGTACGACGGATTCTGATAGTACATCCCGGCGCTGGCACTGATTGATGTAAGATCTGAAAAATCATACGTGATGGAGCCCCGAGGTGAAAGATATGTTTTTTTGTTGATCATGTTGAAATAGTCAAATCTTCCACCTGCGGTCAGTTGAAGATTTCTCGTCACCCGTTGCGAGTACTGTCCGTACACTCCGATCTTATGACCGGTTTCTGCATAATTATTCACCAGAACATCGAGCGTATCTCCAAAAGTTGATATGTATGCCGGTATTGCAAGGTTTGCTTTGAAATTGATGTAGCGCGCCTGTGCACCAAATGATAGTTCCGAATGCGGCAGTTGCAACACAACGTCGCCGCGGAGACTTGTTTCCCCTTCTTTTGAGCGATTAGTAAAGAAGGGGACGAGAAGAGAATCGCGTTGAACTCCGTTGTAGTTCACATAACTGCGGCCAAGCGTCACAGTTGAAAAGCCGTTGCCAAAAAGGCGAATCCAACTCACTCCGCTCGCATATTGCCGCTGCGCCGTGCCGAGTACGCGTGAGTTGTCGAATCTTTTGGTTGCATCATCATTGAAGAAACTCACGTCGTCGATAGCCCCGACACCCAGAAACGTCAATCGATTGGTGTTGTCGATTCTGTACGAGACTCTTCCAAGGAAGTCCCAATACTCGGGAACAAACGCAAAGCCCGCTGCTTTGAAAATCAAATCCAGATAACTTCGCCTCGCTGAAAAAACGAACGTGCCGTTGTCGTCAAGCGGCCCTTCAGCATTGAGGCCGAATTGGCTTGCAGAGATGGTAGCTTTGCCTCCCAGCTTGTCATTTCTCCCGTCTCGCAAATCAATTGTGAGTACCGATGACATGCGGTCTCCGTATTTTGCACCGAACCCGCCGGTGGAGAAGGCCGTCTCTCGTACAAAATCCAGGTTGATGTAGCTGAGCGGGCCTCCGCTCGCGCCTTGCGTGCCGAAGTGATTGATGTTGGGAATTTCAATATTGTCCACCACAAAGAGATTCTCAGACGGAGCTCCGCCGCGGACAACGAGATCATTTCGTCCCGGCGACACTTGCGCAACACCCGGCAGGACGGAAATGGCCCGCACCACATCTTCAAATCCACCCGGCGACCGTCGAATTTCTTCATAGGAAAGCCGCTGAACACTGACGGCTGCATCAGGCGATTTCTGAAAGTACCTCCCACTCACTTCAACTTCTTCGAAAGCAATATCGGTAGGTTGCAATTGGAATTTCAGATCGGCGGGTTTCCCCACTCTTGCCACCACATCGCTCAGAATGAACGGCGCGAACCCGACAAGCGATGCCTGAACCTGATACGTCCCGACCGGAACCTCTGCGATCGAGAACGTGCCGTCAACTGAAGTCGCAGCGCCGAGTTGTGTTCCGAGAACTCTGACGTTTGCAAACGGCAAGGGTTCCTGTGTAATCTGGTTGACAACTGTTCCGGTGATGGTTCCTGTTTGTGCATGAATCCGCACAATTGAACCCGCAAACAGCAGCAATAATGTTCCGAGAAGCCTCTTCATCGTATGGATGTCTTAATTGAAAGAGCAGTGCACGCTAAGAACACTGAAGCAGCGGACGAAGTTCCGTGTTAAAGAAGTTCCGTGTTAAAGAAGAGCAGTATGGCCATCACTCACCGGCGGGGCTCACTCTTCCCCGCAGTTTCTTCTTCACGCTGTGTGATTTCTTGTTGCAGATGCGAGAATGCCGCGATGCTGCTGAGGGTTTGGTTGGTTTTCTTTTCTTCTGAACAGCGAGGGCTTTTCGCAACAATGACGCGAACTTCTCAACGACAACCTCGCGGTTTCTCCATTGACTCCGCGATTCTTGTGATGCACAGTGAAGGTTCCCGCCTGAATCGATGCGCGAACCCAGTCGGGCGAAGACCCGTTCTTTCTGCTCGTTCGTCAGTGACCCTGAATCCCTGACGTTGAACACCAACTCGACACGCGTTGCCACTTTATTGACATTCTGTCCGCCCGGACCGCTGCTCCGGGCAAACCGGAATGTTACCTCACGTTCGGGAATGGACAACACCGATGTAATCTGAATCGTCATCGAAAGAGAGCCGATGTTGAACTTGGCTGTGCTTCTGCGTACTTTGTGTTCACAATATACATAACATTCCCGCGGATTTCTCCCATGAACACAACCATCGGCGACTATATCATTGAAACAAGGCAGGCAAACGAGAAGGGAATGCCCTGGATTGTTCGCCTTCAACGAAAGAGACTGCTGTTTAAGAAGAGCATCAGCACCGATTGGTTCTTGGACAAGAATCAGGCAGACACGTTCGCCCGGCAACTTGCAGAGCAACTCAAAACAAATCCTGCTGAAGAGAAGATGAAGAAACGCAAACCCGGGTGGACCCTCAACCGCCCAATCCACTAAAATGAAAGCCGGAACACGCCGTTCCGGCTTTGCTGTTCACCGCAATTCCTTTGTGAAGCTCGTTCGTTCTACTTCGATCTTCTTTCAAGTAACTTGATCATTTCTGAGATGCTGGTTGTCGGAAGTTGGCAGACAAAGTCCTCACACACGTATGCAGTCGGCTTCTCATCAATCATCGAAACGGATTTCAGAAACGTGCCCGCACTTCCGAAATCCATCTGTTGTGCTTCCTCATCAATAAGGATGAGGACTTTGTTCGGGAGATAGCGGGAGTGGATTTCCCTTATCATCTTGCGTGTTGTCTCATCATGCCGCTTTCCTGCAAGCACAATCTGCTTTACGCCATCAATTGAAAAATCAAACGCCGCAGCCATCTGGGGCATTGCGAGCGGCGCCTTCTGCAGCACATCGCCGAATGCCCTCAACGTTCGTTCGGCTTTCTCACGCCAATCACGATTATCCGTCATTGCGGACAAGCGGAGCAGGTTCATTGCTGCTACAGAATTCCCCGTTGGCTCGGCACCATCATACTGTTCTTTCATACGAACCAGAATTGAGATATCCCTTCCTGTTGTATCAAAGAACCCTCCCCCTCCTTCATCCCAAAACAACTCAATCTTCTTTTCCGTCAACTGCATTGCTTGTTGAAGCCACCGGGGCTCGAACGATGTTTCATACAAATCAATCAGCCCCTGAATGAGGAATGCGTAGTCATCAAGATATGCTTCGAACTTTGCTTCTCCCTCACGAAACCGGCGAAGGAGAGTGTTTGATTGTTTGTTGTAGAGAGTGTCCGCAATAAACGCTGCGGCTCGTTCAGCTGCCTGCACATACGCCGTCTCATTCAGCGCCTGCGCTGCACGCGCAAATGCGGAGACCATGAGGCCGTTCCAGGCAGTAATGATTTTGTCATCAAGATGAGGCCGCGATCGCTTCGACCGGATATCGAACAACTGCTTCCGTGCACGCTCAAGCCGTGCCTCAACCTCTGCTTCGCTCACGCGGGCAAAGGCCGCAGTTTCAGCAACTGTGTTGGCAACATACAGAATGTTCTTTCCCGTGAATTCATGCTGCGGATCGTTCAATGCGTTTCCGCTTTCCTCCACGCCGTAGTAGAAGCTGAACATCTTTGCTTCCTGACCGAGCGCATCGTTTATTTCCTTTTTCGACCACACATAAAATGCCCCCTCACCTGTTTCATCGATAGCATCCGGAAGTCTGCTGTCTGCATCTTCAGCAGAATAAAATCCACCCTTCTTGTCCGTTAAGTCTCGCAACACGTACGCGAGGGTTTCACGTAATCGGCGCGCAAAAAAGGGGTCTCGGGTTATTAGGTATGCGTCCGTCAGTGAAATGCAAATCTGTGCCTGGTCGTACAACATCTTCTCGAAATGCGGAACCCGCCATTGGCCATCCACGGAGTAGCGATGATAACCGCCGCCGATGTGGTCGTACATGCCCCCGTTGGACATCTGACGCAACGTATGGCAGGTCATGTCAATAGCTTTCAGTTCGCCCGTGCGGTTGAAGTAACGAAGCAGAAAGTTGAACACCGCCGGCCGGGGAAATTTCGGTCCGCCTCCGAACCCGCCGAACTGCGTGTCGTAGTTCCTTGTTGCCTGGGTGAAACAAGTCTGCAACAACGCGATGTCAAGCGATTCTGTTCCTTTCATTGCCGTCGGCAAATCGTGCAGAAACTGTGCAATACTCTTGGCAGATTCCGCTACCCGTTCGCGTTCGTTCTTCCAAGCGTGGGTGATGCGTTGCAGTAATTCGGGAAATCCAATTCTGCCGTATCTGTTCTCGGGAGGGAAGTACGTTCCGCCAAAAAATGGTTTAAGCTCGGGAGTAAGAAACATCGACATCGGCCAGCCGCCGTTCTCACCCATCGCCTGGAGTGACGTCATGTACACCTTGTCAACGTCAGGACGTTCCTCGCGATCGACTTTGATGTTGACAAAATGTTCGTTCATGATCCCGGCGATGGATTCGACTTCGAATGATTCACGCTCCATCACGTGGCACCAATGGCACGTTGAATAGCCGACGGAAAGGAAAATCGGCTTACCCTCTGACCGGGCTTTAGCGAATGCCTCTTCCCCCCACGGATACCAATCAACGGGGTTGTTTGCATGCTGAAGGAGATACGGACTTTTTTCGCGGGCGAGGCGGTTTTGTCTCTTTGGGAAATGCATGGGTATAATTGCGTTGTGAATTCTGTCCTTGATAGGAAGCAATCGCCACAATTGCCAAGTTCGGCACACTTGAAAGGTACAAACTTTCCTTTCCCCTGCAAAAAGGAAAAGGCCGATACACTTATTATCGGCCCTCTGCTCGAGTTGAACGCCCGTTGCTCTCACAAGGTGAGTTTTGCCGGATGGAACTTCATCCGGCTTCTACCCCTCCACCCCCAATCCACCAACCTGCTATTCTCCGGCGCAGATCGAAGAACCCCGGATAGAATGGCGGCCGGACTTGGTTGTTGGCAAGCCGTTGGTCATACGTATACCGTTTCAAGAATCCGGATAAGTGAGATGAGCCGGAGAAAGTACCAACGGCCCCTCGATCATTTTGGACGATGGAGCCCTGGACATGCAGAACACCTTTTGGCCGGTTCTGGTAGTTTTCGGCATAGAAGGAGCCGCTTCTGCAGAAGATGCTGGCCTGTACCTTAACCAATTGGGCATTGGCTTGATTGTTTGCGATGATAACATTCCTTTCAGCAACCAGTCCCAGCAAGTCGTTTCCTGTTGAGTAATTGGATCCGCTTGCGTAGATCACATCGTCCTGGATCCAGATATCTTGTTGAGAAAACACCGTCAATTTCCCGTCGAGTGTTCCCTTTACGTTCACTTTTTGGGAACTTCCGATAACCCCATTGAAGCCTGAAGCAGAAACACGGATGGTGTCATTGATCGCGGTACCTGAAAGCGAACGCACAATAGCCCTTCCGTCACCCGCAGCACTTGACCCTGGTTGCAACGTTACTTCAACCGCCTGTGTGTAGTATCGCCCCCCCGTGTTTGCCGCTGTCACCAGTCTCGAGAGATCACTCGGGAATGTAATGCGCGAAGCACCGGTCTTGTATCCCTTTTTGAACTGTGCATTCGTCTTATCCCCTTTAATGTCACCTGCAGTCGTCACTTTTTCCATGAACACCGGATAGCCGGAAACATTCAGGCTTGAGTTCGAATGCAGGGCACCCCGCACTGTGTCTCCCGTAAACCAGTAAACCTTCCCTTCATTGTTGCTCATCCATGCGTACAGCGAGAAGCTGTTTTCCTCGAATTCCGTGAAGGATATTTCGACAGTATCGTGCCTCATAGGCCCTGCAATTGATCTCAAAGAGGAAATACTGCGGACGAGTGCCCCTGAGGCTCCCTTCTCCGCAAGAACCGTGAAGCTTCCCGCTATTCCATTCACATTAACCTGCTGTGTTACTGGCCCGCGCCATAGCGAATCCTGGTAGAGGTTTGCCAGGCCTATGTTTGCTCCGGTGAATGCGAGATTCTGCAATGTTGCCTTCTCGGCGTATATCGAGCTACCGTCGTTGGCTGTGCCCGCATTCCGGGCCATATTCAGCCCGACGTAGCCGATAATTGCGCCAAATCCCATTACCATGATTAACGAAGCTTTGCTGAGCATTGAAATCTCCTAACGTTTCAGATTTTTAGATTCAAACCTTCGGTTATCAAAACGGGAAGCAGAATAGCGTTTTGGGCCTTCTATTCCTGCGGCATTTTCAAGTGCATTCATGCTCTGGACTTCGATAGTCAGTTCAACCGCATTGATTTCCGACAGGCGATCAGTTGGAACGGGTACGGGTAATACGACATTGGCCGCCGTTAGATAGCGGAGCCCAAATTCCGTTACAACCCCGACACGCAGAGCCGGTTCCTTGTTCACCTTTCTGTACAGGTATCTGTCGTTGGGATTTTCTGTTTTCGATAACTCGCCCGTCGAACCCAATGAGTAGTGGATGGTATCCACCTTTGCCGAACCTCGTTTGATAACCTGATGCAGTATCACCTCAGAAAACTCGGCGCGGCTGATCATCGGCAACGTATCCGCTACTCCCGCCCCTGCATTCCGCATGTCCGATTCCAGTACTTCCATTGTCGAAAGCAGCGATTCCATGGTTTGCGTTTCATAACGCTGAAAGGAGGAGTCATCCGCAGCATTCCGGGTTCCGGCAATGATGATTCCGAAAATGGCAATGCCGATGAACATCGAAATGAGCAAATCTAATGCAGTTGCCATTTTACCTTTTCATTCAAAGAGGAAATATCCCATGACATAGTGAAGGCGGACAGTATCTGCCTTGTCAGCACCGTGAAACGGGGGATTGATTCTCCAGAGCTTGATATCAAGTCGTTTCGAAAAGGTCTTATTGCTTGTGTAGGCATTCACATCGCCCGGCAACACATAGCGAACATTGAACAATGCCCGATACCCTTTAGCGTCAGGCCCTGTTCTGTCGAGTTGATATCCGTTCAAATCATCAAAGTCGTTGAACGAGGTAAGAGTATCCTCGGCACCGCCGTCGGGCCCGAGGGAAGCTGAGGGAGTAAAAAGAGATGCGTTGCCCGGGGCAACTGATGCAGTGTCGGAATACCTGTCGTACGCCAACCCCTGGGCAAACTCGATGTATGATGAACCCAGCGCAGTCATGGCCTGAGCTTCCTTTGCCCGGGTGATATCAAGAGCAGACATTGCGGTGCGCTGATTGTAACCCATGAGTATTGTCGTGAGCAATACAAGGGCGCCTATTGACATCATAGCATGAAAGCTTGACATAGTACTACGCTTTGTTGAAGGCTATCCGAACTGTGTGAAAATAAGCAACACACATGCCAAGCAGACCAAAAGCCGAACGGCTGCGGGAATCGGGATGCTCTGGCAAAATGTCGATTGAATCTTCTACAAAGAGGAGGGAAATCTGACAAGAAACCCACGGCCTGCCCTAAACCCCATTCTCTCTTCCCAGTCTCCTCTTCACTTGGTGGGGGACGTTCAACTGAACGTTCCTACGGGGTACTTTCTACGATTTTGATTTCTTCGTCCGTCAGGCCGTAGAGTTCATAGACGAGAGCGTCGATCTGCTTGTCGGTAGCGGCGATTTGACGCTCGATTGCGGTTTTTTCGTGGGGGAGATTGGCGGCGGCTTGCGCAGGGCGTCTGTGATTCAGCTCCTTTGCATTGCTCAGGCATTTAGGAGAATCAGTGCCCTCCGGCCGGATCCAGGTATTGAACAGTCACTCTCACATCCACATAGAACTGCTCTTCTGCAACACGGAATTCCAGTGGATTTAGCTTGTCGAGTCGGGTCGTTTGCCACGATGTCGTCGGATGGATAAAGGCATACTCACCCGCTCCGGCGGTGATTTTGACGGGCATACGGAAATCCTCTACATCTGCAACCCATCGGTGGCGCAGTTCAACGGCAGCCCCCTTTTTGGTCAAGGCTGCCTCAAGCCGGGGCGGTTTTGTACTTTTGAAATATTGTTCAAAGAAATAGGTGTAATCCGATTTCGTCTTTTCGTTGACAAGCCTGAAAATATCCTCTGCATCGATAGAACTGTATCTGAACCGCTGCGCAATGCTCTTCACGATATCCCACCACTGGGAATCATTGTTGATGGCGTGCCGCAGCGTGTTCAGCACAAGCTGTCCCTTGTCGTACATGTCGCCGGAGCCGCGTTGATGAACGCCATACGTGCCGATGATGGGACGGTCGTTCTGCACATTCCATTTCTTGCCGTTCACGTATTGCATCGCCTTATGATACCCGAACAGACACTCAACGTACACGGCTTCGGCGTACGCGCCAAAACTCTCATGAATCCACATATCGGCGATGTCGTTCGATGTGACGCTGTTCCCCCACCACTCATGGGCCGTTTCATGAATGATGATGAAATCGAACATCAGTCCCACCTCGGATGATGATCTGCCCCTGTATCCCTGCAAGTAGTTGTTGCCGTACGCAACGGCGCTCTGATGCTCCATTCCCAAATGCGGCGACTCCACAAGTTTGTAGCCGTCTCGAACAAACGGATACGGCCCGAAATAGTGTTCGAAGCATTTCATCATTGGCTTCACCTGCTCGAACTGCCTGCGGGCCTTGGCCACATTTTCGGGAAGAACGTAGTAGTCGAGCGTAAGCGTATCCTTCCCGCTTACATACACATCGCTGAAGCGGGCGTAGCGGGCAATGTTCAGCGTAACATTGTAGTTGTTAATCGGATAACTGACGAACCAATCGTATCTGGTCGAGCCGTCCGGCAAATCTTCCATTTTCCGCAGGCGGCCGTTGGAGACATTCATGAGATTCGAAGGAACCGTCACGCTGATCATCATGCTGTCCGGCTCGTCCGATTGATGATCCTTGTTGGGCCACCATGAGCTTGCACCCAAACCCTGGCACGTAACGGCAACCCAGGTATTCCCCTCGCCGTCGCGTGCCCATGTAAATCCTCCGCCCCACGGTGGCCTCTGTGCTTCCTGAGGGGTGCCGGAATAGTGAATCGTAATCTCATGCACGCCTTTTCGCTTCAGCTTTCTCGGAAAGCGGACAAACACGGCGGCATGCTCACGCTCGTATTGCAGTTCAGAATTCCCCTCAAACAGTATCCGGCCAATCTTCATAGTCTCGAACAAATCCACCTGCAATACATCAAAGTCTTGCACAACATTGAACTTGATTGTAGTGAATCCCTCGATCGAGCGTGTTGCCGTGTCCACCTTAACCGAGAGATGATAATACGTTACGTCGTAGCAGGTACGCAGGGGCGTCAACATGCCGCGCAGCGAGTCGGTGCGTGTGAAAGATGGCTGGCTTGTCTGTGCTAATCCGAGCGTTGCGTAACACAGCAGACCGGCAACGACACTCAGTATCCTGATGAACATATTCGTTCTTTCTTGGATGGTTATGGAGAAGATATACTCACGCCGATTGACAACTACCTTGTTCGCGGGGGCTTGAACTTCTTGTCGGTTCGCCACCTGTTGCCTGTTTTAGCGAGTCGTGCAATGGGTATGCAGTCCTGCCCCGGCGCTGTTTCGATCAACAACGTAAACCCCTCCTCAGTCCGGCTGTACTGGGGGGTTCTGTGCCCGGAAGGGACGGGATCGGTTTCACGCTCGGAATACGCAAGGCAGACGTACACAGTCTTCTTTCCGGAGGGTAGATTCTGACGAACGGAACCAGGCACAAGGATTTCGTTGCCAAAGGGATCAAGCGCGAGGCCCGGGTTTACGCTGAGTGATGTACCTTTGACGCTGATTTCCAAACCCGAAACAATGCCTGCCCCGTGCAATGCTTTGTTGTGCAACTTCTGCTTCTCACGATGATAATTCTGTTCCGTCGCGAGATCATCGACAGTGAGCATCTTTCCTTCAAAATACCGGACCCGTTTGTACCCGCTCGACTTGAAACCGGACATAGCTTCTTCTCCTTAGTGAAGAGTAAATCTTCCCGGAATGCCGGAACCGGCACAGACTGTCGGGACGATGCGTGAAAGAACATTTGCTGCACGGTCAGGGAGCTGCCGGATGCCGACTTTATACTATCGCCTTCCGTAATGCACGCTTCAGGTCGTGGATTCTCCGCAGCGCTTGCTTGTGCTCCGCGTAGTTCTTTTCCTTCAACGCCGCGTCACGTTTTGCTTTCATCATCTTGATTTCGGCTTTCACGGCCACCTTGTTGATGCCTTTCACTTCATGATGGACGTGTGCTTCAACGCCGAGCGCCGTGCAGAGTGCAGGCAGGAGTTTCTCCTTGTGCATTGTACTGAAACCCTTGACCGCCTCGTGCTCGATTCCTTGGGCAATCTCCCGAAGCTGGGTAACGGTCATTTTGCTGAGTTGTTCGTAGGTGTGTGCCATAGTATTCCTTCCATATTGTGTAATGAAATAATGAACGGAATTCTACACTGTGCCGGAACAGCACGGCGTTTTCGAGATCATGCCACCTTCAACACCATCATCGTGATGTCGTCGGATTGCTGCGCCCCGTCGGCATGCTGGATGATATCTTCATGCAGAAGGTCGATGATGCGTTGGGCCGGTTCGCAGCCGTGTTTCTTCAGCACAGCCTCGATGCGTTCTTCGCCGTACTCCATCGAGTCGTGGCTCATCGCCTCACTGACGCCATCGGTGAATAACAACAACAGGTCGCCGTGTTTGAGTTTCACGGTCGCCTCTTCGTACGGCATCACTGTCTTGAGCACGCCGAGAATCATCCCCCCTTTATCAAGCCTGTCGATGGAACCGTCGGCATGAATGAGGTACGGATAGTTGTGTCCGGCGTTCACGTAGTTCAACGTCATCGCAACAGGATCTACGAACCCCCAGAAGAACGTGACGAATTTGTTGCCGCCTGTGTTTTCACACATCAGGTCGTTAACCCTGCCGGTCAGTTCGCTGAGCGACAGATTCAACGGCACCAGCGCCCGGATACTTGCTTGAATGCTTGCCATCAGCAGCGCGGCTGGCGTTCCCTTTCCCGATACATCGCCGATGGCAATGACATGCCGGTTGTTGTCGGCGGGAATGACATCGTAGTAGTCGCCGCCAACCTGCTTCGAAGAAATATTCGCGGCTGCAATATCGAAGCCCGGAATTGAAGGCAGTACACTGGGCAGAAGTCCCTTTTGGATATCCCGTGCAATCAGTAACTCATCTTCCATCCTCTGCTTTTCAATCGCCTCTTTGAAAAGTCTCGCATTCTCAAGAGATATAATGGCGAGATTAGCGAGCGAGGTCAGGAATTCGTAATCGATTTCCTCGTACGGATTGCCGGAAAGGCGTTCTCCCAAAATCATCAAGCCTTTGTTTTCGCCCTGCAAACCCATCGGCACAACAAGTGCCATTTTCAATCCGGTCAGAACATCGCGGGCGTTCTGCACTCCGCTTGCCGAGAGATTTGCGACGGGCGTCGTCCCCTTCAACTTGAACAGCGTCTGCAGCAATTCCGCCTGCGGCACAGGGCCGTCAACCCGCGATGCGGCAACCCGAACATCACTTCCCTGACGCAGGCAAATAATGTAGCGGTTGACGCCAACCTGGCCGAGCAGTGAAAACTCGAGCAGGCGGATCAGTTTCTCCGCGTCAAGCAGTGCACCGAATTCCTTACTCAGATCGAACAGTGTATTCAACTCCTGAATCTTCCGATCCAGTTTCCGGTTGACTTGCTGCAACTCATCGAATGTCCGGCTCTTTTCAATTGCGGTGGCGGAAATGTTCGCCAACGAACGAAGGTAGGTCACCTCTCTTGAGTGAAGCTTCTTCTTTGAAAATCTCTCGCCAAATGCCAACAGCCCGATCGGTGTGTCGGCCATGTACATCGGCAGCAGCATCTTCACTCCAAGCCTCTTGAAGAATTTCACCCACGGATATTTTGTTGCGTTCACTTTGTCAACAAGAAAAATGGAGGGTGGAATCTGCCGGATATGCATTGATGTTCCAACAACGTCTTGCGAAAATCCTTTCGCCATTACGACGGTGAAGTGCCGGGATTCCTTTTCGACAATCACCATCCCCTTCGATGACAAAATCTTCCCCATAATGGTGAGAAGAATATGACTATAGATGAAGCGGGGATCGAGCGACGAGTTGATGACTTTGCTGAACTCGAACAACGCGGTGTGTTCGAAGTAGCTCTCATACGAGGATGAGGCGGAAGAACGTGATGTGCGACGTGCCGTTGCCATGCACGGAGGAGACGAGTTAACGGGGAAGTTGTTTAATAAGACGGACTTGATTGCGTTTGCCCGGCTCGATATCGTATTCTACTTTGTCCATCAAGGATTTCATCAGATACACGCCTAGCCCGCCGCGGCGGTACGAACTGAGGTACTCCTTCATGTCGGGCTGTTTGATTCTCTTCGGATCGAATTGCTTGCCGCTGTCAACAATCGATACCTCGAAGTTGCCGTTCGAATCGCCAACGGTTATTGTGATCTTCTTCTTTGCGTCATACTGATACGCATGCTTGATGACGTTCGTGCAGGCTTCATCAACTGCGAGGGCGATTTTGCTCACGTCTTCGTCGTTGAACCCGGACGCATACGCCGCCTGTGAAACGAAGTTGCGCACAGTGATCAGCTGCTCGGTTTTGCTCTCTATTTTCAGGGTTTGTTTCTTCACAGCAATGCCGTCAGAAAGCCCTTATTTCTTGTCGTTGAATTTTTTCACGGCTTCCGACTCGTCTTTGAAAATCTCGTACAGAAGCGGAAAGCCCAGCAGATCGAACACATTGTACACCTTGTTCGACATATTCGTCAGCTTGATGTCCCCTGATTTGTTGCGGACATCCTCGATATAAGCCATAAACACACCAAGCCCCGCACTACTTATATACGAGAGATCTTTGCAGTTGACGACAATGTTCGTGCGATTCGTTTTCAGGAGAGTCTGGAACGCCTCCTCCAGTTTCGGCGCGGTGTGCGCGTCCAGATATCCTTTCAACTCAAGCACATTCACATTGCTTGCCTCGCGCTGGGCGATTTTGAATTCATTCATTCGAGATTCCTCCGAAAAAAATCATGCAGACTTCTGTGAACCCCCACCCCGCCATTTGAGTACCACCACCGTCATGTCATCGTCATTCTCCGGCTTGTCGGCGTGCGACCGCACTGTGTGCAGGATATGCTCCTTGAGCGCCGAAGCACTCTCTTGTTTCGATCCTATCACCGTGTGCATCAACCGATCATACCCGTACTCATCGTCGTCGCCCCGCCGCGCCTCGGTGATGCCGTCGGTATAGAACACGCATACATCGCCGGGGTTGAGGTGGATTATACTCTCTTCGATACTTTGTGCAAATGCTGTTCCGTTAGAAAGTCCGAGTCCCATTCCGCCGGGACGAAGGTAGGCAGCGTTCTCCCCCGAAAGGTGCAACAGCGGACAATGTCCGGCACGCGCTAACGTCAGCGTGTCGCTGGCCAGGTCGATAACAGCATAAATTAAGCTAACAAAAGAGTGTTTGTCAATAGAGCTTGAGAGGGCTTCGTTTGCCCTGATCATGAATTCCCGCGGTGAAGGATACAAACGGCTGAGCGACTGGAAAATGCCTTTTACTTCAGACATGTAAAAGGCGGCTGAAATTCCCTTTCCCGAAACGTCACCGACGACAATGCCAAACTTGTTGTCGTCAAGTTCGACAACATCGTAATAATCACCCCCCACCTCAAAGGCGGGAATGGAACTCGCGTCAATGTCCATTGCCGCGTATGAGGGAAGGCGTTGCGGCAACAGCCTTCGTTGAATCTCCTGGGCAAGTGTCATCTCACGCAATAAGCGCTCTCGCTCGATGGATTTCTTGATGAGACGTGAGTTCTCGATCGCGACAGTTGCTTGATCGGCAAAGGCCGAAATTACGTCAACATCATCTTTGAAAAAACCGTAGGCGTTCCCCTTTGTGGCATACAAAACACCGATCAATCCGGCGTGTGAGACAAGCGGCACGACAACCATCGAACCAATCGGCGCTTTTGATTTTTCAAGACGCCGGAACCGGGTATCCCGCGCCAGGTCGTCAACAACAATGGCCTTTCGTTCCTCAATGACTTCGTCGCGCAATGTCCGCTCTCCGGTCGGCAGCAGTGCATTGATTTCCAGTTGCGAGATGTTTTTCCTGCCTGCCAACTGTACATGGTACGTCCCGACTGCATCGCTGTGTACAACAAGCTCGTTCGTTCCGATTGCGTTGCGATCCTGGTCATGTTCATGATGGATGATTTCAAGCCAGCAACTTTGGGCTTCGCACACTTGAAGCGTCATTGATGTAACCGTTTCAACCAATTCATTGAAGTCGAACACCTGCGTGACGAGTTTGCCCAGGTTATGAAGCGAAGTCACCTCCGTGGATTTTCTGTCGAACGCCTCCGCTGTAGGCAAATGGAACAGCGTGCTGATGAACGCCATTCCGAAGTAGATGTTTGAGAAGATCATCGTCAGCAGAATGAAGCGGCTGAGCGGGTACGAATGATACAGAAGCGATTTCCCGATCAGGCTTCGTTCCATTCCGACAGCCACATTCAACCCGATCAGTACACCAAACAGGATCAATCCGTAAATCAACCCGAAGATCTTCTCCCGTTTTGTCAGATAGACAATCCACGGAAGCCGGAACGAGTTGAGCACGGCGAACAGTATCGCAAAACCGAAGAGAATGTTTGTGAATAAGCTGTACTCGAGAGGCTCAAGCGTCATTGTCGAGACGGCAGTTGCAAGCGCAAATCCGATGAAGATGGTAAAATTGCGCTCAGTACCCCGCTTGCGCTTGAACAACACCAATCCGCGTGCAAGGCGGAACATCAGAATTGTGAAGATGCCGAGAAGAACCGAGAGAAACGTAGCAATAAAAAGCTGACCGTACGTGAGCGGGATGAGGGCAAAATCCTTCTGATCGAAATTATCTTCGGATATGAAAGAAATGACAAGGCAGACAAATCCCGTGATCACCGTATAGATCATCATCAACCCGATGCGCTTGATCGGCGTCAGCGCCCGATGAACTTGTCTCGCTTCGAGGTACAGGTAAATCAGAACAAACGATGCAATGATGAGAAGATCCCGAACGAGAGGGAGCCCGATGACGTTCAACTCCACGTTCTTTCTCATCATATCAATCACAAATACAAAGAGAAGAAGCGAAGCTGAAACGGCGAGATATAAAATACGGCGAAGTTTCATCGGGCATTAATGATGGTTCTGTGCCTGCTCAGCGGTCGGCGCAAGGTTTGCCACGTGATTGTTCGGCAAATAACGGGAAAAGTTGCACTGCCCGGTACAATGTTGGCACTCCCGCCCAAAATAACAAGGCGACAGAACTTTAGCGCAGACGACCAGATGGCCGCGTGTCATGTTCCGTCGCCGGGATTGTTCTTTGCAGAGAAAGTCACACGGAAAGCCGCGCAATGCCGCGGTCGGCATCACGACCGAATTGCGTGGTCGGGTATTCTTTCTTGAGTTTCTTGTAGATATCCAGCGCACGATCCTTCTTCCCGGCACGCGCATAGTTATCTGCCGCGTGATTCAGGTTTCCTGCTGCATCAACATCTTTGGGATACTTCGTGGCCGCCTTTTCATAATGCTCTGCGGCCTTCTCATACTCACCTTTCGCCTCGTAGCAACCAGCCATTCCGGTGAGACGTGATACGGAGACCAATTGTTCGCTGCCGCTGAATTTGTCAAACTGTTCGAGCGCCTCATCATACTTGCGCAACTGAAAATAGGCGTCGGCCAGATAGAACCTGGCAAGGTTGCCGGCGTCGGTGCTGCCGTAATTGTCGACAATGGACTTCAAGCCAACAATACCCCGCTCGGCGGACCCATCAATCGCCAGTTGAAGTTGGTTCGTATCATAAAACTCAAGCACTTTGCCCAAAGCCGTCGTGGCTTTTTCATTATTCGCTGCCTGATTTCTGGCATAGATAAGAGTACCGGCTACCACTACCACCAATGCGACGAGAATAATGCCAAGCGTTCGCTTATTATCTTCGTAGAACGAAGTTATCTTGGCGACATTTGTCAGCAGTGCATCCTGCTTGAGTTGCTTCTTCGAAATCTTCTTTTGCGCTTTGAGCATGGCGAAAACGAACTGCCTCCTGAAATATGGATGAGATGGTGATCGTTTGTGCACTCGTCGGGAGTCGAACCCGAAACCTTTGGCTCCGGAGGCCAACGCTCTATCCAATTGAGCTACGAGTGCAAGGTTGAGCTATTTTTTCTCTTTAACTTGTTTATTGCTTTGTTGATGCTCTTCTTCTCATTTTCGCCAACGCTCTCCGCCGGAGGCGGACAAGTATCCAATTGAACTGCAAGTGCGTGAAGAGCGCCACTAAAGGTATCGAAAAACGGGATTGTGTTCAACCTAAATATTGACACTTGATGGATGAGTTTTTCCCTCTTTGCCAATATAACCTGCCAGCACCGAAAGCAACATAACCAGCATCAGAAGGAACACAGAATAAGCGGCAGCCGCTCCGAAATTATAGGTCCGCATTTGGGCAAGAATTTCGACCGAAATAGGTCGATTGGAATAGGTATAAAGCAGGACTGATGAAACAAACTCGCCGATCGCGGTAATGATCACAAGAAGTGCCCCTGCAATAATACCGGGCAAGATGCCGGGAAGGACAATTTTCCGGAACCGCCGGAAGCTCCCGGCACCGAACGATTCTCCTGCTTCGATCAAGGAATCGTCCAATTGATCCAACGAAGCCGAAGTCGATCGGACAACAAACGGAAACATACGGATGAAATATGCCAACGGCAATATCCAGAACGTTCCGACCAGAACATTCTGAGCGGTGAAAATACCGGGCGTATTGAATGCGAGAATGAGACTGATGGCTATGACGGTTCCCGGAATCGCAAACGACAGAGTTGCAGCAACGTCACCGATATCCCGGAAGCGACGAAGGCTCCCTTTCACCAACACATAGGAGATGCCGACACCAACAAGGATACAGGCAGCAACGGCGACAAGACTCATCAACGAACTGTTGATGATAGGGTCGAACACATAGGGATCGGCAAAGAGCTTCTGATAGTTTTCCGGTGTGTACGCGGCAGGCAGAATTTGCCACGTCCACGAGCCTTCTTTGGCAAATGATATCAGGATGATTATAGCTATAGGCAGCAGTTCCAACGCAAGCAATGCGACGCAACAGGCTATCAACATTCGACGCACAGGAGCTGACAATGATACCAACCCGCTCCTTCCCGTTCCCTTGCTTCGTCGAACGCCCGATCCACGTGGAGTGACAATCTTGAGGACAATGTAGAAGAAGATTGAGACGGCGGTAAGAACTATTGAATGGGATGCTGCAACATCAAGCTCACCATTGAGTTTGGCATTGTAGATTTGCAACGTCATGAATCGCATATCGCCGCCAAACAGCAGGGGAGCCGAGAATGAAGCCATGCTGGCCATAAACGTCAGGATCGCCGCACCCAACAACGCCGGTTTCAACTCAGGCAGAACAATCACTCTGAGAGTTCGCAGCGCTGTACTTCCGAGCGTTTGCGCAGCCTCAAGCTGGGCCGCCTCAAGTTGACGAAGAGATGTTGAAACAAACAGATAGAAGTACACATAGAATGAATATGTGTGAACGGCAACAATTGCGCTGAACCCCTCCAATGCAATTACGCTTCCACTCAAGCCGGATACTTCCTGCACTATGCGCGGGATGATTCCGCTTTCTCCGAACGCAAAAAGAAATGCGATCACCCCGACGAGCGGCGGCAAAGCAATGGGTACAACGGCAAGCCGGCTTAACAACCCTTGAAACGGGAATGTGAATTGCGTCAGGACGAAGGCAAGAAAGGTCCCCAGAATTCCGCTGAACAACACCGAGAGAATCGAAACAAGAACAGAATTCCACAATGCTTCAAAGTTAGCCGAATTTCCGGGCCTGAGAATATCGACATAGTTCGCCACACTGAAGGCACCGCCGATATTCACACTTTCACGGAGGGTTTCTGTAAGGGGGTAGATGACGTAACCCGCGTACACGGTTCCAAGCAACAGAACAGGAATCAATCGTTTGATAGTGAACCTATTCATGCGGTGTCAGGCATGAGGAAGCAATGTGCAGCGAGACCAGTCGAACCGGATACCGGCCGCATCACCGGAACGAAGGTGTTTCGTACGCTCGGAACTCATCGACGCGATACGCAGTGTTACGTCGCCAACCTGGGCAAGAAAGTTCGTCGTAAATCCAAGATACTCTTTGTGTACAATCACGGCTGTAACGTCTCCATCGTCAACCGATGGAGATAGCACGATTGCCTCAGGCTTCACCACCAGCGTCGCATCCTCATCTCCAAATCCGTCCAGAAACGTCGCGGGAGCCGACAGCACAAGTTTGCCTGCAATGATTTTTTGTTCGGAGCGAGATACTCGTGCAGGAAGAACATTCGCCCCACCCAAAAATTCCGCCACGAAAGAAGACGCCGGGGCTTCATACATTTGTGCAGGCGTCCCGACCTGTTCAATCCTTCCCGAGCGCATTACCGCAATCCTGTCGGAAAGACTCATCGCCTCCGATTGATCGTGCGTCACATACACGGTCGTGATGCCGGTTTTCTTCTGCAGCAGCCGGATTTCTTCCCGCGTCTTCAACCGGAGTGCAACATCAAGATTACTCAGCGGCTCGTCCATCAGCAGCACGGCTGGCTCAACGACAAGTGCACGCGCAACCGCAACACGCTGCTGTTCTCCTCCGCTTAACAGAGGGACGGGAACATCGATCTTCTCCAGCAAATGTACCGAATCAAGAATATCTTCAACCCGTCTTCTGATGGCCATTTTCTCCATCTTCTTTGTTTCAAGTCCGAAAGCGATATTCTCGAACACCGACATGTGAGGAAATAACGCATAGTTCTGAAACACCATCCCTATCCCGCGGTGTTGCGTCGGAACTTGTGTCACATCTCTTGAGTCGATGGAGATGGTACCGGAAGTCGGCCGTTCGAAGCCGGCAACTATGCGCAGGAGTGTTGTCTTGCCGCATCCGCTTGGTCCCAGAATCGAAAAGAACTCGCCCGATGCAATCTCAAGACTCACCTCGTGAACTGCAAGAGTGTCGTCAAATTGCCGGGAGATGTTATGAAGAGCTATTCGGGACACGGAGTTGACCTGTGGAGATGCATGATGTGTTTCGTGTTCAGCGTGATATTCCCTTGCCCTTCACTTCTTCATCCCATTTCCTCATCCAGGCTCTTTCATTCGCTTCGATTTCCTGCCAGTTGAGCTTCATCGTGACGAAAGTCAGATTACTGATCCAATCGGGCAAGTCATTGCGCGGAATGTCGGTACGTGCGGGAATGCGGAAGAATTCGGACGCTTGCTGAATCATCGCGTCCCTCGAAGTCACAAATTCATAGAACCGTTCAGCATCAGCACGGTTCTTGGTGCCGCGCACAATTGCTATGCAATCCGTAATGAGCGGAGTGCCGCTCGCGGGAATATTCCAGCCGAACGGATAGCCGTTGGTTTCCTTCTGCAGCACAACATCAGGCAGGTTCCAAAGGGATACAAGTCCCTCCTCCCGTGCAATCTTCAGATACAACTGTGTCGGGTCAGCCGCGTATGTCTTCGTGTTTGCATCGAGCCTGCGCAGCCATTCGAACCCTGCCTCTGGATTCCCTGTTCGGGCTGTTTCCTTCTGAATAATTGCCGAGAAGATGACCCGCATGGTTCCTGATGCTACAGGATTCCGGATGATGATTTTATTCCGCCATTTTGGATCGAGCAAGTCGTCCCAATCACGGGGAGCGTCCTCATCACGCACGAGACGATTGTTGTACATGATCACTTCGGGAGTTGCAAACGTTCCGTACCAGAAATCGTCCGGACTTTTCATTTCCGCCTCGACAAACTCTGCCCACCTCGGCGTGTATTGTTCGAGAAGACTCTCGGCCTCGGCTTTCGCAAACGTTGTGAGCGGCGCGCCCCACCAGATATCGGCCTGCGGATTCACCCTTTCCGTCCGAATCCGATCATAGACATCTTGCGATCCCATGTCGAGCCACTGCACGTCAACATCAGGATAACCGGCTTCAAACTGCTTCTCGAAAGCCGATAGCATTTCCTTGCCGTGAGGAGAGTACACGACAAGTTTCCGCTTTCCGGCATCCGTTGAACAGCCGGTGACCAGAAGAACACCGGCGCTACAGAGTATGCATGCAACCATTCTCACCGACAATCGGAATTCGCTCATTCTGGGGGCCTGGGCTCTCACGGTGCTGAACGGTATTTGGGGTAGGAAATCATATTCACATAACACCGGAAGGCGCCGGCGTTGAACTCTTTAAGTTGACGATACCAAACATACGACGTATAGATATATGAGCCTGCACCGTGGTGTGCAAGCAAATATCCCGTCGTGAGCGGCGGCTCGTCAGGATCGCTTGAAGAAAGGAGGTGAACATATTCTTTCGCGAGTTCGCCGGGGAAATACACTCCGCGTTCTTGAATCCAACCCTCCCAATCTTGCTCCGTTATTTTATTGGGATGATTGAAGAGCGGATGCTCCGGTTGCAGAACCCGGACAGGAGCCTCTTCCACCGTAACACGTCTGCGGCTCAACTTGATCGGAACAGGAGCGTACTCCGGCTTCCACTCCTGATCCTTGTGATACATCACCACGAGATGCCCGCCTTTGTAAACGTAGTCAAGAAGACGATGATTGTTCTTCTTCAGATCATCACGGACAAGGTACGCACGAATATCAACCACAATTGTTGTAAAGGATGAAAGGTCTTTTTCAAGATCAGCCGGGCCGAGAAGTTTGTAGTTCAGGCCGAGCTCTTCGACAGCAGTCTCCAATGTCGTATCGTAGCTTTTGATAATGCCAACCGTGATGCCCTTCTCTACGTTCACGTCAAAAACTCTCGCCGTTATATCATCCCATGCATATTCTGATTTTACCCGCAACCGGTACTCGCCCGGCTTCACATCCTTCGGCGGTTGAATCGTCAACTGACCGGTTGCCGAACCGTCTTCCCCCTGAATCTCGTACGAAGCCCGTTCTGAAAGCCAACCCGGAGGCATCTGCACCGAAATTCTGCCGGCAGATTTTCGTGGCGCATGGTTGGTAAGCAAAAACGAAAACTTTTTCCCCCTTTTTGCTTCATCGGATGAAAAGCGGGCAACCTTCGGAGTCACCGTCATCACCTGAAATGGCGCAACGTCAAATCGAGGCCGCAGTGTCAGTGTTATCGGTTTTCCGTTTGCGAGAACATGGGCGTGCAACGCCACAGTCTGTTCCGATTCAAGCGAATTGTACTGGGCTACCGGTTTGGGGAGTGTGAGAGTTGCGTTATCGCCCACAATAACGTCGAACCCCTTCGTCAATACTCCTTTGTAGGGAACAGGAACAGCTTCAGCATTTTCATTGACTGCCCATCCTTGGGGAACAGTGACCGAGTAACGAAACTCGCTCAATTTACATTCTGTTGCGCGCAGAATAAGTGTGCTGTTCACTTTCTGTGTCGGAACGACAACCGTGTCGGCAAACTCCCATGCTGCATGAATACCGCAAAGTCGAGTGACAAGTGCTTCGAGGTTCTCCTGCCAGTGGGAAAGGACACGCTGCGCAATAAAACTCAATTGCATTTTCCGGGCACTCAATCGCATGATCTGGGAAGCGATTTCCAGCACCGAATCCCGACTCATTTCGGGATGCAGCCGTGATAATAACGCCTTACTATTCTGCAAGGAAGCCAATCGGGGATCACGCCACACATCTATCCCTCCAAGAAATGTCGTTGTGTCCCTGCCATACATACTATTGGCCCGCATCAGCCTGTACAAGCTCAGTCCTCTCGTGAAGCGTCGCAGATCGGCCCTGTCCATTCCCTGCGTTTTATGCCGGGTAAGAGCCTCCGATGCAATGTCGAGATACGAAATTCCCCTTGCCGGATTTATTTCGCCAATCTGATTCACGACGTCGGCAGTCTGGTCGGCCCCGCCGAAATTTCTGAAGAACAATTTCTTCGGCTGCCAGCATGCCATTCCCGGAAGCTGAAGTTGCTCAGGAAACATCGTTGAATCTGCTGCGGCATCGAACGCTGCGATGGCGGTAATCGCTACAGCCTGATGGTGGCCGTGTCCGCCGATTGTGTTGTGATTTGTAAAGAGAACATCGGGCTGGTACTTGCGAATCACATACACCAGCCTGCGCAACACCTCCTTCGCGCCCCCCCATTTCTGAAATGTTTCAGTCGCTGTTTTGGAGTATCCGAAATCGTTCAGGTTCAGGAAATGAACTTCCGCGCCGAGTATGGTCCCTGCTTCATGAGTCTCGTCCGTCCGCAAAACGCCGAGCTCTTCGTACAACTCAGGCCCTATTTCATTTTGCCCTCCCTCGCCGCGTGTGAACAGAATAGAATATGTCTTTACACCGTACTTCATCCGGTAATATGCGAGCGTGGAACCGTCTTCATCGTCAGGATGAGCGGAGATATTCATCACAACGGCGTCGTTCGTCAGATCAAGAAATGCCTGCTGAAGCTCGACGGGTTGTTGGGCAAAGATCACTCTGCCACACAACATGAAACAGAGAAGGGCGTACCTGACGGGCATACTACATCTCAACAATCGGAAGAACTTCTTGAAGTACATCAAATGGAATGACTCCTTCACGTAAGAGTTTCGGTTTTGTTCCGACAACAGAGACAACTGTCGATGGCTTGCTTTCAGGCAATGTGCCGGCATCGATATACAAATCAATTCCATCAGTTACAGCAAGGCGGATTTCGTCAATAGTCCGGTGCACAGGTTCCCCTGATATGTTGGCACTTGTAGAAGTAAGAGGGCGGTTACACCGGGCCAGAAGTTCCATGCAGAATGTGTTCGACGGAATACGAACACCTATTGTTCCGCTTCCTCGAGTGAGTTCGTATGGCACGCCGGGAGCAGACTCGAAGACAAGCGTGAGAGGCCCCGGCCAGAAACGTTGCATCAATTGCTCGGCGGAGTCCGGTATTCGGGCAACAAGATTCTTCAGCAGGTCACGCGTATGAATGATAACGAGAATCGGTTTTTCGTCACTTCTTCTTTTTGCCTTAACGACATTCGCAACAGCGGCCGGGTTTGTAGCATCTGCGCCGATCCCGTAGAGAGTTTCGGTCGGATAGACAATTACTCCGCCATTCAACACAACCGTTGCAGCATCATTCAATACTTCATGTTCGGGAACATCGTACGACACGTTTAGAATCCGGCTCACGCGACTTCCACCCTGCTTTTGGAAAGGAGAGCATGAACCTTGCCGAGAACAGTTTCAACCGCAATGTTCTTCATACACACAAACGTCTTGATGGGACAAGAGTTCCCGCCATGGATCGCGCATGGCCGGCAATCCAGCCCGGACGTTTGAACAATCTCGTCACGTGAACCCAGCGGCGCAAACCCGAATTCGGGAACTGTCGCGCCGAAGATGGCAACGACCGGAGTCCGCATAGCGACGGCAAGGTGCATTGGCGAACTGTCATTCGTGACCGCAACTTTGCAGCGACCAATCATTTCTGCAGACTGAAGAAGCGTCAACTTCCCCATCGTATTCAGAATCCGATCACTCTGAACATTTGACTCAATCATGTTGCCGATTGGAAGGTCATCTTCTCCGCCAATCAACACAACAGACAATCCTTCACGTACGAGTCGCCCGGTTAATTCGGCGTATCGCTCCGGCAACCAGCGTTTTGTTGCCCACACTGATCCCGGAGCTACTGCCACTGTCGAACTGTTTCTTGCGGAAGGATTCGCACTTAGCAACGCTTCAACTACCCGCTTATCATCGTCGGAGGGATACAGACGCGGCAGAAGATCACCCTTCGGAAAGATATCCAGCGGTTCTGCCAGGCTCAGGTTCCGCAACACTTCATGCTGATCCTTCTGATACGACACAATATCGGTGAAGAGGAATCTGCCCGAGCTTTTTGAGAAACCGATTCGGCGGGGGATTCCGGCAAAATAACATATCGCCGCACTGCGTATCGATCGATGCGGTACGATGGCAACGCCGTATTGCGATTCCTGCAAACTTCGGACAAGCGAGTAGGCCGCAGCAGGGCCTTTCTGCTTCCCCTTTTTGTCATACTCGACTATTCTATGAATTGCCGGATGTCCGCGAAGAACCCGTGCAGCCGCGGGCACGGCTACAATATCGATTAACACTCCGCTCAATGCTTCATGCAAGTGCTGGATGAGCGGCAATGTCAGGACCACATCTCCCGTAAATGCTGTTTGAAAGATGAGAATCCGTCCGGGAGACTGCACTAACGAACCTCTTCTGCTTGTTGTTGTGCCTGAAAGAACGGTGTGTGTTTCCAACGTTTATGCATCCACAGCCAATGGTCCGGGTTGGCGCGAATCCACCGCTCCAGAATAGCTACATGGCGGCGTGTCAGTTCTGTAACATCTTCTTCAGACGACGAATCCAATCCCCTTTGATCCACTTCCTCGAACGTAATTGTGTACGTGCCGTCCGGTTGCCGGAGGAGAACGCCCATCACAATCGGAGCTCCTGTTTTAAGGCTGAACGCCGCAGCGCCACGATGCGTTGCCGAGGGACGGCCGAAGAACTCGACAAATACAGCTTCTTTCGGACCGCTTTGATCGCCGAGTAACAAGACAACGTGATTGTCCGCCAGGGCCTTGATCACTTTGCGAGTCGATGTTCCCATGCCGATGATGAAATTTCCAAATCGGGATCTGTTTGCTTCAAACAACGCGTCGATATGTTTATTGCGCTGGCGCTGAGCGATCATGCCGAACGGGAGACCCAAGACAAGCGGCACACTTGTCGAGAGAAACTCCCACGAACCGAAATGAGCTGAGAGAAACAGAACGCCCTTACCAGCCTTCCTGGCATTATGCACTATTTCGGGATTTGTTGCGTGGACGACCTTCTTCAACGCGTCGGCAGACTGGCCGCTTGCCCACATCGATTCAACCAGCGCGATACCGTAGTTCCTGTATGCGCGGCGCGCAATGTTCTGAAGTTCCTCTTCCGCCTTTTCCGGGAATGCCTTGCTCAGATTGTCGAGCGTGACTTCTTTGCGATAGCCGACTACCGAAAACACAGCGCCACCAAGCCAGGCTCCGATTCTTCCTGCCCAACGGAATGACAACCTCCGGGCAAGCCGGTCAACACAGCTGAACAGAAAAAATTCGATGTACTCTCTCATGGGAAAACGCTCGGGCTAACTTACATAAATCGATTCCAAGTTACAATCTGACAGATCCGTTGCTGACCTCCGGCAAGAAAAGATACCGCCGACGATGTGAACATAACAAAGAAGCCGCCTTCATCGGGCGGCTTCAGGCATCACGCTCCCTTCACACTCAATTTGTTCTGGCGTAGCGCATCCAGTTTTCATCGTTCAATTCGCTGCGGTGAGTCGAATGCATCAACTCGTAGTCCCCGCTGTTCTGACGTTGAACGAAAACGAAAATCACTCCCCCTTGAATATTGTTGTACGTCCAAATCTCATACGGCTTTGTTCCTGCCTCATTCGGATGGCGATCAACGTCGTCCGGCGGACCGTACGTAATGTGAACTCTGCCTCGATCGCTGCGATAGCCCTCGATTCCCATGCTCGCGTACGCCGAGTTTGCAGCGTTCACACGCTGAAAATACACCTCACGTGCACCAACCGGGCGTTTTGACCAGAAATCCGCCAGGAACCTCCGCTTTGGTTCAACACCCTTCAGCTTTGCATACTGGTCCTTCTCAATGTCACGAGCCTCCCAACGTGAAAGCCTGAACTCCTTATCAAGTTCAGTTTCCTGCATTGTGGAATAGGCCGTCACAGCCAATGTCGGGTCCAGTGCGAGCAGTGTTGAGTCTATACCCATTGCATCATTAAACACGAAGAATTTCTTCCAGCTCGTTGTCAGGGTTTTCCTGCTTGTATCGTCGATGGCGAGCATCAGAGTATAGGTGCCGCTCTTGAGATTGGAGACGTCGATGTTATCGACAAGCACTGTCGATTCACCGCTCCGCTTGCGGGGGCGTTCGCGCGAAATCACTTCCTTGCCGATTGCATTCAATACCGTCGTCTTCAATGTCAGGTCGGACATATCGTTGTTCGCCAGCAAATTGTACGCCTCGGCATAGAAGAAGCAGTTCTTTCCGTTGCCGAACACTCCGTCAACATTGGGAATTACCTCGAGAGTATTTTTGAAGAAGGGCGAATCCTTTTCTCCTTTTTTGATATTGGATGCAAACTCAATATCACTGAGAACGACATTGCTCGCGGGGGGCACTCTGGTCGCAATCTGCACCACCACGCTGTCGCTGCGTGAAGGGTTATTGACATCCTTTCCTGACACAGACAACGTATAATTGCCATCGGGCAACATCATCCCGGACAAGCTGACGAGATTCATGCTGCCCGCCACGGTATCTTGTGTCACATGCGGCATCACGAAGCGATCCGCAAAGTGAATCGAGTCCTTCGATCGTGCAACCACCAGCAGCTCGACCCCACCTTTGAAACCTTCGGCGCTCTGAGCATATGTCAGAGACCGTTGAGGAAAAGCGTAGTATACCTCCACGTAACTGTGGAGATCATCCCCGCGAAAGCGGGCTACGTCCACCTGGATTCCCAGGGTACCTTGTCCGTTCATTTGCGCATCGGCGGGCGATAAACCAAGACAAACGGCCAAAAGAACAGCAAACATTCTTGCCTGATAATTCATGACTATGCCTGAATATATTGAGTTCAATGACGATGGTGTGCTACAGAAAATCTACTGAAGGCCGGCACGAATTGCAATCTATTCTCCCATCACCTTCACAATGACTCTTTTACGGCGCTGCCCGTCGAATTCGGCGTAATAAATTTGCTGCCACCGTCCGAAATCGAGTTTTCCGTTTGTGATGGGAACGATGACTTCATGGTGCATGATCAGACTTTTCAGATGCGCATCGCCGTTGGTTTCTCCGGTGCGATGGTGGCGATAGCCAGCTTTGAACGGGGCAAGCTGTTCGAGCCATTCGTCAATATCCTGAATCAGCCCGTCTTCGGCATCGTTGACATACACGCCGGCAGTAATGTGCATTGCCGACACCAACACCATGCCTTCCTTCACGCCGCTCTTACGGACAATTCCATCAACCGTTTCAGTGATATTGATGTACGCGCGCTGCGTTTTGGTGTTGAACCACAGGTATTCAGTGTGTGATTTCATCAGGAACGACCAAGGAGTTTCTTGGCAAGAAGGACCAAGTCTGCGGTAATGTACGGCTTCGGCATGAATTCATCGGCTCCCGCATTCATCACTTCTTCGCGAACATTGACTCTGCCGAAGCCACTTGCGCCGATAATCTTCACCGATGGCTTCAATCCCCGCACTTTTTCTATCAACTCCACGCCGCCCATTTTCGGCAGGCCGAGATCTGTTACCATCAGATCAACTTCATCCTTGTGGGCAAGGAATGTTTCATAGGCCGTGAGCCCGTCGAATGCCTGAAGGACGGTGAAGTTCTCGAGTTGAAGAACAAGAGTGAGAAGATTGTTGATATCAACCTCATCTTCAGAAATCAGGATGGTCAGTTGCTTATCTTCCATCGGGAGTATTTCGAATGTTAGAAGGTAATATTAGACAGCACAGCTTCAACCATCTCTCATCAACAACTTCTTGACGCCGTCTCCGATCTCCTCAAGAAGATCGGAAGGGAGTTGTTGCTGCATCATCTCGAATAATTCACGCTCTTCGCTGCGAATGTGTTTTTCAAGAAGGTCGCCCAAAGCCGCAAGAGTTTTCTCCAACTGATCCCCCTCAGAATGGTCCAGCATATCTATCAACCGCTCCATTTCGCGATGTTGACGAATCAACTCGTCGATCAGCAATGAAGAACCGGATACATGACGGCTCATCGTCGGGAACACAATTGCCTCTTCGGCCTTGAAATGCGGACGAAGGTCGTTCTCATAGAAATGCCGGACACGCCTCGCCTGTTCAACCCTGTCGTGTGTCCAGCCGTCATTCAAGAGCGCATTGTTCCCCTGCTGAAGCCGTACCGCCAGTGCAAGTCCGTGATGATGATCCTGTGATAACGGTATGAGGCTTCGGTGCCGCTTTGCCATATTATTTCCACTTCACATCATACACCGGCTCAATATCAACCGGCACGTGGTTCAGTCGCCGAAGCGATTGCTCCACATCAACGGACATCACCGACCATCGATTCAGGAACTTTTCCGTTCCCTCGAAATCTCCCGTGGCTTCAAGCAACAGAAGTTCGCCGGCCAAATCGGCAACAGCGGGTCCGAACCTGTCGAATATCACCGACCATCTCTTAGTGTTCTGATCAAACCGGATTGCGTTAGCATTGCGCAAATAGTTCAACGCACAGAGTGATGCCTTTGCATGCGCCTCCGTGGTACTGAAACGAATAGTACGGAAAATCGACGCGAGCGCCGACACTGCATGAATCTGCTCCATCTCCTTCCCGAGAATCCCCTTCCGGATGAAATATCGCATTGAATGCAAGCCGGCGGCATCGGCTTTCGCTTCTTCGATGGTTGTGTAGTGTTCCTTGAGCGCCTCGTTCACGGAAATCGTTTCCCCCGTACCGTGCACGTAAATGGGGCCGACGGAATGACACAACTCGTGCATGATAGTGTTGCTGAATACGCCCTGCGTCGTTACGAATCCGATCTGGTCGGAAGAAATGAGTTCATAGGCAATCGGCAGAATGATCTTCTCGACTCGCGCCACCATCATATTCTTCCAGAAGATGATCTTGGTTCCTTTCGTGTTCCGGACAATCGGATCGTTGGGCAATGTTGTGGCGACCGCCTGATACCCTGTAGCAATATCACCGCCCCGGAAAATGTCATTGACAACGTACATGGGCGACTTGAGGATTGCAGATGGACGCTTGTACTTCTCATCAATCGGCAGATTCATTTCGAGTTCGTTCAGATAGCTGCCGAAGAAATCCACTTTTGCGCTTGCGGCAGAATCCTTCAGCATAACAGAAACTTCATACGATGCCTTCAACCCCATCAACCCGTCGTCGTACACTTCATCAGGAGCCATAAGCAAGTCGATGTCCGAATCGACTACCTCAAGCCAAGCCAGGTGACTTTCAGTGTAGTCGTCGGTAAGCAATGCCTCGGCTCTCAGTTCAAGAAACTTCTTGAAGCTGACATTATCCGTCAGTCTGCTTGCTTTCTTCAGCAGCTCGGCAGCGGGGACTACGTATCGCGCGTATTCCTCGTGGAAAGGAATTGCCTTCAATCCGCCGTTGTCACGCCTGACAACCGTGTACGGACTCATCAAGGCCTTCGATCGGTGCATGTAGCGGGCGAGGTAGCCTTCGAACTCTTCTTTCGTCAGGTCTGCAGGATAGAAGCCAGAGCCGGGAGGCTTGGGGTTGTTGTTGACAAAATTCGTGAAGTCATCCATCTTGTCGTAAGGGCCGCCGTTCCGCTCGACGAGACGAAGCAGCTTGTTGCTCAGATCACCATCTTGTCTGCCAAGGCTATCGCGTATTGCAATGCCTTCCGGTGCGTATTGGTACAGGTATGCTTCATGCAACAACTGCCCGGCTTCCGTGAGGGCCTTGAGCATTTCGTTCGTTTGCTGCGAAAGGCCACGGGCATCGAACTTCATTGGGACTCTCTCCAGACGGGCGAGTCGTGCGTTAACATCTATCATACGGGGATCTGGTTCCCCGGAACATCCCAACAAAGAAACAGCAACAAACGCTGCACCTAAACTCAGCCGATACCGGTTCATTTTTTTCATATATTCAGATGTCACGATCTCTACAATTTGTTATGGCAACTCTCGACATTACACTTTCCATCTTTTTCGGAACGCTGGCGATCATCGGACTCGCCGTCGCCATTTTCTGCTTTCGTAAAGCCCTCAACGTGTCGGGCGAGCGGGACGGCGATATCAAGATGTTCTTCTGGGCAGTAGGCTCAATGGCTGCACTGATTGTTTCGGGTATGAGCGCAGCCTATATTTTGCTTCCGATTCTCTTTCACTACGCACAATAGCGTGACGTTCGTATCAGCGAACCACACTACCGCTGGCTATTTCACCCAACGGGGACACGACGAACAACTTTCCGTCGTCGTCCGACGAAGCAGCAAGAATCATCCCTTTCGACTCCTGCCCCATCAGCTTTGCAGGCTGTAAGTTGTACACCACCACAACACTTTTACCGATGAGATCCTCCGGCTTGTAATGTTTCGCAATGCCTGCTACAATTTGACGCCGCTCCGTGCCGACCTCTACTTGCAATTTCAACAGCTTCTCAGATTTTGGCACCGGTTCACATTCAAGTATCTTCGCGACACGTAATTCCACTTTCTTGAAGTCATCAATGGTTATCGACGGCTTTTCTTCAACCTGTTTTGGGGTTGCAGATGGTGCCGGTTGTTGATTTGTAGTCTCGCGTATTGCCTGTTCAATCACATCATCCTCGATTTTGGTGAAGAGAATTTCCGTTGTGCCTAATTTGTGGCCGGGGGGAATTACTGCCGATCCGGCAGAGTCCCACGACTGTTCTGCCGCCTTTCCTTCAAGAGCAAGCATACGCCAGATTTTCTCGCATGAAGAAGGAACAAACGGAAACATCAGCACAGCAAGGGAGCGGGCAACTTGAATGCTGACGTTGATAGTCGTTGCACAACGCGACGCGTCGGACTTTGCGGTTTTCCAGGGCTCGCTGTCATTGAAATACTTGTTCGCGGCACGGGCAAGGTTCATAATTTCCAGCAATGCATCACGAAAACGATATTCTTCGAAGCACTTTTGAGCCGCAGTCGGTGTCGCATTCAGCGCATCAAGGATCGTTCGGTCGAGCGAAGTGATGTCTCCTCGCTCGGGCACAACACCGTTGAATGTTTTGCCTGCAAACGCCAGCGTGCGATTCACAAAATTCCCAAGAATATCGGCAAGCTCATTGTTATTCTTCGCTTGAAAATCCCTCCAATAAAAATCCGAATCTCGATATTCGGGCAACGACGAAGCGAGATAGTACCTGAGCGGATCGGCAGGAAACCGCTCAAGGAAATCCTGTACGTCAATCCCAATCCCGCGACTTTTCGAGAACTTCTGTCCTTCAAAATTCAAAAATTCGTTGGCGGGCACATTCTCAGGCAAAACATATTTCTGCTGATGCGTTTCGTTCCATGCCATAAGCATTGCGGGAAAAACGATGCAATGGAACACAACATTATCCTTCCCGATGAACGCCACATACTTCGTCGATTCATCCTGCCAGAATTTCTTCCATTCATCCGGCTTGCCGGTTCTTTCCGACCATTCCTTTGTTGATGAGATATACCCCAGCACGGCATCAAACCAAACGTACAGAACTTTGCTTTCGTAGCCGGGCAACGGAATCTTGACGCCCCAATCCAAATCCCGCGTAACGGCACGATCCTGCAAGCCATCCTTGAACCATGATTGACAGTACTTCAGCACATTGTCTTTCCATCTGTCGCGCTTGTTGCGGATGTCAATGTATGATTCAAGTTTCTTCTGGTACTCTCCTAGCGGAAAGTAGAGATGCGACGTCTCGCGCAACACGGGAACTTCGCCCGAGATTTTGCTTTTCGGATTGATCAGTTCAGTCGGATTCAGATACGATCCGCATCGCTCGCATTGATCGCCGCGGGCTTCAGGGTTGCTGCACACGGGGCACGTTCCTTCCACGTAACGGTCAGGAAGGAACATGTTTGCTTTCGGATCGAAGAACTGCTGTTCCTTCTTCTCTTTCAGAATCCCCCTTTTATGAAAATCAAGGAAGAACTCCAGCGCAGTCCGGTGATGCAAGGGTAACGAAGTCCGCGAGTAGTTATCGAAGCTCATACCGAACTTCTCGAACGCTGCTTTGTTCATCGCGTGATACCGATCGACAACCGCCTGCGGAGTGATGCCTTCTTTATCCGCGGTAAGCGTGATGGGAACGCCGTGTTCGTCGGAGCCGCAGATGAAGACGACCTCACGTCCCTTCAACCGCTGAAACCGGACGTAGATATCTGACGGCAGGTACGCTCCCGCCAGATGGCCGAGATGGATCTGCCCGTTAGCGTATGGTAATGCAGCAGTAACCAGAATGCGTTCAGCCATGGAACCTGATGCCGTTTCTATATCCGTTGCAGTGAGTGTTCAAGGATTGCACGCCGCAGCCTCACTGTAAGCTGAAGCAGCGTGAGAGGAATGTAGCCATTTTTGTAGATAAGAGAAATAGACTGCTCAACGGCATTCATCACGTCATTGAGGTTTGCGTCCGGAAATTTTGCTGTAAATCTTTTCAAATCTTCTTGTTGGTCGAGATTGATGATGCTGCCGCCCTGGAGCAGCACAAACGCATCACGAAACCAGATAAGCATAAGGGTCAGAAAGCGAACAACAAACTCCCGATCCTTCGATGATGCCAACTGCTCAACCTGCTCCGAGATAGCAACGGCATTGCCCGTAAGCGTTGTGCGGACAAAATTCACAACATCCTGCCGCAAGCCATCTACATCATCCTTCAATAATTCCAATGCACGAACGTAGCTGCCGTTTGCGAGTCGCGCTACAAGAGTCGCCTTGCTATCCTCAACCTGCTCGCGTTCGATCAGCGCCGCCCGGATGTCACCTTCCGTCAACGGGTCAAACCGGACAAGCTGACACCGTGAGATAATCGTTTGCAGCAACGTTTCGGGGCGGGACGTTGTGAGAATGAGAAGAGTATCACCGGGCGGCTCTTCAAGAGTCTTAAGCAACGTATTGGACGCCTCATCGCCCATCTCGTCGGCGTTGGAGATGATGAATACTTTTTTCCCGCCGTACAACGAGCTCATTGCCGACTCGCGGCGAACGTCCCGGATACTGTTGATCTTGATGATGTTGGCTCTCGCAATCGCAATGCGGTGATAGGGATTTTCGCCTTTGAGTCTGTATTGCTCCTGGACGGATTCAACATCCGCCGCAGCCAGTTTTTCCATCGGCGGATCGTCGCTTTTCTCGCTTTTCCCCAAGGGCAATGCCGTGATGAACTTGACATCGGGATGCTGGAGCGTGTTCAGTTTCAGGCATGAAGCGCACTCACCGCAGGCTTCTTCATTCTTCTTCTCACAATGTAGCACACGCGCAAGCTCGAGAGCCATCGCATCTTTGCCTACACCTTCGTTTCCTGCAAACAAATAGGCGTGCGGCAACCGATTCGTGCGCAATGCGCTGAGAAGGATGTTCTTGACTCGTTGTTGTCCGATAACGCGATGCCACATAGTCAGTCCAATCTCAAAAGGCGTGACCGATGCCGAAATGGAGAACGCCGAGCCGGAGGGTCTCGCTCCAGAACTTCCGTTGCGTTACCCAATTCTTTCCGCTGACGCTGCCACGCGGGTCGTGTATTTGAATCCCGTAGTCAATCCGGAACGGGCCGAAAAATGTGTCGTACCGGATTCCGAATCCGGCGGCAATGGCGGTTGTTCGTACTTGCAGGTTTCTGGCTTCCGCCCAGACATTTCCGACATCGATAAACAGAACAGTCCACAGTTTATCCCAGAAATCGTCCCTCAGGCTTTGCAACACATTCGTTCGAAGCTCCAGACTTCCCTCGGCGAGAACATTGCCCCCCAACTGCGGGTTTCCCCCAATCCCCAAATCACGGGAGCGCCACCCGCGAACGCTGCCGCCACCTCCGGCATAGAATCGATGGGTTTGCGGAATGATTCTCGTGGAATCCGAGTAACTCATGCCGTACTTGCCTTCGTACCCGCCCTTCAGTTTGAGTGCAAGAATCGAGAACCGGCGACTTCCGGTGAGATCAAGATACCAACGGAGGAGGAAGCTAGTTCGATAAAACTGCGTGAACGGTAAATCAGGCCGCCACCGCTGGAGAATGAGAGGAAGCAAACCTGATTCTTCCACGGTGAGAGAATGGAAGAACCCGCGGGATGGCGAAAAAATATCATCCGTCATATCCCGTTGAATAGTAAATGAGAGAATGGAGTTGAATTGCTGAAGCGAATCCTGTAATTCCAGATCGCGCAGGCCGCGCAACACCTCAAGATTTGTCGAGTCAATCACTATCGAGCTTTTCTTCTCCAGGCTGACAAGCTGTGTTGTCCAATCGAGATATCCCGTTGTGAATTCCGCGAAGCGGCTTACAAAGCCGAACTTGTTTTGAAGAATACGGTTGATGTAGAAGGTCTGCTTGTCCACAATTGCCGAAAGCGACCATGAGCCTCTGATCTTGTTCGAAAAAATGTACGGCTGAATGATTTCGAAGGTCAGGTCGGCATTGGCGATGGCATTGTTGTTTGCATTGAACACATCAGGAAAATCCCTGAAATTCCGTGTGCGGAAGCGAAGATGTGTTGTGAACGTCCGTGCACCGCTGAGAAAATTCCTGTTCGTGTAGCCAATACCGGTTCCAAGCGTGAAGTTATTATTGTCGTCACTGCCGAACAGCACCTCCGGAGCAAGCTCGTGTTTGTCGCGGGGGCGAATTTTGACATGCGTCTTCACATGGATTGATTCAGGATTGGCGGCGTCGGGAAACTCGGTCTCAATCCACGCGCGGTCAAATATGCCGATCCGGTTGAGATTGCGCTCGCTGGTTTTTATTTTGTCGAGGCTGTAGTCCTCACCTGTTGCGTAGTCGAGTTGGCGCAGAATATCTTCTTCCCGGATATCTTCCCTGATTGGATCTAATTCCTGCTGAACAGTAATCTCCCCAAACCGATGGAACTTGCCGAGTTCGAACTGTAGAACCACACTAAAATTGCGTGTACTCGTGTAGTATGTGATCGAAGAATTTTGACGCGCAAACGCTGCCTGCCCGTGGCCGTTGTTCTTGAGAACCTGGAGAACGTGGCGGACATCCTCCTCAATGAGATTCTTGTTGAATGGATCGCCGACGGCAATCTTGCTGTCCGACATGATTTCTTCGAGCACAGCCGGCGGAACACCAACAATTCCTTTGTAGACAAGAGTATCGATTACAGAACGATATCCCTCATCAACGCGGATACTGACGTCAACAATACGTTCAGGCTCCGAGAACAAGAGCAGGCTGTCAATCTTCACATCTTGAAATCCGTGATCTTTGTAGAATTGCCGGAGGCGATCGAGATCTTCGGCAAGCATCCGCTCATCGAGAAATTCGCTTTTCCTTCCCAGTCGTTCGCTGATGCTATTGTGAAGAAACTTGTTGATGAAACCGGGCGTTTCCCGCGTTTGAATTTGTTGTATCAACTCGTTATTGCTGAAGCTTTCGTTCCCTTCGAACCGGATGGAAGCTATTTCGTAATCAGCAGGATTGATTTGCGCCACGGCGCGTGAGGGCAAGTGCAATGAAAGCATGACGAGTGCGCTCAAGCACAGAACTGCAACAGGAAGGTATCCGGAGCGGTTCAGGTTTCGATATGTTCTGGCGCGTTCAGCCTTCATGGCACAGTAGGGCAAAGAAACACAAAACCCATCCCGACCACTCGGAATGGGTTGCAACAATGGAGGATTGCTCTAAGTGTATCAAGGGAGACAGCGTAGGTTAGTATTCTCCCTCATCCTCGAAGAAAAAGTCCTCGTCCGTCGGATAATCGGGCCAGATTTCCTCCATACTTTCGTACGGCTCTTCACTATCTTCCAATTCCTGAAGATTCTCGACAACTTCAACCGGGGCGCCGGTCCGGACAGCATAATCAATCAACTCTTCCTTCGTCGCAGGCCATGGAGCATCATCCAAATACGAAGCAAGTTCCATCGTCCAAATCAACGGTGTACCACTACCTTTCTAAAGCAATTTACACTACGTTCACTTTGCATTTGCCAGTTGCGCACGGTAACGGGTCGCATCCACGTCATCGAAGAAATAATCAACCGGGTTTTGCTGCCTTCCGTTCAAGCGGACTTCATAATGCAGGTGCGGCCCGCTCACCAAACCCGAACGACCGACCAGCCCGATAAGTTCCCCCCGTTTCACGCGGGTACCCTGCCTTGTCTGAACTTTCGAAAGATGGGCATACAGCGTCGTGTACCCGTAACCGTGGTCAATCTCAACAACAGAGCCGTACCCACCCAGGGTCCTTCCCGCAAAGCGAACCACACCGTCTCCTGCTGCATAAACCGGGGCGCCAATGTCTGCTATGATATCAACCCCCTCGTGCATTCTCCACACTCCAAGCACCGGGTGAACTCTCATACCGAAGCCATTTATCGAATAGGGTCCTTGCGCAGGCTTGATGGCGGGAAGATGTTTGAACTTGGTCTGGTTTGCAACGTACTGCTTGTTGATTTCTTCGTAGCTTTTCTTTTGAAGGCTTACTTCACGCTCCAACTTCGAGAGGATGTCGTACGAACCTGCAAGAAGGGTTCCGGCTTCTCGACCAAGGAACCCGAACTCGGCGGTATTCAACGAGCCGCCAACCGAGGCTTTCCGTGTTTCCGAGTCGATTGTTTTGAGGTCAACCATCAATCGAAGTTGATTGCTGTGGTTTGCAAGCTCGTCTAGATTTTTTTGAACGAATGTTGCTTTTGCTGTCAATTGGCGGAGTTGATCTTTAAGGACGGTGTTCTCGGTGGCAAGGTTGTTTTGATTTGTAACGTTCAGCGGATCGCCAAGAAGGTAGTTGATTCCATAGAATGCACCGAAGAGTGCACATCCAAGTACAACGACAGAAACCAGAGCCTTGGTTTTGAAATACTTGACTTCGTGATAGCCGAGCGTCGAATCCGAGAAATAGAAAATCTTTATCTTCCGTAGCACTGACACCTCTCGTGTTTGCTTCATGCTTCAGTGAATTGTGTCTCTCCCCGAAGCATAGTTGGTACAAATTGGATGCCTACGTTGGCGTTTGGTCCTTGGAATCAGAAAAAAAGAAGAACTGAAAAACAAGGTGTTGGGGCGTGCAACTCTTTACGGGCTGTGGAATTATAAAAAAACCCTAATGATTTGTCAAGGTGTTTTTTCGGTATTAGAGTTTTTTAACGAATTTTCTTCCAGGAGAAACTCGTACGCTCTACCACGTACGCGAATATGCCTCTTCTACTCGAAATCGTGCTCAAAGTAGTTGATGGCCCTGTCCCCCCTTTTCTTCTTTTCCGCGATCGTCCCCTCCAATCTCTTGGCAAGCTCCTTCGCCGCATCGTATCCATAGTGTCGCAACAGATAGTTCAAGGCGATCACTTCGGTAATGACGGTGACGTTTTTACCGGGGAAAATGGGCAAACGTACGTGTGGAATGTCCACATCAAGAACAGGAACGGTTTCATCGTCGAGCCCCGTTCGTGTGTACTCCTGTCCGGGCTTCCAATCCTCCAACTCAACAATAATTTCAACACGCTTCTGAAAACGAATGGCTCGAATCCCGAACATGCTGCGAACATCGATGAGTCCCAAACCGCGGATCTCCATGAAGTGTTTTACAAGCTCGGTTCCCGATCCCATGAGGATACCTTCGCCTTTACGCGTGACGTTGACAACGTCATCAGCAACGAGGCGATGACCCCGTTCAATCAGATCGAGCGCTATTTCACTCTTCCCGATACCCGACCGACCGATGAGCAGAACGCCTATTCCATACACATCTACAAACGAGCCGTGCAAGACAATCTGCGGAGCGAATTGATCGTCCAGAAAATCAGCAATGAAGTATGAGATCTTTGTTGTCTCGAACGATGTCCCGAATATCGGAACATGTTTCCTGTCGGCCTCCTCCAGCATTTCTGGTTCCAACACATTGCTATCAGTTAACACGATGCACGGAATTTTGAATTCCAGCAATTTCGAGAATGCCGACCGGCGCTTCTCCTGCGATAGCGATTTGAGATAGTTCACCTCCGTGTTGCCGATGATCTGCACGCGGTCGAATGTGAACAATTCAACGTAACCGGCAAGAGCCAGGCCGGGCCGATGAAGGTTTCTATCCTTTATCTGATTGTCAAAGCCGTGGTCTCCGTTCAGCAGCCGGAGTTTGAACCGCTCCCGGTTTGCTTCAAAAAATGAGCGTACCGTAATATACTTCTTGCGTGTTTCCCTGTTCTTATCTGCTTTCACCGGTGTACTCCCGAAAGGCTCTCACACTTTTTCTTGGATACGGCGTACTTTCGTCTTGTCTTTCCCGCGCAGTTTTGACTTGTATTTGCTCAATTGCCTTCCCAGTTTCTCGATTGCGTTGTCAATCGATTTGATGTAATCGTTGGAGCCGTGATGAGCAAGCAATTTTGTTCCGTACACATGAAGGCCTATCTCGGCAGTTTTAATGCTATTGACCCCCCGCTCGTAAAACAGGATAATATCCGCCCGCACTATGCCGTCGTACAGTTTCTGCAATTTCTTCACTTCGTCAATTGCATATTCCTTGATTTCGGAATGAGCTCTGAACCGCCGTGCCGTGAAATTGATATCCATGTCGGGTTCCTTTCACTTGCCAATGAGTTGTGGAATTAGGATGCTTTCGGATGTGCCTGTGCGTACACTTTCTTGAGACGCTCGACACTTACATGTGTGTATATCTGCGTTGTTGCGAGACTTTCGTGTCCGAGCAGTTCCTTCACCGCCCGCAGGTCGGCCCCGTGATCCAGCAAATGTGTGGCAAAGCTGTGCCGTAACACATGCGGACTCTTCTTCCTGATCTCGGAAACACGGCCAATGTACCTGTTCATCAGAACATTTACTGCTTTGGGAGAAAGCCGCTTGCCGCGTTGTGTAATGAAAACGGCAACCCCTTCCGTTTCGTCGTGAAACTTTTCATGCAAAATGTGATGACGGGTCTTCGAGTACTGCTTCAATGACTGCTTTGCTTTCCGCCCCAGCGGAATAATTCGCTGTTTGCTTCCTTTGCCCGTTACCTTGAGTGTTGCATCGGAGAGATTCACATCCTTCCAATCCAAGCCGATCAACTCGCTCAAGCGTATTCCCGATCCATAGAATAACTCAAGTATCGCACGATCACGCACTCCTTCCGGCGTGGAGGTGTCCGGCTGATCCATCAATGCGGACACATCCGCTTCGCTCAGAATAGAAGGAAGCGGCTTGCTCAATTTTGGTGATTGAACCGATGTCGCCGGGTTTGTCGGAACAATCTTCTGCTTGCGCAAATATCGGAAGAAGGACTTCAGACAAGCGAGCTTCCTTGCAATGCTACGCCGTGAAAATCCCTGTTCTACCAAATCGTGAAGAAACAACCGGATCGTGACCTGATCAACCTTTGTTAATGCGAAACCGGAATCGGAAAAATGTCTCATCAGAAAATCGGCAAACTGCCGGAGATCGTCTTCGTACGACGCAACAGTATGGGGCGAGTAGTTACGCTCTCCCCCGAGCGAGGATAGAAATGTGCGGACGTGTTCTTGCATCACCTTGCGAAGTGTACGTGGTTAACCGGCAACCTCTTCGCTGACTTCTTCTCTTGCTACTTCGGCTTTGCAAGCAGGACACAACAGGAAGTCGCCCCGGGTTTGCGTGAACTTCTGAACCATATAGGGGTTTCCGCACGTATCGCAGGGGCGGAGAATTGGCCTGTCCCACGATGCAAAGTCACAATTCGGATACTTCGAACATCCAAAAAAGGAACGCTTTCGTTTCGTCTTCCGCTCAATCACATCACCTTCCTTGCACTTCGGACATTTCACACCAATGCCAATCGGTCGCGTATTGGTACAGGTCGGGTATTGCGAACAACCGAGAAACGCCCCGAATTTTCCTCCCTTTACCACCATATCCCCGCCGCACACGTCACACTTGACGCCAATCGCGTGTTTGAGCGCGTCCTGATCTTCCTTGAGCGGCTTTGTGGTTTTGCATTTCGGATAGCCGCTGCACGCCATGAACCTGCCGTTTCGCCCCCATTTGATAATCATCGGCTTACCGCACACTTCGCACAACTCATCGGTGGATTCCTGAAGTGATTTCTTGATCTCTCCGGCAGTCTTGTCGACAGCGGCAAGATCATCCATAAACGGATGATAGAAATCCTCCATCACTTGTTGGTAGGATTGTTCGCCTGTCGCAACCGTTTCCAACTCATCCTCCATCTTTGCCGTGAACTCGACGTTGAAGAGATGAGGAAAACTCCGGGTCAGAATCCTGTTCACCGTCATACCAAGTTCAGTCGGATACAGGCGTCTCTCTTTCGATTCGACATATTTTCTTGCCTGAATGGTGTCGACTATCAATGCATACGTGCTTGGCCGTCCTATGCCGAGAGCTTCCAGTTCCCTAATAAGAGAACTGTCGGTAAAGCGTCCCGGAGGTTTTGTGAAGTGTTGATTGGGAAGAATGTTTGTCAGTATTGCGGTAACGTCCGGCCTTAAGTTTTCAGGGAGTCTTGATTTCGGATCTTCGTCGCTCTCTGCATCTTTCTCCGACTCATCGACAATGTCGTCATACACTTGCAGGAATCCGCGGAACTTCGGAATAGAGTCTGTAGCGCGGAAAAGATAGTCTCCCCCCGCAACATCGACTGTCGTTTGCTCGAATACGGCAGGATTCATCTGGCATGCAACAAACCGGTTCCAAATCAACTCGTACAGCTCGTACATCTCCTTGTCAAGAAAGCGCTTCACAAACTTTGGTGTGTATTTGATTGATGTCGGGCGGATTGCCTCGTGCGCATCCTGCGAACTCTTCCCTTTCTTGAATTGTCTGGGCGCATCCGGAACGTATTCCTTGCCGTAGTTGGAAAAAATGTACTCACGAACATCCCGAACGGCATCATCGCTTAACCGGGTTGAATCCGTTCTCATATACGTGATCAAACCGACCCGGCCTTCATCACCGAGGTCCTGACCTTCGTACAATTTCTGTGCGAACATCATCGTTCGCTTTGCGTTGAACCGGAGACGGCGGGCGGCTTCCTGTTGCAGCGTACTGGTAATGAATGGTGCGGGAGGATTGCGTTTGACAGGCTTGCGTTGAACATCGGCAATGCGGTACTTCTGCTTGGTGATGTCGTTGACATACCCTTCGGCAGTTTTGGTATCGCCGATTTTTGGATCCGCGCCCGCCACTTTGAAGAGCTTGGCAAGAAACGGCTCGCTTCCCTGTACTTCAAACTCGCCAACGATTGACCAGTATTCTTCAGGAATAAACGACCGTATTGCCTCTTCACGCTCACAGACAAGCCTGACTGCAACAGATTGTACACGGCCCGCCGAGAGAACTCCGAAGAACATTGTCTTCCAGAGAAACGGCGTCACCTTGTATCCGACGAGCCGATCCATAGCACGGCGGGCTTGTTGCGAATCCACAAGTCTCTTGTTGATTTTGCTCGGATTCTCCATCGCTTCGGTAATACCGCGCTCGGTGATTTCGTGAAACAACACTCTGTAGACATTCGTGTTGACGTCTTCAATTTCCTTTGCCAGATGCCATGCAATGGCTTCCCCCTCGCGGTCAGGGTCGGTCGCAAGATAAATTGTTGAGGCTTTTGCCGCGTGATGCCGCAGCTTGACCAACACTTCGTCTTTGCCTTTGATTGTTTCGTAAGAAAGGGCAAAACCGTTTTCTACATCAACACCCAGTTTGCTCTTGGGAAGGTTCTTGATATGGCCAACCGATGCCTCGACGAAATAATTCTTGCCGAGGTATTTGTTGATTGTTTTTGCTTTCGAGGGGGATTCTACAATAATCAGCGACGTGCCGGCTTCGGGTTCCGGCTGAGCTTTCTTTGTACGAGCCCTCACGGTTTTCTTCTTCTTCTCCTCAACCTGCGCTTCGCCGTTTGAGGGTACTGCTGCTTTGCGTTTTACCATTAATGAACAGTGTCGTTGTTATCAAGAATCGAACGGCTTTCATGCCACTTGCTTGGACGCGCGAACAGCACTGAAGCTGCAATCTCCCGCACTTCGTACATGGTAAGCTGTTCCAATCCGGACATCATTGCCCGTTCGATAACATTTTCCAAATCACGATTGTCGAGCAATCCTACTTCGCAGAGTTGCATCAAGTAGCCCTGCGCTTCGGTGGACATCATCATTTTTTCCGCTTCATGCAGAATGCGGTGAGATTCTTTTGCTGCAAGCGCGCCGCGTACAACAATGCCGTCTTGAACAGGCATATTGTCGTACAACCAACTGAATGCAGCACTGATCTCGGTTTGCGTGTATCCTCTCCTCTTCAACACCTCGACGTCGATGTCGCTGAGACGTTTGTTCGCTTCAATCTCCGACATGAGAATCACCAATATTTCCACGACACGTTCTTTCATATCGCATTTCCCTTCTGCAAAGGAAACCAATGCTGTACGTGCATATCTTCTATGTTCTTCATTACCCGCCGTTTTCGCGTTGTCGTATCATCATACCCGATCAAGTGAAGCGCGCCATGAATAACAAGCCGGGCAGCCTCATTGGAGAAGCTTACGCCGTATTCACGCGCCTGCATTTTTGCCCTGTCGAGATTAACGTAGATTTCGCCCTCCAACACAGGCGTTGATTCGAGAGCAAAACTTATAACGTCAGTTGTGAAATTATGGTTCAGATAGCGCCTGTTGATGGCCTTGCTGTAGCGTGAATCGATGAAAATGACAGTGATGTTCGCCTTCTTCTTCCCAATAACCCGTTGTACGTACCGCGCTATCCGCTTCTTCGGATTCCGGTACCTGCGATGCGCGTTAATCACAGTAACCGCAGCACTCACACCCTGCTCTTTCCTGACTTGCTTCTCTTGTTTCGGGCAGAAGTCCGGTTTGATCGTGATTTCGCCGGTGGGGTGACAGGCCCCTCCAAAATACTGTCCGTCAAGGAGAGGGCAATTCCCGACAACATTACTTCGGGGCCGAGTTTTGTGAAATCCCCCGACAGCAATTCACGATCGACGTTTGCGTACAAGGAACAGCCTCCTCCTTTTTCAATAATCAGGCCCGAGAGTTTTCCGTTGTGTTCCCCGATGAATGTCACCTCGCCGAGCATTTCGCTCACCACAAAGCCTGAACAGAAATGCAACTGCAGATGAGACGATTCTGTGTACACGGAAACCAGATTCCCCTTTTCATTGCCGATGCGGATGTGCGGAAAAATCTCAAGGGCAAGTCTTCGATGCGGGTCCATTCCACCCACTTCATAGCGATAGTTTGTACCCATCACTTTCGGACGCGTGTTCAGTAACTTGCCGATTCTTCTAAAGTCGGCCGGTGAAAATGTAAACGACATGGTTCTCTCATCGAAAAAACAACAAAACCCCGACGCAGCATCAATACTCGGGGTTCATGACAATCTGGGACTGAACGTTTCTCATACGAGAACGACATTCATTGCCTGGGGACCTTTCTTACCGGTCTTGATTTCAAATTCGACAACGGCACCCGGTTGCAGAGTCTTCAACTCGATGTTCTGCAGGCCGCTCACGTGCACGAATACATCTCCTCCCGACTCTTTTTCGATGAAGCCATACCCCTTTTTCTCGTCGAACCACTTGACTTTGCCGCGTTCCATCAGCGTTCCGGAATGATGTGAGGGTTTGCGAAGTGCCGTTGTGAACTTGCGGCAATATAAACAGCATTGGAGCGATTGTCAAGATTTTTCTCGGAAACCCCGATGCAACCCGAAGCCTGAGTACTCATCACCACTGCAACTCCATCCCCTCCTCTGCCGCGAAGCATTCGAACTTGTAGCCGCGGTTCTTCACTTCCTTCATGCACGTCTCGACAATCTCGTCAATCTTTTCGTCGCTGTGTGAAGGATCGTGATGGAAGAGGATCAGTTTTTTTACCTGAGCCTCTGCCGCAACCTTCAGCGTGAAGAGATAGTGTGAATGTCCCCAGCCCACACGATTCACGTATTCTTCCGGCGTGTATGTCGCATCATGAATCAGAATATCCGCACCGCGGGCGAAATCAAAAATCCGTTGGTTTGGGTCGCCCTTGCTTTCGGAGTACTTGTCTGTGATAACTTTCTCGACGTTCTTGAGCGAGCGTGCGACTTCACGATCGAACGGCTCGTTGTCGCTGATGTAGACAAGCGATCGCCCTCCTACGTCAAGACGGTAGCCGAGAGCAAACGAAGGGTGGTTTACATAGATCGATGTCAGCTCGGCGTCAAAGATCTGCGTCTTCCCTTCCCTGAGGGGACGGAAGTTTATCTTTGCTTTCAGTTCGTTGAGTTGAACAGGAAAGTAGATTTTGTTCATCTGGTCGGCAACCATCCGCCGCAAGGTTACGTCCTTCGACTGGGCGCCCATAATCGTCAGCTCGTTACCGGAAATAAAAGCAGGCTTGAAGAACGGAAATCCCTGTATATGATCCCAATGCGGATGTCCAATGATCAGGTATGCGTTTACCGATTCCCCTTTTGCCATCAGTGCTTCGCCGAGACTGCGAATACCCGAGCCGGCGTCGAATATAACCAACTTGTCGTTCTTCAACCGGACTTCAACGCACGGCGTGTTGCCGCCGTATCGGACGGTATCTTTGCCGGGAGTTGGTATCGAACCGCGGGTCCCCCAGAATTTCAGTTTCATGAACGATATCCCCTTGCGTACTCCACGTAATGCAGTGCCGATTCTTGTATCTGCCGCTTCTCCTCTTCCGTCAAGGGACGGATGACTTTCGCGGGCACTCCCGCAACAAGCATTCCTTCTGGCACAACAAAATTCTGAAGCACCACAGCCCCGGCCGCGACCAGCGAATGTGACCCAACTATTGCATTATCCAGGATTACCGAACCCATTCCAATCAAACAACAATTGCCGACTGTACAGCCGTGAATAATCGCCCGATGTCCGACCGTTACATCATTCCCGACAATCACGGGATACTCTTCTGTAACATGGAGAACTGAGCAATCCTGTATGTTGGTTCTCTCGCCAATTTCAACACGATTGATGTCACCGCGGAGCACCGAATTGAACCAAATGCCTGAGTCCTTGGAAAGCCTCACATCTCCGATAAGCCGGACTCCTTCGGCAACAAATGATGTCTTATCAATTTTGGGTGAGATACCTTTGTAGGGAATGATGGTCATGCGTCAACTCTTCGCTTTAGGAGGCTTCCAGCCATCCCTTTTCCATTGCATTAGCTCAATCGTTACGCTTCCGAGAATGACTTTCATTTTCGCAACAATGGGGACGCGGGCCCTGTCATTACTGAACCAACCCTCAAAATCTCCGGTAAGCCCGAAAATTCCGGTAAACTCCATTGTCCCCTCGAATCCAATTGCATCAACCGGATAGTCAATGAGGTCGTACTCGACAGCTCGCGACCTGCCGTGAAATTGGATTGTTGTATAGACTTTCTTCTCTTTGACTATGGCGGGAATGACTTGCCTCTTGCCGGAATACAACTGATCACGTGCGTAGAAGAACAGCGAGAGGCCGTCTTGCGTGCTCCCGTCGAGAGCGAGTGTGTCCCGCTTCTCAACAAGCGTATCCTTGCTTCCGGATTCGAGGTAGGCGAGCTTCTTCTCGTAGTCATAGGTATAACGGCCAAAATTCCAGTAATCGCCATCCCTGCTCTTCCCAACGAAGAACCGAGAAAAAACACCACTGTCTATCAGACTCTCAAAAACAGCATTCAACTTAACGAAAGGTACTTTCTTGTATGAATCGATGTAAGCTATTGCCTTGTATGCAACTGAGCCGCTCGAATTCAACTTTTTTGTGGTCTTAATTCTCACCTGGCCGAGGTCGAATATTCCATACCTCACATTATAAACCAGCTCTTCGCCTTCCACAAGAACCTCCGATGCCGGAGAGTGATGCTGGCTGGATGAGGGGGATGGGAGCAGATGGAGCACTAATAAAACAACGGCAATGCGACCAAGCGCAGGGCCGTTGACGGTACATCCGATACTGTTTTGGAGGAGTTGTAACAAGTGTAGACTACTTCAAGCTTGTCAGATTCTTTGAGATTCTTTCGGCTTCGGGAAACAAGCTCATGGCTTTTGCAAACTGATTGTCTTCCTGCAGCATCACACGCGATGAGCCAACATTCCCCCAGATTGCCCTTGCGATGTTCGCTTTCGTGAAGGCCTTGATGTAATGGAGATCCTTTTCGTAGGATTCTTGCTTGAATTCAATACCCTTGGCCTTTGCAACCCTGAGCAGCCCCTCAAGCATATCAACTCCTACTTCAAAGTTGCGGGCGAACCTCCTGCTGTCGTTGCCATAGGTTTTCCGCAATTCAGCCCCTTTGCCATCCATGTACTTGTTGGCATAGTCGAGGTACACCTGACGGCTGCGAAGTTGTACAGCATATTCGCCAAGTCGCTCGGCCTTGATAATGTAATCGGGTGTAATTCCACCGCCGCCGTACACAACCCTGCCCCCTGCCGTTTTGTACTTCGGTCGGTTGGTATCCTTTTCTGCCGTGTGCGTTATGTTCTCGCCCTCTTCCTCATTCTGCTCGAATGCTTCCCGCTGGTACTTCGCCTTGTCTTGAGAATAGGGACGTTGGATCAACCGTCCGCTCGGTGTATAGTATCGTGCAGTCGTCAGCCTGAAGCCCGAACCGTCTGAAAGGTCGAACTGCCGCTGCACAAGCCCCTTGCCGAACGTTGTTTCGCCAACAACCAATCCCCTATCCCAATCCTGAACCGCACCGGAAACAATTTCGCTCGCCGAGGCTGAGACGTTGTTCACCAAAACCACTAATGACACATCGGCGAACTTGGCAGAGCCGGAGGAGAGATACTCTTCATTGAATTGCGGCAAACGGCCTTTCGTGTACACCACCTTCTTTCCTCTCGGCAACAACTCATCTACCATTTTGAAAGCCTGATCCAGGTAGCCGCCGCCGTTGTAACGGAGGTCGAGCACGAGCCGCTTGAGCCCCTCCTGCTTCAACTTGCTCACAGCCTCTACAAATTCGGAGTGTGTTGTCGAGGCAAAGCGTGTAACGCTTACGTAGCCGACTTCTTCGTTCACCATGAAGGCTGCATCGACGGTGTAAAGCGGAATTTTGTCGCGGGTAATTTCAAAATCGAGCAGGTTCGCAATGCCGGTTCGTGCAATGGACACTTTCACCTTTGTTCCCTTTGGTCCGCGTAGCTTTTTCGGAACGGCATCCTGCGAAATCCCGACCGAAGACGTGTCATTGATCTTCACAATCTTGTCGCCCGCTTCAATGCCGAGCGCTTCGCTGGGTCCGCCGACAATAGGAGTAACCACCATCAATGTATCGTTGAGAACAACAAACTCAATTCCGATTCCTTCAAAGCTGCCTTGGAATTGTTCCTTGATTGTCTGCATTTCCGACGCGGGGATGTACACCGAGTGAGGATCAAGATCATTCAACATTCCGCGTATTGCCGATTCCGTCAGCTTCTTCGTATCAACATCCTCAACATAGCTCTTCTGGGCCATGCTCAGCACATCCTTGAACTTGTTGATCTGTTCGTAGATGTTGTCTCCCGAAATAAGCTGGTTGAGCCACGCTCCCGCCACCAGACTCATCACCACCAACAAACCCACGCTCAACAGCGAAAATCGCTTTCTCATAAGAATCCCCAAAAGAGTACTAAAAACTGAAGAATGTTGTTCGCCCACACTTCTTCTAACATTCAAATCGAAGCTTGAGTTCTCAAGCGAGTATATTCAAATATGCCTACAAAGTCAATGAAAAGCCCCACTTCTCGCAAGATTGTGGGGCTTTCGGTGAATGAACCCGCTAGTTAGACAAGAGATTATTTCAGAAGTAGGGCCTTCTTTGTGCTCACATAGTTGCCTGCCTTGAGTCTGTAAATGTAAATACCGCTCGATAGTAAGCTTGCATTGAGTGTCGTTTCATACGAACCCGCCGTTCGCTCTTCATTCACAAGGGTTGCACGTGTCTGCCGAGCAAATCGAACACCTCCACCACAGCATGAGAAGGTTGTGCAATGTGAAATCTGATGGCTGTTGTTGGATTGAATGGATTGGGGAAGTTCTGCTCCAAAGCAAATTCCCGAGGGGCGAAATCATCCAGCAGTTTGACACCCGTAATTGTTTGGTAGATATTCCGGGCAGTCGCTGCACGACTCTTGAGTTGATTCAAATCCATCGCCGCAAGAATCGCAAAGGCGACATCAAGCGTATCCGGATTTGACGAGGTGTAGGGTTGAAGTGTCAACGGCCCGAATGAAAGAAGAAACCGCGTATCGAATAACTGAAGCTGATTTACAAAAACAGTATCCAGACTCATAAGCGCATATCGTTCACTATCGGTTGCCGGACTCACAGCCCCGGAATACCATGCAAAGGTGAATCTTAGCGAGTCCAGCGGCTTATACGTATTCAGTACTGCAACCCCGACCGGAGTTGCACCGAAACTGACAGGGTTTTCGGTATATCCGGTATTGAGAGCAACAAATCCTGATCGGTTGAATGCAATCGAAGCCGGCGCTTCGATTGGCCCGATATCGGCATCCATGAAAAAACCAAGATACGCGCTGTCGATTGTGCGTGTGGTGGTGTTCATGACACGGAATTGAAGGAGTTGTATCCCTTCCGCCGCAGGGTCATTCCACATAAGTGAACGTTGAATCACTTTTACCCCCATCGGCACATGACTTGACACAGTCTGCGTGTAGTCGTTATACTGGCAGAAAAAGTTCTCGTCCGCGACGACACGAAATGGAAGAGAATTTCCCCAGTAAGCATCCCAGCCGGCGGGCTTCGGCGCATTCCTGCCAAACACTCGCCAAACAGAATCCGCAGGATTGGTGCCGGGGTAAAATTCGAAGAGCGGACCGGTCCAACCTCGTAGGCTGTTGAAACTCTCTTGATTTTCTGGCCGGTTCCTCCGGACGTCGTGTCAATCATCCCGCCAATCCAGATTCCCGCGCCGTACAGATGCTCGATCGTCGAGTTCACCAGATAGCGCAATCCGATTCCGGCATAGTTGTTCGGAAATACCGCCCTTCCAAAAACGCCTCTTCCATCAAGCACGACTTTCATCGAGGTTCCTTGGGTTACATGAGCCGAGGCCGATGGTTCCGTGACTGCTGTTGTGAAACCGAGCGCATTATTTAACCTGATGCCTTCAACATCAGTAATGGTGAAACGGGCTTCAATGGTGCCGACGGAAAGCGGAGGAATGGGACTACCCCAGATATTGTCTCCCGGACTAACATCGAAGTTCCTTCCGTCGTCGTGCAAGTATACGGGCGGCTGCGGGACTCCGTCAATAGAGTATGTGCATAGTACCGAGGCTATGCCTGCTTCATCATCGACAAGCGCCTGAATCCAATTCTCCAATCCACTCAAGGTGTGATATGAAGAAGCTGAAAGGAGAATCGGAGGAGGACTTTCGTCCAAAGACTCGCCGATTATCCCGTACCAGATTTGCTTTTGAATGGTCTCCCACGCGGGCCCGGTTCTTCCCCGATCTGATGCAAACGTAAACAACGGTTTGTCGTTCAACATCGCCACATTGTGTGACATGTCGTTTCCAACAAATCGGGTGGCCTGCACCGGAGAACTCCAACCAAATCCACCATCAGTGCTTGTCGAGTAGCAGATGTCGAGTGCACTGTAGTAGAGAGGGATGGAATCTGTCCGTTGCTTTTCGTAGACCATTACCATCGTGCCGTTTGACGTTCTGGCGATTCTCGGTCGCCCTCCTTTGATTATTACCGTATCAGGAGGCGACCAACTGAACCCATTATCTGTGCTCGTAATGCGAATGACAAACAACCAGATTTTCCCATCAAGCGTTTGAGAAACACTGAGCCCCCCGAAACTTGTGCCAAGAGAAACGGGCACAGACCAGTTCAGCGCGTCATCAGATTGGGTGAGGCGAATGCCGAGACTGTCTCTCCAGAATACAAGGAAACGCCCCGCAAAAGTCCTGATGCCGGTTAACGCAACTGCAAATCGGGCCGGCGTGGCGAGAAGAACGGGAGTATTCCATGACTGTCCCCTGTCAGAACTTTTGGAAGATCGAATTCCCGTCGAATCCGCCCAGAAGAGAAGAATGGATTGATCTGGAAGAACAACAGGAAACGCTTCCGAAACCGATCGTGTGGAATCCTGATGAGGAAAACGGGTAAATGAGGTGAGCGTAGTATCCCCCCTGACTTGGGAAGAAAGCGGCGAGAAGAAGAGAACCAACGATACAGTAAAAAGAACGTTCCGAACCATGTCTATGCCCTCCTTCGAGTAGAGATTGTATCCTTGACCCTGGACAAGGAATAACACATGACTGTTAGATAATTCTCTCATGCTCCCGGAAGCGCTTGACTCTATCGTATGGAATGACGTCAAAGATCACGCCCTTGCGAAGATTCTCGGTCAGATTCTTCCAGAATGTGAGTTTGTAGAGGTCGCCGTGAACCGACTTGAACACACCTCTGAGCGGATGTGGAATGCCGGAGTAGCGCTCGATCTCATCCATGAAAAAATCATCTTCGGTTGCAAGAATCCAGTTTTCCTCAGGCTCGGTTTCCTGCAATTCGTCCCGGGGCTGCGGCTTCTCGCGAAACCTGATGCGTTCGATGGGCAACACATCGTCGTAATCGTACAGAACAACACGCCCCCATTGCGTAACGCCGTAGTTCCACGTGTTGAACAAATCGCTGGGGAAAACACCGCTCGCAGCCAGATCCTTCAGAAAGTACCCGAAATCAATCAACACATGACGAATAGCTTCAGGATTTCTTTCGTTGCGAAAATACAGAGGCAAAGGGACTACCTTTCTTTGCACATAAACATGCTTGATGATGACATAGTCTTCAAGAATCGTCACGTTTCTTGTCACCGCCTGTTGAAATTCATCCAACACCTGGCTTGCGAAACGCTTCTTTCTGAAGCGCAGATTCTCAAATTCCTGAGTATTTACCATTCTTCCTGCCGGGTCGCGGTGTGAAACAAATCCGTACTGGTAGCGGACTCTTTCCTGTGTGATGACCTTAGAGGTTTGATTGTTCGATCGAAGAAAGCAGGGACGATCTTTAATGACTTTGAACACGAAGCCGTAATTCGGCAGCGTGAACACATTCATGACCGCTCCTTCCAAGCCGGGCGCAATCACGAATTGTTCTTTCGAGACGTGAACGTATCTGTGAAGATCACGATAGAATCCCGTTTTGCCGTGATGATTGTAGCCGAGCGAGATGTACAATTCCGACGTTTGCGATTGCGGTACTATCGAACGAAGAAATTGAATCAGCGCATCATATCGTTCGATATCGACAAAGAAATAGGAATAGGCAAAGCTGAAAACGATACCGGCCTCCGCGCTCTCCAAAAGAACCGTGTCAACATAAATTCCCGACCCGCCGTTGACAAGTGGAATGATAAGCGGGAAGGATTTGTCGGCAGCGCTAATCCTCCCGACGATGTACGCTTCCTTGTTCCGATAGAAGATTGCTTTCACGACATCGATTGTGCCGGAGTTCTCGACGCCGATAACCGGCCAGAGATGCAGGTCGATTTCCTGCGCGACCAAGCCAGCGTCACGATCAAGATTCTCGAATGCAACACTGAAGGAACAATCATCAAGGATGCTTTTCACCAACACTTCGGTGTCATCAGATTTCGTGTACCTTCTGTACACCGACTCCTCGGCGTACGGCGCGTGCGGTTTCGGATGGAGGTAGAAGAATTCGACATCACGGTTCAGTCCGACTGTTCGCAGCATCCTTCTCGTTACAGAATTAAAGTACGTTTCTCCGCGGCCGATGTCGTGGCGCAGTGCCAGAAGCGCAGCAAACTTGGGCTTGGCAGCAATCCACAACGACGCTTCACGCGCCGGCGACCCGATTGAAGTATCAAGCTTCCTGACGACTTGATCGAGCGAACGCTCGTACGAATCAAGCCGCTCGATTGAATCATGCCTCCCTCCCTGCCAGTCGCGCTGTTCGAACCGGCGCTTTGCCCGGCGCGTGATGGAGCGGAATGCGGCATCAAAGGCTTCAAATGCTTTCAAGACTATTTGCGCGGCAAGCTCGGCTGTGTTGTTCGTTGACATAGATGATTGAGGAAAGAACTGAAAGCGTACAGTGAGGGGATGTTGCAAGAAGAATAGCGAATGCGCGGCTCAGTTGCAATGCTGCCGCTTACCGCACCGGTTTCCACTCGTCAAGAATGGATCGGCGAAGGAATTGCACAGCAAGGAAGTTCATGAACCAGGATGCCGTAACGTATGCATAGCCGTACTTGCGGTAGCGGCGGGGAGATTCATATACAACTACATCTTTCAGGAACTTAATACGACCGATCTTCTCTAGACGACGAAACATATCATAATCCTCGCCGGCCGCAATTTTGGCTGCATAGCCGTTCACCTGCTCAAACACCTCACGTTTCATGATATGACACTCGCCCCGGCCCATGCCCATTCCCACAACATTCATCATATAGAAAAACCGGTTGTAGAAGCCGTGATAATACTTGTCGATCGTCCTTCTCTCATGCGGATAAATCTCAACGCTGCATGTAATTGCAGCAAGGCGTTCCGCTTGAATCTCTTCGTTGATGCGGCGAAAGAAATACGGAACATCCTTGACAAGCGTATCGGCATTCAGGAACACAAATATCTCGCCGGAGGCATGTTTGGCGCCTTCGTTCCTGCCGAGCGAAATAGTTTGTTTCACGTTCGCGGTATTCTCAACAATCACGTGAGCATAGTTCCGGGCAATGTCCAGCGTGCGGTCGGTGCTGCCGCCATCGCTGACAACAAGTTCAATGTTGTATTGCCGGATGATGTCAGGCGTGAACTGTTTCAACATCCCTTCGAGAAGCTTTTCCTCGTTGAGGGCGGGAATTATGACGCTGATATGAGGTTGAGTGTACAGAGAAGGCCCTTCGTCAAGATTCAGAGGAACAGCATTGCTCCTGTGCTTTCGACTCTCCTAAAATCGGCATCAAGAGTAACAATCAGGATGAAGCGGTGAAATACTGCCGCCTGTTTCTCACGAAAGAGTATTATTCCAATGGAGTGCAGCGAGAGGTCAGAGATGTGAATACTATCGCTATGATCCTTTAGGAAGGCTTTGCATTTCTCTTTCCCGTCCTGCGCAAGCAGAATTTCAAGAAAGACGTTCGTATCAACGAGAAACATCACCTGAAGTCGTTGATTTTATGCTGAAGCTCAACTGAAGTGTATTTCGTTTTCAAGTCAGCAAGGCCGCCCTCCCATGAGAACGAGAAGCCGCCGTTACGGTTTGTCCGTTCCACAGCAGCTACCGCCAAGGAATCGATCAATTCCAATACTTGTTTCTTGGCAGATTCTGGCAACCTGTCAAATCTATCTTGTATTTTGGGAGAGTCCATATATCCTCAGTCGTCTAACTGCATTAAATATCGCGAAAAAGCCAAACAAACAAAACCCGGTCAAGATTGAGCCGAACAAGAAGTTTCAGTGCTCGCATCCGCACAGCGCATCCGATTTCGCCTTCTCGAAACATTCTTTCCCCTCGGTAAAGGAAAAGTACGCAAGACCCGCCGTGCCGAGAGCATCAACATACGCAATATGGGTCAGCTCGTAGATCGCGCTGGCTGCGAGCAACACAATGGACATGTAGATGCAGATCATCGTGCACCGTGCGTCGGCCATTATTGCATCCGATCCGAGTTCACGACCCACAGTGTTTTTCGCCCGCATCAATCCAATCATCACAAGAATGGAAATGCACGAAATTACAACACCCCAGAATGTTGTCGCCGGCACGTGCCCGATAACAATGTTGTTGATTGCCATCGCTGCCAAAACAATCGTAAGGCCGTAGAATGCCGAGCCGGTAATGCGCAACGCTGTCCGCTCAAAGTCGTCGCGCACAACATTCTGATTCTGCCTGATGCGCAGTACCATGTGTGCAATTCCCAGCCCCGAAATCGCCTCAATGTAACTGTCCAGTCCGAAGCCGAACAACACCAGCGTTTCATCCTCGTATCCCAGATACGTTGAGATTAGCCCCTCAATGATATTGTAAATGATTGTGAAGATGGCAAGGGCAAAAGCCCGGTTGTGGAGTTGCGGCCGTCTTTGCTCGCCGGAAAATGCATTCATGCGGGACTCAACAACCTCACTTTCTGGACGACCTGATATTTTACTTCCTTCAACAGCGTCGTCTTCCACGTTGGCGTGACAACCGAGCATTGGTAGATCCGCTCGAATCCGGCTTCGGAGAGTGAGACTGTCTCAATTGGATGACGCCACAAGGCGGCAGGTTGCTTTAGCACAAATGTCGTCTCTATGCCGAGCCATTCATCAACCAGCCCGAAGCGTTTGACATTCTCTTCCACGCCGGTACTCCGAAGCCGCTTATCCTCAAGTGGCCGCTTTTCGATTTCGTAGTAGCGATCATGTGCATCGCCCGCCATCATGCCGACGCAAAACTCTGCCCCGAACCAGATATCAACAGCATTCTGCTCGCGGTTCGATATCGTATAATCAACTGTGAATCCCGAATCTCCTTTCTTAACCGTCACAACTTTCTGGACAGTTATGCGGTGAGGTTTCTCGCCAAACCACAACGCCCCGTCTCGTCTCATCGTTATCTTGACTCCGTCTTTTCCAACAGAAACTTTGTGCGTGTACGGTTGGTTGACGAAATCCCCCAACTCAAGATACTTGCATTGTGCATATTGCTCGAGTGTCGTATCTGGGCCGAAAAAATGATCAATCAGCGAAGCATGACGGTACCAGTCGAAGTGCAGATGATTCTCGAGTCCTAACTCCTTTACCAGCACACTGTCATGGATATTCGCCGCGTCTTCTAACTTGCCGCCCTGCGCCATCAGGCGGCGGTGATAGCCTTCCTCCCTTCTGCTGAGAATATCGAGAAGATTGAATGCGGCAGGTTTGTAATCGAATTCGACGAGACTCCCTCCAACTTCAGGCTTGAAATACAAATTCATAATATCTGATTCGAGCAGAATTTCATTCATTCCGTCACAATCAAAGTCTGATTCTTCCACTCTGATCGGAGGGAGTTTCTCTATTGCATCGAGTTTGCTTTCTGCTTGAAGCAGACTCCGGTACACGGGAAACCGCAGGTTCGGCAAGTACAATCCGCCGAATACGCCGTGCCAGTACGGATCATTGCACTGTCCGGCCCAGATATTGTCGAGAACATCCTGCGGCAATAGCTGTTTGCCGGACAATCTCTCGGCACGTTTAGCAATGCGCAGCATTTTCTTGTGCATGTGATTCGATTCGGGGTATTTTGCCAGAAAATTTCTCCAATATCCTCCCCGAACGAACATCATATGTTCTTCGTCGTGATGACGTTCCTTCAGCTCCCTTTCAAAATTTTCGAGCTGAAGAAATGCCGTGGGGTTCAGCGCCCATTTCAACATCTCGGGGTATGAAGCCGTTGGAAGATAAATTCTTCCTTGCGGCGGAAATGTGTCGACAACGTCGGAAAGATGCAGCATTCTGATCCACGCATTCTCTTCAACCATCTTGCAGAAAGATTCAAGCCAGCCGTTCGTGTACACTGTGTCATAGGTTTTGGGCCACACGCCGAACTTCTCTCCATCATCGGCGTTGATGACGACTCGCATGCCGTTCTCGAACGAGACGTTTTGGAGATAATGTAATGTCTCTTCGAGCGGTCGAAATGGAACCGTGTAGCGCAACATTTTGTCGATCGGCAGAACACGTAGCGTTTGCCCTTGCTCTTCCGTGATGTAGTAGCCGAGCAATTCCTCATCATGCAACCCAACGTGACGGAAATGGGTATCGTCAACAGTCACAAACTCAACGCCGGCTTTCGCTAACGAAGCAACAAGCTGCTGTTCCCAGACCCGTTCGGCGAGCCACATTCCCCGCGGTTCGTAATCGAAGATTTTATGGATATAGTCCGAGAGTTTATTGATCTGCCCGATCCGGTCAGATTCGGGAATGATGGCAAGAATCGCCTCATAGTACGAGCCGGTCAGCAGTTCCAACTGCCCGCGCTTCACCATTTCCCTCATCTTCTCAACCAACTCGGGATGCTTCGCAACAAGCCATTCAAGCAGCGTTCCGGTCCAATGCTGCGTGATCTTGATTGCTGGATGCCCTGAAAGAACATCAAGGAATGGTTTGTAGGAATGTTGATATGCTTCCTCAAACACCTTCTCAAAATTGCCGATGGGTTGATGATTGTGAACCGCAAAGACCGTGTTGATGGTTTTCATTTTGTCAGAAAGTCTCATTCGTTACAAAAACGACTCCGAAAAACAACAAAAGAATCATCTGAGATGCAACCACGTTCATTGCAACTTTTTCGTTGTGTGCGTACATTGAATCACCGGCAAAACCCGATTCTCAAATACTCATCAACGAATGAAGCGATTACTTGTTGTAGCTGTAGTGTTCATCCTGCCGTTCACTCTTATCTCGCAAGACAAACCATTTCTGCCGACGGGGACTGAGGGGATTGCCGGCACTCCGACAATTGTTCCGTTGAACATCAACAGAATGATCGGATGGTACAATTCAAACGGCAATCAGGAATATCCCGGCGGCCTGTTCTCCGGCGCAGGGATGTTCTACCCGAAAGGAACATCGAACATTGTGTTTGCCTCGGGACTGATTTGGGGAGGAAGATTGCGTGACGGCAACATCAACCGGCTTCACGTGAACGGACAGTACTTCACAAGCGGAATGCGGCAGGGAGCAATTCTCGGACTTCGGACAAGCAGCGTGCAGAATCCTAATGACAGTACTGTTCGCATGTATAGAATTCGGCGCGATTTTCGTAAAACAGATTTGCGGCAGGATGCGGCAGAAACCTACCGAAAAATCCCAACTAACGTGACAACAGCCGACATCATCGCGCTTCGGAACGCCTACCAAAAGGATTGGGCGGAATGGCCGTGGGAATTCGGCGCTCCGTTTTATGACACCGGCTATCTTGATCAGAACGGCCAGCTTGTCGGCGCAAACAATGGCGTGCTTGATTGGGGCGAAGATGTCAACCGCAACGGTGTGCTTGACCCCGGCGAAGACCTGAACCGCAATGGCAAACTCGATGGCGAGACTCCCGGTTACGCCGATGCCGATATGGTATTGTGGTATGTATGTAACGACGTGATTGCTTCGCGGCCGTTCTCTTCACAGCCCGTCGGTATGGAGTTGCAGGGAACAGTCTGGGGCTACAACCGTACAGACGCATTGGCGAACGTCGTGTACAAGCGGTTCCGGCTCATTTACAAAGGCTTGTCATCAACGTCTGCCGCGGCCCGGATCGACAGCATGTACATCGCGCAAATGTCGGACCCGGATATCGGCGACGCCACCGACGATTATGCCGCTTGCGATACGCTGCTGAATCTTGGCTATGTGTACAACGCTGCCGTAACAGATCGTTTGTTCAACAACTTCCTCCTTCCTCCTCCGGCAGTTGGTTTTGATTTCATTCATGGCCCTGTAGTTCCCGGTGTTGCAGGTCAGGATCGGAATAAGAATGGAATTGATGACGCGTCGGATTTTGCCATCGTCAATCTGAAAACAAAAGGTCCGGGCTACATCAATCTCCCGATGACATCATTCGTTTATTACGACCGGCATGTACGAAATGGTTCACGCTATCAACCACCGGGAGGCGGGAATTTTGCGGCGAATGGATGGTATCAGGTACTCCGCGGGTTGCCGCCGTCACCTGTCGGGCCGCCGGATCCTGCTCCGCTTATCAATCCGACAACTCAAACAGCCTCGAAGTATTGGGCTCACGGCGACCCGGTTCTGAATTACGGCTGGCTTGATGGATCGCCGCTGCTTCCCGGAGACAGGGAAGTTACGCTCTCGTCGGGTCCCTTCACAATGGCGTTGGGCGACACACAGGAGGTTGTGCTTGCTGTTGTCGGCGGGCTGGGAACCGACAACATCTCCAGCATCAAAGTCATGAAGTACAACGACAAAGCGGCGCAACTCGCTTACAACAACGGCTTCAATCAGCCGAAAGCCCCGGCCCCGCCGAAGGTCAAGGCATTCGGACTTGACCGGCAGGTATTGCTGGATTGGAGTTTGGATTCGGCGAGCATTGCCGAAACCGAAGTCCCTCTCCTCTTCGGAGGATACAGGTTTGAGGGATACAATATATATCAGGTCCCCGATGGTGCAACGGATCTGACGAACGCGAAGCGACTTGTAACGTTTGATCTCGCAAATAATGTCAAAACCATTTCTCAAGAAGTGTTTGATGAACAGGCAGGCGATATCTACTTCAGGCCTGTACAATACGGAACTGATAGCGGCATTCAGCGGAGTCTGCTGATCACTCAGGATGCAATCTGGAACAGATCGCTTGTCAACGGCCAGCAGTACCATTTTGCGGTAACGGCCTACAACTACACAACGGATAACACAACCATCATCCGCAGTATAGAAAGTGCCCCTGAGATTATCACTGTCATCCCCCAATCAAAAACGCCTGGAGCCCTCTACCCCTACAATGTTGGAGATACGGTTCTCGTCAAGAATATCGTCGGCAACAGCGACGCGGTTGTTGTTCCTGTTATCTACAATCCGCGGGGGCAAACTGGTAGCTCGTATCATGTTCGTTTCGACACAACAACATCAAGCAAATCGTACAAGTGGAGCATCATCAACGCCACAAGCGGAAAATCCATCTACTCCAACATTACCGACCTCAGCGGCAGGGTTCCTTATAAGGTTGCAGAAGGGGGATTTGATGTCACAATCGGCATTCCGCCCGTAGGGTTGCGCTATGTGCTGGATGAACGGGGCAACAACGCGTACGGCCCCGACAATCCGAATTCGAACTACACGGTTCTCAGTCAGCGGCGAACACTTCGCTCGTTGAACGGTGTCGGCACTACGCAGCGGGATTATGAGATCAGGTTTGACGGTGTGGGAAGTTATGCTGTGCGGATGATTGTTCTCAATATCCAATCGAAGGCAGTGAAGGTTCCGTTTTCGGTGTGGGATGTCGGGCGCGGACCGGATGATGTTCCGGTTCAGGTAATTGCGTCGTTTAGGGATTCGGGTAATACTCCCGACACGTGGAACGTGACGCCGTACGGCGTGCTGTACACGGACACGCTGTTCAAGATCTTCGAGCCGATTCACGTTACGGATATTCGCTATCCGGTTGGCGGAAATGATTCGATAGGAGTATCAGGCCTTCTGACGGAAGTCTTCAGAGCATCACAAAGTCCCGATGAGCAAGGGAATGCTTTGTGGGGAATTCAGATCGCCGACAAAGACAACGACGGCCTACCTCCTCCTGTAGGAACTGTGATCAAGTTCATCAAATTCCATGAAATCAGGCACGGTGACATCAAAGAAATAACGCCGCAAGGCCCTGTTTTCAACGATAAGAATCAAATCCGCGCTGATATTGCTGCAATCAACGTTGTTCCCAATCCCTACTACGGAGAAGCCGTTACGCCGACAGGATTATCGAAACGCCGCGTGACGTTCACCCGGCTTCCTGCGAAGGCGACGATCCGCGTCTTCAATCTTGCGGGGCAGCTTGTACGAACGCTGGTGAAGGACGACGGAGCAGAAGGCTCGCAGTTTGTTGAGTGGGATTTACAGAATGAATTCGGGCTGCAAGTTGGCAGCGGTGTGTACATCGCCCACATCGAGTTGCCGGAATTCGGCGCGACGAAGACACTGAAGCTCATCGTGATACAGGGAAAGGAAAACCCTAACGGGTTTTAGCGAAGGCTACGGCGGGTAGCGGACATACACATGATAGATGAGTTCGAATTCGTACGCCGCGGTTTTTTCGGCGGGAACATTCTCATAGATCTGCATTGAGGCAGTTGCAGTAAACCGTACCGGCGCCGATTCGAAATAGAACCGCCCGGTTCCATCCACCCTTCCCCGCAACTGGACAAAATTCCAAAACCCTCTTCCGACGTCTGCGATGTGGTTCCATTGTTTCGACATCGACACCGAGTCACCCGGCAAAAGTGTGAGAAATCCGCCCGGTTCGATGTACGGATAATCAACATTGATCTCCGTTAGTAACACTGAGGTTCGTATCGTCGGCTGGCTTGTCAACCATACATCAATCTCGCCTTTGATGAAGGGCTTATCCTCCAAGACTTCATTGAAGAAACTCTTGAGAACAAGGCCGAGACTCCCGGACGAGCCGTTAATCGTAATCGGGAAACCCGATGCATTCGAATCGATGAACACATTCACGACGCTGTTCGGAGCGACATAGACTGATGCCTTGAGAAACCTTTCAGGTTCGATACGCGGCGGCAACGATTCATCACAGCCTCCGAAAGCCAGCATCACGAGCAGGAATGCCGGCAAATATCTTAGTCTAAAAGTCAACTTGCATTCCCAAGGTTGTTCTTCTTCCGATGTAATATCCGCCCGGATCACTTAGCTCGCCGCCGATTCGGCCGTTGGAATCGATCCATTTCACATTGTTCTCATTGAACACGTTGCGAACGTCCAAGTACAGGCTGATCAACGAATTCGGCCACCAGTCGAATTTTAGCCGTTGCGTCGCCCGAAGATCAAGGTTGAAATAGCGCGGCATCCGGCTGTTGTTTTGCGAGAATGCCTTTTGACTCACAGGCTCGAATCCGGTCGCGGTGGGATAATTCGTGTACGGTCTGCCGGAATGATATTGCGCAAAAAGATTGAACGTGAAATCCCATGGCAATGCCAGCGAGGCCGTTGCCTTGAATGTGTGACGCTGATCCCAACTGAGCGGATACACACGCGTTGCAGGAGGAAGCCCGAATTGCGCAATGTAGAATCCGTCATCGGCACTGCCGCTAACTCCCTCGGCCGTCATGAAGGTGTAGGACACTTCGCCTGTAATCCAATCCCCCCGGTCACGGCTGATGATAATTTCAAATCCCGAAGCGTCCGCAAATGGTGTGTTCACGTACTCTGCAAAACCGTACGTGCCGGCAAGTTTACTGTCGCCGGGCACGAATGTTTTTGTATCGATGAGATTCGTCGTCTCCTTTTTGAAGTACGTTATAGAACCAACGATATTGTAGTCGAAACTATACTTCACGCTGATCTCGTATGATTTTGTTCGTTCGGGTTCAAGATCGGGATTACCTGTTACGGCACTCAGCCCGCGGGCGATCGAAACACGATCCAATCCGCTGTAGAGATAATCGAACAGCGGATACTGGAAATACCAGCCGATATTGAGAAAGAGATAGCCGTTTTCCGCAAGCTGTGTTGCCGCGCCGATGCGCGGACTGAACTGTTGCTTCAACTTTGCCGGAACATCCTGCTTAATGGCAAACGTGAATGCCGTGTCGCTCGACGGAATTGCCTCAATCGCCGGTCTGCTTGCCGTCGGGTCGAGGAAATCATACCGAACGCCGAAATTGAGAAGTATGCCGCTTTCCGGTACATCATACTTGTCTTGTATGTACACCGCCCCCGTTCTCGGTTTGTAATTGTAGGAAGAACTGAAATTCAACTGCGGCTCATTGACAAGCGGTTTTCCGAAAAAGGTTTTGCGCGGCTCGTACTTCACAATATCGGAGTTCACGTCGTAGAAATTCATCTCAGCCCCCACTTTCAGCAGATGCGCGCTGCTCACCTTGTAGGTGGCGTCGAACTTCGCCGTGTAATTTTCCTGCTCGGTTCTGCTCCACCACGCCCGTTGCCCACTTACAATGTACTGCAGATAGAAATCGTACTGGTAAGGATCATCCGCAGGAATACTCTCTTTCGAGCCTCCACCGATTTGTGATTTGAGGGAGAACCGGCTGAGACTTGCTGTATAAAAGAAATTGTCGGAAAGAGTTTGAGAAAGAATAGCCGCTAATCTGTACGATGTCCTGTGTTGCGGCGGCAATCCCGCAAGGTTGTAGCGCCAGTTGAATTCATAATCACGCCAATCACGATCAGCATACAGGAGTTGAACGCCGAACCGCATGCTGGGCGAAACAATGTAATCCAATTTGCCGAACCCGCTGAAAGATTTTTCGACGGGACTCTTGAAGAAATGCTGCAAGTCCTGCCACCACCGTGTATCGGAAAGAACGCCGCTGCCGGATGCGAAGTAATAGAGTTTTTCCTCCAGAACAGGCCCTGAAGCAGCAATTTCTATCTCATTCGTCTTGCTGGATTGCTTTCCGCCGAACAAGTTATCTTTCGAGCCCTTGACCAGAAAGCGATGATCCTCTGTTCCGGTTTTAGTGACAATGTTCACAACGCCGGAAAGTGCATTGCCGTATTCGGGTTCAAAGCCGCCGGTGTACAAGCTTAGTCCCGAAATCGAACTGTTGGGCAACTCGGTTTTTAATCCTCCCGAAAGAACATCCTGCACGGGAAGCCCGTCAACGAGATACACAACTTCGGTCGTTTTCCCCCCCCTGATATTTCCCTCGGCCGTCACGCCCGCTTTATAGGTAACGACATCCGCAACTTTGGTAACGGGCAGAAGCGTTACGTCTTCGCTGCTGAATGAGAATGTTGTTCCGGTAACGTCACGTTGTATCGGCGGTCTTTCTTGAATAACAATGATCTCATTCATTTGAACATCGGCCGCATCAAGTTGGGGATTCAGCTTCGTGCGCAAGTCCGGATTGATGACGACATTCTTTACGATCAGTGTTTGATAGCCGACGTGGCTGAATCGGATATCATACGTGCCGGCCCGGATATTCTGTACCTGAAAATATCCCTCGACATCGCTGGTTGAGCCCTGTTGTGTTCCGACAACCAGAACAATAACGCCGGGAAGTTTCTCGTTTGTTTTCTTATCACGCACAACACCTTCGAGGATGCCGTTTGTGCCGGCAAATGATTGCGAGACGAATGAGAGACATGCAAGGAATAAAAAAACGCGACTCATGATTTCTCCGGCTTCATCTGCGGGAAGAAAATCACGTCGCGAATGGATTCCTGTCCGGTAAGCAGCATCGTCAGGCGATCAATGCCGATGCCGAGTCCTGCTGTCGGCGGCATGCCGTACTCGAGCGCCCGCAGGAAATCCTCATCGAGCGGCTGAACTTCTTCTTGTCCGCGGGCACGAGCCTTCATCTGTTCCTCAAAGCGGGCCCGCTGATCGAGCGGGTCGTTCAACTCACTGAATGCGTTGCAGATTTCCTGCCCGTTGACAATTGCCTCAAATCGCTCGACGAGTCCCTCCTCCGAACGGTGTTTCTTTGCCAACGGCGACATTTCGAGAGGATAGTCGGTGATGAATGTCGGTTGGATGAGATGATGCTCGACCTTTTCACTGAAAATCTCATCGATAATCGCGCCGGAACCGTCGCCGGGCGGAATATCGAGATGCATCTCTCTCGCAATTTGGCGGAGTTGTTCCTCGCTTTTTCCCCTGAGTTTCTTTCCGGTGTACTTTTCGATTGCATCAAACATCGTCAGCCGTGTCCAGGGTGGAGTGAAGTCAATTTCGCTCTTTCCCGCGACAGTTTTCATCGAGCCGTTGATTGCCATCGCGACCCGGCTGATCACCTGCTCGACCATTTCCATCATCCAGACGTAGTCCTTGTAGGCAACGTATACTTCAAGCATCGTGAATTCAGGATTGTGCGTCCGGTCCATTCCCTCATTGCGGAAATCCTTTGCAAACTCAAACACACCGTCGAAGCCGCCGACAATCAGTCGCTTCAGATACAATTCGTTTGCAACACGCAAATACATCGGCACATCCAACGTGTTGTGATGCGTGGTGAACGGGCGTGCGAACGCTCCGCCGTATTGCGGCTGAAGAATCGGGGTTTCCACTTCAAGATATCCCCTCTCCTCAAAGAAAGTCCTCATGGTCGAAATGATTTTCGACCGTTTGATGAACACATCCCTCACCTGCGTGTTGACAACCAGGTCAACATAGCGTTGCCGGTAGCGTAGTTCTTTGTCTGAAAACGGATCGTGAACGACAACGTTTCCTTGCTCGTCTTTCGTCTCTTTTGCTATCGGCAACGGGCGGAGGGATTTCGCCAGCATCTCGATCTTCCGGGCATGAACGGAAACCTCGCCCATTTTCGTTCTGAAGACGAAACCTTCTACTCCAACAATGTCACCGATGTCGAAGAGCTTGAACGCGTCGTACATTGCGCCGAGATCATCCTTCTTCAGATAGATCTGAATTTTTCCCCGCGAATCTTGAATATGACAGAAGGATGCTTTGCCCATCTTTCGGATGGACATGATTCGACCGGCTATAGCGACAGTTCTCTGCGGCGCATCGTCCCTGAACGAGTCGATGATCTCCTTCGAGAATGCATTACGCGGAAACTGATACGGATAGGGATTGACGCCGAGCTTCTTCAGTTCGTCAAGTTCTTCCCGACGGCGAAGTATGAGTTCGTTGATATCCTGATGTTCCTGCTTTACTTCCAAAGTTTCTCCAAATCTTTAACCAATATGAACTGTACAACGAGCGGATGTATCAGAATTCTTCAGGCATTCCTGCCATCTGTTTCAGTGTTCGGATTTCGGGACGGGTTAAGCTGCGTACTTCGCCTCTGCTCAGCCCTTCCTTCGTAACGGGCCCGTACGCAACCCGGTCGAGCTTCTTCACTTCGTAACCGAGGGATTCGAACATACGGCGTACCTGCCGGTTGCGTCCTTCATGAATAGTGACGCCGACATCTTTCCCCTTGCCATGAGGGATGATGTACACTTCCGCGGGCGCAGTCTTGCCGTCCTGAAGTTTCACCCCTTTTCTGAGTTGAGCAGCATGGTCCGGCGTCAACGGCGTTTCCAAGGCAACTTGATACGACTTCGGAATCTCGAATTTCGGATGCATCAAATGGTGCGCAAACTCGCCGTCATTCGTCAGCAGCAATACGCCTGTCGTGTTTCGATCAAGACGGCCGATGGGATAGACGCGCTGTTTCGTTTTCACGAGACTCATCACCGTTGTTCTCCCTTTTTCGTCGTTGAGAGTTGTGATGGCATCTTTGGGCTTGTTCATGACCAGGTAGAGATAGTCATGCACTCGAGCAGCCTGTTTGCCATCGACAAACACTTTATCTCTGCGCGGGTCGATCTTCGCGCCGAGATCTTTCAACACTTTGCCATTGACTTCCACCTTACCTTCGAGCACAAGGTCATCCGCCTTGCGTCTTGATGCCACGCCACACATGCTGATGTAGCGGTTGATGCGGATGAGTTCTTTAGGGCTTTGTTTCAGAGTTCTCTTCATGGCAGGATTCCGTACGGACCGGGCTGAACGGCGTTGTCAGTCAGTGGGGGTCGGATTTCTCCGTACCCTCGTCGGGATCAACTTCACGCAATCTTCCATCTTCACTCACGACAATGCGGACATCATCGTCATCGTCCGTCTCTTCGTTGGCCGCGGCTTTCGCTTCCTGTTCCTTCAACAGTTGTTTCTCGACTTCAAACTCCGCTTCCGCCAATAGTTCGTCAATCTCACGAGGCTTGGGAAGTTCCGACAGGTCATTCAGTCCGAAATGTTTGAGGAATTCTGCTGTCGTGCCATACAACAACGGACGACCGGGAGTCGCGGCTCTTCCCACAATCGTGATCATATTCCGCTCCAACAGCGAACGGATGATGTAATCAGCATTGACGCCGCGAATGGACTCAATTTCAGGCTTGGTGACCGGCTGCTTGTATGCGATTACGGCAAGACTCTCCAGGGCAGACGGCGAGAGCTTTCGTTTCGATTTTTCCTTCATCATCTTGCCGAGCCATTCCGCGTACAGCGGAAGCGTGGCAAACTGGTAGCCGCCTGCCACTCTCACAATATGCATCGAGCGTCCTGAGGATTCATACTCCTTGTTCAACTGTTCGATGCTATCAAGAATGACCTGTTCGGTGATGCGTTTGAGCGGAAGTTCGCCGGATTGAAACTCACCGAATATCGCGATCATTTCCTTGACAGAGAGCGGCTCATCCGTTGCAAACAGCAACGCTTCAATGATTTGCCGTATGGTCGTCGGTTGTTCCCCCGTCATGCATTCTCCGGCACGGTACTCTGCGAAGTAACTGGCGCAATGATAATATCGTCTTCGGATTCCATCGGCAAAAGGGAAATGACTTTGTTCTTCGTCATTTCCAGCAAAGCAATGATGGTTACAATGATTCGCATCTTCTCCGTCATGTGGCCGACAAGCTTTAACAACGTCACATTCTTGTTGACACGCAAGTAATCCAACGTGTAACTCATCTGCTCTTCGATCGTCACGTTGAACAGTTGTACCTCATGCACCACTTTTTTTGGCATGCTGTCCAGCGCCTTCTTATAGGCCGCAATCAGATTGAAGAGTGTAATCTCCTTGAGAAAATCCTTCTCTTCTTCTTCAGCATAGACAATCGGATCGGCCTGAAAAAACCTGCGATAATAGACTTTGCGTTGCTCATCCTCAAACTTGGAGAGTTCCAACGACATTTCCTTGTACCGCTTGTACTCGATCAGACGACGAACGAGTTCGGCACGCGGGTCTTCTTCCTCACCATCGGGGCCGATTTCACGAGGCAGTAACATCTTCACTTTTATTTGCATCAACGAAGCCGCCATGACGATGAAATCCCCTGCAATCTCCAGATCAAGAGTCGCCATCAAATGAAGATACTCGAGAAACTCCTGCGTGATCTTCGAGATGGGGATGTTGTAGATATCCAGCTCATCTCTCTTGATGAAAAAAAGAAGCAAGTCAAGCGGGCCTTCAAAGTCTGTAAGTTTGACTCGGTACATTATCCCAACTTCATTGCTGTTCGTACTTCGTGCATCGTTGCTTGTGCCCGCGTGCGGGCTTTTGCTTCGCCGTCGGCAAGGATGGCTTGTACTTTATCCATGTGTGATTCGTAGTAGGCTCGCTTCTCGCGGTTCGGAGCCAACCAGTCGGTAATTCGTGTTGCTGCACGCTTTTTGCAATCGACACATCCCAAGGCCCCGCTCCTGCAATCAGTTTCAATTTGCGGGGCTTCAGTTGGATTGAATTTTTGATGGTAGGTAAACACGAGACAAATCTCCGGCCGGCCCGGATCATTCTTCCGCACTTTCTGCGGGTCTGTTACCGCTGTTTGCATCTTCTTCTGTATCTCGTCGGGAGAATCTGCAAGAAGAATCGTGTTGCCGATGGATTTGCTCATGCGCTTGCCGTCCAATCCGGTCAAGCGGGCGAACTTCGTCAACTTTACTTCGGGTTCGGGAAAGACCTGCCCGTATTCGCTGTTGAACTTGCGGGCAATCTCCCGGGTGATTTCAACGTGCGGAACCTGATCTTCTCCAACAGGAACATAATCGCCTTTGTACAAGAGGATATCCGCCGCCTGCAGCACGGGGTAGCCAAGGTGACCGTAGCTCACGCTTTCGATATTCAGATCTCTCACCTGATCTTTCACGGCAGGGTTTCTCTCAAGCCGCGCCTGCGTAATCAACATTGAGAAGATGAGATGCAACTCCGTATGCTCCTTGATTTGCGACTGGCGGAACATCGGGCTTTTCGCAGGATCAATTCCCGCGGCAAGCCAATCAATCAACATATCGATTGAATTCTGATAGATCTCAGACGAATCCAGCTTTGTCGTCAGAGCATGGTAATCAGCAATGAGGTGGTAGTTGTTGAATTCGTGTTGGAGAGAAACCCAATTTTCCAGCGCGCCCACAAGATGGCCGAGATGCAACTTGCCGGTAGGCCGCATGCCGCTCAAAATCGTTTTTTTCGTAGTCAATAGATATTCCCTGCAAATCCCGGTATACGAAATAGAACAAAGAACCCGTCTTTTGCAGACGGGTTATTGGAGAAAGAGATACGGCTTCCATCGTTCATCCATCCTTCCGACAAAGTGGCTGATGAACGAGACGTGATTCGGCCTCATGGGTTTGCGCAACAACGGCATGCCGGCTTCATCCGGAGTCCGGTCGCCCTTCTTGTTGTTACACTTCACGCATGCGCAGACGAGATTCTCCCAGGCGTCTTCGCCTCCACGGGAAACCGGCCACACATGATCGAGTGTGAGCGTCAGGTCACCCCGGCCGCAATACTGGCATCTGTGTCCGTCACGCCGGAGGATGTTTTTCCGCGAGAGAATGATTCGCTTGAACGGGACTTTGACATAGAACGACAACTTCACGATGCTTGGAAAGGGCATCGTGGTCGACACGGAATGTACGGCCCGTCCGTCGTACGCTTCGATCAATTCCGCTTTCCCGAGATACAACAGGATGATTGCCTTCTTCACGTTAATCACACTCATTGGCTCGTAATTCTGATTTAAGATCAGAACTTTTGCGTTCATCTTACCAAGAGCCGTCCGCTGTGCCGCGTATGCGCTGAAGTTGACCTACCTCCTTGCTGTCGCAATTAGTTAATCGATCGCCGTGAACTATTATCTGGAAAAATATAGCACTAAAGGGAAGGATTGTCAAGCAACATGAGGTTTAAGCTGCAAGCCTCTTTCGTGTACCACAAACGAAAAGCCCCGGCGTTACCGCCGGGGCTTTCGTCAGAATGCAGGGATGTTGAGCTATCTGGGAATCTGAACTGCAATATACATTGATACGCCTTGCTGCTTCTTTACTCGCAGAAGTAATGCATCGCCGGGTTTCTTTGCATCCACCAATTTTTGAAACTCGGACGGACTACTGATGCTCTTCCTATCAGCTTCGATGATGATATCATTTTCTGCAATACCCTGGTTCGACGCCTCACTGAAGCGGGTTACTTCCGACACGATAACGCCGTTTTCCGTTTCGCTTACCTTCTTCTCTTCCTGGGTCATCGGGCGAACCGTCATCCCCAACTTGTCGAATGTGACAACCGATGGCTTTCGTTCACTCCCCCTGTCGGCTTCTTCCTTTTTGTCGGATGCTTTGACTGTTGTCTTCTCCTCCTCAAGTTCTTTCAGCGTGACTTTTCGTTCGATGTTCTTGCCGTCCCGGAAAATCTTCAGGGCGACAACAACGCCTGCACGCTTAGTTGCGATATAGCTCTGCAATTCATTCGGCTCATTCACTTCCTTGTCGTCGATGGAGAGAATGACATCGCCCGGCTTAATGCCGGCAGTTTCGGCTGCGCCGCCTTTGCGCAGTTCATTCACCAAGACTCCCCGCGCCCTATCCAACCCGATAGCGTTCGCCATTGTCTGATCTACCGCACGAATCGTAACGCCGATATATCCTCGGCGGATCTTTCCGTCCTGAATCAGATCCATAGCAACGGTTTTGACGATATTGATCGGAACAGCAAAGCCGTATCCCTGATATCGCATATTCGTCGTGGCGATGGCAGTGTTGATGCCAATAACTTCGCCGTTCATGTTTACCAGGGCGCCACCGCTGTTGCCCGGATTGATGGCAGCATCGGTTTGAATGAAGTTTTCGATACCGTACTGGTCATTGATGATGCGAATGTTGCGGCCCAACGCGCTGACAATTCCGGCCGTAACGGTGGAGGTCAAGCCCAAAGGATTGCCAATAGCAAGTACCCATTCACCAACCTGCACATTCTCGGAGTTGCCGAGGGCTGCAACCGGAAAGTCCTTGCCTTCAATCTTGATGACGGCAAGATCAGTTGTCGGATCGGTACCGATCAACTTTGCATCATATGTTGCCTTCTGATTATCAAGCAGAACCTTAATGCCGTTCGGATCGGCATTCTCGACCACATGGTTGTTGGTCACGATATAACCGTCAGCGGTGACAATAACTCCCGATCCCGCCCCTTGTGATCGCGGAGATTCACGTCGCTCCGGGCCGTAAAAATGCCAGAAGTCCTGCGGCATACCACCGCGGTCACCGCGGGCTGTTGTCGTTACGGTGATGGACACAACGGTCGGCGTCACTGCCTTTGAGACAGCAGTAAAGTTGTTGCTCGCGGCCTTAAGATCCACATTGTTCACCACGGGCGGAGCCGCCGCACCAAGCTTGATGTCGTCCTTGCTGCCTGCAACGCCCGGACCAACACCCAAGCCGGAATTCGACACAAGTAACGCACCGAAGATGATCCCGATGGTAATCAGGAACAGCGATACAAAAACTGATTTCTTCGTCATTTCTTCTCCCTACATATTGTTAATAGACATTTCACACAATCAACTGCGCACAACAGCGGTTACAAAAGTGTTGCAAACACCTCCTCGGAACGAAGTCCTCGAAATCCTTCAATATGATGCTGCAAGTGACGAAGCAACGAACATTGCACTTCTTCATTCACTAACGGTGACAGGTTCATATGCAACACTGACTCTGAAGTTGTAGCGCGTTGCATCTGTTGCAGCGAGCGTACCGCGGAGGCCGAAATACCTTTGCGCCCGGTATTGTCCGAGCAATTATTGCAAAGAATCCCGTCATGCGTGATGACACATCTTCCGGTTTCCTCCAAACCATTCGGAATTCCGGCATTGCAGTGCACGCAACGTTCGAGTTGAGGATTGAACCCCATAATGCCTGACAACTTCATTTCAAAGTAATATAACGCAGAAACGGGGTTTTTTGTTGCAGAGTTGACTGTCTGCAGAACATCAACAAGCAATGAAAACAAAATCTCATTCCCCTCCTCTGCATGGCTTGCAATATCCACCAGCTCAACGACGGAAAGGCCTACCCGCATTTTCCCCATATCTTCCGACAGATGGCGAAACGGGGTTATGACATCACATTGCGACAGCAGCTGCAAGTCCCGGTTGTCTTTCCTGTAAATAACGCATGCAACATGGTTCATCGGCTCAAGGGCAGCCCTGAATTTGCTTTTCGTTTCACGAGCCCCTTTTGCAATGACGGATACTTTGCCAAACTCACGAGTGTACAAGCGAAGGATCTTGCTCGTATCCCGGTATTTCATTTTGGAAAGAACAATACCTTCTGTCTTGACAATCATGTCGCTATGCTCGTTGCCCTCTCGGTACGGCGGGCTGGTTCCCATCGGGTGCTCCGCCATCTGTTCGCAGCGCTGCAATGGATTTGACAAACGGAGGCCGCAGCACGCCTACTTCTGTAACAATCCCATGAATGAATTCGTTCGGGGTAACATCAAAGGCAGGCGCAAAGACCCCCACACCTTCGGCAGCAATTCGCAGATTGCCTATGTGCGTCACATCTCTTGGGTCGCGCTCCTCAATCGGTATGTTCCTGCCGTTGCGTGATTTGAAGTCAATGGTTGTTGTCGGGGCAGCAACATAAAATGGAACTCCGTGTTGGCGTGCAAGAACGGCAAGAACGTAGGTCCCGATCTTGTTGGCTGTGTCTCCGTTCGCAGCAATCCGGTCGGCGCCGACAATCACCAAATCAACTTCACGGTTTTGCATCAGCAGTCCTGCCGTACCGTCTGTTATCACGGTAACGTCAATGCCTGCACGAAGCAATTCCCACGCCGTCAACCGGGAACCCTGGAAAAGCGGGCGTGTCTCATCAGCAAACACACGGAGGACGTTGCCCTGCTTTGCCGCAGTCGTAATCACGCTTTGCGCCGTGCCGCTGCCGGTGGTTGCAAGCGCGCCGGTGTTACAATGTGTGAGTATTGAAGAGGGAATCTGGATCAGGCCTGCGCCGAATTCTCCTATCTTCCTGCAGGCATCAGCATCTTCTTCCTGCATCATCTTTGCTTCATTGAGCAGATATCGCCGTATGTCGGGTATTTCCGCTCGAGCATTCAGATCGAATGTCCGGCGGACTCGCTCAAGGGCACCGAAAAGATTGACCGCTGTGGGACGAGTTTGAGAGAAGTAGTTAATGGCAGAGTAGAATTCTTCGGACAACTCCTGCATCGTCGTTACGGAACTTGCATGCGCCACGAGAACCAGTCCGTATGCAGCAGCAACCCCGATGGCAGGCGCCCCTCGAATCTGAAGCTTGCGGATCGCCTCCCCTACTACGCGATAGTCCGATGTTTCAACGTATACTTCTTCGTGAGGGAGTTTTGTCTGATCGATGAAGCGAACAACGCCGTTGCGCCACTCAACCGATACCATCGTGTGGTCTCCGAATAAGATGTGTCAGTCGCCGTCGAAACGGGAGAGTTCTCGAAATGCCCGGAACCGATCCTGAACCTGAAGGTATGTGAGATCTGCCAGCCCTTCTACACTGAACTTCTCAACACAGAATGATGCCATTGCGCTGCCGTAAATGACGGCGCGTTTCAAATTCTCTTCCGAAAAATCATCTGTCTTGCCCAGCCACCCGACAAATCCTCCCGCGAATGTATCGCCTGCTCCCGTCGGATCAAAGATATTTTCCATCGGATAGGCCGGCGCTGTGAAGATCGTTTGCTCGGTTATCAGCATTGCGCCATGTTCACCTTTTTTGATGATCACGATGTTCGGACCCATTGCCCGTATGACGCGTGCCGCCTTGATCAGATTGGGTTCTCGCGAAAGCAGGCGCGCCTCCGAATCGTTCAGCACAATCACATCGATCAGTTCGAGAGTTTTCTTCAACTCGGCATTCTTCCCCTCAATCCAGAAGTTCATCGTGTCGCAAATGACAAGACGCGGCTTGTCAATCTGCTCAAGCACACGCCGCTGCAACACGGGATCGATATTCCCCAGGCAGACATACCTGCTCTTCTTGTACTTCTCCGGGATTTTCGGATTGAACTTTTCGAACACATTCAAATGTGTCGCAAGCGTGTCACGATTGTTGAGGTCGTAGTGATATTTTCCGGCCCAATGAAATGTCTTCCCTTCTTTCACTACTTCGAGGCCGTCCAGATCAATGCCACGTGATTCGAGGAACTCCATTCCCGATTTGGGGAAATCTCCCCCAACCACTCCCACAAGCCGGATGGGCGCAGTGAAGTAACTTGCCGCGGCAGCAATATATGTAGCAGAGCCACCGAGAGCATTTTTTGCAGAGCCGAACGGCGTTTCTATTGAATCCAACGCAACAGAACCAACAACGAGTACACCCAATTGATCTCTCCGATTTGACTTTGAGGAAGTAAAAAACCGAACAAATTTACAGAAAGCGCGCCTGATTAGCAACGAAAAGATGTCCGCTTGAATCAGGGTTGCTGAACATCACGCGAAGAAACTCTAAAACGAATCAACTGAGAAGAAAGTCCGATTCCGGAAAGCACCGGGTTTCCGAATCAACGATTCGGATATCAGAAACTGTCAGTCATACAAGCGATGCAGGGCCGAAAGGACGATTCCGCACGCCACACTGACATTGAGTGATTCGCCGGCCCCGTATCTGCGAATAACGAGCCGGGCATCGGCTAAGTGCCTCACCTGATCGGAAACACCCCATGCTTCGTTGCCGAATACGATGATCGACTTGCTTTCGTAGGTGACATGATCGAAATGTGTTTCACCGTTCGGGTCGGTAACATAGATGCGGTACCCCAGTTCTTTGGCCTGCGAAATAACTGAGAGTAAATCCACCTCTTCAACAATAGGCAGATGGAAGACGCCGCCCATTGTTGCGCGCAGGACTTTCGGATTATAGAGCTCGACGGAATTCCGCCCGATCAAAATTCCATCTACTCCAAACCAATCGCACGTTCTCACCATTGAACCGACGTTCCCCGGATCGGATACGCCGTCGAATGCAACAATGGTACACTGGCCATCCGGGCAATGCAGTAACGACTCGGCAGAAAATTCCCGTTGCTGCAGAACCGCTACAATGCCCTGTGCGTTCACCGTATCCGATATAGCGTCAAGCTCTCTCGCCGCCACTTTGTGAAGATCATGGCATTTCTTCCTCAATGCCTCAAGCGCGATCTTGCCACCGGCATCCTTCTCGACTTCTTCTGTATAGAACGCTTCGATGATGTGAAAATCAGAACTTGCCGCTTCCTGCACGAACCTGATGCCTTCCACAAGAAACTTCCTTTCGTTGTCGCGATGTTTCTTGTCGGCAAGATGTTTCAACGATTTGATTTTTGCCCTGGTCAATGTCATCTTCTCACCTCCATTGTGAGAATTGGTTTGAATGGCCGCCCCCGTCATTCAGCGTACTCGCCCCACGTTTGTCTGAGAACATCCGATATTTCGCCTATCGAGGCATACACTTCGACACAAGAGAGAATATGCGGAATGAGATTTTCCGTACTGTCTGCTGCAACTCGCAAGGCATTCAGCTCACGCCGAACGTCGTCATTGTTTCTCCGGGAACGAACCGCCTGAAGCCGTTCGAGTTGACGTTTCGACGCGGAATCTCCTATTCTCAGAATGTCAACATCACTGACATCGTCGGAAAGAAATTCATTCACACCAACGATGATCTTTTCCTTCCGCTCAATTGCCAGCTGATACCGGTATGCACTTTCTGCAATCGCCTGCTGAAAGAATTTCTGCTCGATCGCCGACACCGCTCCGCCAAGCGTATCGATCTTGTCAATAAGTTCCTGTGCCTTCACTTCAATGTCATCTGTGAGTGATTCGACAAAATAGGATCCTCCGATGGGATCAATGGTATCTGCAACGCCGGATTCGTGGGCTATTATCTGCTGTGTTCGCAATGCAAGCGCCGCTGATTGTTGGGTCGGAAGCGCCAGAGCCTCGTCCCTCCCATTGGTGTGCAACGACTGGCAACCGCCAAGCACGGCGGCAAGAGCCTGCATCGTTACTCTCACAACATTGTTGTCGATTTGCTGGGCAGTAAGCGTTGCGCCGCCCGTTTGTGCATGAAAGCGGAGTTTGAGAGTCTCGTCGTTTTTTGCTCCGAATCGTTCCTTCATGATACGGGCCCAGAGCCTGCGTGCTGCACGAAACTTGGCAATCTCCTCAAAGAAATTATTGTGAGCGTTAAAAAAGAACGACAACTTTGAGCCGAATGTATCGATGTCGAGTCCGGCATCCACGGCAGCCTGAACGTAGGCGATGCCGTTCGCAAGCGTGAACGCCACTTCTTGAACGGCTGTCGCCCCTGCCTCACGGATATGATATCCGCTGATGGAGATCGTGTTCCACTTCGGCACATGTTGGCTGCACCACTGAAAAATATCCGTCACAAGACGCATCGACGGAACGGGCGGATAGATGTACGTGCCGCGTGAAATGTATTCCTTCAGAATATCATTCTGGATCGTACCGGAAATCTTCTTAAGGTCCACGCCTTGCTTCTTCGCCAGTGCAACGTACATGCACAACAAAACGCCCGCTGTTGCATTGATCGTCATGGAAGTGGTAACCTTGTCCAGAGGGATTCCGTCGAACGCTACTTCCATATCCGCGAGGGTATCAATGGCAACGCCGACTTTCCCTACTTCGCCTTCCGCAAGCTTGTGGTCGGAGTCGTACCCGATTTGCGTGGGCAAATCAAATGCAACGGAGAGACCTGTTGTTCCCTGACTGAGCAAGAAGCGATAACGTTTGTTGGATTCCTCCGGCGTACCAAATCCGGCATACTGGCGCATCGTCCAGAATTTCCCCCGATACATTGTCGGGTAGACGCCTCGTGTGAACGGATATTCTCCGGGAAAACCTATCGTGTCATAGTGATCTTCCGCCGGAGGGATGTACAGCCGGTCAATCGGAATTCCTGAATCTGTCGCAAAATGCGTTCGCCGTTCGCCGAACCTGTCAAGAACGGGCTTAACTCGCTTCTCGTTCCACGCGCGTTTCTTATTTTCTAATGATGAAGGCATAATTTTTCCAGAGCTGATGAATGGGATGTAGAAAATAATAACCAAGACAATGAGGAGATGCAAGCAACGGGGTTCTTCGCGTGATCGGCGTTATACAAGCATGCATCAGCGCCAATCGACGCGATGCAGTTCTTTTCCGTTCGTCTCGAACAGGATTGCCCCGTCCTCGTCGGTGCGGAGTATTTCAACATTCATTTCTCGCAGCCGCCGAACAACATCCTCCGAAGGATGATTGAACTTGTTGTTCACACCCGCAGAAATCACGGCATACCTCGGTTTCACATAGTCGAGAAATTCCTGCGTGCTGCTGGTTTTGCTGCCATGATGTCCTGCTTTGAGTAATGTGGATTGTAAGAATTCTCCATGAATGCCCGCCATCTCGCGTTCAGCATCCATTTCCGCGTCGCCGGTGAACAGGAACGATATCTCACCAAAACACAACTTGAAAACAACCGATGTGTTGTTAAGATTGGGATGACGGCGCGACGTGTCGGTATCGATGAATGTCGTTGTCGGATACAGTAGGTACAACTTTGCCTTTCCGATATGAATAGATGAATCGAGCGACCGTGCAACGCTTACTTTGCTTTGCTCTTTCCGGACAGCTTCAGCAAATTCAATGTAGATCGGATCTCGTGCAGGTTGGCCGCTTTCGATTACTTCCCTTACCTCGAAACGGTCGAAGATGTACTTGAATCCCCCGATATGATCGGCATGAGGATGCGACGCAACAAGGTAGTCAATCGATGAAATACCTCTTCGCCTCAGAAACGGTGCAACAATACGCTCGCCCGCATCATACTCCTCACTCTTCGGGCCTGCATCAATCAACATCGTTTGGCCGTCAGGGAACTCGATCAGCGCCGCATCACCTTGCCCGACATCGATGAAGCTTACGCGGAGATGTTCTTCGAGCGGCCTGTCGAATGATGAGACGGGAACTATCAGCAGCATGTTGAGCGATGCTACGAAGCCAATCACGAATTTCTTCGCGTAGCCTGTTATGTGCAGATGGAAAAGAACGCCAAGCGCTGCGTAGAACGGCAGTGTGTGAATTGGCCTGAACTGCAGCGTGTCGATGTACGCCCACGGCAAACTGCCGGAGAATTCGGCCATCCACAACGTGAAGCGCAAGAGCAAAATATTCGGCTGCGCAAATGTCTCTGCAACAAACGGACTGAGCCACCCGAATAGTGCCGACAGAAATCCCAGCGTAATGCTTCCGGCAACTGCCGGTACAACAACAATGTTCGTCAGAAGTCCGACAACCGACACTTTGCCAAAGTACAAGGCCATCAAGGGAAATGTGCCGACTGTCGCAACGAATGTTACCATCGACAACTCGATTGATCGAGTAACAAGCTTCCCCCACCACACTGACGGCTTGATTGTCGGAAGGAGATTCCTGGCAATCGGAAAGAGATATACGAGTGAAAACACGGCTGCAAAGGAAAGCTGAAATCCCACGTCGTAAATTTGGCGCGCATCGTATCCCAGAATGAGCAATGCGGCAAAGCCCAGCGAATTGAGTCCGTCCGATTTCACTCCCAATAGTCTCGCCGTTTGAAAGATTCCGCCCATTATTGTCGCCCGAACAATCGGCGGGTTGCTGCCTGTAAGCAGCATGTAGAACGTAACCGCGAGCAGCGCTCCGACAATCACCATCTGCCTCGGAAGACGAACCAGCGTCAACACCATCGTGACGACTCCCCACACAATAACTACGTGCGCCCCCGAGACAGCCAGAAGATGTGAGATGCCGGAGTTTGCAAACGCGTTGCGGGTTGAATAGGAAATTCCACTCCGGTCTCCGACAAAAATTCCTTTCAATAGCTCGGCCTCTTCGCCTCCGACGATATTATCAAAGAGCCTGACTATGTAGTGACGAACGGGAATGACTGCATTCAGCATCAGCCACTCAAATGCATTCCGTATTGATGACGAGTCAAGAATCGCAACGTTTTCATATCCGCGAACTCTCATCACGAAGGCAATACCCTGAGCGTCATAGTATTTTCTGGCATCGAATTCTCCGGGATTCCGTTGAGGTGAGGGGCGGGCGAGTTGCCCCTTCAGTGCCATCGTGGCGGCGTACAGGAACGGAACATCAAGCGTATCCTTCCTGCGCCGCACAACCGTAACGAGAATCCGTGAATCGATGGAATGTGTACCCGACGAATCGGCATACGATATCGCATCGAAAGTGAATCGGGTTTTGTTCTCATGTTGTATGGGAGGTTCGATGATTCTTCCCAGAACCGCAATCACTCTGTTTGATTGGATGGGTGGTGGCGTGGATTGGACATCGAACTGAATTTTTGCGGCACCCGCGCAAACAACAAGCAATCCCAGTGTAATCGAAAAGAGGAAGGATTCGTTCTTCATTCTGAAAGAGAGAAAGAACGCAGCGTTGAGGAAAAACAGGGAGAGTACAAATAGAAATTCGAACGGTAATCCGCTGGCTTTACCGAGAAGAATGCCGATTGCGAAGAGTAATGCAACGATGAGAGCAGGAATTGTACGAATCGTCCGCTTCTTCATTGGACAAGAACAGGTGGAACTATTTACAAGCTATTCTTCCCCCTTAAGTAACGAAATACTGCATGAGCGCCGGCGTAACGCTCGTAAGATCGGGTTTCTCTTGCAACGCCTTTGCAACCTCGTTATGACGGCAGCCGAACAACATTACAGGAACAGGATTACGCGTATGTACCTTTGTCGACATGTCCTCGATATTGCCGTGGTCACTCGTGATGAGCAGCAGTGTTCTTGCTGTATCAATTGATTCAAGAATGCCACATAACATTCCGTCGAAGGCTTCAAGCGACTCAACGGCCTCACTCATTTTTTCCGAATGTCCCGCCTTGTCAGTTCTCCAATACTCAAACAGGACGAAATCATATTCAGCGCAAAGGCGCACGAGTCTTCGTCCGGCCTCGGCAGGTTCTATGCGAAGAATGTGAGAATATCCCATGCGCGGCCACCCCGCGTTCGTAATGTCGGCTGAAATGGCGACGCCCTTTTCAAGCTCTGTAGCCTGATGAAGCGGCATGTCACAATAGCTGCACGATAGCGTTGTGACGGTGAGACGTGTTTGCTTGTCCTTGAAGTAATCGAAGAAGCGTTGCGGATAGGCGTTGGCGAAATACACCCTCTTGCCGGCATCAATCAGTTGGCGAAAGATGTTCCTCTCCCGCACAACCGGACGCAATGTTGAGTAGGGATACGGGCCGAAATGTTTTCCTATCAACTGCGGGGCGTTGACTCCCGTGAAAAGGGCGGTTTGTCCTGTTCCGCTTTGCGGAAGTCCTTCAATTCCAAGGTTGGGATCAAGAGGGATGAGTGAGGCGGTGCCGTTTTGCAGAAACGGAAGATTCAAGCCGGGCAGTTCACCGCCGAGCAACGAGCGAAACGAAGGAAGCTCTGCTTGAAAGAAAGGATTGACCGAGGCATCCGCTGTACCAATCCCCACCCCATCGAGAAAGAGCATGAGAACGCCCATGACCTACTTGCTTTCAATCAGAATGGTTACCGGACCATCATTCACAATCTTCACTTTCATCATTGTGCGGAATATCCCTGTAGCCACTCGATCGCTGCCGAGCAGCGATTTCATCCTCCCGACAAAAATATCATACAGCGGCTCTGCCTCTTCAGGACGGGCAGCTTCGATGAAACTGGGACGGTTCCCTTTTTGTGCATCGCCGTACAACGTAAATTGGGAAACGACGATGACGCTTCCGCCGACATCGTTCAGGCCGAGATTCATCTTTCCGTTTGCATCGTCAAACACACGAAGCGATGAACATTTGTCGGCAAGAAAGAGAGCGGCATCCCTCGTGTCGCCTGTCCGAATTCCGAGCAGTATCACGCAACCCTTTTCGATGCTTGCGTGGATTGTTCCATCAATCATCACGCACGCTTCGCTCACCCGTTGAATGACTGCTCTCATTTCTTCTCAGCAACAAGAATCCGGGGATTGCCTGAAAAGTCGGCAAGAACCCGTACTTCGGCAAGTCCCGCTGATTCCGCAATTGCTATCGTCTGATCAGATTGGTTGTACGCAATCTCCATGAGCAATGATCCCCCCTCACGCAGTTTGTGAAACGCAACATCACAGATTCGACGGATGAAACGATATCCGTCGGCCCCGTCAGTTACAGCAAGATGCGGCTCAAAATCCCGTACTTCGGGTTCGAGCGTACTATGCTCCTCAATCGATATGTATGGAGGATTTGAAATAATGACATCGAACACCCGATCGGGCAGGAATGCCTCGAACACATCTCCCCTTACCAGCGAGACGTTTTTGACCGCATTACGTTCGACATTCTGTTGCGCCAGGTTTAGTGCTGCAGTGCTTACCTCAAGGGAAGTAACCAGCGTTTTGGGAGCGAGCTTTGCGATAGCAATTGCAATATTGCCTGAACCGGTTCCGATATCCAACACATCAACAGACTCTTTTTCCACTGCACGAATGATACTGATGGCATGTTCAACGAGTTGCTCCGTTTCAGGACGGGGGATGAGTACTTCGAGATTGATAGAGATCGGCAGGCCCATAAATTCCGTTTCGCCGATGATGTACTGCAGCGGTTCGTGTGTAAGGCGGCGTTTGAAAAGTGAGCGGTACGCGGAAAGTTCGTCCGCTGTGAGCGGGCGATCGAAATTCATGTACAACTGAAGGCGGGTACATTGAAGCACATGAGCAAGCAGCAGTTCAGCATGCAATCGGGCTTCATCGAATCCATGCTCGATAAGATAGTTCGTTGACCATTCAACAAGCGAAAGAACAGTCCAACGCTGATCGGTTGGCGGAGATGTGGGAGCAGTATGGTGCATGTCGTGAACTTAAATATAAATCCGTGAGCCTTGAGATGCAACGACTACATGTAATTCGTAACACCGAATCAGGGATGATCCGAGCCTATGCCGAACTTCTTTGTCAGGATGGCCAGGTTCTCCAGTTCCACCCGGGCATTACATACTCCTTTCGGTATGGATTCGAGTGTGGATTTCCTTGCAACGAGAATGGAGAAATACTCATCCCGATATTGCTTACAGAAGGTCGTGAACGTTCTTAATCCACCCCGTTTCGGTGAGAAGCTGTGCAGCGTTTCGATGATAATCGTTTTTCCGTCGCGACTCTTCTTCTTCGATAACACGATATCCGGTACAAACAACGAAGGCGATCCGTTTGATGCGGACTTGATAATGAATACGTCGCTTGCGTGTTTATGCGCTACCCCCCTTTCGGTCAGCCATTCGCAAATCTCCCGTTCAGTGAGCGTGCGTATTCTGTGCCCCGACCCCGCTTCGAGGCTGCCGCGGCTCGGCGCGAAACGAACGTGAACAACTTTTTCATTTTCCTGCATACATACCCCCTTATGTGTGCGTGATTACTTCTGATGATGAATTTTTATATGCCTTCGCCTGTCTGTGATTCTGGAAACAATCTTCTCGGATCCTGTACGCGAAACATCGTCATAGCGACTCCGGCAACCGAAGCAACAGTCCCTACAGCAAACAATGCGGAGTAACCGAAAACTTCACTTATCGTTCCTCCCAGCAACCCGACAATGTAGAAGGGAGCCAAGATGGTGTTCATTAACCCGACATATCGTGAGCGCTGGTGCAACGGACTGTATTCCACCGCTATATTGTAGCGCGCAAGCAGTTCAGTTCCGAGATTGATTCCGAGCAACAGGAATACTGCAAAGAACCATTCCGCCGACGGAGCAAACAGCGCCAGAACATTTGCGCACAACAACGCTACCGCGGCAATCATCAATGTAAGTTTGTTTCCCTTCTTGTCGGCCAGATATCCGATAAGAAGTGAAGTCGCCACCTGCACACCAACAATAGCCAACGTGAATGTGCCGACAGCAGCATTGCTTAGGTTGAACCTGGACATTGCATACACGGCATAAAAGCCGACCGGCATCGCGGCAACAATCTGAAACATTGATGCAACGAGAAAGTGCTTGAAAGCCGCATTCTCGCGAAGCACACGCGGAAGATCCCGCAAGTATGCCGCAAGCGGTTGGCGCTCAGACGTCGGACTCGGCTCGGTTTCAATCAACGCCATCTGAACAACAATGGATGCAGACTGCAAGCCGAACGCAAGAAAGAACGCAAACGCAAATCCAAGGGGGAATGAAAAACGGGCGAGCAGCCAGGTCAAAATGAGGCCGCAACAGAAGGCCCCGATTCCCCCCAATGAACTTCGGATACCAACAAGACGGCCGCGCTTACGCGTCGGAACCATCTTCGCAAACATGTCAAACCAGCCGGGCGTTGTTACTCCCAGCAGAATCTGACACAATGAATAGAAAACAAAAAACAACACCAACGCGAATGTCGGCTGCCCGGCGCCGAAGAGCAACAATCCCAATCCGATGCAGAGCACAGTCACCCGTTGCGCTATGCCGAACTTGATTGCCCACGGTTTTTTCCATGGGAGAGTTTCGACATAGCGTGCCGCAAAAATCTGCGGAAGAAACAATCCCACCCAGACAATAACACTCAATGCACCGATGGCGATGTTGCCGCCACCAAGCATCGCCACGATCACGGGCAACACAGTCTGTGGCGACATCAACGAGCCGGAAGCCGAAAAAAACGCACCTTCTACAAAGTTGAGAACGAAATTCTTGCGCTCGACCCCCTGCCGGTCAACACTCTGTTCCAACGATAGCTCAAGCGTTACGGTGTTGGAACAGAAGAATACGCTATCTCTCCCCCGACTATCGTAAAGAGCACGCGAGTATTCAGAATCTCACGAGCTTCACACTTCATGATGTCGTTTGAAAGCACAACAATATCTGCCAGTTTTCCCTTTTCAATCGATCCGCGTTTCGACTCCTCGAATGCTGCATATGCGGCCCAGATGGTAAAGGCTTTCAGAGCCTCTTCCCTTGTCATTCGCTGTTCGGGAATCCAGCCCCCGGCGGGCCAGCCATCATGATCCTCACGCATGATTGCTGCAAAAAATCCGTACAGCGGATTCGGGCTTTCGACCGGAAAATCCGAGCCGCCGGGAATAATGGAGCCCGACTCAATGAACGAACGCCATGCGTAAGCGCCTTTCAGCCTGTGCGAGCCAACCCGGTCCCCGGCCCAATACATATCCGATGTACAGTGAGTTGGTTGCATAGAGGGCAGAACGCCCAACGCGTGAAATCGCGGAATATCGTTCGGCTCAACAATCTGGGCATGTTCAACCCTGAAACGGGCATTACCTGCGCGTCTTGTGTCGCTTGCCAGCACTTCTTCATACATATTTAGTACAATGTGGTTCGCGCGGTCGCCGATAGCATGGGTACAGACTTGAAAGCCTTTGTGCAATGCTTCCAGCGAAGCCTGCTTCAGAGCATCTGTCGGAGTCAACGTTAAACCGCGGTTTGTCGGGTCGTCGGAGTAGGGTTCGATAAGCGCCGCGCCGCGTGAGCCCAAAGCGCCGTCGGCATACAATTTCAACGCACGAACGGTGAGCCGGTTGTCATATCCGTCGGTTTCGGGTCCGGCGTTCAGATAATGTTCCCACGTCTTCCCGATACCATCAATAGCAACATAGACCCGAAAAGGGAACCTCTTCTGTTCAATCAACTTCTTGTAGATGCCGATTAGTTGAAGATCGGCTCCCATGTCGTGCACGCCTGTCAAGCCGACGCCGAGACACGCTTCAACCGCGAGACCTATTGCTTCAGTTCGTTCCGACTCCGACGGCTCAGGCATCACAGAATCGATTAGTGCAATGGCATTGTCAATCAGAACACCGGTCGGGTTCCCGTCCCCGTCCCGAAGAATCTTCCCGCCTTCGGGATCGGGGGTTGAGTTTGTAATTCCCGCCATATCAAGGGCTATCTTGTTCACCCACACTGCGTGTCCGTCAACCCGCGTGAGATAGACAGGGTTCTGTTTCGCAACCTGATCAAGCATTTGATGAGTGGGGAATGACTTGCCTGCCCATTTGTTCTGATCCCACGAACGTCCCCGTATCCATCCTCCCGGTGGAACAGTTGTCACGCGCTCGGCGACAAGCGCCTGAATTTCCTCAACTGATTTGGTGCCGCTAAGATTGATATTCAGCAGTAAAGCGCCCAAGCCCTCAAGATGTGCGTGTGCATCGGTGAAGCCGGGGTACACGGCACTCCCCTGAAGATCAATTGTCTTCGATGCCGTGTATCGCGACGTAATATCCTCGTTCGCCCCCACTGCAAGAATCCTGTCGCCGCTGATAGCAATCGCCTGTGCTGTCGGCTGCTTGTCATTGACGGTGTACACGACCCCGTTTACGAGAATGAGTGTCGCTGTTGATGATACGCTCATGTAGTAGGCAATAAAGACAAGAACGAACAGAAGAATGCCGAGTGAAACAATGATTCGAGCTTTCATGAGAAAAACTTGATTGTACTTGTGGTCAACTCGCCTGCGAACCGAAATGAACGATGCCGCGGGGAACGCATGATCTTTGAAGCGAAAGAAATATAGAGAATGGACTTCTGCATTGCAACTCAGATATGAAATCTCTAAGTTGGAGTCCAACATTCGCAAAATCCCAACGAAGGAGTTCCCATCACGTGAAAAGAACGAGCTATCCACCTGTGCCTGTGCGTGAGATCGCACAGTTTGTTGCTATTGTGCGGCGACTGCGTGATGAATGTCCCTGGGACAGACAACAGACTCATCAATCAATCCGGCACAGCCTGATTGAAGAGACATATGAAGTGATCGAAGCACTGGATGAGAACAATCTGGACGAGTTGAAGGTCGAATTGGGTGATTTGTTGCTGCACATTGTTATGCATGCGACCATTGCCGAGCAGGCGAAGGAATTTTCATTCAAAGACGTGCTTAAGGAGATCAGCGACAAGCTCGTTCGCCGACACCCTCATGTATTTGGAACAAAACAGGTACTCAACACCCACGAAGTGAAACGAAACTGGGAACGGTTGAAAATGGATGAGGGAAGATCATCAATGCTTGATGGTGTTCCCAGAAGGCTTCCTGCACTGCAACGGGCACTTCGTGTGCAGGAAAGGGCTGCCAAAATAGGGTTTGATTGGAAGAACGAACACGATGTATGGTCAAAGGTACGGGAAGAGGGGGAAGAACTGCATCAAGCGCTGAAGAGTCGAAAACGCAAGAAGCAGGAAGAAGAGTTTGGGGACTACCTTTTCGCTCTCGTCAACTACGCCCGCTTCATCGGCATTGAGCCGGAGACAGCGTTGCGTCTCACGGTTGAGAAGTTCACGAGACGCTTTCAATATATCGAGCGCGAGTTGAAGCGCATGAAGAAAGACATCCACAACTCGACTCTGGAGGAGATGGATGGCCTTTGGAATGAAGCAAAAAAGAAGAAACTCGCGAAGCGAACTCCGACTCGAAAAACCCGCTAAGGCTTACACCTGCTTTTCTCCATTCTGATACTTGTCGTACGCATCAATAATGTCCTTGACGAGACGGTGGCGCACGACATCATTTCTGTCGAAGTACACGAAGCCGATTCCCTCAACCCCCCGCAGCACCTCCTGAATTTGCACAAGACCGGATGCGGACTTTGTCGGAAGGTCTATCTGCGTCACATCACCGGTAATGATGGCGCGTGAATTCGGTCCGAGACGCGTCAGGAACATTTTCATTTGCATTGCCGAGGCGTTTTGCGCTTCGTCGAGAATAACAAACGCATTGTTGAGCGTCCTGCCCCGCATGTACGCAAGCGGCGCAATTTCAATGACTCGCTTCTCAAGATACGTCCTCAGTTTCTCCCCGGGAATCATATCGTCAAGCGCATCGTACAACGGGCGCAGGTACGGATCAATTTTCTCCTTAAGATCGCCCGGGAGAAAACCAAGACTTTCACCGGCCTCGACCGCCGGTCTCGTCAAAACAATCTTGGTGATTTCATTGTTCTTGAGGCTTGCCACCGCGAGCGCCACCCCAAGGTAGGTTTTACCTGTACCGGCCGGCCCTACCGCAAAAACAATATCATTCTTCCGCATTGATTTGAGATAGTCACGCTGGCCCGGCGTTTTCGCGCGGATGATCTGATTCTTTGTGTAGAGAACGACGGAATCAAGCTCTTCCCGGCTGAAGGTCGATGCAATGTTCTTGGGCAGTGCGGGCTCTCCATTCGCAGTGACAAGATCCACGACCGTCTCAACATCGTTTGTAGAAAGCGTGCTGTTTCTGTTCAGCAGGAAGATCAATTCCTTGAACACCTTCTCCACTTGCTCTACTTCCTCTTGGCTTCCACGTACAGTCACCGCTTCCCCGCGTATATGAATTGTCGCGTCGAACTTGTTCTCCAGAATTCGAAGATTTGCATCATGAAGGCCAAGCAGGCCCAGTGTATCGACACCTTCAAGACGTATTTTCTTTTCTACCAAACTACTCCCTTGACAGTGTTCAACTTCATGTTACTCTCATCAAATACAAAACCCCCTTCCCCGCTTGACGAGGGAAAGAGGGTTGTGTGTACATCCTCAAGCAAGAATATTCTTAAGCTCCCTCTTGCCGTTTCTTCGCATAGTACCGGTTTGCCGCAGCCTTTTCGTTTGCATCAAGGGCGCTGCCACCCGGAACCGAGAATCGCTGGTTCGGATAGATCAGATCTGGATTCTTGATCTTATCGGTATTGGCCTGCCAGATTTTCGGCCACAACCATGCGTTGTTATAGATATCACGCTTCTTCGCGATGTTCCACAGATTATCATTCCTGACAACAGTATATTCACCGCGTCCATAACCTGCAATCGTGCGTTGCAGACTTGCGATTGACTGATCCAGTCCATCGAGCTTATCGGAAAATTCGGGAATCAGCGAAAGCTTATTGGTACGAAATTGCTTCGCCTTCGCGGCAAGGGCATCTACTTCGCTTTTTCGGGCAAACAGATCCGCATCCGAGAGGCGCATCAATTCGGCAGCTTTTTGTTCAGCCGCTTCAATCTCTGCACGATAGGCGGCAGCCTGCGTCGCGTCCGAACCGACAAGCGCATACAACGCGTCCATACACTTGTTAATATCACCATTCAGAGTCGTTACTTGACCCTGCATACCGGAGATCTCGTTGTTCAGTTGCTGGAGTTTTGTCTGTAGTTCGTTACGCAATTGCGTGTACCGGTTGACTTCCTGTTCCCATTCACTCTTTGACATTTCCTGTGCAAACGAAACGCCTGCGAAGACGACAACGAGAACAAGGATTGCATACATTCTAATGGTTTTCATGTTCAGTTCTCCTTATTTCCAGTTCGCGAGACGTTGCTTGACGATCTCTTGATCGTCGCTGCATTTCTTCAGTTTTGCATTGGCATCGGCAATCTCGCGCTGGAGATTGGATTTCGCCTGCTCCTTGGATGCCACTTCACGTTGCAGAGCAGCATACTCTTCTTTCAGACTGTTCAGTTGCCTCATCTGTTCGGCATCGGCTTTACCTGAACAGCCGGCGACAAACAATGAGGAGGCAAAAAGGAAAGCCACCAACAGAGCAGAAAGACCGACTCTTTTTTCCTTCATGATAAACCTCCATTTATTAGGGATAGGGTGCAGCAGTAAATTCTCGTATCAATAATAATCAAAATGGCCTACGATGTCAACAAGATTCGGGCACGGCAATCACGGCTTTTATCGCTACAAGAGGGCTCGTTCTGCAAAACTTGTATATGCATCACCCGCGACAATTACATGATCGTGAAGAGGAATGCCGACAATCTTCCCTGCCTCCACCAATTGCCGGGTGATGCTCAAATCCTCCGAGCTTGGTTCACGGTTCCCGCTTGGATGATTGTGCACCACGATGACGGCCGCGGCCACCCAATCAATCGCCAACTTGAACACTTCACGAGGATGAACAAGGCTTGCGTTCAGCGTTCCCACGGTCAGTTCCTTGTCATGCATCAATCCGTTCTTCGAATCCAGAAGCAACACCCAGAATGACTCGTACTTCCTGTCCCTGAGTCGGGGAATCATGAACCGGGCAACATCCTCGGGTGAATGAACGATGATACGTTCCGCTCCGTTCATTCCCTGCACCCTCCTCCCAATCTCAAATGCGGCAAGCAGTTCCACAGCTTTCGCTTCGCCGATTCCCTTCACTCGCATCAGCTCTTGCGGTGTTTTCCCTGCAATAGCATGCAGGTTCTTTTCCTGAACGAGGATGGATCGGGCAAGATCTACTGCCGTCGCTTTCCCTGAACCGACACGAATCAGAATGGCCAGCAGTTCCGCATCACTTAACGCATGTGCTCCGCGTTGCAGGAGTTTCTCGCGCGGCCGTTCGGCTTCAGGCCAGTCTTTGATTTTTGTGTGGTGAGGAGAGGGTTCGTGGACCATATACTGTCATTCGACTTCGAGTTCGGCAACCCGTTGAATTGTTTCATTTGCATACTGCAGAACATGCAGCCAGGAATTCACTCGCCGCTGGGCAAGCGATATTTTTGCGTGAAGAGTGGGGAATGATCTGACTTGCGCAAGTGCATCGCGCAACTCTTCCCGCGTTGACAAACCTTGGTCGAGCGCCGAGAGCACAAGTCGAGTCACATCATAGCCGTAGAAGTCATTCCTACCCGGCATTCTGCCAAACATATTTGAGAATTTGTACGTGAAGTCCCGAACACGCATATCTTTTGTATCGATATATGAATCGGACTCGAACAGCACACTTCTCACGTACCGTTTGTTTGCATTGAGTTCGGCAATGCTGTTCCACTCGCCGGAACCCAGCAGTGTCGTTTCAATTCCGAAATATGCAAGCTGGGAAGAGATCACGCCGATTTCCACCGGTGAACTGATCGGACAGTATAAGCCCTCCACCGTCGTAACGATCCGCTGCAAGCTGTCAATTCTGGGATCGCTCAGGACATATTGAATTTCGTTCTCGGTCAAGACCGACCGGGCTTCGGACCCGAGCAGAGAAATAGCATTGGCAACGCTGCGGCGTACTATCAAGCTATCCATTACTTTTGCGGAGACACCGAGTTTGCTCAGCTTGCCAATATCCTTCTGTGTGAGTTTCTCAAAATTCAGATACGGTTCCTGCGCAAACGTGTTCGCCTTCCTCCGAACACTGATCAATTGCTGCGTCAGGTCGGCAGCGCCTCTGTCGTACCATTCCGTTGTAATAACAGTGGCACCCAACTGTTGCGCGTCGCGGGCAAATGCTTCCGCCAGATTCTTGCTTGTTTGTTCCTTCGGCGCCAATACCGCAAGTCGTTTGAACTGCAGCGTTTTCACTGCATACGATGCCATTGCTTTGGCCCGCGTATCAAAATCCGGATTTGCTTGAAAAACGAAAAAACCGGACTCGGCAATGCCGTTGGCATTTGCTGTTGGAGTAATGGTGGGAATCCGGAATTCGTTGGCTAATCTTCTCACTGCAATGGCTTCCGAAGAAAATGCCGGCCCGATCACGCTAAGCAGAGAGCCGTCGGAGGCCAGTTCTTTGAACATTGCCGCGGCGGTCGCAGGGTCACCTTCCGTGTCGCGAACATCCAGCGTCACCTTTCGTGCATGATGTCCCCGTGAGTATTCTTGCATTGCAAATGAAATGCCGTCCAGCAATCCGGTTCCCACTTCCTTCTCCCGGGTTGGTTGAGTGCTTCTTTTCATAAGCGGGAGAAGAACGCCGATTCGGACTTCCCTGGGCGCCGCAAGGACTTGCTGAAGTTCCTTCAGGCGCGCAGGGAACACAAGAGCTTGGCCGGATTTTTCTATCTGAATCAGTGTTGCGGTTGCTTCCGCGTATCTGCGTTCATCAAACTGTCTTCTCGCCAATCCCAACAACAGAAACTCTCGCTCGCTGCCGCCGGGTGTTTCGGCAATAACTTGCTCCAAGTCTTGCAGAGAAACATATTCATCAATTGTTGAATCAATCGTTGCCATCAATAATCTGTACAACTGAAGGTGATTCGGGCGGTTGGCAATTGTTCGCCAACACTTGACGAACTCCCGTAGCGCATCGGAATATGATTGCTTTTTCAGTTGCACAAGTCCCAAGGTGTATTCGGCATCACCCTTATAGGAACTCGACGGAAATTGTGTGAAGAGTTTCTGCAGCGCAGTTTCAGCGTCACTGTATCGCCCGCCATACAGGTCAGCTTTTGCCTTCATCACAATTGCTGCGGTGGTACGATGATGCAGAGGCGAACGCTCGGCGAGCCGATTAAATGCAGTAGATGCTTCAGCAAAATTCCCGCTCGTGTAGAGCGAAAGCGCATTCTTGAACAGTTGCTCTACCTCTTGCGAGCGCTCAACCGTTTGCTGACTTTCGGCGGAGGTAAACAGCACAATGAGCAGAAGAACTATTCCCGGAATTCTGCGTCGAAGGAAGTTCAAGTGGTGTAGAACAAAAATCATGCGATTAACGTTTTTCGGATGACCCGGTGTGATTCTTGCGATTATTGACGGGATGTCGGCCTCAGGCGCTTGGCGGCCCGCAACGCAGCCTTGCAATATTGTTCGAGTTGGCCCGGATGAATCGGCGAACGCACAGTTTCGTTGACTCGTCGCCGACCGATGATGCAAGATGTGATGATGAAACCTGCTCACCGAATGAAGTAACACAAAAAAGGATTTGAATTCAAACGGAAACGGACGCAAAGGCCGATGATTTATCCGCTGCGCCGCAATGCCTTCACCCCGATGAACGACGAAAGAAAAAAAATCGCCATCGAAATCAGTCCGATCAGGATGAAGGACCAGTGCATCCAATGCGGGGTTGCCATGCCGGCAAACTCCGATTGCTGAAAATACCGGTTGAAGGGAATCACGAGCAATGTCGACACGAACGTAAGGTACACCATACTGCCAAGAAACGTAAGCGATGCACCCTGTGACGACGCGATGCGCATGGGATTCTTCTCTTTGAACACAGCGAAGTACCCACCCGCAGCAACGTTGGTCCCTACGAGCGTCAAGACAACAAAAAACATCATGATTGCAGCGATAGTGGTAAGATAGACGCTTTGCGAGAACAAGAAAACTGAACTAATCGTCAGTGTTTCCGCAAGTGCCAGCACAACGCCCATCGATCCAAGAACTTTGTACCAATAGAGTCTGTTCATCACGATCGGAGCCGATCGGATTACCCAGAAAGCATCTCCCTCCAAACTCACTAAAGGAAAAATGAACCTGAGACAGATCGAAGCTACCAGAAATCCGTTGAACAGAAAGACAATGAGAAATGCGTTCGTCTCCATCCCGGGACTGTCAAACCGGATATTCATCGTCGCAACGGACACGACGAACATCAGAAGCAGAACAAACATCAGCACAAGATGCAGCCATTGACTCGGCTCCCGAAAGAACAGCCAGAAGTCCCTCCGCATCAAAGCGTCAAGCTTTGGAGAAAACAGGTTCTTGCCGTCAAGTCTGAACAGGCCTGGCGGCTTTGAAGCGGAATTGTTTTTTGCCGCCTGCAAATTCGAAACTGCAAGCCAGCTTTCGTAGTAGAACTTTCTTGCCATTAGTCCTGCGACGGCAATCAAACCCAGCATCGTTAACACAAGAAGCGCAAGGTACGGTACGGCACGTGCAGGATCACCGTTGATCGACCAATACAGAAACTCCGCAACCCAGTGATTCGGCAGAAACTTCACAAACTGCGGATCGAGATAACCGAGATAGTCGTTGACGTTAGGCCATAGCTTCATCACATCTTCCACCAACGCCATCGGGTTGGTGATACGAAAATACGCATACACGGAAGCCCCATACGCACCAACAAGAAGCATGAGCAGCAGTCGAAACCCGATGCGGGCTCCGATTCGTATCAAAAGCATCAATGCTGTGACAGCCAGAATTCCCGATATCAACATGAAGGGGAGCATCACAAGAAAAATTACAACAAAGTAGAAATACCACGGCATGTCGAAATACGAGCCGTAGCCCAACAGCACGGCAAGCCCGATCAGTGTCAGCGTGCTTGAGCTGTAGAAGAAATTATCAACGAATTTGATGAGAAAGATTTTGGCATGAGAGATTGGCAATGACATCAGGAATCCGACTTCTTGCGAGCGGTACAGTGTGCCGAACGAGACAATCATGTTTCCGACATTAACGGTCACGAAGAAAACATACAGCAGCATCGAAAGAAACCGGTGAAAGAGAAACAGACCGATATGTGCTTGCGACATTGCGTAGTCGGTTACGCTCCGTGATATGAAGAACACGGCGATAGTGAATCCGCCGAAGATGAGAAGTGACGACAGGTTTTGCACAAGACTCTGCCACCGGAACTCAAATGCATGCTTCAGGAAACTCTGCGCCCGGGTATTCAGAACAACAAGAAGTTCCCGCATAGTTATTTCGTCAACTCAAGGAACATTTCTTCGAGGTCGCCGTTTCGCTGCGCAGGTACGTCCTCGTAGATAATCCTGCCATTCTTGATTATCGCAATGCGGTCACACAATTCTTCCACCACCTCAAGCAGATGGGTTGACATGAAAACCGTCAATCCCTCTTTTGTTTTCTGCTTCAACACATCCTTTACCAGTCGGGCGCTGCGCGGATCCAGCCCTACAATCGGTTCGTCGATAATCAGAACAGGCGGATTGTGCATCAGCGCCGCCGAAAGCACAATGCGTTGTTTCATTCCCTGCGAGTATTCTTCAGCCCGCTTGTCCATGAACGAGCCGATCTCAAAGTAGTCTTTCACTTCATCAACCTTCGCTTTCACCGATTCGTACGGCATCCCGAACAACCCACCGACGAAGTGCAGGAACTCCCTCCCCGAGAGCTTGTCATACAGGAACGGCTGATCCGGCACATATCCGAAACTTCGCTTCGCCTCGAGCGGAGTCCAGTGAACATCATGACCGTTGATGAAACAATGACCCGACGTCGGCTCGTACAAGCCTGTGAGCATCTTGATGGTAGTGGTTTTTCCCGCCCCGTTGGGACCGAGAAATCCGAACAGTTGTCCGGATTCGATGCTCAAGCTCAGATTATTGACTGCCGTGAAGGACCCGAACTTCTTCGTGATGTGTTGAATCTCGATCATCGCCATAGATACTCGCGTGCCAACTCTCTGTATGGAAATTTGTAGAAATTACATCTTGCAGCGGGTGGAAATTCGAGACTTTCTTCCGGGTATTACACGTTGCAACCGACACATTTGCGTAATCGTGTGAAATTCCGTAGCGAAATCCCGAAAAAACAAACGCCGCCGACTTACAGGTGGCGAATAGTGTGCCGTAATACTTTCCTGCTCTCCCTTACTTCAACAAGCCGGCGTTGAGCTTTCGCTGTGTCGATTTTGCAAGATTGAAGATAGCCGAACAAATTTCTCTCACGAATTCTTGGTCCAGCCCGAGTGCGGTGCCTGCAGCAAGCTGTTTTGCAAGAATCTGTTTCTCACGCCCTGCATCGTGAATGTTCCTGCCTTTTTTCTTTTTCAGAATTCCAACCTGCTCGACAAATCTCTGCCGCTCGGCAATCAACAAAAGGATGTTATGGTCAAGCAGATCGATATCATCCCTCAACGCCTGCAAGGTCGTTTTGCTTCTCAAGATTTGTTGGCGGGTAAGATGGTCGAGTAGCGTGAGGGCTACCATTGATTCGGCAACGGGCACTACGCGGGGACAGATGCACGGATCGTGGCGGCCTTCAACGGAAATTGTCGCTGCCCTTCCTTTCACCGTGACTGTTCGCTGTTTCTTGAGGATGGATGATGGAGGTTTAACGGCGATTCGCAGAACAATGTCTTCGCCGTTGGAAATGCCACCGGAAATACCGCCGGCATTGTTTGTTCTTGTGCGTACACGACGGGATTTCTTATCGAAATACATCGAGTCGTTGTTCTCACTCCCGTTTAGGCGCGCAGCCTCAAAGCCATTCCCTACTTCAAATCCCTTGATCGCCCCGATCGACATAAGCGCTTTCGCGAGATCTGCTTCGAGCTTGTCGAACACCGGCTCGCCGAGCCCGACGGGAACATTCTTCACAATTATTTCAACAATTCCGCCGACCGAGTCGCCGTCTGTTTTCGCTTGTAAGATTTTGCGCTCCATTTTTCTTGCTGCTTCAGGATCGGCGGCGCGAAGTGGATTCTTCTCGATGAAGTCGGGATTGATCCTTCGACCTCCGATGCCCGCGACTTCTTTTGTGTACGCAAGAATATGAATGCCCCGCTTCGCGAGGAGAGATTTGGCAACAGCTCCCGCGGCAACCCGCGATGCTGTTTCCCTGCCTGATGAACGTCCGCCGCCCCGATAATCGCTTACTCCGTACTTGGCGAGATACGTGTATCCGGCATGACCGGGACGAAACAACTCCTTGATCTTTTCATACGGCTTTGACTGCTGGTCTTTGTTCCAGATGATCATGCAGATCGGCGTGCCGGTAGTTTTTCCTTCAAATACCCCGCTGAGAATTTCAACTGCATCAGACTCATTGCGCGCAGTTGTGACCTTGCTTTGTCCGGGGCGGCGACGATCGAGTTCCTTCTGAATGAAATCCGTATCAATCGGCAGTCCGGGCCGTACGCCATCCATAACAACGCCGATTGCACGGCCGTGGCTTTCGCCAAACGTTGTGATTCTGAATTGTGTTCCGTATGTGTTTCCAGCCATGTCTTTTTAACAGTATAGCTTGTCGAATTCCGTCCAGAATTGCGGAAAAGATTTCCTCACGCAAGCCGGATTATCTATCTTTACGCCATCTACCTTCAAACCGATTAGCGCGAAGGCCATCGCCAAACGATGATCATCGTACGTATCCAGAACACCACCCGACAATATCGAGGGATTGATATCTACCCGATCATCATACACACTGATTTCAGCGCCGAGTTTTTTCAGTTCAGTCTCCATTGCATGAAGCCTGTCAGATTCCTTATGACGAAGATGGGAAATGTTTCTGATACGCGTCGTCCCTTCGGCGAACAATGCTGTTACAACAAGCGTTGGCACGGCATCGGGCATGGAATTCATGCTAACATCAACACCCTGAAGCCGTCCGTTGCTATTGAGTCTAACGCCCCTTTCCTCATGCTCGATCCTACATCCCATCTGATGCAATATGTTGACAAAGTTTGCATCCGCTTGCAACGTATCACGTCTGACACCCTCTACAAGGATGTCTCCGCTACACAGTGCCGCTGCCGCAAGGAAGTACGTCGCGCTCGATGCATCCGCCTCTACTGCAAATGATGTCGGGATATATCTCTGGCCTGCCCTGACCACAAAGCAGTCGCCTGCTAAATGCTCCACATTCACCCCGAACTCACGCATAACCTGCAACGTGAGCTGAACATACGGAGCAGAAGAAATCTCTCCCGCCACTTCGATTTGTACGTCCTCGGTTGCATACGGTGCCACCATCAACAGCGACGACAGAAACTGAGAACTTCTTGAGGCATCAAGTTTAGTTTTGCCACCGACGAACGAGCCGCCATTTACGACGTAGCGTGCTTGATGAGGCGAGAACCCGACCTCCGTGCCGAGTGCCGCAAGGGAACTCGTCAAATCATCAATTGGACGCGCAGCCATCCGCTCACTCCCGTCGAGAACTGTCTTACCTGGGGCAAGCGCGGCTAACGAGAGCAGAAACCGTAGTGTCGTTCCCGCGTTACCGACGGGAATGGGGAATTTGGGCGCGTACACTTTCCCGCCCGTGCCTTCGACAATGAGTGTATCATCCTTCTTTCGAACGAGTACGCCAAGCTGATTCAGCCCGTTTCGCATCAGCGATGTATCGTCGCTGTCCGATGCATTGTTGAGCGTAGATTCGCCTTTCGCCAAAGCTGCGCAGATGAGTGCCCTGTTTGTCAGGCTTTTCGAGCCGGGCACGTGAATACCGGCATTGACCGGCCTCCTCAATGGATGGATTTCTCGAATCATCTACACGACGTAATCAACGACGGCTTTCCCAATTTGCACTTTGCGAAGAAACTCGACCACTTTCACATGCGACGGATGCGTCTGATATGCGACAAGATCGTCTCTGTTTTTGAAAGACGAATTCAATACCAAATCGTAAGACGAGTCGGAATGCAGTATATCAATCCCGACTTCAAAGCCGCCGATGGCAGGAATCTGCGACGGCAGCAAGTCAAGAAGCTCTTTTGCCTTCCGCAGATTCTCCTCTTTGCTTGTCCTTTCCGCCGTTTCCTTGAACTTCCACATGACAATGTGTTTCAGCATTTCCCGCCTTATGAAAGGATTTTCCTCATTGTTGAGATTCCGGGCTTCACGCCCGCGTACAATTCAAACTGCAGCGCCGCCTGATTGAAATACATCTCTGTCCCTTGAACAATCATAGCGCCTGCATTCTTTGCATCCCGTAACAATTTCGTCATAGGAGGATTGTACACTGCATCGAACACGATTGCCTTTTTGAGAATAGATTTGGGAAGAGGTGATGCATTCACATGCGGCGTCATACCTACTGATGTGGCGTTGACAATAATATCATATCGTACACCCTTTCGTGCGGCACGAAGAAGCTCGGTCTTTGAAACAAAATCCACGTTGAATTCCGTAGCAAGTTTCCGTCCTGTTGATTCGGTTCTGTTAGTCAAGAAAATCTTTGCTCCGCGTTGTTTTGCTTCATATGCAATTGCACGAGCCGCTCCGCCGGCCCCGGCAATCAGCATGCTCTTTCCTTTGACCTTCAGTACGTTTTCTATGGCATCAAGAGCGCCCGGAGCGTCCGTGTTTGTTCCATACAACCTGCCCGCTTTGCGCATAACTGTATTCACGGCACCGATGGCTTTAGCTGTCGGATCAATTCGATCCAGATACTTGATGATCGATTGCTTGTGAGGAATTGTAACACTGAAACCGTTCAACACCGGCGCCACACGCTTCATGTACGAATTCAGATCCCTCACTTGAAATCTGCAATACACGGCATCCTTCTTAGCTTTCTGATAAAGCGGATTGTGCAGGTAAATACCTTTACTTTGCTTCAACGGATTACCGACCACTCCGAAGACCTTTGTCTTGCCGGAGATTCTTTCAGATCGATACAGTTCTCTCAATTCGGCAGCGGGAATTTGTCCGGCAGCGGCACTTAGGCCAATACCCGCCGATGCGTACGTTGCCCATCCTCCGAATTTCTTGTAGAGAATTCTCGTCGGCTCGCCGAATTCTCCCATGGCAATAGCTATAGCTCTTTGCTTGTCCTGTTTGGCAAGTTGGAGAAACTCGAATGCGTACTTTATATCAGCACAATCTTCCGCAGTGTATGCAAGCTTCAATACATGTGCGTGAGGCGATTTCATGCGCCTGTACATTCTTGCTATATCAAGCTTGCCTTTCCCGTTGTGATGATAGGAGAGAATGAGACGACGCCCGTCGCCGTGAAGTCTGCGTATAATTCCTGCATCTGCATTCAGTTCAATATCAACGTACGCTGCGCCGAGTTCCGCTGCTGCATGAAGAATTTCGGCCCGTTCTGATTCCGTTTCACGAAATTCACCGCCCTCCCAATCAGGTCGACATGTGGCAATAATCGGCTTGCCGGTTGCCGCCATCAGCATGCCGAGAGGCGGCTCCTGAATCATATCAAGACGCAATTCGAACATGTCCGCATATTGAGATGAGGCGGCAATCTGTCCAAGCGCATCCTTCATTCCGGGTCCCGTTATCGACACAATAATCATCAGCGAACTCGCCTGCTTTCCATCACCACGTTCTGAACAAGAGTCGTCGACACGTCGACACCTATAACACAGCTTCCGATTGCGGAGAGCAACACGTACTTTGCACGCCCCCCGACGGATTTCTTGTCCGCAGACAATGAAGAGAAAAACTTCGTTGTGTTGCGAAGCTGCGGCATACCTGTCGGCAGGCCCAGCTTTTTCAGAAGCGAGATGAGTCTGTCAAGTTCACGTGAAGAAAGCAATCCCATCCGATGAGCAACCGTCGATTCCGTAACAAGGCCGATAGCCACAGCTTCCCCGTGATTGATGGAATAGTTCGTTGACGATTCAATGGCGTGGCCGATTGTGTGGCCGAGATTGAGCGACCTTCGCAATCCTGATTCGAACTCATCCGCCTCGACAACAGCCGCCTTGAGCGCAACACATCGCGAAATGATCTCTGTCAGAAGTTTCGGATTTGATTTCGACACACGATGGGCATTTCGTTCAAGAAACTGAAACAATCGTCTGTCAAGAGCGGCGGCAATCTTTACCACTTCAGCAAGGCCGCTGCAGAATTCGCGTTGCGGCAGGGTTCTCAACACATCGGGGTCAACAAATACCGCCATCGGCTGATGAAATGCTCCGATCAGGTTCTTTCCGCGAGGATGATTGATGCCAACCTTGCCGCCGACGCTGCTGTCGACTTGCGAGAGCAGCGTTGTCGGCACTTGAATGAAGGCGACTCCCCTCGAGATTGTCGCGGCAACGTAACCTGCAACATCCCCCACAACGCCGCCACCAAGGGCGACAATGAGGCTATCCCGGCGAATATCACCGGCAAGGAGTTGCGTATGCAGAGCATGAACAATACGCTGGTTCTTTGACTTCTCGCCTGCAGGAAAACTCAGCAGCAGCGTCTCGAGACCCGCTTCATACATCTTTCTCTGAATCTTTCTTCCCACCAACATCTCAACGTTGGAGTCAGTTATGATAAAGACTTTCGACCCGCGACGTTGGCGTAGAATGAACGCAGCGAGGCTATCAAGCGCCCCCGGCTTCACTTCAATCCGGTACGAACGGTCGACAGTTTGCGCAAGATGAACTGTAATCTTTGACATGCAGATATCTTGATGTTCTGTTTGTCAATATATCCAACGGGAAGCAAAATAGAAAACTCAGGTGAAGAAGTTTGAACGAATCTGAAACTTCCGTATCTTTTGCCATTCAACAATCTGGATTTGCCCTTCATTGGAAAAACAGTACGTCCGTTCTCTTTTTGATTCTATCGCGTATCGCTACGATCTTCTCAACCACCTGTTAAGCGGAGGAATTGATTTCTATTGGCGGCGCAGGGCGGTGCAGTATCTCAAGGACATTCGGCCAAGAAGAATTCTCGACGTTGCAACAGGAACGGCAGATTTTGCCATCGCCACGCTTCGGCTGAACCCTCAGGAAGTGATCGGGGTTGATATTGCCGAAGAGATGCTGAAGATCGGCAGGGCGAAACTGCAGAAGCGCGGGCTTGACTCGACGATTACGTTGCAAACCGGCGAGGCCGAACATCTCGGGTTCGAGACGGGTTCCTTTGACGCGGCGATTGTTGCGTTCGGTGCTCGCAACTTCGAGCATCTCGAGCAGGGCCTGGCGGAGATGAACCGCATCCTCCGTCCGGGAGGGAAAATTGTTGTGCTGGAGTTTTCACGACCGGGAACGTTTCCGTTCAATCAACTGTATTTTTTCTATTTCAAGTCGGTTCTTCCGCTTGTCGGCAGAATCGTTTCCCGACACAAGGAAGCCTACACATATCTCCCGGACACAGTGATGAAGTTCCCCGAAGGAAATGACTTTCTCAACATCCTGCGGAAGGTAGGATTTGCGGAGTTGAAAGAGGAGAGATTGACATTCGGCATTGTTACGATTTATTGCGGCGCGAAGAAATAACATCTATCAGTTCGACAATTTCCTTCAACCATCAACAAGACTTATGGCAGAGAGAATAATCAAAGTCGGACACAGTCCCGACCCCGACGATGCATTCATGTTCTACGGACTTGCCAGCGGCAAAGTGAAGCTTGACGGCATCGTCATCGAACATCTTCTTGAAGATATTCAGTCATTGAACGAACGCGCAATGAAAGCAGAACTTGAAGTGACGGCGATTTCCGCTCATGCGTTTCCTTACGTTGCCGACAAATACTGGATCATGAAAACCGGCGCAAGCATGGGGGAAGGATACGGCCCGGTGATCATCTCCCGCAAATACAAGTCCCTGAATGACTTGAAGGGAAAGACAGTTGGCACGCCCGGCCCGCTTACAACGGCAACACTGCTCTTCAAAACATTCACCGAAGGCATCAACAATATCGACATGCCGTTCGACAAGATCATGGAAGCAGTCGATAGCGGCGATGTTGACGCCGGCCTGCTCATTCATGAGGGGCAGATCACATACCAATCACTGGGCTATAACAAGATTCTCGACTTTGGCGAATTCTGGGAGAAAGAAACCAACGGGCTGCCTCTTCCCCTCGGACTTGATGTTGCACGGAAGGATTTAGGCGAAGCGATGGCAAGGAAACTTTCTGAAGGCTTGAAGGCAAGTATTGCATACGGCTACAATCACCAGGACGAATCGATTCCCTACGCTATGCAATGGGGACGAGGAATTGACTACACGCTCGGCGAGAAGTTTGTGAAGATGTATGTAAGCGACTTGACGATTGATATGGGCGAGAAGGGGAAGCAAGCCCTTGAGTTGTTGTTCAAGAGAGGATTTGAGAAGGGATTGATTCCGAACTCGCCTGAGCTTGTGTTGTATTAGGTTACTTAACAATACCCCCCCTAAAAAAAAAGAGACGTTCATTCTGAACGTCTCTACCATTCTCATCAAGGCAGTAACCCGGTCATGCAACGCCGCGGGTACCCATCTGCCGATCCATCATCAGTAGCATTGCCTTGTTGTCTCCGATCATCTTCAGTTGTTCGACAATCATCGAGGCGGTTTGTTCCTCTTCCACCTGTTCCGTAATGAACCATTGCAGCTCGATTTGGCTGGCATAGTCGTTCTCCTTTAGAGCCGCTTCGTAGAGCTTGTGAATCAGCGCGGTGACTTTTTTCTCATGCTCGTAAACAACATCAAACACCTCGACAATATCCTTGAATGAGGCCTTCGGTTCTGCGATTGCCTGTAATGTTGCGTTGCTTCCCCGGTGATGAACGTAGTCGAACAGCTTCATCCCGTGTCCCAACTCTTCCTGCGCTTGAGTGCGAAGCCACTTGCTGAAGCCGGGGAAATTCAACGCATTGCAATACGAGGACATCGATAGATACAAGTATGCAGCCTCAAGCTCATTCTTGATCTGTGTGTCGAACGCATTGAGGATTGTTTTGCTGAGCATAGTGCTTCTCCTGATGTTAGTTTGATGATGTGAATTGTCAATGAACAGCTATTAAATGTGCAAAGTCACGTGCTGATGCTATGCCGGCACTTCAGCAAATTTCTTCAACTCCGCGGCCGATGCTTTTTCCACATCCGCGTGCAGGCTGTTGCCGTGAGCGTCCATCGTAACGATTGCAGGGAAATCCTTCACGGTAATATGCCACATTGCTTCGGGAACACCGAACTCTTCGAGAAAGTCAACGCCTGTTACTTCTGTGATACACTTTGTATAGAATTGCGCCGCTCCGCCGATTGCGTTCAGATACACGGCACCAAAATCTTTCAGTGCCGCGAGCGTTTTCGCCCCCATTCCTCCCTTTCCGATAACCGCACGGATGCCGAATTTCTTGATGATATCGCCTTGATACGGCTCTTCGCGAATACTTGTTGTGGGTCCGGCCGCTCCCATCACCCATTTGGCGTTTTCTTTCAGCGCCACCGGACCGCAATGGTACAATGCTGCTCCGTTGAGATCAACGGGAGAGTCATGCGTCATCAAGTGATGATGAATCATGTCGCGGCCCATGTGCATCTCGCCGTTCAGCAGCACAACATCACCGACTTTGAGTGAACGGACTTGCGCTTCGGAGAGGGGTGTTGTCAATGAAACCTCCCGTCCGGTAATGGGCAGCCCTCCACTCTTCGCCATCTTGACTGTCGGCGTTTCGTCTTTGTACAGCCAACGCTTGATGGCACCCGTGCTTGCATCAAGAACAACACCGAGCCTGCGAAACGCCCAGCAGTCATACGCAACGCTGACGAAGAAACTGGCGGGCAGGCGGTTGTAGGCGCCGATCTTACAGCCAATCAGCGTTGCTCGCCCGCCGAAGCCCATCGTTCCGATGCCGAGCTTGTTGGCATCTTCAAGAATTCTCGCCTCAAGCTTCGCCAGGTCAGGATTCGAATTCACATCATCCAACGACCGGAAGAGTTGTCTCTTCGCCAACGTATAGCCTGATGTTCTATCGCCTCCGATACCAACACCGATTGCGCCAACACTGCAACCCTGACCTTGTGCCTGAAACACGGCGTGCATGATGGCTTTACGAACTCCTTCGAGACTTCGATCGGCCCGGCCGAGATTCGGCAACTCAGCGGGAAGCGAATACTGGATGTTCTTGTTCTCGCACCCGCCCCCTTTGAGCAGCAGACGAACATCAACTTCATCCCTCTCCCACTGCTCGAAGTGAACGACAGGAGTCCCTTCGCCGAGATTGTTGCCGCTGTTTTTTCCTGTCAGAGAATTGACAGAATTTGGGCGGAGTTTGCCGTTTTTCGTTGCGTCGGCTATTGCTTCTAAAATCTTCCGTTTCATGATAATTTGATTTGCGCCGACCGGGCAATGAATTTCAAAGGTCAACATGCCGGTATCCTGACAAATCGGGGCAAGAGTATCACATGCCATGTCAACGTTGATGGCGATGGTCTGCAACGCAAGTCCCGATTGCGAGTCCGGTTTTTCCGTTTCTATAGTCCGGGCCAAAGCTCTGCGTACATCCGGCGGCAGGTTGGTGGATGTCTCAACAATGAGTTTGTAGATGTTATCCTTGAACTGTTCCATAATTCACCTTGTCTGTCTTGTTGGATTGGAAAGAGAATGAGAATTTGTCAGGCATATACCGGACGGTGTGCGTACGGAATCGGGTCGGGAACTCCGGCAAGTTGAAAGCCCCGTAGCCGCAACGCGCAACTGTCGCACACCCCGCAGGCAACCTCTTCGTTTTGATAACACGACCATGTCAGATGCAGCGGAGCGCCTAATGCAACTCCCCGCAGCACGATCTCCATTTTTGTGAGATGAATAATCGGCGTGCTGATCTTTATGTTAGTAGAAGGCTTTGTCCCGACATCAATGACTTTTTCGAAGGCATCATAGAACTCCCGCCGGCAATCAGGATATCCGGAGGAATCCTCCTGTACGGCTCCTACGAAAATCGAAGCAGCCTCCAGCACTTCGGCCCAACTTACGGCAACGGCCAGCATATTGGCATTCCGGAACGGCACGTACGATGTCGGGACTGACGTGTTGTGCAGAACCGCCTTCGTCACAGGAAAGGCAGCATCCGTAAGGCTCGACCCCCCGATTTTGGAGAGATGATCCATCGAAACCACAAGTCTGTGTGCGGCACGAAAATGATCGGCGGCCGCATTGAATGCCCGCATCTCCCGGCCTTCCGTTCGTTGCCCGTAGTTCAGGTGGAGGAACGCAAGGTCAAATTCCTGCGAAGCAATTGCCGCCGTGACACAACTGTCCATTCCCCCGCTTGCAAGAATTACAGCCAAGGGTCGCTTGCTCATACGCCTCTCGCCTCCGGCTCCCAGATGTACTTGTGCATCTGCAACTGAAATCGAACCGGAATTCTGCTTTGCAAAATCCAATCCGCCAATTCAACCGGTTGAACGTCGCCGAACACAGGCAACATGAGAATCGGACATTTCTTCTCTAACTCACGGCGTCGTATAACATCAACAGCCCAGTCGAAATCCTCCTTGCTACCAACAACGAACTTCACTTCGTCTCGCGGTGTGAGGAATCCTATGTTCTCCCACAGATTTTCCTTCACCATTCCGCTGCCGGGACATTTGATATCGACAATCCGTCTTACACGACTATCTACGTTGACAATGCTGATGCTCCCGCTTGTTTCCAGCAACACTTTAAAACCCCGATCGCATAGAATCGTCATCAAGTCATAAACGCCTTCCTGAGCCAGCGGCTCGCCACCGGTCACCTCAACAAGCTTGCAGCTATATGCTTCGACTTTCCCAAGTATCTCCCCGATTGACATCCGTCGACCTTCGTAGAAGGCATACTCTGTGTCGCACCACACGCAGCGCAAATTGCAGCCCGTCAGGCGTACAAACACGCACGGCATTCCGGCGAAGCCGGATTCGCCCTGAATGCTGAAGAAAATCTCGTTTACGGTGAGTTCAGACATGGAAAAATTGGGATAAATCCTTGAAAAAGGTACGAAGACGTGCAGGGAAAAGCAAGAAAGCCGATGGACAGTTCCACCGGCTTTCGGGACCGAAATTTTCGTCGGGAGGTGTTACGCTACCTTCTTTTTCCGTCGGGAGAGACAGTGCAGGATTGACGCCATCACAACCTCCTCGTCAAGCGGCTTGACGATGAACTCATCAACCCCCATTCGTCTTCCGGCGATAAGCATTTCACGCGTAACACGAGTTGCCAGATACAAGAACGGCGTTGTGCTGAGTTCCTCATTGTGTCTTATCCACAGATACAAGTCATACCCGATCGATCCGTTTTCGAAATTCACTTCGGAAATGATCAGGCTCGGTTTGAACGTTGAGAGAGCGTCGATTGCCTCTTCAAGGCCGCCGGCACCAACCGCCCCAAAACCGTACTTGTGCAGCGTGCCGGCAAGCGATGTCAAGACACGTTCGTCCTGATCGACAACCAGCACAACCTCTCCGCGCCGGAATTGCTTCGTATGCCCATTGTTGTGATGCGAGATGTGCGAGATCGAATGAAGATTCGACAAGGCCACAGAAATCGCCTTTTGCAGAGCCAGTCCTGAGCGATCTTCCGGATCAAGCGCAAACACCGAGCCGAGCAATTTCTGTGCTTGCTTGTACCGTGCCATCCGAAAGAAATCTTCCGCTCGCTCGAGATAGTGTTCTATTTTTGCTTTGTGATATGGATTGTCGACAAATACTGTCGTGCTTGCTTCGGGCAGATGCATTAAATAAGAGCCTCCGAGAATTTTGTTTGCTGAAGGGGAGGAAGATGGGTGCGGTTTCATGATAGCAAAAACGAATCTGCGTCCGTGTGTTAGGCGTCACCCACGCATCGTTCTGCCAAAAAGGAACTGCTTCTTGAAATCGTCTTTTTTCTGATTGACTTCAGGGATTTTTTCTCTACCTTCCTTCAACGAGAGGGAACACCAACTGTGCGATTTCACCGGACATTTCTTGAAGACCTCGATCCGAGGACAAAACTGCTTGCGTTGTTTTTGCTCAGCGTACAAATTCTGTTTACGATGGACTACCCTGTGCTTGTGGCATACGGATGCATAGCATTTCTGGCTTTTGGATTGTCACCCATCTCTTTTCGTACAGCAACAAAACAGCTCAGAAGAATTCTCTGGTTTGCCTTGTTCATAACCTTCATCAACGCGGCAACAGTAAGCGGCGTTGTTCTGTTCGAATTCATGGGAGTGTATGTCACAAAGGAGGGAGTATTAGATGGCCTGACACTCTCGGCACGGCTCGGGATGGTGCTGCTGTTTTCGTTCGTCTTTGCACGCACGACGCGAGTAGCCGATATCGTTGACAGCATCGAAGAGGTTCTCTCACCATTTCGCAGCAGGCTGGGTTCTTTCATGTCCGTTTTTGGGTTGACGCTGAACTTCGTGCCGCTGCTCATTCAATCGGCGCAAAGAATCAAGGCGGCCCAGCGTGCGCGAGGGTCGGATATTGATTCATCGTTCATCGGGCAAGTACGATTTGCATCCCAGGCAGCGTTACCTTTGTTTGTTTCAGCCTTCCGGTCATCACAACATCTTGCAGATGCAATGGATGCGCGTTGCTACAGCCCGGTTGCGCGGCGCACGCCGATTCGTGTACGGAAGATGGGTGTTGCGGATTGGATGACTCTTCTGTTTCTCGTAAGTCTTCCGCTTCTGGTTATGTTGCTGACAAGAACTCAGTAACACTACAATCCTTTTTTACGTTGCCCTCAGCAAGCATCACAACTCGGGCAGCGACCCGAGAAATCAGTTCCTTCTCGTGTGAAGCAAAAACGATTGTCCGCCCTCGTGATTTCAGCCCCACTAACAGTGACAGTACAATGTCAATCCCAAAACCATCCAATCCTGCAGTTGGCTCATCAAGCAAGAACATCTGAGGATCATGAACAAGCAGGCTTGCAAGCGCCACGCGGCGGGCTTCTCCCATACTCAAAGAAAACGGGGAGCGGCTAAGAAATCCCTCGTCCAGACCCAGTTCCTGCAAAGCTGTGATACAATCTTCGCTCGTCTTATCGCTTTTGTGCCCGATATTGCGAGAAGTAAACATGAGTTCATCAAGCACGGTTTCGCAGAAGAACTGCTGCTCGGGAAACTGAAACGCAAATCCAATGTTCCGTCGCATTTCACGTTGACACCTTGAGTCTGCCCAAATATCATCCCCATCGACTGACACGGTTCCGGAATCGGGCTTCAGCAGGCCGTTTATCAACTGAAGCAGCGTGCTTTTTCCGGTTCCCTCTTCTCCAACAATCGCTACGCATTCTCCCGATTGAACGGAAAGATTCATGCGCCCAAACACTCGCTGAGGGGAGAACGCCTTCGACGTATACGAAAATGTAATGTCGACGAGAGAGAAATTCATACCAACGGACGAAATTCTGCCGGGATGAAAATCCCCAGTGAGGCAAGCCATTCTCTGTTCCCGATTGCATTTCCCGGAGCCCCGTTGTATGCAACGCGCCCTCGATCGAGTATGGCAAGTCGTTCGCCCATCATCGCCTCCTCCAGGAATTGTGTAATGAGGATAATCGTCATGCGCTGCGAACGCTTCAACTCGATAAGCTTTGCGATGAGTTGTTTACGGGAGGCGGGAGAAAGGAATGAAGTGGTTTCATCGAGAACAAGATAGTCTGGTTGCAGCATGAGTACCGCTGATACTATGAGGCGAAGCTTTTCACCTCCCGAAAGCAATGACGGCGGCGAGTAGCGTCTTGATAGCAGATTCAGGTTCTCCAATTCGATCTCAACTTTCGAACGGATTTCTTCAGGCGGGATGCCGAGGTTTTGCAAACCGAAGGCGAGTTCCCGCTCAACGGTCGGTGAGGTCATTTGCTGGTTCGGATCTTGAAAAACCAGCCCCACTCTTCTTCTGATTGCAGATAGTGAGCCTGCATCGGCAGTTGACATACCATCGACGAGGATTTTACCGGTAGAGGGGATGACGAGGCCATTGAGCATCCGGGCGAGCGTGCTTTTACCTGAGCCATTAGCTCCCATGATGGCCGTGAACGATGCCGGCTCAAATGCGAGGCTGACTTCACGCAGTGAATCAATATCACTGCCAGGATACCGGTAGGTGACGGAATCAACACTAATCATCGGAACGCGTGAATTTTCCCTGCAAACCGGGAGAGAGTTCGTGATGAAGAACGCCTTCCTTCTCCCACACAATGATGCCTTCAACTCCTTCACGATCCTTGATGAAGTTCATCCCCTTTTCTCGTCCCAACACAAACACGAGCGTCGAAAGGGCATCAGCATTGAGTGCATCGCTTGCGATAATCGTAACGCTTACGACATCACGTGCCGGATAACCCGTTGCAGGATCGATGATATGATGATACCGGACGCCGTCATGGAAGAAATACCTCTGATAGTCACCCGACGTTGAAACACCGGCGGTGCCGACTTTCAACGACCCGAAGTACTTCCCATCCTTCCGCGGATGACGGACAAGGATTTCGGCAACGGTTGAGTCAACGCCCCTCGTTCCTTCCCACCAGACTCCGAGATTGCCTCCAATATCCACAATGGCATGCTGCACTCCGTTGCGTTTCAGAATTTCGACAGCCCTGTCAACGGCATATCCTTTTGCAATGCCGCCAAGGTCAAGGCGCATGCCTTTCTCAGTCAAGAATACTTTGGTGCCCTCAACCATCACATTTTTGAATCCCGTCAGTCGCAACACCATTCTGATTTTCGATCGTGAAGGGACTTCGGGTTCCGACGAAAGAAAATCCCATGCTTTGACGATTGCCCCAATGGAAACATCAAAGGCGCCTGCAGATTGTTGAGAAAAGGAAAGGGATGCCTGAAGCAGAGAAACAACCTCGTCGGAAACTTCCACCGTATCTTTGCCAGCAAGGCGGTTGATGGTCCCGATTTCGCTCGATTCAGAGTAATCCGTCATCACGTGTTCAATCCGGTTGATCTCCGCAAACGCAGAGTCGATGAGCGCATATGCATCGTGTTGTGAAAGATTGCCATCGTAAGTTGTGACCGAAACATACGTCTCCATTGCCGTTGATTGCCGTGAGTGAGGACGGATTTCATCGCGTGAGCACGAAGTGAAACTCACTGCAATAGTTACCCAAAGCAAAAACGGTTTCATCCTGTTATCCCCCGAATATGTTTTGTTTGTTCTCCGACAATCCGAATAAGAACCCGGTTCGGAACGCAAATAACGACATCCCCTGCCAGTGAGCGCCATCCGGTACGCACACAGACTTTGTTCGGGCAGTCTGCATGAACTACAGCCACCCGGCCTTCGTTGACCTGAATCCTGACATCACCATAGTCACCGCGAACAGTGATCTTGCGGTTCTCCGTCAGATCACTTTTGTAAACGACAAGGTCTTTCAGTTCAACAATCACTGTTGATCCTGAAAGATTGAAATACTGCATACCGAAGAAGCTTCCGAGTGTACACAACGCCAACCCGACAGCCAACACCCCATCTCCCCATGTAATCCCTCCCCTCATAGCCTGATCTCTTTCAGAGATATGACGAGTCGAAGCGATATCAACCCGACGACACATCCGCCGATGAGGGCAGTCAGCAGTAACAGTGGAATCAGGCTGAAGACAACCGCATTCTGCACATACAGGAATCGGACAATCATCAATTGAACAACAACATGCACCACCGAACCGACGAGGCTGAGGCCAAGCGCGCTGAAGAGGTTTTTGGCAGTGACTTTGGTAAGTGCCATCGCCCCTGCGGATATCATCCCCGCTGCAGAAGCGAGAATAAAAGCGGGGCTGAGAAAAGTCCCGACGAGCAACGATCCGACTGTAACACGGAGAGCAACGACACCAAGCATCGCTGATGGTCCGAGCATCAGCAATGCAAGCACACTCGATATATTCGCAAGCCCTATCTTCAGAAAAGGCAGCGGCATGGGGATGTAGGACTCAACAACAAAAAGGGCTATTCCCACCGCACCGAGCAGAGCCGTAATTGTAATCCGACGGGTTGACATGCCGCCACTCATTCTGATTCGTCACAAATTATTGCATATGACCGGTGAGAAGAAGAATTAACACCACTGAACCCAAGGCAATTCTATACCAACCAAAAACCTTGAAACCGTGTTTCTTGAGATACCCGATAAACAACTCAATTGCCAGCAGAGCCACCAAGTACGAGACCACAGCACCAATTCCAAGTGTTATGTAGTTCTCCCTCACGAGAACATTCGGGTGTTCATTGTACACATCGAGAAAACTTTTCGCGGAGGCGGCAAACATTGTCGGCACGGCAAGAAAGAACGAAAACTCCGCCGCGACGCTTCGCGAAAGCCGCTGGCTCATTCCGCCGATAATTGTCGCAGCGCTTCTGCTCAATCCCGGAAACACAATGCTTAGTACCTGAAAGCAACCGATGATAAATGCGCGGGTATACGTAATGTCCTTTTCCTCGTGGATAGTACTTTCGGAAAAGAACCGATCAACAAACAATAGCGCTACGCCCCCGCCTATCATCACACACGCAATAAACATGAGGTTATTCAACGCCAACCCGATGTACGTCTTCAGAAAGTAGCCGCCAATCAATGCCGGCACTACTGCAACGATGAGTTTTCCGTAAAACGTCACACGCTTGATAGCGAAGAACTTTCGCCAGTAAATTGTCACGACGGACATCATCGCCGCGAGTTGTATCACCACTTGAAACATGTCGATGAATTCATCGGGGTGAACACCAATCAACGGATTCGCAAAGCGCATGTGTGCCGTGCTGGAGACAGGAAGAAACTCGGTAAGGCCTTCAATGATGGCAAGAAGAATAGTCTGCAAAAGAGTCATGGAGAGAGAGTCGGATCAGAGTTACTGTAACGTTTCAGGAGGTGGCAGCATCAGAAACAGGCTTCACTTCCAACAATGAAATAGTACCGAACAGACGACAGATGGGCACGAGTGTACCCCGATTTTCACGTGGTTTATTGTGGAAGAGAAGTTAAACTCAACCTTAGACTCGGACATGCTGGCTTTGGCATGTAATTGTTTGGCGACGAACCTTGTTCGCGGCCCGACGATAGCATCTCCCTGCAAGTTCGGAATTCTCCCCAATACTAATCCACTGTTTTGATACGCCGATTGAACAAATCGTCGCCGCTGAATTCGAATTTTTGTTAATCTACTTGAATATCGTCACAGAAACAATTTCGCTGAAATTTTTCTACTTGCGATAGTCGCAAATCTTTTTCGTTGAATGCCTATCGGTCAATACATATTATTCGTCGGAGGCGTTTTAGTCTCATAACACTGCATTCTCATGCCGAAAACCGTTCTACTCGTTGATGATGACCCGCTCTTCATTGAAGTGGTGAGGGATCTGCTTGAAGTTCATCACTATCAGGTGCTGATGGCTCACAACGGTTTCGATGCGCTTCATCTTCTCACCGAACAGAATGTCGATATCATTGTTTCGGATATCGAAATGCCGGTCATGAACGGAATTGCCTTTCATGCACGGTTTGCTGAAAATGATTCCCATCGCGACATCCCCTTCGTGTTTCTCACATCAACCGACGACGGGGATAAGATCAACTACGTTCGCAAGCACCCTCGCGTTGTTCTGATTCGCAAGTCCAGCATGGTTGACGAACTCATCAGAACTGTCGCCTATCTTACATCAATGTCATAAATCCTGCCGTCACTTCACAAGCAGCATTTTCATCGCCTTGAGGTACGTCTTGTTTTGCAACGCAGCAGCGGGAACAACTGCAAGCCGGTACAGATATACGCCGCTCGCAAGATTCTTTGTCACATCATGACCGAACACTACTTCGTACATCCCTGAACTCTTCCGCTCGTTCACCAGCGTACGCACTTCCCTCCCGGTTGCATCAAAAACCTTCAACTCAACTTTGCCCTCAACGGGGATTTCATACCGGATTGTTGTTGAAGGATTGAATGGATTGGGATAGTTCTGCAGAAGTCGGCAATCATTTGCAGGTTCTGAGTTCGTCACGGAACTGGCCGCGACAACCCGGACAAGGAAATTCTGTCCGAAATTCCAATGGTCTCCATCAGGCGTGATGTCGAGATCGACAGAATTGCCCGCCGAATAAAGAGTGTCAATCAAACCGACTGACGTCGGGGCAGTGTAGGAAAAAGCCCACGAAATGGTGTCTCTTCCGTTTGCAGGACGCGGAGGAAACTTGTGCGTCAGTTCCAAGCTGTCAACTCCTGGCGACTCTGTCATAAGTTGTGTGCCCACTGTATCGACGACACCGAGAGAGCCGTGGTACGAAGCAACGTTGAAGCCTGCGGCTATGCTCAGCCTCCGTGCAACATGTACCTCGTACAAACCCTGTTGTCCCGCAACGAGCGAGTCTGGACCCGAAATCCACACCTTCACGGAATCGTCCGGAGTGAAGCCGTGGCAGATACATCCAAATCCGTTCTTTTGTGTCGCATGCACCATTCCAAGTTGATGGTAGAGTTCAAACCCACAAAACAGTGCAAGCATTACAATGGCGGCGAGGCCAATCATCTTTTGCATTTTCTTCTCCTGTGAAACAAAAAAAGTAGCCCCAACGCCATGTCGGGACTACTTTGTTGTATGTTCTGAATACTTACTTGAGCAACATCATTCTTTTAATCTCAACAAAATCTCCGGCAGTAAGTCTGTAGAAGTACATACCGCTTGCCGTCGAACCTGTGAGTTTCTGCGTATCGAACGTTGCCGTGTAGCGACCCGCTGATTGACGTTCATTCACGAGTGTTGCAACTTCCTGCCCGATCATATTATACACTTTAAGGCTGACATATGCCTCCCTCGGAACTCCGTATTCAATAGTTGTTGCGGGATTGAACGGATTCGGATAGTTCTGGCTCAATTCGAACTCTGTCGGGATCCCTCTTGTGGCGACCGAGGTCGGGCCAAAAATCGTGAAGTATCCCTCGCTGGAATCCACCAATGTTCCGCTCAATCGATCAACAATCATTACACGAGCTTGCGTTGAGGGCGTGTTCGGCACGAGCCATTCAAAACTCCCGAGCGCCGCGGAGATATTCTGTACTATTCGAATCCACTCACCCGTTGGCGATGACTTGTAGGAAATCTCAACCCTATCCAGGTTTGTCGCTGACCATGTGATCGTTTGTGTAGAGTTAACGTTCCATACCTCTCCGCCATTTGGCGAAAGAAGTGCAAGCGTGGCATTCGATAGCCCTGTTCCTGACAATGGAATTTCATACGGGCTTCCCGGCACATTGCAGCCGATTGTGAGTTGAGCGGTAAATGCTTGTGCCGAGCCGGGCGAGAAAAGAACCGAAAGCGTATCCGATTGACCCGCCGGGATTGTGAATGACGTCCTGCCTGCGATAAACGCAGGATCGGTTGCCGTTACACTCGACACGATTAATCCGGCAGTTCCATTATTGGTAAGTGTGAGAATTTGTAAGCCTGTTGAGCCGACAACCACGGACCCGAAATCGAGTGAAGCCGGTTGGGCGGAAATTGCTGCAACTGTAATGGAGAACACTCCCTGGCTGCTGTCGATCGGGTTGTTGTCGCCAACATCCGAAATTCGGACGCGGGCTTGTGTTGTCGGGGTTGCCGGAATCGACCAGGCAAATGTGCCTGACCCGCCCGGTGTGCTGGCAACAACTGTTTGCCACGCCGATGCAGGAGCCGTTTTGTACTCGATCTTTACATTTGCGATGTTGCTTGAATTCCATGCAATGTTCCGCGTTGTGCCGTATGCCCACACCTCGCCGCCGCTCGGTGCTGTCAAGGCAAGCGTTTGCAGATTGCTGCTTGGAACAACATACGTGAAATTGTACTTGAAGATTCCACCGCTTTGTTGCGCCAGAAACGTTCCGCGGTCGTATGCAAAAATTGCATAGTTCGAGCCCGTAAGTGGCGATGTTGAGAACGAGGAGGCGGCATTCGATGAGAGGTACGATGTTGAGCCGCCGTACACGCCGAACATCATCACGTTCGGGTCGTCTTTGGCGATATCAACGCCCCACGCCGATCCGGTTGTAGCGACCGAATTCCATGACAAACCCATATCTACACTCTTATTGACGCCACCCGAACCCCACGCTGTGGCATATCCTACATTGTTGTCGAGCGAACTGCCGACAGTTGTCGGAATTTCCGATCCCGTTGTCGAGTAGATGAGTTGAAACGTTCGCCCTCCGTCGCGTGACCTGAACATCTGTCCCTGACCGCTGCCGGTTACGCCATCTCCAACCCAAATAACATCAGGCTCGTCGCGAACAACCACAATGTCGCACGGGCTCCTGAAACCGGGATTGCTCCAATCCGTCCACGTGGCTCCAAAATCCGTTGAGCGCCAGATATGCCCGTCTTCCGGCCCGAAAATGAGTGTATCGGGATGCGAGCCATCCATTTCAAGCGGCATACCGTACTCGGAGAAGTTCATTGTGGGAGTGGTTGCAGTCCAAGTCACTCCGCGATCGGTTGTGCGAACAATCCTGTCGGGAGCACCGTACGCTGCAACCCAGAGATTGGAGTCCTTTGGGGAAACATAGAAGGAGTTGACTTTGGAACCTCCGGCCGGCATTGTCGCAATCTGAACCCATGTTTCACCGCGATCATAGCTTGCATACACCCGAGTCCCGAGGGCACAGTAAATGATATTCTTGTTGGATGGATGCATGCTGAAGGTGTTACCGCGAACTGTCGCGCTGACGCTGAGTTTTTGCACCCAGTTCATGGTTACTGTTGTGGCCGTAGGAATACTCCAGGTTGCGCCGCCGTCGGTTGTTCGGAGAACAACGTTGCTCTTTTCCGAACAGGCCCAGCCGTTCATGGCATCATGGAAAAAGACAGAATTCAACGTGCCGTGCAGCGTGTGCCGCCCCCACGTGAAGGTTGCTCCCCCGTTATTTGTCAAGCGAACGTAACCTCCCCCGCCGACAAACACGGCTTCGTTGTCATTCTTGGCAAATACGCCGTTCACATCTGAATAGGAATCCGTCATGAAGTTCAGCGCCGACCATGAAGCGCCGGAATTGACGCTCTTCACACAGAAGCCGTTGATACCCGTAACATACACCGTCGAACCGCTGACAGCAATTCCTGTCAAGTCATTAGTCCATCCGGCATTCCCGATGTTGCTCCACGATTCTCCGGCGTCGACTGTTTTTAGAACGACCCCTCCGCTACCAACTGCATACCCTATTTGCGGAGTTGAGAATGCCACGGCATTGAGCTTCTGCGATGTGGTGGAGGTTTTCGAGACCCACAATGCTCCGCCGTTGATTGTCTTGAAGATAGCTCCGCTGTTCCCGACGATGAAGCCCGTCTGATTGTCAATTAATATAATATCATTCAGCGTTGCGGCACCGTTCAACGTCTGTTCCAACCAAGTCGAGCCGCTGTTCGAGGAATGGTAGCACTTTCCGTTATCTCCAACAATCCACACACTGCTGCCCAATGCATGCACGCCCCGCAGCGTTCCGGTCCCCTGCGTGAAGTTGCTCCAGGTTGCTCCGCCATCGACCGACTGAAACACACGTCCATTGAATCCGACCGCCCACACTTGCAGACCGTTTGACGAGTGAACGCCCAGAAATCCGTCAGCGTAGCCGAACACGTTGACATAGACCGTCACCAAGAGAACACAGAAGAGTCTCTTCATGATACTCCTATACTGTAATGGTTATTATTGATGTGATGTTAGAAGAAAAAGTCTTGCAATCGTTTCTACTTCTGCCAAACCGGCAAGCGACCTGCGTTGAATCGCTCCCCTGTAATCAGTGATAATTATCCTTGCGGCGTCGATCTTGGTAGGTGGAAATGAAACAGCAGTCCCTTCTGAGCTGAGACCGCCGGTGGAAGATATTGTTCTGACTTCATTTCCGTCATAATATAACAGAATTCTACACTTATGCACTAAAATTGTTGTTCCATCAGAAGAATTTTTGGGGATGTTGTATAATACGAACTGTCTGGCTTCTATTGGCATATCCCAACGCAGTTCAACCCACGAACCTTTCCCCTCGGCCGAAACCCAGATAACCGAATCACCCCCTACGCGGGCTTGGCGGTCAACAACGTTTCTCGCCGGAAACAATGTACCACTACTATTGCGGAATTCTGAGCTTGCCGTCACACGAGCGGAGGGGGAAGTGTTAAACCATTCGGCATCTTCACCGTTTTTGGGAACTTCGAGTATCGAGTGACCGATGTGACAACCAACGCATTTAGTGCCCGAGCCTAACCGTTCGAAGTTGAACCCCGCAACATGGGCAAACTTGCCGTCAGTGGTTTCGAGTACTTTCCCATCTTTGTCAACAATTTGCTCAAACAAGGGAACTTCAGCCGGTACGTCATGTTCGTGAACGCCACCCATATAGAAAACCGGGGCTGTCTTCAGCAATATTGATGGATCGGGACGCAACCCGCTTTGCCGTTGCGGATTCATGAAGAACTGAATGGTCAAGTCCTGAGCAATTTTCGGGGCATCGGGCATCGGCTCGTCCACTTTCCCGTTTGTAAAGATATTCATGCAGTCGAAGCGGAAGAAATCGTTGCGCGCATACGTTTCAGGGTCTTCGGTTGGAGGGAGATCGGAAACGGGAGTTGTGAACTGTTCAGGAACAATTGGCGGAACCGGACGAGCAACAACAAGTTGGGGCTCCAATTCCAGCGTTCCCGGGAGATCAAGGATCCTGCTCAGATTCCGACCCTGAAGGTCGCAAGAATAAATCCCGTACTCACTCCCATCTGCTGAGTAGGAAAAGAGTATTGACGTTGGCGAGAGTTCGACGGGGTCAGTCGCATACGGTGGCGGAACTACAGTGAGTTGCCGCAAAGACTCGTCCGATTTGACGCCGATGACATGTCGCTCGTAATCGGCACCCGGCCTGAACCAGCGAATCCCCCATCCTCCGGAACTTCCGACAAGGGATGTTCGGGGTGAGAACGTGCTGAGCAGACGCCCATCCTTCATAACGGCGGGTTTATACGTTTGCGTGCCATACCTCGTGCGAAGAAATCCCGCATACAATTTCAGCATATCCCCGTCCGGGTTGATCGCAACAGCATGCCAGATATTGCCGGCATCGTCCGTCAGCGAAGTTTCATTCTCACGCGAAAGATTGTTGCGCGTACTGTTGCTTGGCCGGTCGATGTTTCCCCACCAACGTGCATACACAATTTTTCCCGTTACCGGATCGATTGTCGGCTCTTCAGCGCCGTTGCGTTCACTGGTTATGCGCCGCAATTCCCGTCCTTCATTCTCGATCACATACAAATTGCTGGCACGCACCTGCGCCATCATCGACATCGAAGGATAGCGCGTACTGGCAAAAACGATCTTTCCGTTGGGAAGATAGCAGGGATCAAAATCATCATACCCGACAAACAGCGGGGCCGCTGCACCGAATTGCGACAAATCGATCTCCCTGTCGGAGAATGTCAATTGCCGGAATCCGTAGCCGTCAACGCCAATTTCAAAGATTCTCCAACTGCTGTCGGCGTGCTGAACGCCGGAGAATACGATCTTCTTCGCATCCCATGAAACACACGGGTCGGCAACGTCGATGAGTTTGGCAGAGTCGACCAGCGTTCGGATGGTTCCATTCTTCTCACGAATCAACATCTTGCCGCCAACAATGGCAGTTCGGAATGTCGGTCCGCTGCCCGGCACATCTCCGGCAGTCTCACCAGCAAGAGGATTCCGGCTAACAAAGACGATAGGTGGAATACGCGGCCCCGAACTTGCATTCGATGGTTCATCGACGGGGGCGAACACAAGGGCAATGACAACCGCAACCAGTACTGTTTTTAGGGATGGCATATTTATACTCCAAATCAATGTCTACCGCTTTATGAGGGGGAAAGACTATGCTCCCGATAACCCGTGAACGGAGCGCTGTAACGCTTCGAGCCGCTGTATTCTCTCTTCCATGGGGGGATGGGATTTGAAGAGACTCATGACCGGAACTGACCGAATCGGGCTGACGACAAACAGATGCCCGACTGCCGGAGGAATTTGTGTCGGAAAGAGATACTTTTTCTTTTCCATTGTTCTGATGGTGTTCGCCATATCGAGCGGTTTGCCGGTAATGCTCGACGCAGAATCATCTAACTTGAATACCCGTTTCAAGTTGAGAAGCATTCTGACCGCATAAGAAGCAATCGGAGCAAGCAGAATTAGAGCGCCGCGAAAACCGAAACGCATAAAAGCCTGTCGGCGCGAGCCGGAATCATGTGCTGAGGCCCTCTCACGCGCAATCTTGGAGTTCATCCCGAGCATCATGGCGATCACGCCGGCAACCATCCCTACGGCAGTATCCATCCGGCGTACCTGAACGAACTGATGGGCTATCGCGGAGCGAAGTTCATCGTTTGTTAAGAGCTTCGCGACTCCCTCGGTAAAGAGAAGTCCCGCTCTCCTTGCGCCGAAACCCACCGAACCAACGTTAGGCCCGTCTTCCGAAATCATGTACATCTTCGGCATCGGGAAACGGGTCTGATTACACACGTCTTCTACTGTCTTAAAGAGTGCAGGACTGTGATACACGGTGAGCATTTCGGCGCGACACATCTTGACAACGATCTTGTCGCTCAACCCGTAAAATCCTGCAACAATCGCGAGCCAGATGATCAGCGCGAACAGCACACCCTCTTCGCCTGCAACTGCGTTTCCAATACTAAACAGAACAACGCAGGAAACAGCCCCGAGCAAGACGAGTTTCGCAGCATTAAAAACGTAGTTCACGGAAAGCAGATATGGTTCTTTAGCTAATGATATGCGAGAACGGGTTGGGCCTGCGACCTGTAGCCGCAGTCCCCTTTCATCATGCCGGAAAATCTATGAAAAAATACCGGCTAACGCATCATCTAATTTTGGAAAGATAAACGAGTACCCGTGTTGGAGAAGTTTAGAGGGAACAACCTTTTGCCCCGTCAGAATCATACTTGACATTTCGCCGAGAGCGATTTTCAAAACAAACCCCGGTACCGGCGCCCAGGATGGCCGCCGCATGGCTTTGCCAAGCACCTGACAGAACTGCTTCATGGTTACCGGTTCAGGGGCCGCCAGATTGAGGGGGCCGGAGATGGACTCGGATTCAATTGCAAACTGTATGACACGAACCACATCGTTCACATGAATCCACGGAAACCACTGTTTTCCCGAACCGACCGGCCCGCCGACATACAGTTTGAAGGGAAGCGAGAGTTTTTCCAGAGCAACGCTGCCTTCACCGATTACAACAGCGGTTCGCAACAGCACAACCCGTGTACCGTATTGTCGGGCCGCCAGTGCCACCCGTTCCCACGCTTCGCACACTTCGGCCAGGAAGCCGTTACCGCGAGCGTGCGATTCCGTCACGTCTTCACTTTCAACATGCCCGTAGTAACCAACTGCCGAGCCATTAATAAGTACAGGCGGCTTCTTCTTTGCGCGGTTGATTGATTCGATAAGCGCACGAGTGGCATTGACGCGACTTTCAAGAATTTTCTGCTTCTGTTTGGATGTCCAGCGCTTCCCGCCAATGGACTCGCCTGCAAGATTGATGATTGCATCGGCGCCCTCGATTTCCGAATACCATGCCCCCGGGGTTCTCCCATCCCACTTCACAACCTGAACATTAGGCCATTGGCTTGTATCCACTACGGAAGGGTTTCTGCTGAGCAACACAACCGAGTGTTGCGCCGCCGCGAATTGCCTCATCACATTACCGCCTATGAATCCCGTGCCACCAGCCATCACTATCTTCATACAACCTCCTCCTGCTCCGAATGAACATGTTTCGTCACTATTTCGCGTTCCGGAAACTGCTGACGAACTGCAATCTCCCGGTAATCAAAAATCCTGTCGAGCTGACGCCGGACAATCCACGTATGAACCGCCTCTCCAACAATACCAAGCGGAAGAACATATCGAACCTCATCATGCATCTCCGTCTTCCGGCTCTTCTCAATAAATGTATGAATATGATACCAAAAAGAATAGGGTCCGACAAGTTGCTGATCAATAAATCGATGGGGCGGATTGTACGACGCAATCATCGTTGTCCATCGAACCGGAATACCAAGCCAGTTCACCGTATAGTCAATCAATGTCCCCCGTTGCATCTCCAGCGGCAACGGCGTGAGAATTCTGAAGTTCAGCCACGGCGGCGTGATGCGTGAAAGATTTTCCGGCGACCGGAAGAATTCAAATACTTCATCGATCGGGTAGTCGAGAGTCTGAACCCGCTGCAGCGTGTGGATTTTCATGTATATTCGCTCATCTTCTTGCTCAAACTCCGGTGTTTGGCATTCTTCAAGTACTCCCACAACATGACAGACAGGGTAATCAGACTGAAGCCGTACACGTAGTCTTCAATCGGAATCGTGAACAGACGTATGCCAACGTTGAATTGTTCGCCGTACACAACAATCGGCCTCCAGGTCAAATATCCGTTCACCACTGTTTTGAATCCGTACATGACGCAAAGGAAAATCCAGAAGATCTTGGTCGCAAGGATTCTGGTTCTGAGAATGAATACATCAAGCACGATAATAATCAGACCCGAACCGATGGCGAGAAGCGTGTATTCCTTCACGTCTTCCTCACAAAATACTTTGTCGATTCCCAAACAAACACGGAAACGAACGCCACAACCATGAAAAACAGCCATTCTTCCAACGGAAGGCCCAGAACATCAACGCCAAGGGTGAACGCTCGATTGAACGTCCAATGCCCGCGAGCCGTCGCCGCTACATCCCAAATCCAAAACGGAATAGAAACCCCGAGAATCACTTTGAATAACACAAGCTTGTGTTTGTACAATTTGAGATTTTTGTCCCGACTGAGAATCAACGGGACGAATATCGTTGCACATAATACTGTCAGATACTCCCACTTCATTCTTCCTCCGCTCTCTTGTGTCTCGGATGCCAACGATGCCGGTAACCGGAAATGATTGCCACGGCTACAAAAAGAAGAGTAAACACAACTGCCGGCGCAAATCCGTGCACCAAATCAGTGATTACAAAAAGCATTAACTGCAGCGCATACAGCGTCAACGCGACTTTCTGCATTGGAAGACTTCGGACGGCAGGGACACGCTCACCCTTTGCCAGAATACAGGCCACACCAACAAATCCAATCAGGAACCAGCTCATGTAATTCTGTACCGGAACCCCGCCGTCGTTCCACAGCCAGTAGAGGTTGATGGCCGATGCCATCGGTTCGAGCGCAATATCAAGCGCAAGCGTCAGCAACGCGGCGGTGAAGGCAATTTGCAGCAGAGGAACTGTTCCGTGAATCCATTCAGCGATTCTGCGTGTATTCATGATGGTTGTGTACCAGGCAAACCCGATCGCAACGGGGACGCCGAACAGCAGCGGAGCGAGAGTCGTTGTGTAAGCGTATGCACCGAACGGATATCCCGTTGTCACTCCCGCGTACTCGATTACAAATGTTCCGCCCGCTAACACAAAAAACAGCAAGACATTGCGGACGAAGGTACGTGCCCGCATTTCGGATATGAACGTAACTATTCCGTGAAGGATGATAATAACAGAAGCTGTCCACGCAAACTCATCCGGCAAAAGTCCTCCGGCAACGAATGCAAATCCGCATACCGAGAGAAAGACGGTGATGAGAAACGCCCTCATGAAGAGCCGTTCTTCCCATGTTCGTGCGAAACCCGACGAGAAGTCGGAAAGACGGCGATGAGGAAATACACTCATCTGTTTTGTGATGTCTGATTCAGAAGAGTGCTGTACAGTTCACTGTTGGAACTTGCGACGAACGTTGCCAACATACTTTCCATATCAGCGCGCATTCGTGATTCAATGAACGCCTCGCCGAGAACAGGAGCCAACCAGTGAATTTCCGAGCCGGCGTTTCTGCTCAGCCGTAGCCTCAGCCGGATATGAATCTGTGTGGAGTTTTCTGTCACCGGTTTGATGGTGACGGCACACGACATGTAGTTCGGGTCGTTGATACTAACCGATCGGTAGAGTGTCACCGAATCCCCGACGACGGACTTCGCAATCAAAAAATCCGTGCTCATCTTCCCCGCTAGAGGAATCTGCTTTTCCGTTTGATACAGGAATGTATTTTCACCTACCGGTTTCACCGAAACCACGCCCGGCATGTGGCGGGCAAACAACCCGATGTCATCCACATAGCCTCGCAACGCTTCGCGGGAAAGGTCAACGGTGTAGGAAGTTGTTGTCGTCACATCCACGACAAATAAACTGCTGTTTACGAGAAACAAGAAAACCAGTAATCCCACGCTACTCCTTTACGCTTAATGAAATGAAGAATTCCTCCGAGTACTATACTGCGTTCTCGCTCCGGAAATCATACGTTCTCCCTTTCCATCGCAAGCCGCCACTCCACAATGCCCATCGCGCCGAGTTCACCGCTATTCCCGCAACTACTGCCATCCCTAACGGATGCAGAAGTGTTGCCGGCAGATTCATCTTGAACCGGTGAGCCATCAACAGCCGAATCGCCAGGATGATACTAACCTGACTGGCAACAATCGGGGTCCACTCAAAAGTTTCGGATGCAAACAATGACATAGCAAGAAATCCGAACGGAGCAATTGATGTCACGACGTTGAAGAAAATGACAGCAGAAATGGTTCCAAGAGAGTATTTGAATCCGGGGAAGAAATTCTTTGAGAATCCCTGCCAAATCTGATTGAAAGAACGATACATGCGCGATGAAACAATCCTGACCCCATCCATAATCCGGAGTTGATAGCCGCGTTTCTTCACGAGTCGTGAAAGCCACACATCTTCTACAAGCGCATCCTTCACTGCTTCGTGTCCCCCGATTGCATCGTACACGCTTCGCTTGAACAGCATGAACTGTCCGTTCGCCATCGCAAATTTCGGATTCCGGGATGCACTGACGAGAGGAAACGGCAGGAAGCAAAAGGTCGTGAAGTGCAGCATCGGCATGATCGTCTTTTCCCAGAATGTTTTCAGCTTGAGAAAAGGAATAACCGTCAGCAAATCCGCCTGTGACCGTTCCATTGCCGCAACCGCTGCCGATATGCTGAACCGTGAATGTTCCGTATCGGCGTCCGTGAACAACAGCAGCTCGCCCTGAGCTTGCTGCGCAAGCTGATGACACGCAAAACACTTTCCCACCCAACCCGGCGGTAACGGAACGCCGCGAACAAGCCTGACGCGAGAATCCGATCGTTCCCACTGTTCAACTATTGACGCTGTTCCATCGTCTGAATTATCATCAAGCACAATGATCTCGTATTTGGGATAGTCCTGACCGGCAAGGCCGGAGAGACAAACCCCGATGTTCTGCGCTTCGTTTCGGGCAGGAATCAAGACTGAAACCATCCGGCTGCTTTGTGGTTTTTGCGATGGTCGAATCCTCCCGAATGTGAAGATATTGAGAACTGCAACAGCGCCCATGCAGAGAAGCAAGCACAAGATGAGTATGTGATAGTCGGTCAATGTCATTTCGTTCTTACAGCATCATATTTGTTGTTTGTAGATGTGCTTCCTTTCAGGATAGTCTTGAAACTACTCATGTCTGAGTTCACAATGTTGCAGCGCAACGTATCCAGCAACCCGGTCACGGCATGCTCGAATTGTTCAGTCGTTTCCCTAACATCCTGCGTATGATCGACGAACATGGGTTTTCCAAAAAAGGTGAATGCTTCGGGACGCTGTTCCATCAGAAACTCGTAGCGATGGGCAAACGGAACAACCTGAACTGTACGTCCCATCATTTGAACGATACGAGCAGCTCCGGGAAAGAAATCCAACGGACGAACATCATTCGGCTTCATCTCCCCTTGCGGGTAAATCCAGAGAAAGCGGTTCGGCGCATCGAACAATGATGCTGCGTATTGCATTGATTGAACAGCCGCCCGGGGAGACTCACGCCGGACGGAAAACGCCCCCAACCACCGGAAGAATTTGTAGCGGACCATCTGTCGTTCTTCCATCATCAAATAAATGTCAGCATCCAGCACTTCTGTTGCAAGATGATACTCTATCAATCCATCCCACCAACAACTGTGGTTGCCGATGAAGATGATCGGCCGGGTTCGATCAAGTTGCCGGACGTTTTCCAGCCCTCCGAGATGAACCTTGAAGAAATGCTTCCGGAGAAGCCGGGTATTGTACCAACTGAATATCGCTCTGAACGCAGCATTCTTTTTTGCTTCAATCATCCGAATACCTCGGCAATCGCCCGCTTGCGATACAGAAACAACAACCGCACGGCCGGCAACGCAAATGGTGCAAACCACCATACAGGCCGGCACTCGACAACGTCGGTCAGGCGGGTGCCCGTACCTTCAGACTCATATTTGTGCGTATGTTTCCAGAACAGGAACACGCTTCCACGGAACGTATCAACAAAATACTCGCCCGGCACAACCTGTTCAATTACGGAGTTCCAACGAAATCGGAACAGCAGGAAGTCGAGCATAATCCGAAACTCTCTTCCTTGAACAACACGCGTATCCTTGGCCTCAATACGAAGACGCGGGAACGGCGGGGAAATCTTTTTCAAATTCTTGACATCAGCATAAAATTCCCTCACTGACTCATGCGGGGCTTTCACCAATTGTGTCACGCTGATTGTCATGGCTGGCCAACCTGTTGTTGAATCATGTCCGCCACAATTTTACCGGAGAGCAACACAAGCGGAATTCCACCTCCCGGATGTGAACTCCCGCCTGCAAAATACAGGTTTTCCACTTCCGCAGATTTGTTGGGAGGACGAAGGAAGGCTGCCATTCTGCTATTTGATGATGTGCCATAAATTGAACCGCGAAACGCATTGTAGCGTCTCTCAAAATCCAGCGGTGTGATGATCTCCTCGTACTCGATATGTTTCTCAATATCACCGAGGCCGAGAGTCGACAGTTTTCGAATAATCAGATTGCGATATTCATGCTTTTCCTTCTCCCAATCAGACAGATACTCCGGCGAACCGTCTGTTCCGGGGCAACGAAGCGAAGGAGCATTCACCAGTACAAATAGGTTCGAGCATCCCACTGGGGCGTGCGAACTGTCACTCTGTGATGTCTGACAGACATAAATGGTCGGGTTGGGAGAGGGCTTGAGGTCATTGAACATCACATCAAATTCGTCTTTGTAGTCGGCTGAGAAAAATACATTGTGATGCTTGAGCCGGGTGAACGACTTCTTAACGCCTAACAGCATCACAAACCCGCTGAGCGATGGTTCTGTGCTGTCGAATTTCCAGCGACTTCCGGTCAGTAATTCTTTGTGCGTGTACAAAGCGTCGGCATTGCTTATTACAATGTCGGCAGGTATCAACTCGCCCGATTGCGGCAGAATTCCCTTTGCCTTCTTTCGTTCTACAACGATTTTCTTGACTTCAACCCCGGTCTGAATCCGGACCCCTTTTTTCGTTGCCAATCCTTCGAGCGCCTCTGCCAGCTTGTACATGCCGCCTTCCACATACCAGCCGCCGAAGGCAAACTCGATGTACGGAATGATTGCAAGCGTTGCCGGAGCAAGGTACGGCGACGAGCCATTGTACGTCGCAAACCGGTTGAAGAGTTGCTGCAATCGCGGATCGGCAAAGAATGTTTCGACGGCATCGTTCAGTGTTCTGAACGCATCCAACTTTGTTACAGCCGGCAACAGCTTGAGATTGCCGAGAATGCCTTTTATATCAAGCGAACCGAACGGCTGAAAGAGAAATGATTCCGCGGAAGCGTTGTAGATTCTCTCACCGTGCGCAATGAACTTTCGAAATCCTTCAACATCTGCTGCGCTCAGCCGGGCTATTTCTTCTTCTGTGTTCTTGAGATTGCCCGACGCATCCAACGTTGCTCCGTCGGAAAACCAGTACCGGCAAATCGGATCAACAGGAACCAGCGTGATGTGATCTTCCATTGCTTCGCCGACTGAAGCGAACAACTCCCTGATGATGAACGGCATTGTCAGCAAGGATGGTCCGGTGTCAAACGTATAGCCGTTGTGCCGGACGATGTTCATTTTGCCGCCAACCCGCTCATTCTTCTCGACAATCGTAACTCTGTAGCCGTAGTGGGCCAACCGGATTGCTGTTGCCAGCCCACCGAGACCTGCACCTATGATGACGACATTCTTCACACGACCTCATCCTCTGCCACATGCTCGCGGCGAACCCTCTCAGCATTGAAGAACATCAGCAACCCGTAGGGCTCACCGCCATACCGGTGATGAATTGCGTGTGCCTGTTTGAGTTTGAGGAGAAAAGGAATGTGCAGCCGCATCCATTTTGCCCGACGATGAACATACAGATCGTGAATGAAGAAGTACACAAGCCCGTATGACGTGATGCCAATGCTCATTGCAACAATATCGCTGCGGCTCGGATCTGAAAGGCCGAACATCATCAGACTTATTGTGATGGAGGCAAAGATCATCGGGAAGATGTCATTCCATTCAAACATGCCGTGGCGCGGTTCGTGATGGCTCTTGTGAAAAATCCAGCCAAACCCGTGATACACAAACCTGTGCGCAAGGTAGGAAACAAACTCCATCACAATGAATGAGCTTAACACAATGAGAGTGAACCGAATCATGCTGTCGACAGAATCAGATGTTGTGGTAGATTACTTGCGTGACGCTGCTTTCTTGTACATTTCAATTGCGACATCCCGTTCCACCGCATGATCTATAATCGGCGCCGGGTATTCTTTGCCGAAACCGATACCACGTGCAGACTTCGCGTCCATCATCCAGGGCGAGTGAATGAACTCCGGGGGAACATTCTTCAGTTCCGGAACATATTTCCGGACGTAGTCGCCGTTCGGGTCAAATCGCTTTCCCTGCGAAACCGGATTGAAGATGCGGAACCACGGAGAAGCGTCCGTTCCTGTTCCCGCCGCCCATTGCCAGCCGCCGTTATTCGAAGCAATATCAGCGTCACAGAGATGTTCGAGGAAGAACTTCTCACCCCATTGCCAGCTTATGTGAAGATCCTTTGTCAAAAACGAGGCTACGATCATGCGAACTCGATTGTGCATCCACCCTTCCTGAACGAGTTGCCGCATTCCCGCATCAACAATCGGATACCCCGTCCGACCTTCACACCATGCTGTGAAATACTTTTTATTCTCACTCCAATCCAACTTGTTAAATTCATCCCTGAACGAACGCTCAGCAGCATGCGGATAATTTGCAAGAATTTGATAATAGAACTCCCGCCAGATCAACTCGCTGATGAATGTGTCGATGTTTTCCCTGCCACGCTTGTCGGCATTTCTTTTCTGTTCGATTGCAGCCCAATATACCTGCCGGATGGAAATAACTCCGAGCGAGAGAGCGGCCGACAGTTTTGAAGTTGCTTCAAGCGCGGGAAAATCCCTTTGCTCCTTGTAGGAAAGTACCTTCCGCTTAACAAACTGTTTGAGTTGCCGTAGGCCAACTGCTTCCGTATCCCGATCCGCGTTGGCAAACGATTTCTGCCTGCTCAGTGAGAATCGGCCATCGGCATCAGCAGGCGAGCTTACACTCCTGATATCCGGAAGAAGAGGAGGAATTGAATCGCTGAATTCGAGCCATGCTTTTTTGTATGGGGTGAAGACTTTGAACGGCTGTCTTGATTGATTGAGGATTTCCTGCTTCTCAAAGATGACCCGGTCTTTCAGCAGGAGAAGCTCGACCCCCGCCCGAAAGAGACCTCGGCGAAGCTGCTGATCACGATTGAGAGAAACGGGATCGTACACATCAACCCCAAACACAACTTCGGCACCTACTTCTTTCGCAAAGCGGGGAAGTTCGTCCACAATATCACCGGACAAAACAAACAATTGTGAACCTCTTGACCGAAGCTCAGAGTCCAGCGATGCGATTGCTGACCGTACGTAACGTCTGCGGGGTGTATCAAATTCGTAGCGCTTCTCCGTGTTCAAACACAATACAGGCACTACTTCGTTGGCGTCCTGAATCGCCGCATAGAGGGCAATATTGTCGCGGACACGCATCGCCCGACGCATCCAGACAACTATCCGATTGTATCGTTTCCTTCCGGGCACTTCCCTATGCCTCCCGCTTCATCAGTGATTCTGCAAGCATCCGAAGCATTTCATTTGCTTCACACTGCGGAAGCCGGTCAAGCGACCAACATGCCTCACGCGTGTAGTTCTGAACCAGGCACTTGGTCGCATGAATTGCATCTGCACGATTGTCTGAAGTTGCAACTGTGACTGCATCCGAAGTCACATACGTGCTTCTCCCGTTCTTTACATCTACCAGAACGGGCTTGCCCATCAGCTCTTCGTCACCTATTGCATCGAGCAAATCATCCTGTGCCTGAAAGGCCATTCCAAGAGTATATCCGTAGTATGAAAGGGCTTGAATATGCTCTTGATTGGAGGTTCCGATCAATGCCCCGATCTCGGTTGCCGACTGCATAAGCTTTGCTGTCTTCTTCTCCACCATCAGTGAGTGAGCATCATCTTCTGCACAATTGTCGAGCGACAAGCACAGATCGTATCCCTGTCCCTCACAAACATGGCGAAACGAGTCGGTGAATGCGTGATGGATTCGTTCCTTGTTCACTCCTCCGATACTCTGCAATGATTGAAATGCGAGAGCGATAAACGTATCGCCGGCAAGAATCGCCATTGGAATGCCATGGGTTGTATGAATAGTGGGCAGGCCTCTCCGCAACGGCGAATCATCCATAATATCATCATGGATGAGGGATGACGTATGGAGTAGTTCGATGGCCGTCGCTGCATCAATTGCATCGCTTTCCTTTCCCCCGACTGCCGAACAGGATAGCATTGTGACGATTGGCCGAATCATCTTGCCGCCATAAACGGATTCCTTCATTATCCGCTGCAATGTTCGCGGTTTCACTCGTGTGAGTGCAGAGGAGATCCTCTCACGAATGATCGATTTGAGGAATTCGTATCTTTCAGATTCGGTGTGTTCCTCGTGGATTCTCATCGCTGCATTCACATTTGCTCCGCCGGTATCGGACTGAATGGTTCAAGGCTCCTTCGGCCCGCTGATCTACGATTTCTTGAGAAGCCTGCCGCAGCAAACAGAGCTATGCCGAGTTTTTGTACGAACGGGACATGAGCCCGAACGGTGAAGACGTTGAACGAGTTCTTCTCAATTCTGTCTAAAATCCTTGCATACGTCCTGCTCATAAGCCGGACGCAGAAGCGAGAGCCGTCATTCGTGAGCATTGGGATGCCCTGTTCAGCAGATTCATAGTATCGTCGGGCCCGGTCAATCTGAAATTCCATCAGTCGCTTGAAGTTCTGAGTAACGTTGCCGTCTCTCAAATCACGTTCCGAGTATCCGAAGTTCGCCATCTCATCCTGGGGAAGGTAAATCCTTCCACGCCGGTAATCTTCTCCAACATCCCGTAGAATATTGGTAAGCTGCATGGCCGTTCCAAGATCGGCGGCATGCTGTAGCGCAGTTTCATCTGACGCACCAAAGATTTTCGTCATGATCAATCCCACAACTGACGCTACGCAGTAACAGTAGTCGTTGAGTTCGGCAAAATCGGCGAACCGTTTCTTCTCCAAATCCATCTCCACGCCGCGAAGCAAATCCTTGAAATAGTTCTCTGGAATTCCGTAACGAAACACGGTATCGCGGAATGCAAGCAGCTTCTTGTCCATCAGCGGCGAGTTCGTGTAGAGATACCGGAGTTGGTTCTGCAGGTCTGCCAGCCGACGTTTTGCCTGCACACGATCTCCGACAGCAGAACCGTGATCGGCAATCTCATCGGCGTAGCGACAGAACGAATACACTGCATACGCTGCAAGGCGTTTCTCACGAGGCAGAACGTGCGACGCAAAATAGAATGTCTTCGCATAGTGCCGCGTGTACAACCGGCACTGCCGGTAGTTTTCGTGAAGCTCCTGAATGTCAAGAAAACCAATCATCATTCGTTTGTTGGACAGAAGTGTGTATGTTAGTTCGACCGGGGCTCGATTTTCATTTCGAGCTTTTGAATAGCCGTCATCAATTCAAAAGAACTGTGATACAATGAGGCATACTCAAGCAGCGCGTGACCGTTACTGTGAACCGCTCTCCCCCCGATCAGAATGTTGGGCTGAAGATCATGCAGGTCTTTCAACATGCCGTGCAACTGTTCGATTTCCTTCTTGTCATCTGACTCCGTGGTAATTGAAAGGCACACGGCAGTCGGCTTGAGCGTCCGCACGCCGTTGAGAATGGATTCATAAGGAGTCCGGGCGCCAAAATAGTGTGTCAGCCATCCCTCCGATTCAAAAACGTATGACGAGCATCGCAGGCCGATTTCGTGCTGCTCTTCACCGGGGCATGCACAGATTACACGAAAGCCGTTCTTCCGCTGTTTTGCGCTGATTTGCGTTTGCAGTTTTGCCAGCGCTTCAAGCGTTTCGTACGACGCACGGTGTTCAGCATTCACATCAAGTTCGCCCCTGGCCCATCGGTCACCGATTTCCGTCATTCCCGGACCGATAACCAGATCGAATAACTCCCACAATTGAATACGATGCTGATAAAGGTATGAGAAGTACGAAAATAGATCCTTCTTGCCGGGTGCGAGTGCCTTTTCAACGAAAGCGTTTTTCAGAATAGTGAAGTCACGCGAAAGAACGCCAACCTGAATTCTCTCTGCAAGCGTATCTTCATTCGTCAGACTCAATGTTCCAACCGGCTCGAAGTTCAGCGACTGGGCAAATTCCACAACATGTTTCATTTCGAATTTTCGATGCCCGCCGGGTGTTTTCATGCATTTGAGCGTGCCTTCGTTTGCCCACCGTTTCACGGTTGTTTCCGTGACGTTGAACAGACGGGCAACATCCGCTGTTGAAAGAATTGTTTTTTTCATAGTTCGATTGTCCCCTGTAAACGTCTTTTCGCATTCATTGTGCGAGTTTCTGATTCATGAGATTTCGGTTCTTACGCCGGTTCAAGTTCCCGGATATGCGCTGCTTCCCGTCGGGCAACAAACTCACCCAAATCTTCTACTACGCACTTTTCAGTCGCCTCGGCAGAGAGTAATACTCCGGGTACGCCGCCACCCGGATGCGTTCCGGCCCCGACAAAATACAACCGCTCGATGTCTTCGCTGCGATTATGCGGACGGAACAGCGCGCTCTGCGACAGGCGCGGCTCAATGGCAAATGCATTTCCCAAATGCGAATTCAATTGTGATTCGAAGTCAAGCGGCGTAAACATCTCCAGTACCTCGATGTTTGCCCGAAGGTCAGTCATCCCGAATTCACTCTCGAGGAAATTCAGGATGCGTTCTTTGAACGGACCGGCTTGCGTGTGCCAATCAATCCCGCTGCCGAGATGCGGCACGGGAACCAGCAAGTACATGCTTTCGCAACCGTGCGGCGCCATTGATGCGTCCGAACGACTCGGAACATGAAGGTAAATCGAGAAATCATCCGCAAGAATCTTTCTCTCAAAAATATCCCTGACTAATTCCTTGTAACGCCGGCTCAGAATAAGTGTGTGATGCTTCAATTGCGGATACTGCTTTTTCGTGCCGATGTAAAGCAGGAAGCAGCTCATCGTGATATGCAATTTGTCAACAGATGAGTCCGTCCATTTCTTTCGATGTTGCGGTTTAATGAGATTCTTGTATGTGAAAGCAACATCGCCGTTGGAAATAACGGCATCAGCAGCGTGAAATTCGCCGTTAGCAACAACGCCTTTCGCCCTGCCATGCTCGACAACTATTTCGCTGACTTCAGCATTGGTGTGAACACTTCCCCCTATTTCGAGAAAGACTTGTTCGAACGCTTTGACGAGACTGTACATTCCGCCTTTTGCATACCACACGCCCGCGGCTTTTTCCAGGTACGGAATCATGATGTAAATACTCGGCGCACGAAACGGCGAACCGCCGATAAACAACGGATGAAACGAAAACGCAAATCTGTTCCGCTCGTCCTTGAAGTACTTTGAGGCAAACGCATATACGGGAGTCAGCCCTCCGAGCGATAGCGCGCGCGGGACAAAGCTGAGAAACGATTTCCATGTGAGAAATGGCGTTGAACCCAGCCCATCGGTTATTACTGCATCATAAATTGGTCTGACATCCTCGAAGAACTTGTCGTAGTTGGCGGCATCGGCAGGATTGAACTTGGCCATTTCCTTTTTCATTTTTTCAGCATCGCCCGAATAGTCCATGCAGGACTTATCGTGGAAATAGATGCGATAGAACGGATCGAGCGACTGAAGTTCGATGTAATCCTCCAGTCGCTTGCCTGCCGCTTCAAACACCCGCTCGATGATGAACGGCGCCGTAACCAACGACGGCCCCATATCGAATGTGTAGCCGTTCTTCACAAGCTGGTATGCCCGCCCTCCGACTTTCTCGCGTTTCTCGAAAATCGTTACGTCGAAGCCGCGGCTTTGCAGACGGATTGCCTCAGCTAACCCTCCGAAACCTGAACCGATTATTGCTACTTTCTTCATGTAATCCTGAGTTGTCGTTATGTGAGCACGTTTCCAACAACCGATTCTCGGATGAAGTTCCGATTTGTCCGATTTTTTCGAGGGGGTAGGGAAATCCACTAATTCTCACCAAAAAACAAAGAATTTCGTTCTTAATTACTTCTTCTTGAGGTACAGTGCCCCTAAAGGCGGTAGGTTGAGAAGCACGGAATGATCGCGGCCGTTCCACGGCATCGGGTCGGAAAGGACCTCTCCGGAATTTCCTACGTTGCTGCCTCCGTAAACGGAAGCATCGGTATTGAGAAGTTCACGGTATGCTCCCTCGTGCCTGACTCCGACACGGAATCCGTTGCGCGGCACGGGAGTGAAGTTGAACGCCGCTATCAATGTTTCGCGGGCTTCTTTTGATTTGCGTTCGAACGAAATGATGCTGTTCGCCCTATCCGAAAAATCAATCCACTCAAAGCCGGTATGGGCAAAATCTTCCTCATACAAAGCAGCCTGTTGTTTGTAAATCGAGTTCAAATCCTGCACAAGCCGGAATATGCCTTGATGGTATTCGAAATCGTGCAGCGCCCAATCCAACTCTCTCTCGAAATTCCACTCCGTCCATTGGGCAAATTCTCCCCCCATAAAAAGGAGTTTCTTGCCCGGAAAGGCATACATCAGCGAGTAGAGCAGGCGCACATTGGCAAATTTCTGCCACACATCGCCCGGCATTTTGTCGAGAATCGAACGCTTGCCATGCACAACTTCGTCATGTGAGAGAGGAAGAAGAAACCGCTCGCTCCACGCATACCATGCGGCAAACGTGAGTTTGTCGTGATGATGGGAACGATATATCGGATCCTTCGAGAAATACTCGAGCATGTCGTGCATCCAGCCCATATTCCATTTCAGGTCGAAACCGAGGCCGTGCTGGTCGAGCGGATGCGTAACGCCCGGAAACGACGTCGATTCCTCGGCAATTGTAAGCACCCCGGGATGATAGTGGTGAACGACACCGTTGAGATGTTTGAGAAATTCAATCGCCTCGATGTTTTCCCTGCCGCCGTACTGATTGGGAATCCACTCCCCTTCCTTGCGGGAATAGTCGAGATACAACATCGAAGCGACGGCATCAATCCGCAGCCCGTCAATGTGATATTTTTCGAGCCAGAACAACGCGTTGCCGGTAAGGAAGTTCTTCACTTCGCTGCGGCCGTAATTGAAGATGTACGTTCCCCAATCCATGTGTTCGCCCTTGCGCGGGTCGGCGTGTTCGTACACGTGCGTCCCGTCGAACAAGGCGAGCGCATGAATATCTTTCGGAAAATGCGCCGGAACCCAGTCGAGCAAAACGCCTATGCCGTTCTGATGACAATAATCGACAAAATACATGAATTCCTGTGGCGTTCCGAAGCGGCTCGTGGGCGCATAGTATCCCGTAACCTGATAGCCCCACGACCCATCATACGGATACTCACTAACAGGCATGAGTTCAATGTGCGTGTAGCCGCATTTTTTCACATACTCTACAAGCTGTTCGGCAAGTTCATGATATGAAAGCCAATCTCTGTTTTCGCCGAGTTTCCACGAGGCAAGATGAACTTCATAGATTGACATCGGCTTGGAGAATTTATCCTCCTTGGCACGCCTCTCCATCCACTCTTGATCATGCCATTCATATCCCTGCAAGAAGTTCACCTTTGCTGCAGTTCGGGGGCGGAGTTCCATCTCTGTTCCGTAAGGATCGGTTTTGTCGAGAACAAATCCCTGCTGGGTCTTGACGTGAAATTTATACAGCGAGCCTTCAGGAAGCCCCGGAATGAAAATCTCCCATATCCCCGAAGAGCCCAACACACGCATCGCGTGAAAGCGGCGATCCCACCGGTTGAAATCACCAATGACGCTGACGCTTCGGGCGGCCGGAGCCCACACTGCAAACTGAACGCCGCCGACTCCGTTCACCTCGGCGTAGTGAGCGCCCAACTTCTCGTAGATCTTATGATTATCGCCGGCATTGAAGAGATAGATGTCGAAGTCCGTGAGGGTGGGCATGAATGAGTAGGAATCGTGAAACGTCTCAATACTCCCCGATAGAGTGGTTTTGCGTAACTGGTATTGAAAAACGTCTTTCTGGTTCTCAATCACCACCTCGAAAAAACCGTTCGGGTGGATTTTCTCCATCGGGTATTCTTTTTCCTGAGGAAGAGTGGTTTTTGTTGGAGATGGTTTGCCCTTCTTTCCGGCGGCGGCCCTCTTGCGAACCGGCACAACAACCGCAACATTCTCGGCATCCGGAATAAACGCCCGAATAACGAGACACGGTTTCCCGTCAAGTTGCATACTATGCGGACCCAGCACTTGGAACGGGTCGTGATGGTCGTTGTACATCACACGATAAACATCATCGAGAGAAGCTGTGGTATTCATTGCCGGTCCGGGTCGAAAAGAGTTAGGGATGTGTGAGATAATGCTTGAAAGATAACCGAATTTGAGGGAAAATCAATCAGTAGAACCTTCATTACCATTTTGAAGAAATTACATGCTCTGAGCAGATTCCACCCCCGAGATGTGCCCCGCTGAGGGATCTTGAGCCGAATCCCAAGTGGTATTGATCTTGCATCACTTTTTGCAGAATACAACTACCCCGGCACATAAAAAGGAAATAGTGAAGTGAAGATTCTGCTCGTTGATAACGACCCCGTTTACATCAATCTCATGGCCGAAGTGTTGCGCCTGCATTCGTACGATATCGTTATTGCCACGGATGGTGAAGCGGCACTTGATGTGCTTGACAGGGAATCCGTTGACCTGATTATCTCGGACATAAGCATGCCGAAAATGAACGGCATCAATTTGTACAAGAGCATCCGTGCGAACGAGCGGCTGAAGAATATCCTCTTTGCATGGAATTCGGGCTACCGCGAGTTGCGCGATATCGTCGAAGTCGAGAATCCCTCGATCGACTTCAAGCTTGATAAGGCGATGCCGATGCCGGGCTTCCTCTACTTCATCGGCAGCCTGCAGAAGCGTGTCGAGCAGCAGAAAGAGGCGCACGGTTTCGCCATCAACTAACGGACATCATCCACAATAACGAACGATGTCCGTCCGGCCCGGACATTTACCGAAAGTCCCCGAACCGCAAAAAGTCCGTCGCTTGATTTGACCCGGAGTGTATATGCTCCGGGTTTTGTTTGTATGCGGGCAAGATGAATTTGCGCCGGAAGAGTCTGCCACGAACGCGTATCCGCCTGTTCTGTGGCGCCGATCAACAGGTCAATGGCAATGCTGCCGAAGATGTTCGCGAGCTTGCTTTCGTTCTTCTTCAACTCCGATTTCGCTTTCTCCGCTGCCAAGAACTTCAGCACGGCTCTGCCGCCGCTTTTCAGATAAATCATTGCGAGACGTTCGTCAAGCGCTTTGCTTGCAATCGCCGTTATGTCCTGTGCAACCTCCGGCACAGCAGAGAGTGAATCTGTCGCCGACACTGCTTCAATGCTGTACTCTCTTCCGCCGAAATACCGGGGAACAAACTTCGGCAATGCAATTTGAAATGTGTGAAGAATTCCCGCTGTATCGGGAATGGAAACAGAGGGCCGAATTTGTTCTTTCTTCGGCGCGTGTCCCACGTAGGTAATGACGAGAATAGTCCCCTCTTCAAATCTCATCGTCCGATCGTAAGGCTTGCCGCCGAGTTGCTCGAACTCTTCCCGTTCTTCCGTAAAATCCATCAGCGTAGCGGTTCGTACAATATCATCAAGCAGAAAACCGGGGGCATTTACACCGTATTGCTGCCGGTACCGTTCGTACGTTCTGTAAGCGTTCCGGTAGGCTATGAAGGCATCGTTCACTTCGCCTGATGATTCGTACAGCGCCCCGGTAATGTAGCGGATGAATGCGTCTTCTCGATACGTATTCTTGTCATCATACTGCCGGGCATACTCACGCAGTTTGATGTCGACCTTGCGGGCTTCCACAAGTGCCCCGTCAAAATCTCCCTTCTGTGCAAAATTGAGAGCAAGAAAGACGTTCACCATCACCTTCTCAAAATCTTCCCCGTCATACGGGATGATATTATCGTTTATGATGAACGATAGCGCTTGCTGGGAGATGCTCTTCGTGAAGAGTTCGTCAATCTTTCGCTCCGCACGAAAGAAATAGGTGTTGCTTGAATCCGGCTCACCGAGATAGTGATACAACAGGCCGAGATCGAGGTTGTATAAAACCTCATTCTTCTCGCCGTAGAGTTTATCGTTTTTGCGGATGAGTTCAGCGGCCTGCTTGTAGTTGCCGCGGGCTATATTGGCATCAACTTCACGGCGAAGCGCTTCAGTTCCGGCACATCCGGCCAGAAAAAAAGAAAGCGCCGTGACCAGCCACAGCGCTTGTTGTCGGTACAATCGTACTCTCAAGCAAACTCTCATGAGGCGGGTCAGAATTTGCTTCCGCTCTGGGAGACAAGCTTTTTGATCTTCTTCTCGCCGATCCACACCTTTTGATTGGTTTCGATATTCACGAGTTCGAGATTCACTTGGTAGAACTTCACTGATTCGCCGCCCTCCTTGTCGATGATGCTTGTGATATCCCCGCGCAACATGAAGTCGGCGCCTGTCTCCTGCTGGAATCTCTTCATCGATTCGGCAGTCGAAAACTCCTGTTGGTCGGAGCGTTCGTCGCGAATTTCCTGGCGCTCTTCTTTGTTCGCAACAAAACTCACTCTGCCGGAGTTCAACAGTTCCCGCTCGAGGTTCTTGATGAATGCCGTTGTTGCAATATGTTCGCTCGTGCGGTTTTTCACCGTGCCGACAATGACATTCGGTTCCTTCTGCTTTGCGGTCTGGAAGTTGGAGAGCCACGGCCGGTTCAGTGCATCTTTTATCATTTCTTCCGCCACAAGACGCGAGTCGGTGTCATTCCAGTCGCCGCTCAGGTCAATAGCCCTGTCGGGCTCAACACGCGTGACGGTTTTCCCTGAGCCACCGCAACCGGCAAGCAACAGAGTCGAGAATGAAAGCACGAGAACAAGAATTGTCCGTTTCACGAATCCTCCATTAAAGATTGAAAGAACTTAAGAGAAGATAGAGAAAAGTGACTCAAGCGTCAACTCTCCGGTTCATCCGGGGGGCTGATTTCCGGAAGCAACGCGGCGGAATCCGAGGGGGGCAGTTGTTGCACATCCTTGAGCTTCCGCTCGATTGCGCGTGATTGGCGCGAAGCAACATCAATAGTATTGCTTGCTTCCTGCAACTTCTTCTGAGTTTTCTCAAGAATCTCCCCGAAGCGTGAGAACTCCGTCTTCACGGCGCCAAGCAACGACCATACTTCGCTTGAACGCCGCTCAATCGCCAGCGTCCGGAACCCCATCTGCAAGCTGTTGAGAAATGCAGCAACAGTTGTCGGCCCCATAACTGTGATTCTGTATTCACGCTGCAACGTTTCCAGTAACCCAACCCTCCGTGTTACTTCAGCATAGAGACCTTCGGTGGGAAGAAAGAGGATTGCGAAATCCGTTGTATGTGGCGGAGCGAGGTATTTTTCTTTGATGGTTTTTGCCTCTTTCTTGATTCGGGCTTCAAGCATTTTGCCGGCTTCATCAACGAGTTCTGCGTTGGCCTGCTCCGCCGCATCTACAAGTCGCTGGTAATCCTCCTGAGGGAATTTTGCATCGAGGGGCAGCCAGACAGGCTCATCTTCCTTCTCCCTTCCGGGTAATTTCACGGCAAACTCAACACGGTCATTACTACCGGGCTTCGTCGCGACGTTCTTCGCATATTGTTCGGGTGAGAGGATTTGCTCCAGCAGATTCCCAAGTTGAATCTCGCCCCACATGCCACGCGTCTTCACGTTCGTCAACACCTTGCGTAAATCACCAACGCCAGAGGCAAGGGTCTGCATCTCTCCCAGTCCCTTATGAACAAGCTCCAACCGCTCGCTTACTTGTCTGAAAGACTCACCCAGTCGCTGCTCAAGAGTTTTGTGCAACTTGTCGTCGACTGTTGCGCGCATCTGTTCCAGACGCCCTTCGACAGTTTCCCGAATTTTGTCCAATTCACTTCGCACGCCTTCGGAAACGGATGAGAGAGTTGTTGTCAGTTCCTGCCGTTGTTGTGAGAGATTTCCAGTCGTTTCGTTGCGGCTGAGGGCGAATTCCTCCCGCAATGAACGTTCAAGCCTCTCAGCGTTTTCCTGAAGCAGGGCAAGTTCCTTTTCAAGCTCGACAAATGCATCATCCTTCGGCTTTCTCAGCAATACGACGAGAACCAGAACGAGGACGAGAATTAGCAGAACCGTCGAGACAACCAGCAAGGTTTCAATCATTCATCTCTCCAACAAAAGACAAAGCCGACCGCAAGTTGGCCGGCTTTGAGAATATTTTGGGTATGCACAACGTGATCTTATCTTCGTTTGCCCAACACTCTGAGCAGCAGCAGAAACAGGTTGATGAAATCGAGGTATAACTTCAACGCCCCCATAATCGCCCCCTTTTGCTCGGCCTCCGAGCCCATCGTAGCGGAGAGTCCCATTGCTTTGATCTTCTGCGTGTCATAGGCAGTCAATCCGACGAAAATCAGAATCCCGATGTATGTCGTAATCCAGTAGATGGTCGAATTGCCGAGAAAAATATTGACAACCGACGCGAGAATCATCCCGATCAACCCCATCATCAGGAAGCTGCCGAGACCACTGAGGTCGCGTTTCGTGAAGTAGCCGTAAGCGCTCATAACACCGAACATCCCCGCCGTCACAATGAACGTGCTGGCAAGCGACTCCGTGGTGTACATGAGGAATATGATGGAAAGGGTCAGGCCCGTGAGGGCGGCGTAGCCTATGAAGATAGTGGTTGCCGTTGCGGCAGTCATCTTTTCAAGCCGTATGGAAAGCCAGCCCACAAGCCCGATTTGTACCAGAAATAACGCCAGCACAACCCACTGGCTTGAATACAGCATTTCAAGCAAGCCGGGCGTGTTCAACGTCAACATGCTGGCGGCGCCTGTAATCAGCAATCCCGCCATCATCCAGCCGTACACTTTCACAAGGAAAGCGCGCTGTAATTCCTCAGCCTCAGCCGTGCTGATTACGCGCTGCTGAATCATATTCTCGTTCATATTGCTCCCTCTGTTAGATTCTGTGCCCGGTCAATATACGGGAAGTTCTGCTCCCGTTCAATTCTCCGACATTGCAGGAGCCATCAGAACCGTGTTGATTGCCTCAACGAACGCCTCTTTCGGCAATGCGCCCATTGCCATTTGCGGCTTTCCTTCTTTCGGGATGAACAGAATTGAAGGAATGCTTCTAATGCCAAACACCGATGCCAGTTCCTGTTCTCTTTCCGTGTCAACTTTGTAGATGTTGACCTTACCGGCATATTCCTTCGAAAGACCCTCAAGCACGGGAGCTACCATTTTGCATGGTCCGCACCAATCGGCGTAGAAGTCGATAATTGCCGGAAGTTCGCCCGAGAATTTCCATTCCTTGTTGTTCTCGTAGTCAAAGACTTTTTTGATGAAGGTTTCTTTGGTAAGATGTTCCATTCTGTGTTCTTGCTCCTTTCGTGGATATTAAGATTCTGCCGATAAGATGCCGAAAGGAGCAAGAAAGGGTCAGGGATCAGGGCATTTGCATATCGGTAGGATTTCGGCGGCTATCCCAGACGTGGATAATCACGACCCTCTCCCGAACAAGCTTGTAGTAAATCGAGTAGTGTTCCCAGATAACACGGCGGGTTTCCGAGGTTTCACTTTTGCGGCCAATTTTGGGAAACATCGAAAGCAAGAGGGCAATCCTGCTGACCCGCGGAAATCCTCCTCAGCTGCCTTGGACCAGATTACTTGCCGAGCCATTCATCAATCGACTTGAATACTTCCTCGTGGGTTCGAAATTCCCCCTTTTCGATTTGCTTCAGGCTTTCGTCGAGCCTTTCTTGTTGCCATCGTGGAAGTTGACCCTCGCTCCAAGCAGTGTTTCTTGACTCAATTATCTCGCGCAGTGTTTCGAGGAACTCAACATCATCAATCGTATCAATGCTTTCGTGCAACAAGGTCTTTAGTTCATCCGTACTCATCGAAACCTCCGTGGGCAATTGCATTTCTTGATGCAATATACTATTCCTCTACGCGGCAGTCAAACCTAAGGGCAATCCCCCACCGGATCGCCCTTCCTGATTCTGGAAATCCCTACGCTTGGACTGCCGCCGCCGACGCTTCTTCGATGGCCTTGCGGAACTGCTCCATCGTTTCGCCGAACACGCGAACGGTGTTGCGCTTCTTCTCTTCTCCGTCCATGCGGGTCTCGGAAATCGACAAGTACTTGTTGCCGTTCTTCGCCTCCTTCAGGTCGATGAAGTAGGTCGTCTTTCCGGACTTGACCATCGTCGAGTAGATTGCGTTTGTGTTTGTCATGACATACCTCCAAGCAGTTGTTGTTGTTGTTTTGTTTGAGATTGGCTTTCGGCCCTCTACTACATATAAACGAAAACAGGTAACAATCCCCCAAAACAGCCCCGATTTCGAATATTTCGCTAACTCCGACGCCCCACGAATATCTTGAGTCTGAGAATCATCGCCTCTTCGCTCACATCAAAGAGACGTGAAAGAACTGACGGTGAGTAGGTTCGAGTACCGGCAAGTTGCCTGAGGAGTTGGGTTGGAACAAGAAGCTCCGACGCGAATGCATCTGCCTCGCGGTTGAACAACGCTATCTCGCGAGCCGAGCAACGGCCTTCGGGAGGATGGTTGAGGATTATATGCCCGAGTTCGTGAGCAAGAGTGAAGCGCTGTCGGCGGGGATGATGGTTGGCATTCACACCGATAATCTTATGCCTCGGACTGACGAGACCGGAAAGTTCATCCCCTGCCGACTGAATCTCGACAACCTGAAATCCGAGCAAGGTCGCAAGTCGCTCGACATCAATCGGAGGATGTGGATCGGGGGCGAACGTTGAAAGCAACGCCTGTGCTGCGTCGGCGCTCGTTCCGGATAATGAAGGAGGGGACATGTGCCGTAAGGTGTTAAATTACAGTTACTTACGAGATTCTTTATCTTGCTCTCTGATTGCCGCCAGCAGGTTGCTCAGCTTCTCATTTTCCTCCGGCGGAATTTCAAGGTTTGCCTTGGCGAACATTTCGCTGAGACCCTCTTCGAGCGATTGGGACTTTCTGCTTTTGCGCTTACCGAATTTATACCGCGCCAGAACCTGCTTCACAGATGGACGAAAGAAGACAAGCTGATGAGTCCTCCGGATTATTCGTTCCAACTCATCAACCGACAGGTCAAAGAGTCTCATCAACCGTGTCCAAGCATCAACAGGAATCTTGAGCGGCGAGATTGCGTCATGCTCCATCAATCGATAGACATTCAGGGATAACCCGATTCGACTAAAGATTTCAGCGGATTTGAGCGACTGTTCTGCTCGCAAGCTCTGCAGCATTGTTCCGATAGTAAGCGAAACAGGTTTCGGTGTTGCTGCAAGTGCCCTCTCAAGCCGGCTGATGAGGGCCGCACGAGCCCCCGGAGACGCGGTTGACGTGACGTTGCGGTTGACAACGGCTTTCTCGTATGCTCCGCGAGTCGTTATCCAGCCCTCAAGCCACGCCAACTGAATAAGACGGTCAATCTTGTCGTTCTTGTCGTTCTTCATGATGTTCCAATTCGGGATAGTACTCCGCAAGGAGTTTGATAAATTTCTTCTTTACCCTGCCGTGGTAGACTTTCAAATGTGACACGGGTTTTCTCGTATATCCGGCAATTTCTTCGTATGCAACATCAAGTGCCCTGCACCGAAGCAAAACCCGCTCCCATGATTCCAGTCGGTCGAGCACATCAGCTATCGCGACAAGCTTCGCGGAAACAGGCCCGCCGCCAACCTCATCGGCTTCCCTGTTTGCCTGCTCATATTGGTGGAGGATGTAGTTGGCCAATTCCCTCTCCTGTGGCGAATACGCATCCTCCTTCGTGAGCGGGTCATCAATAAACTCAACGAAACTCTCCTCCGCTGCCGCACGCTGCCGCACATAATCCCTCACTCTGTTCCGGAAAATCCGGATCACCCACCCGCTGAAATCGGAATCATGCCTCTTGAATTCGAATGAGTGGATTTTAGTTACAACAGAAACCAACACATCGCTGACCAACTCCTCGGAATCTTGTGCATTCAGACCGAAAACGTTCACAGCCTCATAGAGAAGTCTGTTCTGAAACGCATCCGCAAGCCGGGCACACGCTTCCCGTCGGCCATTTTTCAGCCCATTGACAATGGTTCTGTTGGAGGCGGCGCTATTCCTTGTTTTCCCGGGAGCCGTAACACACCCTCCTATTATATTAAACGAAATCAGGTAACAGCTTGTGGTTGGCAACCGAAAAACGAAAAAGGGGGCGTGGAGCCCCCTAAAATCAACGTACTACGCAGGATTACTGAACGTGCCGCCTCAGGATTAAGGCTTTTCCTCCTGACCCTTACTGTGATGAAGATCGATCATTGTCAGGTCACGAGCATAGGGTACGGAAACAACTGTCTCAATTGATTGTGCTTTGCGGACAAGCGATTCAATGCGCTGCAGTTGTTTGCCGATCAGTTCGAGATCTTCCTTGACGGGCTGGTTTTCCCGCACAGTCGGATTTTTGGCCAAGCGCTGTTGAAGCAGGAACGCCGTCGCAAGCGGATTGGCAATTTCATGTGCCACGGCAACCGCCATTTCGATCACGGTTTTCTGTCGTGCCTGCTCTGCAACAGTCTTTTGCAGGTTGATTGTGCGCAGCCCGACGTTCAACCGGGCGAGCAGCTCTTTACGGTCAAAGGGCTTGACGAGATAGTCATCCGCGCCGGCTTCCATTCCCTCCACGCGGTATTGCATCTGACTGCGGGCTGTGATCATGATAACGTACGGGCGGAACTGCTGCTCCTTTTCGTTAAGGAGTTTGAGAAGATTGATGCCGCTGACTTCCGGCAGATTCCAATCTAACAACACAACATCCGGCTTCTCTTTTTCAATCAACGCCCACCCCGCACGACCGTCGGTCGCCGTCAGAATCCGATGACCCTCAAGCTTCAGCATCATCGTCGTCAATTCAAGGTATGCAAGATCGTCATCAATCAGAAGGATTGTTGCTGCCATATTCCCCTCGTTCCTCAACCCGCGTATAACGTTTTTGTATTCACATCAACCCCGAGTACCTTCAACGAAAGGTGGAGTTCCATGAAATGGTGAATGTGATGTTCCAGTGCAAAAGCACAATAGCGCCAGTAGTGCACACGGCCCAATTGTGGTGTATCAAGCATGTCGCTTTGAAACTGTTCCTCACTGAGAGAATCAACAGCCCCCTTGAATCCCCCGATTGCCTCACGCAATGTTGATACGGCGGCATCAACCCCGAGAATGTTCTGACGCCTGTTGTGTACTAGGATTTCCCTCATCGACTTGTAGGGCAACTCGTCCCTCCGAATCACCTTCGCCAGAAATAATAGCGAAAGCGGAATATGAGCCAATAACTGGCCGACTGAAAACGACTTGGCCGTTAGTTGGAAATCGAGCTTCTCTGCCGGAACACGAAGGAATGTCGGTTCGGTGGGACGAACAACTTCGTCGAACCAGGAGAGGTATTGAGCTTTTGTCATTCAGGAACGATGGAAAATCGCCGCAAGTGCTTGTTAATTCACATAGAGAGTAAGAAACTGAAGAGTGAAAAGCAAACAAAGCAAACAAAGCAAATCAGCACAAACGGCAATCAGCATGGCGGCAAACCTTGCAAACTTGCGTGGCAAGACATGATTGCACAGCAAGCACAAATACCCGAATGAACGGACATACTCCATTGTTGCTTGTCACCGTTTGGAAAAGAATTTTGTGTATTTTTGTTGCACAACTACAAACATCTCAACCAATGGCATCTCAAAACCCCTGCCCGAGAGGCTGCTCCGGGCAACGACACACACATTCGTGAAATATCAACTTCAAATTCTGGATCCCACCTCCTCCACTGAATGGATGTCATTTGTGCATCGGCATCCCGATGCCCGTATGTTCCACCATCCTGCATGGATGAGACTCATTCGTGATACGTACGGCTATCCGATGTTCGCCGTGTGTCTGACTCACGACGGAGAGATTGCGGCGGGAATCCCGATGGCGGATGTGCACAGCTCATTTACGGGAAAACGTTGGATTTCTCTTCCGTTCTCAGACAGTTGTCCGCCGCTGCTTCCCGAAAATGATCCGTGTGCGTTACCCCGACTCATCAAATTTCTGAAGCAACGATCGGGAAGCAATACTCACAGAATCGAAATACACGCCAATGTGGACACACCAGAGAAGGTTTTTCGCAAGGGTGAATTTGTCCAACATATCCTCCCGATGAATAGCCCCGCAGACGAGTTATTCAACAGGTTCGAAAAACGAACAACCCAACGCTCAATCCGAATTGCGGAAAAATCAGGTATCGTCGTGAAGGAATGCAAAACCTTTAACGACTTCGAGAGCTTTTACGCATTGCATTGGAAGACGCGTCGCAGGCTTGGTGTTCCGGTGCAACCGAAGTCGTTGTTCGTCGGACTATGGAATCAGCTCTTGCAGCCGGGACTCGGATATTGTCTCGTTGCGTACAAGAACGACACGCCCGTTGCGGGCGGCGTATTCTTGAAGTTCAACAACACGATTGCATTCAAATACAGCGCATCAGATACTGCGCACAAAGCGTCATGCCCGTCGCATGCATTTCTCTGGGAAGGAATCAAACGCGGCGTCGCGGACGGATGTACGGCTCTTGACTTCGGACGAACGGACAAAAGCAATTGCGGGCTGCGACGATTCAAGAAGAATTGGGGGGCGATCGAGGAAGAACTCATCTACACAACAGTTGCCGACCACCTGCCAACAGACCGCTCTCCGATGCTGGACAAGATTCTCAGCCAGGTTATTCGTCATTCACCAAAATTCGTTTGCAGGGCGGCGGGAGAAGTTCTCTACAGGCATTTTCCTTAGCGGCTGCTCGCCGCATCAATTCCCAACGGGAAAGTACGAACAAGAAAGTCATACACCCTTTCGGCGACAACTTCATGTCCCGCTTCGCTGAAATGTTCATCAATTCTGAAGAAATGCTCATCGCTAAAAAGGGCGGTCGCATCAGTCCAGTGTATGCCTGCTTCATCGCACACCTGTTTGATGAATGCTGTGTTGTCAAGCCGGTTCTCACGCAACTCATACTTGTTTGTGAAAATCACCAGCGCAAACTTCCCGCCGTGTTCTTCCACCGACCGTCTCATCTCAAGAATCAGCGTGCGGGTGATCTCATTCCTATACCCCTCCGACCCGACGGCGGTGTGTTTTGACTCATCGCCCAGATTCACCGCCGCGTATGATTCAATGGCATTCTTGACATAGAAAACCAAATACGACGATTCATACAGCCATCGCTTGAAGGACAACAGTTGCTGCTTCATCCATGACGTTGTGTTTTCCGGAAAAACGAGCGTGCCGTTGCTATCAAGATAGGCGAAGTCAGGACGAAGATTGTCTTCGAAGTCGTTTCCTGTATAGAAAAACAATACTACGTAATCGGGCCTCAACTCCTCGCGGTATTTCCGGTAAGCCAGCAGTTCTTGCGCCGTCGAGTATCCTTGCGATGAAAGCGCAACAAGATCAACGCGTGAAGCAGTTGCATCGGCAATTCTCTTTCGGACGAGAGGAACAAACATCTTCTCATATGATACCTCAAGATTCTCCACAAAAGAATCGCCGAGAAACAGAATCCGTTTTGCAACACTGTTGCGCGGACGAACTTCATCATCCCGAAAGCCCATTGCGTTGTATTGAAACGGAACGTTGATACTGTCTTCTTTCCGAATGTACACGCCGCTTCCGCCCGGCTTGCCGCGCCAGCCGAGTTCCGTATCGTAAACGGCAAGGCGCTTCGTCTCTTGAGGAACGAACAACCGGACGATTAGCTCGGCAAGGACAAGGGATACGACAACCGAAACGGAGAAGAGAACAAGCGACTTCTTGAAAGATGACATGCTTAGGCTTTCAAAAGGGTTGATATTGTCAGGCGCGGTATAATCTATGAAATAGCGTTCTCAAAATGCGTGACGGGCATGAAACAGCGAACCAACAAATCCTCTTGCCTCCTCGGTTTTTCATGACTATTATCATACATCTTCCCACAAGACAACAATCAAGGAGTACCCAGTGATAGCCTCGCCGATGTTTCACCTTATCGCATTCATGTTGATGACTGCCCTCTGTTTCGCGCAAGAGAAGAAGGACACAGTCGCAGTTCCTGCGGAGAAGAAGCCCGAAAAATGGGACGTTGCCGCATCTCACGGACCATCGAAAGACATCGAGTTTGAAACAGATGAGGGAACGTGGATTTCCGTTGATGTGAGTCCGGACGGGAAGAAGATTGTGTTTGACCTTCTCGGCGACATCTACATCATGCCGATTGATGGCGGCGAAGCGACGCTGCTCAGCGGCGGAACGCCGTATGAAGTACTGCCGAGATTCTCGCCTGACGGAAAGATGATTTCCTTCACCAGCGACCGCGAGGGCTGCGATAATATTTGGGTGATGAATGCTGACGGCACGAACCGCCGTTCTGTCACAAAGGAAAAAGACCGGCAAACAAACGGCGCAGTCTGGACGCCGGACGGCAAGTATCTGATTGCCCGCAAACATTACCGCAACACACGCTCGCTCGGCGCGGGCGAAATGTGGATGTACCACACCAGCGGCGGCGACGGCGTGCAACTTACGAAGCGGCGTAACTGGCAGCAGAACGCCAGCGACCCCGCCATCTCGCCCGATGGACGGTATGTGTACTATGATGAAGATGTCAGTCCGGGCAACGCGTTCGATTACAACCGCGACCCGTATGGCGTTATCTACGTTATCAACCGGCTTGACCGCGAGACGGGAAAAACGACACGGTTTGTCGGCGGCAATGGCGGTTCCGTTCGCCCCGAACCATCACGCGACGGAAAGTATCTTGCGTTCGTACGCCGCGTCCGCCTGAACTCCGTTCTTTACATCCGCAACATTGAAACGGGAGAAGAATGGCCGGTGTGGGATCAGCTTTCACGTGACCAGCAAGAAGCGTGGGCAATTTTCGGTGTCTATCCGAATTTTTCCTGGACGCCGGACAACAAACACATCGTCATCTCGGCAAAAGGAAAAATCTGGAAGGTGAATGTTGCTTCAAAAGAGGCGACGCAAATTCCCTTCAATGCAAAAGTCAGACAAACAATCACCGACGCGCTGCGCTTCAAGCAACAAGTTGCACCCGATAAATTCGATGTAAAGATGTTGCGATGGGTGCAGACTTCGCCGGACGGAAAGGCGGCTGTGTTTCAAGCGCTCGGATATCTTTACATCAAGCAACTTCCGAACGGAGAACCGACGCGTCTCACGACAGACAATCATTTCGAATTCTATCCATCCTGGTCGCCCGACGGAAAATGGATTGTGTACACAACGTGGCTCGACAAGGATAAAGGCGCAGTGTACAAAGTGAAGTCAAGCGGCGGAGCCGGCGTGAAGCTTACAACAATGAAGGGAACGTACACCGAGCCTTCGTTCTCGCGGGATGGGAAACGAATCGTCTTTGTGAAAAATGGCGGCGATTGGCTGAGGGGACGTACGTTTATCAAAGACCCCGGCATCTACTGGATTCCTGCTGAAGGAGGAGCCGCAACACTCATCACGGAGGAAGGCTCAAGCCCGATGTTCAACAAGAAGGGTGACCGTATCTTCTTGACATCAAATGAGGGGGAGAAGACTGCACTCATCAGCGTGAACCTGAGCGGCGGCGACCGGCGGGTTCATCTTACATCCGATAATGCACAGCAGATCGTTCCCTCACCGGACGAGAACTGGGTTGCGTTCACCGAGCGCTACAATTCCTACATCGCAACGCTGCCGTTGACAGGGCAAGCGGTTCAGATTGGCCCGAGCACAAGCGACTTCCCCGTCAAGCGCGTCACGCGTGATGCAGGAATGTACTTGCATTGGTCGCCCGACAGCAGAACTGTCTACTGGTCACTCGGCCCCGAACTTTATTCGCGCTCGCTTGCCAACACATTCACATTTGTCGAAGGCGCGCCGGACAGTATTCAGGAAAAGCCGGATACAGTCGGCATGCACATCGGCTTCAAGGCGAACTTCGACAAACCCGCGGGAAGCGTTGCACTCACCGGCGCAACCATTATCACAATGAAAGGTGATGAAGTCCTGCAGAACGCAACAATTCTCGTTGAGCGGAACCGCATCAAAGCAATCGGCGCGGCGAACAGCGTGACAATTCCTTCAGGCACACGAACCGTCGACGTCTCCGGCAAATTCATCATACCGGGAATTATTGACGTTCATGCACACGGCCCGGTGGGAAGCATCGGCATTACACCGCAGCAGAACTGGGCATTCTATGTCAGCGCCGCATTCGGCGTTACCACGGAACATGATCCCTCCACCGACACTGAAGAGTTCTTTGCCGCTTCGGAACTTGTCAAAGCCGGAACTGTCGTCGGGCCGAGAATGTATTCAACGGGAACAATTCTCTACGGCGCGGAAGGGAGCTACAAAGCCATCGTCAACAATCTTGAAGATGCAAAATCTCATCTGCGAAGATTGAAAGCCGTCGGTGCTTTTAGTGTGAAGAGTTATAACCAGCCACGCCGCGATCAGCGTCAGCAGATCATTCAGGCAGGAAGGGAGTTGGAGATGATGGTTGTGCCCGAGGGCGGCTCCACATTCTTCTGGAACATGACAATGATTCTTGACGGGCACACGGGCATCGAACATTCGTTGCCCGTCTCCCCCCTTTACAAGGATGTCATCACGCTCTTCTCGAAAAGTCAGACCTTCTACACACCGACTCTCATCGTCACTTACGGCGGATTGATGGGAGAAAATTATTGGTACTCCAACACAAAGGTATGGGAGAATGAACGACTTCTGACTTACGTCCCTCGTGCGCTCGTTGATGCACGCTCACGCCGCAGAATGAAAGTTGAAGAAGAAGATTGGGGGCACATTGAGAATGCCAAAGCGACGAAGAGACTTCTCGATGCAGGCACGAAAGTCGGACTTGGCGCGCACGGACAGTTGCAGGGACTCGGTCCGCACTGGGAACTCTGGATGTTCGTGCAAGGCGGCATGACGCCGATGGAGGCGATTCGCTCAGCAACATTGTCCGGAGCAGAGTATCTCGGACTCGACGCTGATATCGGCTCGCTCGAACCGGGCAAACTCGCCGACCTGATTGTGATGGACAAGAATCCGCTGGAGAACATCCGCAACAGCGAGTTCATCAAGTACGTGATGCTGAACGGACGATTGTACGATGCAGCAACGATGAACGAGGTTGGCGGCAAGCAACGGAAGCGTGAGACGTTTTATTGGGAGGGTGGGATGGATCCGGGGGCGACAACAGTGGAAACCGATGTCGACTAAGCAATTCCGAAAGAGGATATATGATATTCAAACTTGCCATTCCGTTCATTTTTGGCCTGCTCATCTCCGCCTGCGGCCAAAGCGACACCGTCATCGTGAAAACCGGGAACCATCAGGTACACATCTCCAACACATCGAACGAAACTTTTTACTACGTCATCTATCCTGCCCGCGTGATGCAGTATGTGAAACTTGTCCCGATGTGCACGGAGCAGAATGCCCTCAAGCCCGGAGAAACGAAATCGCTTTCATATGAAGAGCTGCTGCAGACGGGAACGGACGACGAAGCAGTTATCTACTGGTGGCGATGCGACGAAGGCGAGACGCAGACAACAGTCGGCAAGGCGCATGTGATTCGCGTGAGCCTGTGAACGAAGGCCGGATACATCATCCGGCCTTTTGCAGGAAACTCGTTACCTCGCCAGAAGCATCTTGCGCGTCTGAACAACACCACCTGCCCGCAACTTGCAAAAGTATACGCCACTTGCCATTCCTTCAGCGTTCCACGTTACCTCGTGGTTGCCCGGTGCTTTCGGCTCATTCAAGAGCATAGCAACTTCGCGGCCCAGGAGGTCGTACACTCGTAGGGACGTTACATAGGCTGTCCCTACTGACGATGGAAGATAGAATTTGATTGTCGTGGCCGGATTGAACGGGTTGGGATAGTTCTGCTCCAGCCTGAAGTCCGCGGGCAGTCCCGGATGTTCCGCTTCTTCCGTGCTCGTCAATACCTCATTCACAGGCCTGCGCCACATACCGTACCCAACGGTCGCGACGTACAAATATTTTCCGGTCGAGCGGACGCCTCGCAGGCGAAGAGTCGGGAGTCCCTGTTTTGAAGCGCGCCATGTTGTTCCGTTGTTTGTGGAGATATACATGCCCGAATCTCTTGACGAAGCAAACAAGGTTGCAGTATCCTGTATCGCGATGAAATCGACCTCCACTCCAACCATTCCGGTATTGGACGGCGACCACGTAACGCCGAAGTTGGTCGAACGATAAACTCCGTTTGTCGTTCCAGCAAACATCGTGTTTCCAACGAATCGCAGGTGGCGAGCAACGGCGCCCCCACCAAGCGGAGATGAAAACCAGTTTGTTCCGTTGTTTGTCGTTCGTAACACATTACCCGCCGAGCCGCCGACGAAGACCGTCCCAGCCCCGCCAATGGCAACACATGTTGCGGCAAATGTCGTGAACCCACCCATGATTTGATCCCAGGATTCCCCGTCGTCAGTGGATCGGTACACACCATCTGTAACCTCTTGAGTCATAAAGACGTCGGTCGTTCCCCGGGTTGCAATGCCCGTGCATGCGACACGTACACCCAGAAACGTGCGTGACCAACTGGCACCGTTGTTCGTAGATTTGTACAAGCCGTCGTCCTCCGTACCGGCAAACCACGACGATCCCCTGATGGCGAATTGAAGCACACTGGCGGTCGAATAGACGTTCTCAAATCCTGAATTGCGTGGCGACCAGGTGAATCCGCTGTCGCTTGAGGCGAAGAATCCACCACCAAGCAGCCCGGCGTACCACTCGGCTCCGCCCGAAACAAACGTCAGATTGTTGACCCAAGTCTTAACGAGTCCGCCTGAAGAGCGGCTCCACGCCGTGCCGCTGTTTGACGAACGGAACACCCCGCCCCCCCAGGTTCCCACAACAACGTCGCTGCCTGCAGCGGCAATCGACTTTGTCCATCGTGGAATAAGTCCGTCGTTGCGCAACGTCCAGGAGCTTCCGTTATTTGTCGACACGTACACGCCTGCCGTCCACGGTGCCGTTCCGACTTGAAACACTCCCGGCACATAAAGTGCAGCGGGCGTCACGAGGAGATCGACAATTCCTCTCGGCATACCGGTGACCTGTGACGACGTCCAACTCGTGCCATTGTCGGTGGATCGAGCCACCCGCGCTGCGCCCGTCCTCTCGTATGCGGCGTACAATGTTGTGCCGTCGCTTTTCAGTATCTGAACGCTTGAGGGCAAGGGTTCCGTCCATGCACGCGCCCAGCTGATTCCGTTGTCCGTCGAGCGATAGACGGCGCTGTCGATAAGCCCTGCAAACATCGCGCCGCCATGAACAATTGCAACGCGTGCTGGGAGAGGAAGGTTGCCCCTAACATCGTTCCAAGTGGCTCCACTATTCGAGGAGTAGAACAACGCGTTATCGGCAGGCGCAAACACCTGCATGCCGTTTGCGGAGACCCTGCAGTAGCCTGCAAAGAATGCTTGCGTCCACGTCGCGCCTTCATCCGTTGAGCGATAAAGCCCGGCTGTTGTCCCTCCGCTGAATGTCGTTGCAAGCAATGCTCCCTGTCCCGCAGCCATTTGAACCACGACACCGGTGGCGGGTACTTTCCCCCGTGCGACCCATTGAACACCGTTGTTTGACGACGTGAAGATATCGCCATCTGCTGCGCTGCAGACGAGATAGCTTCCTGCATTAACAATTGCAACGATGTCGCCTCCTTCGGGACCTCCCAAAGGAGTCCATTGAGCCATCAAGAGGGACGGACATAGCACTGTGCAAACCAGCAAAACTCTTCGCATGAAACCTCCATTCTTTATCGAACTGAGTTGAACAACTTTCAAATTAAACTCAGCAAATGTCCTTATTTGAGAAGCAGCATTTTCCCTGTCCTCCTGAATGTCTCTCCGCCAGCCGACGGCCGGGCAATCATCGTGTAGAAATACACGCCACTGCCAAGTATGCCGCCGTTTGCAGATGTACCGTTCCATTCTACGGAGTATCGTCCGGCAGATCGCTCTTCATCCACCAGCGTTGCGACGTGCTGGCCGAGAACGTTGTACACCGAGAGGTTTACATGACCCGCCTGCGGAAGCGTGTACTCGATGCGCGTGTTCGGGTTGAAGGGGTTGGGGTAGTTCTGAGTGAGATTGTACTCTCGCGGAACGCCCAAGTCTCCACGGTCGTCCACATCGACGGTGTTATTGACGATGAGCGTGTCGTCAATCGTGCCGTTGTTGCCGAGATCGACGAGAATTTCTATTGGAGATCCGTCGAGGTCAATCCAGTTCGGCACGATGGTGTGTGTGGAGTTGGCAGGGAGAGCAATCAATGGATGCACGAAAATCTCCTGCTCCTGCGCTGATCGCTCGTTGATTTCGAGGTGATACGTCTTAGCGGTTCCGTAGTTCTTCAGAACGAGATTGCTTTGGCTGATTTCTCTTGTAAACAGGGAATCGTTCTGCCGCAGTTGTGTGTTGCGGACGAAGAAGATGCGCTCACTGCTGTCAAGGCGTGCAATGACGTTCAGGGAGATTTGTTTTTGTGCAGTGTCCGGCGACGCAACAGAGAACCCACTGCCAAACTGCAGTCTGTCCGTCAGCATAGAGTCGTCATTCGCCCTTTCGTATGCATACACAACATCATCCTTAAAGACAGTCACATGCGCTCCTCCCGACGAATCTCTGACTCTTGCGAGCGTTACCGAGTAGGTGTCGTTGGGAATGTAGTACCCAATCGGCTTGGAAGGTCTGCCATTTCTGTTGAATATGGCGACACCATCCTGCATCTCATCAATCAAACCACTGTCTGCAAAACCGATCCGATTGCCTGTAGAAGACGTGTAAACCACTTCGGCGTCGGAGTTATTGTAGAACTCCCAATTGTTCAATCCCCTCGGTGAATATCCGGATGGTGGCCTTCCCATTGCCGGTGTTGCAAGATGATTTGAAACGGGTATCCCGAGGTAGAAGTGCGTGGGACTCGGCCCCCAGCGGAGACCTGTGGAGTCAACCCATCTGTTATTGAGCGAATCAACTAATATGTATGGCGTAGCGACCCCCGGGTTGTTGCTGTCGTAGAGATTGACACGATATCTGGATGGGCCTGTACCATCAACGGTGACACTTATCGGAGCCATGGTGTGAGCCCCTCCTGATGGGCCGAGATTGTAGACGTAGACCGGTCGAATGTCCACACTATCGCCACGAAACATGTTCCTGATTTCCCGCAAGGTTGTCCGTGGGTCCTTTGCTTGCCCGGGCACATCATTGTCCAGCGACGGTTTTCCATACTGATAGGTATAATACCTGTTGATGGTCTTCCGGATCGTATCATTGAGGGCAAGCTTGAAGAGGCTGTCAACATTCGGAATGTTATGGCGGGTGAAGAATTGGTTCGGATAGCTGAAAGCAAGGAAGCTTGAAATAGCGAACCCCTCGCAGGATCCATTGTGAACACCTCGACTGGTTGCCCACTTCGTTTGCGCGGTTGCGTTGTAGCTCCCCGGGAAAGCGGTCGACCAATAGCACGCGTTTGTCGAAAACACGTCCACCCAGAGGGGCCAATCGACGAAGATTGATGGGGCCACGGCTTGAAAGGAAACGGGGTATGGAGCGCCTGTATTTGGATCAAGTCCCGTCGCATACTGAAACTGGCTCCACCATGTTGCCGGCCACAACGTGCCGTTGAGGTAACTCCAGCCATGTTTGCGGGGTGAGAATGCCTCATAATGCCCCTTGGGATCTATCCTGGTGAGTACATCTCCCTTGATCTTGAACGTATCACTGATCGCTGTGTGCAGCGGGGTCGCAACGGTGCGCACGCGTACCTTTGCGCGAGTGGTGAGGATGTTTGTTGGGATTGACCATATAAGAGAATCCAAAAGAGCGGCAGGGACGATGTTTGTGTACGTTTGCCCGCTATCCGTGCTGTAATCCACAGCAACAAAGGTACCCAGCGCCCTGCCTTCCCAACGGATTGTATCTTGTCCACCGGCGATCCAGCGCTCGCCTGCGAGCGGAGTCGTGATTCTAATCTTCACCGGGTCCAGGAGAAACGCACGACTTTGACCGTTGTGAAGACCAAAACCCACAATCTGACCGTTGTCATTGATATCCGTGGCGTTTTGAAGTGACCACGCCCAAGAAGAATCAACGACCGTGTTGAGATCAATGACGGTGCCGTTTTCCCACAGTAACGCATGGTTTCCGGTCACTGAGTTGTCGTACCCTACAACCTGACCCTTGTTATTTATACTTTGAGCATAGGCACTCGAGTTTGGGGACAGGCGACCCAAATCAATCATCACTCCTGATTGCCACAAGAAAGGATGGAACCGAGTCTGAACTTGGGACGATCCAACTACCACACCGGAGTCATTGATACCAACCGCAAGAGTGGTGCTATTCGCCAACGCTCCTATATCAGTCATCGTTCCGTTGGTCCATATAAATGCACCATTTCCGGATGGTTTGTTAAAGCCTCCGACTATGCTGCCGCTATTATTGATTCCGTATGCGATTGATGCGATTCCTGGTGAACCAAGCCCCAAGCCGATCATCCCGTTGACCTCATCCCAGCGGAAAGCTTCGGGATGAGCACAATTACTTGATTGGCCGACAGCTTGCCCGACATTGTTTATCGCAGTCGCCTTGGCGTTCGTGCAACCGGTGAGATTACCGAGATCCGTCACCACCCCATTGTCCCAAAGAATTGCTCTTTCGCTTCCGGTTGATGTCTTCGACCCAACAATTTGTCCTAAGTCATTAATGCCAAGCCCCATTGCAGTTATGGCGCCAAAAGTACCCAAATCTATCATTGATCCATCCCAAAGAAACATGCGTGTACCGGAGTTGCCTGTTATTTGTCCCACCTCATTGATGGATCTTGCCGCAGAGTAGGAGGTACCCGGTAGGACTCCAAGGTCTATTACGCGGTAGCGCACTTGACCGATCAGGAAGGAAGGCGAGAGACCGACCAGGAAAACCAAGCACAGAGGAAGCCTTGCTGTCTTGATGCTCATAATGACATTCCATAGAATGAAACAAGGGGACGTTGCGTCTAAATCTACTGCGGGACACTCGCGGTCACAATTACGCAAATGCGTGTATTTGCGAGAAAGTGAAAATCCACCACCAAGACTGCAGGACAGCAAGGAGGAATCAGACCTATTTTCTTTGAGTGTCTTTTTGTGGTTTTCTTTTACGAGAGGTTTTCTACAGCAGGTTTTCCTTGAGGGCTTTTGCAACGGCGCCGCTGCGGGAATGCACTTGCAGTTTCGTGTAAATCCCCCGCATGTGCATATCAATGGTGTGAAAGCTGAGGAAGAGTTTGTCGGCAATAACTTTCTTTGAAAGTCCATCCACAAGAGATTGCAGAATTTCCCGCTCACGCGAGGTGAGTCCGTAGTCTCCTTTGGGAGCGGCAAGACGCGAGAACATGTCCACGACTTTGCGCGCTATCTGTGCATTCATCGGAGCGCCGCCGCTGAGGACTTCCCGGAGGGAGGAAACAATCCTGTCTGTCGATTCGCTTTTGAGCAGGTAGCCGGAAGCGCCTGCACAAATAGCCCTAAAGATCATATCGTTTTCATCAAACACGGTCAGCATAACGACACGCGTCTCGGGGGAAATCGCCTTAACCTTCTGCACCCCCTCTATGCCGCTCATCCCCGGCAAGCCAATATCCATCAGGATAATGTCGGGAAATGCGGACCGATGCAACTCCTCCAGCGCGGCTTCGCACGAGGAAAAAGCATGCTCACAGTGCAACGCGGGTGTCTGGCGGACAAGTTCGGAGATGTTCTCGCGGTACGAAGCATTGTCCTCCACAACCCATACACTAAGTCGTGTGGTTTCGGAATCGGTCATCATGATGTCAACATAGGCATCGGAGGCGGCTCCGGCAATTACGCATTTACGTTATTCGTGTATTGAGCGTGATTCTCGTCCCGCCGGAGGGAGTTGCCTCGACCGTGAATTGCGCCTTAAGAATATCCGCCCGCTCCCGTATGTTCTTCAGCCCGCTGCCATTGGTTGCGGATGAAGGATTGAATCCTTTGCCGTCATCCTCAATCGTGATTGCCAGGTTGTTGTCGTCAACTGCAACGGCAATCGACACGCTGCCGGCATGGGCATGTTTGGCGATGTTGGTCAGCGCTTCCTTGAAGATGAGGTACACATGCTGCCGCCATTCCAAATCCACTTTTCTGCCGACAGATTCATTCGGAAAGCTGAGGCTGTAGCGGCATCCCTCCAGCAACGCTGCCGCCGTATCCTTCATCCGAAGGAACAGATCATCGATGGAATCATTGCCGGGCTTGATCAGCCAGACAATGTCCTTCATGTCCTTGACGGTATTCAGTGCAACGGAAGAGATTTCGGTAAGTTTCTTTTGTTCCTTGTCGCCGAGTCCGCGCTGCCGCTTTAGCAAATCGCTTGCCATTGCGATGCTGCTGAGATTGCTGCCGATTTCATCGTGCAGGTCGCGCGCAATACGTGAACGAAGCCGTTCGATTTCGAGCAATCGTCGCACTCGTGTCCGGACAACTGCGGCGACAATTCCTCCTCCTGCCAGCATAACCAATGTAATGAACCACCATGTCGCCCAGAACGGAGGATGAATCGTTACCTTCACAGCAAGCTCATTCTTGCTCCACGTTCCGCCGGAATGCGAAGCTTTGACCCGGAAGACATACCGGCCCGAAGGAAGATAGGCATAGTTCACCGTCCGCCTGCCGCCCGCGGGTATCCAGTTTTTATCTATTCCTTCCATCATGTAGGCGTACTGGATACGGTCGGCATTTCCGTAATGTAACGCGGCATACTCGAACGTGAATACATTTTCATCGTGGTTCAGTTCAATTGACGAGATGTCGGCAACATCGCGATCAAATCTCACCCGTTCACCCACCTTGTAAAATGCGGTCAGGACAAGGGGAAGCTCGGCCGGATTGTCGGTCACTTTCCCGGGGTGAAATCGCGTCACCCCATTCGGGCCTCCGAAAAGGAACTCGCCCGTGGCCAGCTTGCAATACGACCTGCAGTTGAACTCGTTTCCGGCGAGGCCGTCGGCATGAGTGTAGCTTCTGAACTTGCTCCCCTCGGGACGGCTGTCGTCAAAGACCACGAGGCCGCGATTGGTGCTGAGCCAGAGCCGTTTCAGATCGTCCCGCAGGATGCCGTACACCCACGCGTTCGGAAATCCCTCTTGTTCCAAATATCGTGTGAACGTTCCCGTTCCCGTGTCAAGTTTGTTGAGTCCGTTGCTCGTCCCTATCCACATGGTGCCGGCGTCCTGTTCCTGAAAAACTGTCCAGATGTAGTCGTTGCTCAGACTCCCGGGGTCAGCTGGATTGTGTTTGTAGCGATGAATCTCACCGGTCTGTCTGTCGAACCGAATCAACCCTTCGCCGAGTGAGGCGATCCAGAGATTTCCCATGGTATCTGAATGGAGAGAGACGTACTCTGCTGTTGTCGAAAGACTGATCGTGTGTATCAAGCCGCGGAGTGGACTTACTCCGTCGAACTGAAGCAGATTGCTGCCGCTCAATGCCCAGACTGAGCCGTCCGGCGTTTGACACAAGACTTCAATCCAAGACTGCTGGGTGGATTGACGATCGTTTGTCGGAATCGCGGACATTCTTTCGCTAACCGGATCATACACATTGAGTCCGCCGGAACTCCCGATCCAGATTCTGCCGTCGCTTGCCCGGAGAAGCGAACGAACATTGTCACCGCGGATACTGTTCGCATCGGCGGGAACGTGGCGGAAATGTTTGAACGTCCCGCTTGTTTCCAGCACCGAGAGGCCGGCGCCAAATGTGCCGAACCAGACATTCCCCGCTTTGTCCTCGGTAATAGGTATGACGAAATTGTCGCCAAGACTTTTCGGGTTGCCGGACGTGCTGTTGTAGATGGTGAAGTGCGCCGAATGCCTTTCGTAGAGGTTCAGACCGTTGTACGTACCCACCCAGATGGAGCCTGCGGCATCTTCGACCACGTGTGTGACAACATTGTGACTGAGGCTCGTGGACACTGACGGGTCGTGACGTGACCACGTGACAGTCCTGTTTGCAGGATCGCGCAAATCCATCCGGGCAAGACCCTCTTGTGTTCCGATCCAGAGGTATCCCTGCGAATCTTCAACAAGGGATGTAAGAGTGAACTTGCCGATTGACTCCAATTTTCCCTTTCTCAAGCATAACAGCTCCGTAGCGGTTCCAAGCCACACATCCCCTTTGCGGAATCTGCTCGGCACGAGTGCGTGGAGAGTTTTCATGCCGATGGCAAATTCACTTTCGACTATCTTACTTCTTAGATCGATCCTGATGACGCCGGATACTCCGGCTCCCCAGAGATATCCATCCCCATCCTTCGCGATCTGCTGCAACGGAAGGTCGATGATTGTTCCGTCTGCGCGTCGAACGACAACATCGCGAACCTCGTCCCTTCGGGCATCGAACACCTGGAGCGGTTTCCAAGCGACCCAGAATGTTGCAGAATCGGCTTCACCGTAGGGGATAATCCATTGAGCGGGCAGTTGGGCAATCTTGCCGAAACTCTCCGCGGCGCGGTCAAATTGCTGGGACCCTTTTATTGTCCTTACCCACACGTTGCGGGCGCCATCTTCTATCATCGAGAGAATCCAACTGCTGGCAAGCGAATGCGGATCATCGGGCCTGTTCCTGAAAACCATGAACTCCGTTCCGTCAAACCGGTTCAGCCCGTCGTGTGTGCCGATCCAGATAAATCCCTTCCGGTCTTGCAGGATGCTGTTAATGGAACCTTGCGAGAGACCATCTTCAACGTTGAAATGGCGGAAGACGAGGCGGTCATTCGTCAGTTCACAGAGAACCAAGGGGGGGTGTAGCAAGAACCAGTGAAACAGAAATACGATGATGCGTCGCATGCGCCAAGTGTAAAGGAACAAGGGATAGCGTAGTGAAGCGTGAGGAAAGATAGAGAATGCAGAGCGAATCGGCAAGTAGGTGGGTATTGCGGCGAAACAAAAAGGCCGGCTCTCGTGCCGGCCCGAGGTTGCACTGAAAACACAATCCTATTGAAGAAGGACGAGTTTTCTTGTTTCTGCGAAAGAACCCAACGTGAGCCGATAGAAGTATACGCCACTTGCCATTCCTTCAACGTTCCAGGTTACCTCGTAGGCGCCCTGCGCTTTCGCCTCATTCACCAGCGTTGCGACTTCGCGACCCAACAGGTCGTACACTCGCAGGGACGTTACATGTGCCGTCCCTACAGACAATGGGAGATAGAATTTGATTCTTGTCGTCGGGTTGAATGGGTTCGGATAGTTCTGCTCAAGCCTGAACTCTCCGGGAAGGTTGTTGGAGATTGGTTGGACACTCGTTACTATCGGATTTACAGTACGATAGATTCCCGCACCGCCGGCTCCGTACAACCTGCCGTCGGGGGCAAAGGCAAGATGGTCGAGAATCGTGTTTAACAAGCCCTCACTGTGGGTTGTCCAGTTTCCGCCTTCGTTGGTTGTTTTGTAAAGCCCGGACGGCGTGCCGAGTAGCAACACGTTGCCTGCGCCTGCGAGCGTTCTGTACTGGACACCCACCGGAGTGCCCGTGACAGCCGCCCACGTATCGCCGTCATTCGTTGATCTGAATATTCCGCCCAGTGTGTGGACGTAAATGTTGCCATTGGCCAGTTGCACCAACCTGCCAATCGTGACGGTGCCGAAGAGGGCGGTGCCGGAGTTACTCCAGTTCGATCCTCCATCAGTTGAGCGATTGATACCGGCATTAAAGGTGCCCGCGAGGATTGTACCTGCGCCGGTGACAAACAGTGAATAAACATTGCCGCCTCCTCCCAGCGATGTCCAGCTTTGTCCGTTATTCGTTGATCGCCAGACGCCCCCGGCGCTTCCCGCAAGGAAGGAGCCCCCCTGCTCTCGAGCAAAAGCCCTGGGGTTTGCTGAAGTTGATGTCTTCGTCCAGGTTGCACCGTTGTCGGTTGACGTAAACAGACCTTCGGAGGCGCCGGCCACGATAACGCCCGTCGCATTACCGTTCAGCGCGGTGATGGTCGCCAGCGTCGCTGAACCTGTAAACGGCACGGTCACCCGCGAAAAGGTAGCGCCATTGTTATGCGAATAATCTATTCTCCCTCTGCCGACGCCGTTGAAGATTCCTCCTGCAGGAGTTACTGTGAATGAGTTCGTCCATGCGTTGTTGATACCTTCGGTGGCGTCGAACCATGATGTACCGCCGTTGGTCGTTTTCCGGATTCCACCATCGGCGCCGAGCGCATCGAGTCCGGCGCTGTAATACGCTCCGTCGCTGGTTATCATGAAATCTTGTGCAGAGCCATAGGGATTTGAGATTGAAGTCCATCCCGTTCCGCCGGCACCAGCGCGAAACGTTCCGCCGGTGGTCGATGCGAAAATATCGCCGGAAGAATTCCGGGTAAGATGTCGAATCAGCAGCGACGATGCGATGGGGATGGAGTCTGTTTCCGACCAGCTTGCCGCACCGTCTGTACTCTTGTACACCCTGTTGCGCACACCAACATAGATAGTTCCGCCTGCCACCATTACGGGCTTCACATTGGTATTGGCGAGTAGGCCGTTGCTCATTCTGGTCCACGAATCACCGTTGTTCACCGATTTGTACACGCCCACCTCGGTGTTCGCATTACCCGAATTGACAGATGCGTAGAGATTTCCTGAGCCGTCGGAAGTTACACTTGATACGCTTCGCACGTATGTGATCGGGCCGATGACGTACGTCGGTAGGCCTGTTCGCGTTTGAACCCAAGTATCCCCGCCATTTGTGGAGCGGTAAATCCCTTCCCCTCCTGCGCCCAATTCAGATCCTGCGAAGAGTGTTCCGGAGGCGGTGAGATGCAGGTTGGACATGTTGGGCGGACCTCCCGCAATCGGCTCCCATGTATTCCCGCTGTTGGTTGATCTGTAGATGGCCCCGGAAATGGCGAGCACTGTACCATTCTGCAACGCAATAACATCATTCACTTGGGTGTTAACAGGAAGGCCGGTTGTTTTCGGGGTCCAGTTCGCCCCTTGGTTCGTTGAGAGGTAAATGCCGCCACCGCTCGGCGTACCTGCGTATAGTTTTCCGCCAGTAGCGTCTTCTGCAAGTGAGACTACGCTGAACGTACCGTTCGGCCCCGGAATGCGTTCCCAAAATGGTTGGGCGTGCAATCCTGAAGCAGAGAGCAGTACCACGATTGCGAATGCAGCGGCAACAATGTTCATGATTCATCCTTCCTTTGAGTGTGTGTAGATGCAGCAAGCTGACAGGAATACTATTGACAAAGCTACGACAGCGGAAGCGACCTTTCAATCACCTGTTAAGGGTATATCCCGGATTGATAGATTTGTTGAGGGGAGAAGTTGAGAAGCGCTATTTCTTTGTACGTGATTTTCGGGAAGGAGGATTGTCACCAACGAGGCCATGGTCGAGCGCCGCTTTAACGACGCCACCACGTGAATGGACTTGCAGTTTGCGGTAAATGTTTTTGACGTGTGTATGAACCGTCGCCGGACTGATGAAGAGGGCTTGGGCGATGGCGTATTCTTTTTCATCCCGAACAATCAATTCAAGAACTTCGATTTCCCTGTTCGTCAATTGAAAGGCCTCCGCCGAAGTTGACGATTTTCGTTGTGTCTGGGAATCCCGCATGAACTGTAACACCTTACGGGCTATGGATTTAGCGAGAGGTACACCGCCTTGATGCAGCTCTTCAATTGCTTGTACAAGGTCGTCCGTTGAGCAGTCTTTGAGAAGATAACCCGACGCGCCCGCCTGAACAGACTGGAAGATCTTTTCATCGTCCTGGAACACAGTCAGCATCATCACTTCCACTTCGGGAAAGCGATCTTTGAGTTGCGATGTTGCTTCAATTCCTGAAAGAACGGGCATCTCAATGTCCATTAACACAATGGTCGGACGTCTGTCGGATGAAAGAGCGGCAATCTTCTCAAGCAACTCTCGACCATTCTCCGCAATCGCGACGATGTTGATGTGGTTGAAGAACGAAAACCGCTGGACGTACTGATTTCTCGTAAACGGATCGTCTTCGGCGATGGCGATGTTGATGTTCATATATTGTGAAGGTGAAGAAGTTTTCCGAATATCACAATACCCTGATGAGGTGAACGCCATACATACAATGCAGAATCAGTTATCACGTCTTTCATCCTGCAATTCACCTTTCATCTTCACTTCAACTACTGTACCGCCGCCCTGAGCTGAGCGAATGCAGATCTCGGCACCGATGCGGCCCGCGCGGCGGCGTATTCCGGCCAGGCCGTAACTACGGCCGGCAGTTTCTTCAAAAGCGTCAAATCCAATACCGTCATCCGAAATGTGCAGTATGAGGAAATCTGTCTCCGTGTTCACTGCAACCACAATCTTTGTGGCCCTCGCATGCTTGAGCGCATTGTTCACAGCTTCCTGGCAGATGCGATAGAGATTCAACGCCTCAGCCGGACTAAGCGGGTATTTCCCGTCACCAGGGAAAGAATGCGAAAGCATTGTCTCCGTGTGAACGCGTCGACACTCCTCAAGGTAGTCTTCAATTCTCTGCATCAACAAGCCTGCGTTGCCGGACTCAAGGTTCAATGACCAGATGGTTTCACGCAGCGCTTCGATTGTTGAGCGGGTGTGCTTTTCCAGATAACTCAAATTGTCCTTGAGTTTGTCCTCATTGTCACGCTCGGCATATCGTTGACTGACCTCAAGACCTGTTGCAAGATTAGTCAGGTTAGCCCCGATGTGATCGTGCAACTCTGTGGAAATCCGCTCACGTTCCTCACGTACTTTTTCACGGACTTCCATTTCGTGCAATTGGCGTTTCAGCTTTCGGGTGGAGATTTGGCGGATTGTCAACGTCAGCACCAGAAGCAGAATGGCTCCGGATGCCACTCTGAACCACGGCGTCATCCAAAACGGCGGCTCAATGATGATTCGAAGCATCGTTCCCTCTTCATTCCACACGCCATCGTTGTTCGATGCCTTTACTCGAAATGTGTACTCCTGCGGTTCAAGGTTGCTGAAACTGACGTACCGCCGGCTGCCGATGTGGATCCAATCCTCGTTGATGCCCTCCATCTTGTAGGCGTATTTGTTGCGACTCTGCTCCCTGAAGTCTAGTGCGACGAACTCAAACGAGAGGAAGTCCTCGTCGTACGGGAGGCGCAGTTCCTTCTTGGCGACAATTGAGGTGTCGAGCGACAGTTCCTTCTCAAAAACCTTGACCGATGTTATCGCAACTGACGGTGGTATTGTGTTGACTCGAATGCTGTCAGGGTGAAAGTGGATGAACCCGTTCACGCCGCCGAAATACATCCTGCCGTTTCCCCCGTGCGAGGCCGAGTTAACATTGAATTCCGCGATCGGAAGGTGTGCCCCGCTGTGGAAGTTCGTAAATGTCCGCGTTGACGGATCGAAGCGGGAAAGCCCGCCCAGCGTACTGAGCCATATTCTGCCGAGATCATCTTCGAGGATGGCCAGTGCGTGGTTGTGGAGTAACCCATCTTCTTCACCAAAACATTCAAACCTTGCCGAGCCGTCACTCTGTCTATCCAACAATGCGAGTCCGCTCAAAGTCCCGGCCCAGATGTTCCCTCGACGATCTTCGTACACGGTTGTTATCCGATTGCTGCAGATGTAGTGTGTCGCGGAAGGGTCGTATGTGTAATGCGTAAACGTTCCTGTTTTTGAGTCAAGCCGGTTCACGCCGCCTGTGTATGTTCCAAGCCAGACTTCTTTTTCCTTCTCTTTCTCACTTATCAAAAGCGAGAAAACGTCATCCTGTGTCAGGCTGTTGGCATATTGTTCCTTAGAAGGATAGTTGTAGAACGTGTTGGAATTCAGAGAATCGAGATGAATTCTTGAAAGCCCGCCCGTCATGCCAACCCAGAGATAACCATCCCTGTCATCACGAATTACTCTCACAAGATTCGAGGCAAGGCTGTTCGAGTTCAGCGAATCGTACGAGAATCGTGTAAAGAATTCGCGCTGTGCATCCGCACGAAACAAACCTCCCGGCATTGCCCAAAGTCCGACCCAGAGTGAACCCCGCCGATCCTCGTGTATTGCTTTCACATACGGATCGGGGAGTCTGCGAACATCGCGGGGGTTTGTGGGATATTGCCGGAACCGAAACGGCTGCGTTCCCGCTGCTTCACGTGAACGATGAAGTCCTCCCTTTCTTGTTCCCACCCAAAGCATCCGGCTGCGATCTTCAAGAATTGCGGTGACATCGGGATCGCGAAGGCCGTCGGCATTATTGGGATCATATCCTATGAAATGAAAAGGGTACGAATCGCGAAGAGTCTTGCTTAATCCTCCCGTAAGCAAACCAAGCCATGCAACACCCGACCGATCCGCAAGTATCGAAGTAATCCAGTTTCCTCCGACGCCCGACGGATTTGCAGGGTTGTAAGGATGATGCGTGATGCGGCGGCGGTTCACATCCAATTCAAACAGCCCTTGTTTTGTTGTTCCGATCCAAAGGATGCCCGGCGATACCTCGACCATACTCCATATTGGTTCCCGGCGGAGAAATTGGTTCGGTACTATACGTGACTCCCAGGCGGTAAAAGCCTCTGCAGTCACATTGAAGAGGCGCAGCCCATCTTCTGTGCCCACCCACAGGAGGCCCGGCTGAGTTGAGACCTCATGCAGAGTATATACAGTTGCCCCGGTTCGCCATGACCTGAGCAGTGTCGGCAGAGTTTGCGTATCGTCCTGATCTCGCGTGAGCAGATTGATGCTTGTGCGTCCGCCGGTCCAGATGTTTCCCCTGGAATCCTCAAAGAGACTCTGTACGGCATCCGGCACCTGAATTACTCGCGTTGATGCAGAGTCAAGGAGTGTTGGGGGCGGCAAGTGCATCAGTTCGGGAGGCAGGTAAAGGAGCTTGCCTGTTTGAAAGCCCATCCACATCCCGCCGGATTTGCTGTGGAACAGATTCGCGGAAGGCGGAATTCCCGGTGTTGTAAGTCGCTGTGCATCAATCCGCATGTGCTCGAATCTTCCCGATCGTTTATCGAAAACATCAACAGCGCCGGTAAGCAAACTGACCCACAAACGTTGTTGCGTGTCCTCAGCGAGCCCGACTACGTAGTTATCCGAAATCGATGTCGAATCAAGCGGATCGTGGTGATAGGTAACGAAGGAATGTCCATCGAATCTGTTCAGGCCATGCTGCGTTCCGATCCAGAGAAATCCTTGTTTGTCCTGAAGCATGCACAGCGCGCTGTTCTGCGACAGTCCGTGAGAGGTGCCGAAGTGCTCGAAACGCAATGAATGCTCCTGTGCCTGAGCAAAAACAAGCGGGAAAAAAGTAACTACGATGAATAATCGAAACGTCATTGATGTTGACTTTGGGGGGACACGTCGCCAATTTCGGAAGAATGCTGGGGAAGTGCAAGCAAAAGTCCCAAGCCGTGCTGCACTTGGGACTTTCCTTATCGAAGCAAAGAATGACAAGCTAACGGAGGAGAAGAAGTTTCCTCGTCTGCACCAGATTGCCGCTTTGCAGGCTGCACAAATAGACGCCAGTTGCCATCCCTCGCGCATCCCACGTCACCGAGTGTTGGCCGGGCTGTTTTACCTCATTGACGAGCGTTGCGACTTCACGGCCGCGATGATCGTAGACTCGTAGGGACGTATAACTATCCGTCCCTACAGAGAACGTAATTGTAGTCATGGGATTGAACGGGTTCGGGTAATTCTGACTTAATGAAAACTCCCCGGGGATTACACCTCGGTCATCCTCACCGACCCCTACCACACCTCCCGTCGTTGTGCGGAGAATTGTCCCATTGGCTCCGACAGCAGTGCCGGTAAAGGCATCAGTAAACGAGACGCCGTACAGATCATTTGTTGTTCCACTGGACTGCATTTCCCAACTCACGCCGCCATTCGTTGTGCGAAGAATGGTACCGGCTGATCCAACTGCTGACCCCTATTGACATCGGTGAAGCAGACGCTGAAAAGATTGTTTGTGGTACCGCTGGATTGCAGCACCAACTTGTGCCTGCGTCAGTGGTGCGCAGAATTGTGCCGGAATCTCCCACAGCGGTTGCTGTATTGGCGTTAGCGACGGATATGTCTCTGAGACGTACCGTGGTTCCGCTCGATTGCGATTCCCAACTGACGCTGCCGTCAGTGGTACGCAATATGATGCCGGCCGATCTGACAACCATTCCACTTTTGCTATCAGCAAACGAGACAGCGTAGAGAGAGCTTGATGTATTGGTGAATTTTGTTGACCAATCTGCTTCGCCGTTCGTCGTGCACAAGATTCTCCCTCCACCCACTGCTATTCCTGTTTGGGCATCGGTGAAGAAAATGTCCGTTACGTTACATTGGTCCCGCCGTGCTGTTGCGACCAACTTGCGCCGCCATTGGTAGTCCTAAAGATCAAACCACAACACCCGACAACTGTCCCCGTGTTGTTGTCAGTGAAGAATACACTCAAGAGCCAATATGTGTTAACTTCCTGACTAGACCAGTTCCTTCCACCATCTGTCGTGCGACGGATGATGGAAGAAAAATCCCATCCACCAACCGCGGTTCCGATATTTGAGTCGGTGAAGAAGACGGAAAAGAGATCATTGGGCGAAGGCACATTGCTTGATTGCACAAACCAACCCGATTGGGCGAGCGCCGTTGCGTTGGCGGCCAAGAACAGAGCCACCAAGAGAGTAGTGATTCTCATAAATCCTCCAATGTGATGGTAGTTGTGTTTCCCTTTGTTATCGCAATACCATGAGCCGCTTTGTTTTTGTGAACTCACCCGCCTGGAGCCGGTAAAAGTACGTTCCGCTCGCCAAGCCGCTCGCATCAAACGTCACCTCATAACTTCCGGCTTGCAGGTTCTCATTCACCAGCGTTGCGACTTCGCGTCCTAACAGATCGTACACCTTGAGCGACACAAACCCTGAACCCTGAACTTTGAACCCGATTCTCGTGCTCGGATTGAACGGGTTGGGGTAGTTCTGGTAAAGCTCGAACTTTTCAGGTGTGCTGAAGTCGCCTTTGACGTTAGTGGTGAGATGGTAAAAATCATACAATTTGTTCAACACCGATGAGAACGTGGGTGGTTCGTTCGGTGCTCGATTCTCTGGAATGACCGCGTAGGGATATCCGTGACCTTCTCCACCGGCTTCATCGCTGTGCAATACCGCGAAATCCCAGTTCAGGTTCAGCTCCCGTGACTTCTGCGCTGTTCTGAGCACGATTGCTTCATATTCCCACTCGTCATCAGCAAAGGGATTGTTGTGCTCCAGACCGGCCTTCCAACCAAAACTCTTGACAAGGTTAAACGCACCTGAATCAGCAAGTTCGCGCCATCCCTGCGCGTTTTCGAATTGAAGAGAATCCGCCCATCGTTTGTCGAACTCGATCCGGAGTCCCCGGAGGTTGAGGTGGGTATATCCTCGCGGATCGTTGAGCATGGTCGTGCGCAGGGCCGTATAGGCGTCTCTCCAGTTCTTCGTTCTGTTGAAATCACGTCGTTGCAGCAGCGCATCGCCCAGATAGAACTCCATCGTCGGATAACGTTCCTGCACGGCTTTCATGTACTCCAGAGCGCAGTACACATTGTTCTGCAGGCCGCGCTGCCAGATACCGGAAAGGACACTCTGGAGTTTTACCTGCGTCACCCGATACCCATCGGTGAACAACGAATCGCACACGCTATTGATGAGCTGCAACGTATTGAGTACCAGGCGAAGACCACTGGTGTCTCTCGGGTATCTGATCGTGTCGGTGCCGTTGGAGGTGCCGTACATCTCCCAGGGCACAAAATCGCCTTTCGACCCAACCGTGTGCAAATGTAACTTGATTCCATGGGCATGCAGCACAGGCAGAATGAGGCGCAGGTAATCTCGGTAAAGGCTCAGAGTATCAAGATTACCGAAATAGTCGCGCAGCAGTCTTAAGAACTTCGCTCCCATGCCCTGGCGCGCACCATCCCTTTTGAATAGATTTTCGTGAATTGAGTATGACTCCGTGTTACTCAAAGCCCGCGTCCATTGATCTGGGTGTTCCCATCGGGTGAGCATATCGGGAACGAACTCCGGTATAGTGTCGCCATCTATATCAACGTAGTCATCGTGCTGAAACCAGATTTCTGTGCCACTGCCGGATTGGGAGAACAGCTTGCCCGGAAGGAGCAAGGAGACGGCGAGGAGAAAGAAGGATGTGAGAGTCTTCATGTCATCACCTCAGTGGCCTTTGCGAAGAAGGAACAACAAACCGTATGCCTTGAAGGAGATGCTGAAAAAACTGGAAAAAGTCAAGACGCACCTTAATTCCGGGACAAAGAATGGCAGCTTTGCACGTTCCGTCCCGGATGGCATCATGAGACAAAATAGAAATAGCAGATGGAGGAGCAAGGTAAGGGAAACCAGAAATTGTTCTGGCAGGCACAGCAGCAACCAGCAGAAAGAAACATGATGCTTAGCTATGATTACCTTTTAACGCAACAGAACCATCGCACGGGTTTGGCTATACTGAACTACCCGCGAGCAGGCACCCCCCCCATCCCCCTTCTCTTCCCAAGAGAAAGGGGAGTGAGGGGGGATGAGTTCGACGAAACCAAAACCTCAGCGTAAGTTCGTATCAAATGACCATAGGAATATTTAGAATTAGCTATTTCCTTCACGAAAGGAGGATATTTCTATGGCGCTATCCAACCCGAGCAAAGAGGGCTACGGGCTGAAACGTGTCGAATCGA
>CAADGV010000023.1 GCA_900696645.1 uncultured Chlorobiota bacterium | reverse complement strand
TAGCCGGACCCACGGGAATGGCGGAGTCCCAACCACTTGGGACTCCGCTTTCGACCTCCATTCCTGTGGAATATGCCTCAAAAAACCTGTCTACTTTTGTCACCAGTGGTCATTTGAACCTATCGAACGATACTCATCTTCTTCACTGCAAAGTGATTTCCCGTGTTGAGCCTGTAGAAGTACACGCCGCTCGGGACTGCCAGTCCGTTTTGGTCCCGACCATCCCACAAAACGTCATGACTGCCCGGCGGGAGATCTTCTTCAAGCAATGTCCGAACTTCCTGACCCAGCGTATTGAACACGCGGAGTGTTACATGCTCTCGTCCCGGAATCTCAAACGCAATTCTTGTCTCCGGATTGAATGGATTCGGATAATTCTGATCCAGCGAGAATGACGACGGGCGGCTCTCCTGCACCGTCGTAACGAGATCAATCCTGACGCCTTCGAAGTACTGTGTTCTGCCATCAAGATCAATTTGCTTCAAGCGATAGTACCACGTACCCTCCTGAGTAGAGTGATCGGTGAATTGGTAGAATCGCGGTTCGAGCGTCGTCCCGTGACCGGGTGTGAAGCTGTTAGGAATCGTAGAATAGCCAGTTGGAGATTCGGGTGACTTCTGAATTTCAAAACCGTAGTTGTTCGTTTCCGAGAGCGTTGTCCATTCCAAGTGAACCATTCCCGGCTCAATAACGCCGGCCAAGAAACTCCCGAGCTGGACTGGGACAGGATTGTGATTCAGCAAAGCCACAAGCCGGAGATCGAAGCCGAGGTCGTTGCCGGTCACATTTTCCTGATGTATTTCCACCGCCAGCACATTTCTTCCTGTAACCAACAGTGACGGGCTGACTGGTGTTGAGTAGAATACGTTTTCGTCATCACCACTCACGATGCCGAGGGCAAGAGTCGAGTGCAATATCGTTCCGGCAGGCATGTTCGTGCGGAATACTTCTGTGCCGTTCAGATACACGACAGCGCCATCATCTCTCAACACATCAACCACCATATCGAGAACTACGGATGGATCGGAAATATCGAAGGCATGGCGAAAGTATGTGGTGATGTAACGGTCGCCCGGCGGGCCTCCGTTGATTACGGTAATCTCTCCGTCGTCACCGAAGCCGAGCCGTGCCGGACCGGATGCCCATGATGCGTCATTGAATTCAGGCATTCGCCACGCCGTACCCTGATCGGAGTTATCATCAAGATACTTCCACACAGATCCGACAGGAACCGGAGTAATCTCATTTGCTCGGATTCGATAACGATCAATGAGTGTGCTTCCGCCCTCGATGGAGTAGAACTCAAACACCATGCTGTCCTGGTCGGCGGTGATCAGCATTGCACCGTGATTGGCATTGTACCTGACCATGCTCCCGACAATCGGGTTGCCGATGAAATCCTTCAGTTGCCGCCCGCCGCTTCCATTCACGAAATACGGAAAGTCCGGATAGACGATTCGCTCGTAATGATGCTCATGCCCTGCGAGTACCACGTGCGCGCCCCACTCTTTGAACGGCCAGCGCAGCCGAACATCGGGAGGCCGAACCGATGATGTGTAGGGAGGATGGTGGAAGTACACTGCTTTCCATTTTGCAGCGGATGTTGCAAGCTCTTGTTGGAGCCAGAGAGCTTGCGATGAGGTACTTGTAATCCCGTCCGGTTCGGCGCTGTCGCTGTCAACTGCAAAAAAGTGCACAGGTCCCTTCACAAAACTGTAGTATCGCTCATTTCCGGGCAGTTCGAAGTAATTGTACCAACCTTCAACACCTGCTCGCCAATCGTGATTTCCCAACGTGGGAAAAAATCTGTTTACCGGTGAGCCCGGTGCATACACACTGGGACTTCCCTGCGGATAACAAACGAACTGACCGTAAAACTGTCCCACCTCGTTGTCCCAAGTAACAATGCTCGTGTCGTAATCCACATAGTTGTTATCGCCAACCGTGATAATGAAATCCGGATTCCAGCTTGAAATCATGTTAGCAACGGCTTGCGCATTGGAATCCGACGGAAAGTCTCCAACTGCCGCAAACCGGATTGACTGCTGGCCCAGAGCCGCGGACGACACCAACAGGATTGTGAAAAAGACCAAGAGTCTCTCAAGTGCAATGAGGCATTTATATCTTTTCATAGAAATAAGCACCATGGCGATTGGTATGTCAGGAAAGCAGGGAAGAGTTTACTGCTGCAAGATAATCTGTTCGGTTCGATAGTTCAACTCAAAAAGTGGAGTCCCTGCCAGGTGACAGGTGACAAGAGGCTTCCCCACACACTGATGTTGATGAGTGTTTGATTGCGATGAAAAACCTGAGTATTTTTTAATAATATTCACCTGGCCGGTATCGTTCGCAGCAGTCGAAAACATCACCCGACCTTCTTTGTTGAAAATGCGAATACGATTGATTCCCTGCTTTGTGGCAATAGTCTCCATGATTTCATACGCCGACTCCCGCTGGTCTGCAAGCATAGCATGCCATGTGGCGCTCACAATGCTCCCCGACAGTTGATCGGCGCCGGTAATCATGGCATCGAGCAGTTGCGCTTCCTGGGTTTTCATGTGGACAAAGGCTGCTATGATACCCGTAAGCATGACAAGGATCATCAGCGGAAGTATCAGTTGCAGCCAGAGCTTCCGTGGAAACAATCTCATTCGTTCTCCTAAAACGGAAGCGGGTCTGGTATGAGGCAGGCCTACGACCGTTTCATTGATGAACAAGTCCGTAGGTTGTCAGAGGGCGTACTTTCCGGAAGATCGAGGGCTGTACTGTAGGAAAATTCCTGCTAAACTCTGCCCAAATCTCCTGATTCAAGGTAAAAAGAAAAGCCGAAAAATTCAGCCGATTTCAATTCAAGCAAGTTGCAGCCGGAAATCTGGCGATGTAGAAGCCCAATAGAAATGTCATGGTTTTACGCTCAGTAGGAATGTCAGGGTTATGGTGTCTGTCAATGTCGGGGGTCCTTTCTTTGTGCAAAACCCCAAACTAACCTGACATTTCTATTGGACGCAAACCCTGACATTCTTACTGGGCTATTACAGCCGGAAATCTGGCGATTTTCGTCACCTTGACAAACGACGCCAGATTGGTTATTTTTTACTGAATTTTGGCATGTTTTTGTGAGTTGATAAAGAAGATGGCGAGTGTGTTAAGCGAGCGCGAGCGGACTGTTCTTCGCTACGTTGTGCACGATTTCATTGAAACGGCAGTACCAATCGGCTCTCGCTACATATCGAAAAGGCATGAAGACGAGTTGGGCCTGAGCGCCGCATCCATCCGGAATGTCATGTCCGACCTCGAGTATTTGGGGTACATCAATCATCCGCACACATCGGCAGGCAGGGTGCCAACCGATTTGGGCTACCGCTTCTACCTCGATTCACTGATGAAACAGGAAGCCGTTTCCGAATCAAACATGAGAGCCATCAGGGAAAACCTGAATTCTGCCGAAGAGGAGGAAGAAGTTTTCAGACAATCTTCAAAACTCCTGAGCAAAATCTCGCAGCAACTGTGCGTGGTGACTTCGCCCTACTTGCGGCGTGGGGTTTTCGAGAGGATGGAACTTGTTCAACTCAGCACAACCCGGCTGATGGTGATTATTTCGCTGCAGATGGGGCTGGTTCGGACCATGATGATGGAAGTCGCCAGCGAGATCCCGCGGGAGAAGCTGGATGATCTGGCACGGTTCCTCAACGAGCGGCTCTCGGGACTGTCACTTGACCAGATAAGGGAATCGTTCGCCGACCGCGTAAGAGACGTTCAGGATGAAAACAGCGGGCTTGTCAGGCTGTTTATTGAATCCGTTGATAAACTCTTTGTTCCGAACAAAACCGAAAAGCTGCATATCGCAGGAACTGAATCAATTGTTGAGCAGCCCGAATTCGAAAACCCCAAGAATTTCCGGGGCGTGATTGAACTGATAAGCAACGAAGAGATTATTATTCATGTACTTGAGAAAAGCTCCGTTCCCGAGGGAACACGTGTAACGATCGGGCAGGAAAATGAAGACGAGAAATTGAAAGAGTACAGCGTTATCACTTCCACGTACTCCCTCGGTGGCGTCACAGGCTCCATCGGCGTCATCGGGCCAAAACGAATGGACTATGCCCGCACAATTCCGCTCGTTGATTATGTAGCACGGGCAATCTCAGAAATGTTTTCAAACACATACAAATCATAATGGCAGAAGATTTCACACAAGACGAAACCAAAGAAAACACATCACAAGAAACAGAACCCGGCAACGGGGTTCCAACGGAGGGTACTCCGCCCCCCTCGGAACTCGACCAACTGAAGCAGACAATTCAAGAATTGCAGGTGCAGGTCGATTCGTTCAAAGATCAATTTCTCCGCAAGGCGGCTGAGTTCGAGAACTACAAGCGGCGCACAGAAGCCGATTCCATCAATCTCATCAAGAATGCGAACGAAGGGCTCATCATTTCCCTTCTCCCTATTCTGAATGATTTTGTCAGATCGCTGAAGGCGGGAGCTGAGAACAAGGATTATGATGCGTTCTACAAGGGCGTTGAACTCATCCATAACAAATTCTCAAAAATTCTCGAAATGCAGGGGCTTGTACCGTTTGATTCGGTCGGAAAGCCATTCGATGTTGAATATCATGATGCCCTTCTGCAGATGCCCAAGGAGGGAGTTCCGCCCCACACAGTAATTGAAGAAGTGGAACGCGGCTACAAGCTCAACGATAAAGTGCTGCGGCACGCAAAAGTGATAGTCTCGGCACCTTCACAGGTGGAAGAATCGGCTGCGAACAATAAAGAAGTGAAGGCGTAATGGCAAAACGAGATTTCTATGAAATTCTGGGCGTCCAGCGAAACGCTTCGCAGGACGAGATAAAGAAGGCATATCGCAAGCTTGCCCTTCAATTCCACCCGGACAGAAACCCGAACAACAAGCAAGCGGAAGAGAAGTTCAAAGAAGCGGCCGAGGCCTACGAGGCGCTCAGCGATCCCGACAAGCGGCGACGCTACGACCAGTTCGGGCACGATGGAATGCGGGGAACGGATTTCCGGCCGTTTACCAATGTTGATGATATTTTCAGCACGTTCGGCGACATTTTCGGACAATCGGGGTTTGGCGGTTCCGTATTCGATGAGATGTTCGGAGGGCGGGGCGGCGGACACCAGCGACAACGCCAGAAGCCCGTTGGCCAACCCGGTTCCGATCTGAAGGTCCGGCTCAAGCTCACGCTTGAAGAGATTGCAACGGGCGTCGAGAAGAAGCTGAAAATCAAGAAGTCCATTGTATGTGGAACGTGTCACGGCAGCGGAGCAAAATCTTCAAGCTCCCGAATAACCTGTCCGGTATGCAGCGGAACGGGTGAACTGCGGCAGGTTTCACGTTCAGTGTTCGGTCAATTCGTCAACATCTCAACCTGCAACAACTGCGGCGGCGAAGGGAAAATCATCAAAGACCCGTGCTTGACGTGCCGCGGCGATGGCCGCGTGCAGGGTGAGGCCACAGTCAAAGTCACTATTCCGGCAGGAGTAAGTGAGGGCAACTATATCTCTTTACGTGGAGAAGGAAATGCAGGAATGCGGGGCGGACAGCCGGGCGACGTGATTGTGATGATTGAAGTTGAACCGCATGAAGTGTTTACACGCAACAATGATGATGTTGTGCTCGATCTCCTGGTCAGTTTCCCTGAAGCGGCGCTTGGCGCCGATGTCGAAGTCCCGACCTTGACAGGGAGGGCAAAACTTAAAATCGAGCCCGGAACGCAATCGGGCCGCGTGTTGCGCATGCGCGACAAAGGCATTCCGCATCTGAATAGCTACGGGCGAGGCGACCAGCTTGTCCGTGTTAATGTCTGGGTTCCGACAAAACTTAACAGCGAAGAACGGGCTGCACTCAAGCAGCTGTCACATTTCGAAAACATTAATCCAAAAGAGGGGGATAAATCCGCTCACTCGGATAAGAGTTTCTTCGAGCGGGTAAAAAAGGCGTTCACATAGTTCATTCCATTACACTCTTGGCTGACAAGCGTGCCGGGCGGAAGGCTGCCCGTTTTCATGCACGCTGCGAACTTCCGGAGGTGAACAATGAGGGTCCTCAAGAGGATTCAGGATACAGTCGGATTCACTCGCAAAGAGGCGGTTTCCATCCTCACGCTTTCGACGGTTTTTCTTGTCGGAACCGGCATTCGATGGTTGCAGCCGAAAGAGAATCCAGAGGCTGATAGCACGCAGCAGTTCGACTATACCAGACAGGACAGCCTGTATGCCGAGGCCGCTCGAAAACACGCGCAGTTAGCGACGGCTTCAGTTGATTCCGCAAAACCTGCGGAAGCATTGTCACACAAAACGCCGCGCACCGCTGTTGTTAACATCAATACTGCCGGCAAAACACAACTCATGAGCCTGCCCGGAGTCGGGGAAACGTATGCCGAGCGCATTATCGAGTACAGGAATGCAAACGGGAGATTCAATTCGGTCGAAGAACTCCTCAAAGTGAAAGGGATCGGGACGAAGAAACTCGAGAAAATCCGACCGCTTGCCAGAGTGCAGTAATTGAGAGCCTGCCTCGTTCTTGTTCACACCACTATCATTCACCGGATCACGACATTGGTACAAAGAACTTCACGCAGCAAAACCACGGTTGGCATTCTTCTTTTGCTGCTCACGGGCACAGCCCTGCCCGAACAAGAGAATCGGGACTCCCTTTCACATCTGCAAGTCTTTCCCGGCAAGAAAATCTTTCCGGTGTTCACCGCCGACGGCCTTGCACACCAGCTTTCGCTTTCACGCGTCACAGAAAACAGGGATTGGATCGGAGCCGTGGGCGGTTCAATTCCGTTGGTACAGGTAAATGCCAAGAACATAACCCTTCAGGGCAGTGTCGCAGTGACAATCTTCAACAGATTGGTCAAGAGACCCGGGCACCTTGAAGTGTACACGGTTGACTATAAGGTGGATTTTCCCGTTGACATCCGTTTGTCGGAACTTGCGTTGCGGATCGCGTTGGGCCACATTAGCTGTCACTTTGCCGATGATGCCATTGAGTTATACGGTAAGAACTCCATTCAGCATGTTAACGATTACATCACGCTGAATGCAGCATACGATCTTCCCGTCATCGGCGGGTATGTGTACGGAGGATTCAATTACAGCTTCGGCACGCAGCCAATTCAACACAAGCCCTGGCTTTTTCAGATCGGGGCACACGTTGGCAACATCGCCTTGCACGACGAAATAACGCTGTACGGCGCGTTTGATGTGAAAGTAAAGGAAGAAGTCGGCTGGGGAAGCATCCGCAGTTTTCAAGTTGGAGTGAGACTTTTCCCTCGATTGAACTACGGCCTCCGGCTTGCGTACACTTTGCGGGCAGGATTTGAGGAGAGAGGGCAGTTCTACATGACGAAAGCCACCAACAATCTCATATCGGCATACATTGATTTTTAGGGGGAAATGAAGAAAGCCATCCTTGTTCTCCTGCTGGCATGTTCATCGCTCAGCCATGCTCAGGACACCCTCCAACTCACCGACGGATTCCGGTACAATCCTGATTTCACAGGCCGCAAGATCGTTGCAACGGGCGCAGTCGGCGGACTGTTGGGCCTCTCATTGTATTGGTGTTACGATAGCTGGTGGAGAAACGCGGGCGGCGGCTTTCATTTTGTAACTGAGAATTGGTTGAACGGCTATGCGCGCGGCATTGACAAGATCGGGCATCTCTACACATCGTACTTCTACTTCCACATGTTCCGGAACATCATGCTGTGGGGTGGATATGAAAGCTCAACGGCAGATTGGTGGGCACTGGGAAGCGCTACGTTTTTTGCACTTGCAGTGGAAATCGGGGACGGGCTTACACCGCAATACGGATTCGACTATCAGGACCTGACGTTTAATCTTGCAGGCGTCGCCTACGGTTACATGCAAACGAAAATTCCCTTCTTGAAAAACTTCAACTTCAAATGGAGTTATGTGCCAAACGACGGTTACAGATTTCCCATCCGCCTCGTTGAACATTACGACGACCATACGTACTGGCTGACATGCGATATCAACAACCTCCTCCCTTCTTCTATTGAACCCTATTGGCCTGACTGGCTTCAGCTGGCAGTCGGGATGGGGGTCGATGACGGATGGACGAAACGCGAGTTTGTCATCGGGTTCGACATCAGTCTTGAATCACTCTTCCAGCCAAACAATCAGGAACTTCTGCTTCTCACAAAAACCGTCGACAAGCTTCACGTTCCTGCCCCCGCGATCAAATTCACCGAACGGAAAAGCCCCCGTTACTACCTGTTCCACAAGAACTGATTGGAAATGCAATCGCCCGCGCAAACAAGTTTACGCGGGCGAACATCATGCACTCCCCTGAACTCCGTCTCAGTGGAGCTGAATAAGACTGACGTTACTTTGCAACAATCATCTTCATCGTTTCGCTGAAACCTCCTGACACAAGTTTATAAAAATAAATGCCCGATGTCAACTGCATGTTGTTGATATCAAGCCCGAGCGAATGGCGTCCCGCGTTCAACGTTCCGTTTACCAATGTCGCAACTTCTTGTCCCAGGAGGTTGTACACTTTCAATGTTGTGAACCCTCCGCTCTTGAGTGTAAACTCGATCTTCGTGGAAGGATTGAACGGATTCGGATAATTCTGATTCAACGAGTATGAAGGCGCTGCTGTATTTCTTCCGACGGATGTCAGAACATTGACCGCAACAGGGTCCACAAAAGTGAATGTGCTGTCAAGGTTGATTTGTTTCAGCCTGTAGTACCAGAGTCCCGGAGTTGCCGTACTATCGAAGAATACGTAATCGTGCGGGATGTTGGTTGTCCCCTGCCCGGGGACAAAACTATTAGGGAGTGTTAAGAAGTGAGTGGGAATTCCTTGGCTTCTCTGCACTTCAAAGCCGTAGTTTTGGAACTCGGAAAGCGTTCTCCAATTCAGCCGAACGACTCCATTCCCTGTTGCTGTGGCCGTAAATGATGCCAGAACGATGGGAACCGGCGTGCTGCTGTAAGAGAACTGAAAGGTCTGTTCGCTGAGGGTGGTGTTGAATTCGTCTTTCGTTGTGACATTCCAGGTGTACGAATGCCCGCTCACGATTCCACCCTCTACTCCGTAAATCAATGTCGTGTCGCTTGCCCGGAGCGTTGTATCGAGACTCGTTCCGGTTATTCTTACAAGATAGTAATGCGGGTCCTTGTTGAGGTCGGCGGCTCTTGTCCACTTGAAATGGACATCGGCAACGCCGACCAGAGTTGAGTTGTCTGCCGGTTCGAGCAATGTCGTGTTCTGCCTCGGCGCAAGGTTGGAAAAACTGAAAATATACAAACCGTTCTGCATGTCGGAACCGATAATCTTTCCTGACGGAAAATAGGGATAACACGCCCACATACCATTGTAAGAACCGGGTGGCTGGGTAGATGTATCATAGCCTCCGGCATCGGCAGGACTCGTCGGGTTGGCAATGTCAACCACGCGCAAGCCCGCAGTGTACCATGCCACATAAGCGTAGTCTCCCCGGATAAACACATTGTGCACAATATCCGCGGGGTTGGGCGTGAAGGTCGCAACAGGAGTTGTTGATACCGTCGGCAGATTCTGCATATCCCATACTTTCAGGTTCTTCGCCGTCGAGCCGACCTCGTCAGTCGTTATCGCGTATCTGCGGTCTTTTGTTGTCCACACGTTATGAGTGCCGCCGCCTGTGTAGGCAATGCTTGCAATCAAAGAAGGAGTTGCTTTGTTCCGGCCATCGATAATATCGAGCCGGCCGTTGTTGATGGCTGCCGCAAAAATTGTGTCGTTACGAATGTACGAATCGTGAACGTAGCGCGTTGTCCATCTGCCGAGATACTGGGGACGACGGGGATTTGCCAAGCTTGCGATGATCATGCCGCTGGCGGTGCCGTTCAGATACAGGTATCCGTCGTGTATGGAGATTGTGTGAGATTGGAGAATACTGAAGCCGCCAAGGCTTAGTATTGTTGTGTCAAGCGAGATGCTGTTCGGGAGATCGGCAAGATTGATAATCTGCAGGCCCTGACTTCCATTCACATCAGCTACGGCATAGGCGTAGTGACTGTATGACTTCACCTCTTTCCACAGCGATGTTGCGCCGGTAATGTGTCCAACCTCAACCGGAGATGAGGCATTGGTGATATCGATGATTGAGGTTCCCGTGGCTGTTCCGAGAATGGCGTACTCACGTCCGTCGGGAGCGGTGTAGCCCCAACACCCGGCGAATGAAACGCCGCCAGTTGTTCCGCGATTGGGTTTAATGGTGCCGAGAAGTGTTACCGAGGCAGGTTGAGCAACAGCAAGAGAATGAAATAGGAAAAATCCAACTGCACACATCCACAGAGCTTTCATGAATTCCCCTTTATCGAAAAGCAAAGAACAGTTTTATTGGCGAACAATCTATTCAGATTCGGAAGAAAGAGCAAGCGAATGAAACACTACCAACAACTCAATCCAGCTCTGCTCGCAGAAATTCCCCTGTCACCGAACTGCTTGCCTTTGCCACAGCTTCAGGCGTTCCTTCAGCGACAATATTCCCACCCGACTTGCCCCCGCCCGGACCGAGATCAATCACCCAGTCGGCAGTCTTGATGACATCGAGGTTATGTTCAATCACAACCACGGTGTTGCCTTTTTCAACAAGCCGATTCAGGACATTCAGCAACATGCGGATGTCCTCAAAATGCAGACCCGTTGTCGGCTCGTCGAGAATGTACAGCGTGTTTCCGGTTCCGATTTTCGATAACTCGGTTGAGAGTTTCACGCGCTGCGCCTCTCCCCCGCTCAACGTCGTTGCCTGCTGTCCAAGCCGGATGTAGCCGAGGCCGACATCGTTCAGTGTTGAGAGTTTTCGCTGAAGACCCGGAATCTCGCTGAAAAATCCCACCGCTTCCGAAACCGTCATTTCGAGAATGTCAGCAATGGACTTGCCTTTGTACAAAACCTGCAGCGTCTCACGGTTGTAACGCTTTCCCTTGCAGACGTCGCACAAAACGTACACATCAGGCAGGAAGTTCATTTCTATCTTCTTCACCCCGTCGCCTTCGCAGTTTTCGCATCTGCCGCCGGCAACATTGAAGCTGAAGCGTCCCGGCTTATACCCGCGTATCTTCGCTTCAGGAAGTTGCGTGAACAGATCGCGTATCAGCCCGAACGCTCCCGTGTACGTGGCAGGATTTGACCGGGGTGTTCTACCGATTGGTGATTGATCGATATCGACAACTTTGTCAATATGTTCGAGCCCGTCGATCTTTTTGTAGGGAAGAGGAACGAGCTTCGCCTGATAGAATTTTCGCGACAGAATCGGGTACAGTGTTTCACCAATAAGGGAAGATTTGCCCGATCCGCTTACGCCTGTAACACACACGAGGGTACCAAGAGGCACTTTCAGAGTCACACTCCGGAGATTGTTCCCGCGTGCCCCCTCGAGCGTGACGAACTTGCCGTTGCCGTTTCTCCGCTCCTTCGGAATTTCAATCTTTCTTTTTCCGAAGAGATACTGGGCTGTGTACGAAACAGAATCAAACACACTGTCGCCATTCGTGTGGATAGTGTCATTCCTCAACTCAAGTTTTGACGGATGCCCTGAAGTCACCACATAACCCCCGTGCTCGCCGGCACCCGGACCGAGGTCAAGCACATAGTCGGCGCTCTCAATCATTTCCTTGTCGTGTTCGACGACGACGACGGTGTTACCCAAATCTCTCAACGATTTGAGAGAATCAATGAGCTTGATGTTATCCCGCTGGTGCAAGCCAATGCTCGGCTCGTCGAGAATATACAGCACGCCGACAAGCTGCGAACCGATTTGTGTTGCAAGCCGGATGCGCTGCCCTTCACCGCCGGAAAGAGACCGGGCAGAGCGGTCGAGCGTCAGGTAGTCGAGTCCTACGTTGTGAAGAAATTCCAATCGTTGCCGGATTTCTTTCAGAATTTGTGTGGCTATTAACATTTGCCTGTCGGTGAGCTTCAGGTTCTTGAAGAACTCCGCCCCCTCTTCAACCGACAACGAAACGACATCCTGAATATTGAACTGCTTCTTCGTTGCCGCGTCTTCCAGCTTGATCGCTAAACTTTCCTTCTTGAGGCGCCCGCCTTTGCAATCCGGGCAGGGTTTTGTGTTCATGTAGGCTTCCACCCACTCGCGGATGTTGTTCGAGCTGGCTTCGTCATAGTAATGCTTCAGCACATCCAACAATCCGCCGAAGCGATGCTTGTACATTACCGTTCGGCCGCTCTGATAGCGGTATTCGATCTCAAATTTTTCGTCACCCGCGCCGTACAGCAATATGTCTTTCGCTTTTTTCGGAATTTTGCCTATCGGGGTATCGAAATCGAACTTGTAGCGTTTGGCAACTGCACGCACCTGACTCCATGCCCATGTCTGCCTCGGTTTGCCGAGCGGAGCCAGCCCTTCCTGATTGATTGTAAGCGACGCGTCGGGAATGATGAGATCAAGGTCGAGTTCCTTGATCTCTCCCAACCCGTCACACGTCGGGCATGAGCCGTAGGGCGAGTTGAACGAAAACGAGTTCGGAGCAGGGTCTTCATAACTGATGTTGCAGAATCCACATGAGAGATGTCTGCTGAAGAGAATATCCTCGCCGGCTTGTTTTGGCTGCGCGGATTTCTTTTTCGAGAGGCTTTTCGTGAGGACTTTCGGCTGCTCGGCCGCGCCATTCCGGTCAACGTTGGCAATTGCGACACCCGCACCGAAGCGAAGAGCCACTTCCACCGAGTCGGCGATGCGCGAGCGGGCTTCTTTCTTTACAACAATTCTATCAACAACAATCTCAATGTTGTGGACTTTGTACCGGTCGGCTTGCAGGCCCTTCGATATTTCCTTCACGACACCGTCGATCCGGACGCGCAGAAAGCCATCCTTCAGAATCTCTTCAAACAACTCACGATAGTGGCCTTTTCTTCCTTTTACAACCGGCGCAAGGATCTGGACCTTCGTGCCTTCCGGCAGTTTCATGATGCTGTCGATGATCTGATCGGTAGTCTGCTTCGTAACCCTGCGTCCGCAGTTGTAGCAGTATTGCGTACCGCAGCGTGCAAAGAGAAGACGAAGATAGTCATAAATTTCCGTTACCGTTCCGACAGTTGAGCGTGGATTATTGCTGACGGTTTTTTGTTCAATGGAAATTGCCGGACTGAGTCCTTCAATGTAATCAACGTCGGGACGTTCCATCACATCGAGAAACTGGCGGGCATACGCGGAAAGACTCTCGACGTATCGGCGCTGACCCTCGGCATAAATCGTATCGAAAGCGAGACTCGATTTGCCGGAACCGGAGAGGCCGGTAATAACAACAAGTTTGTCGCGGGGAATATCTACATCGATGTTCTTGAGATTATGAACGCGGGCGCCACGGATGACAATATTCTCTTGTCCGTTCGGTGTGAAATCGAGAGTCGGTTGCGCGGCAGTACGTTTGGGCATAATGAACAAAAATGAGCGACTGTTTGTCCATTATGATAAAGGAATTGGGGGAGGAATTCAATTCTTGCCGCATGCAACGAATGCTTGAAGAATCACCCAAAGGAGGTATTGAGACTGAAGCACGAAATTTCATCTTGGTGTTGATTCACACTAATCAACTATTAACCAACAACCTCCAAAAAGGAAGTGTATGACAACTCGAACAGCCTTCGTCGTTGCCGTGCTGTGCGCATCGATTCTCATAAGTGCATGCAAGAAAGACGAAAACAATCCCACCGGCAACACGCCGCCGCCGACAACCGGATCATTCACATTCAAAGTGGACGGTACTGCCGTCACCGTGGATTCCGCCCATGCCGTGCTGTACACGCTCGGCATCCCTCCAAACAACAGGGAAATCGATGTGTTTGCGTACGCCGGCGGTGTGGAAGTGCTGGAGTTTCATATTCTTCCACGGACGGGTGCCCAAACTGCCGCCCAGAATTTCAACCAAGCATGGCTCACGTACGAAACCGGCGGCCTCTTGTACCATTCACAATCCGGCACACTTACTCTTACAACTTGTGACACAACGGCCGGACGGTTCGAGGGGACATTCAACTTTGTCGGGCAACAACCGGGAGGCGGCGCTACGAAAACCATTTCAGACGGAAATCTTGTCGTAACGAGAATGACACGGCAGTAAGAAGTCGGAGGGCAGTGAGAGTCACGGGAAGTGTTCGCGTTGTTGCGAGCACTCCTTTTTTACCCCAATTGTTCCCGCTTGTGAAGGTACTGCGTCAACGCCACATCAAACGGCGTCGCGGTGTCCATCAGCACGTAATCAACGTAATTCTCCCGGCATTCTTTCTTGTACCGTTCGAGAAAGGTATGCATTTCGCGCTGGTAAGCTTTTTGAATTTGCCAAGGTTGTGTCATTAGTTGCTCGGAGGTTTCCATGTCCTTGAACATGGCATCGCTGCCGAAAGCGAAACTCCGCTCCAGCGGGTCGAGCACGTGCATGACTATAACTTCGTTCTTCTTGTGCCGGAAATGTTTCAAAGCAGCTATCACTTCATCGGGATTGTCGAACAAATCACTGATGATGATAACAAGCCCGCGACGCCTGATGCGATCAGCAACATTGTGCAGCGATTTGCCCGCTCCGGTTTTGTTACCGGCTTTCAGCTTCTGCAACTCGATGAGAATCTGCCTGAGGTAGCCCTTTGTGGCATGAGGAGGAAGATAGGAAGATACCTGTTCGTCAAACACCGCGAGACCTACCGCATCCTGTTGCTTGATCATCATGTAAGAAAGTGATGCGGCGAGGTAGGCTGCGTATTCCAGCTTCCTGATGTTTCCGGGAGAGGCATAATCCATTGAACGGCTTGCATCCAGCACGATGTACGATTTGAGATTTGTCTCCTCTTCGTACTGCTTGATGTAGTACCGGTCAGTCTTGCCGTAAATCTTCCAGTCAATATGCTTGATTTCATCACCGGGCATGTACTGCCGATGCTCGGCAAACTCGACGCTGAATCCGTGATACGGACTTTTATGCAAGCCGGTGATGAACCCTTCGACCACCAGTCGCGCCCGAAGCTCCATGTTGGCAAGCTTGGAAACGACCTGCGGCTGCAAGTATTGGCGGTAATCGTCGGGCACTTAGTTCTTCTTTGCCGATGGCTTTGATGCAGTCTGCGCGGCAGTTACAGGCACCTTTTCCTGAAGGTTGGGCAGAATTTCCTCGGGCGGCCTCCCGAGATTCTCCAACTCGAATCGGGCGGACGGTACCATTTCGTGGTCGGGATATTTTGACAAGTACGTCTCGAATGTTGATCTCGCATTATCGAGATCATGAAGTTCATTGTGAAAGATATAACCGGTCATAAACAAAGCGAGCGGCGCTTGGGGGCCGTTCGGGTATTTTTCCATGTACCGCTTGTATGCGGCAATAGCTTTCGGAAAATCCTTTAACTCGTCACTCTGGATCTTCGCTATCGTGAACATTGCCTCTTCCGCTTGCGGGGAATCCGGATGAGCGTTGATGAGCTTCTCGAATTCCTCAAGGGCGAGCGCAAAATTCTTTTCGTTGATTGCTAGCGTCGCCTTGCCGACATACTCTTCCGGAGCAGGTTTGCCGCAACCCGCAAGAAATATGATTGAAAACAGCAGGATGGAAATGCCGGGTTTCATGCCTCAGTCTCCTCTTGAAATGATCTGATTCTTGATGAAATTAGAAAAATATGGAGCGAGAAGCAACGGAAGTTGGCGATCAGGTCTTCCGACACATTACAGCAGCGAAGAAGCCATCCGTTCCCGCGTTCTGAGGAAAGAGTGTGAGAAAGGGGGCCGATGTCTCAACCGGAACATTCTGCGACTTCAGAATGCCCGGAGCCGACACAAGATCGAACTCAGGATGAGATGAAAGAAACTTCTCTACCACATCTTCATTCTCGATTCGCAGAAGCGTGCATGTAGTGTAGACCAGCCGTCCGCCGGGTTTCACCAGTTCTGAATACGTGTCGAGAATCGATTGCTGCGTAGCTGCCATCTGACGAACATAATCTTCGTTAATACCCAGCTTTGCTGCCGGATTGCGCCGAAACGTGCCTACCCCCGAACAGGGGGCATCAACTAAAACGCCGTCCGCACTGTTCTTCAAGACAGCTATATCGTTGCCGACTTTCCTCTGATGATGAAGCCTGGCAATCGTGATTCCCGCCCGTTGCAGGCGGACTTGAATATTGAACAGTCTCTTTTCATCAACGTCAATGGAATGGATCTCCCCTTCATTACTCATCAACGCCGCAATGTGCAGCGTCTTGCCTCCTCCTCCTGCACACGCATCGACAACGAGACTTCCCTGCTTCGGTTCCAGAAGCATTGAAAGCATCTGGCTTCCTTCATCCTGCATCTCGAACCACCCGTCCTTGAATGACTGAAGCGCTTGTGAGTTGATGCGCTTCTCAAGAATCAACCCGAACGGTGACAGCGGGGTTCGTTTCGACGCAATGCCTTCCCCCGCCAATCTCTCCTGACATGCCTCAACAGTTGCTTTCAGCGTGTTGACACGAGTTGTGATCGGAGCAGACCGGTTCATTGATTCGCATATCTGCACGGTTTCTGCTTCGCCAAATCTCCCGACCCACTCTTCTACAATGAAATCGGGAATTGAGTAGAGAAGGCCGAGCTTGCGGATTGAGTTGTTCTCAATTTCGATTGGAAACGAAGAAGAAACGATTGCGTTCAACACTACTTCACATTCAACTTTCGGAAAAGAGATACGCCACATTCCCTGAAAGTCTGGAAGAATTGCAGCAGGTTCCTCTTTTCTGATTTTCAGTACATAGGAGATGTAGATGAGAAGTGATGGAACATGCGGAGCAGAGATGCCGGCTTGCTTCATACCGGCTTCGGCGTGGAACCGGGCAAGCCGATAATTTCTTAGAATATCGTACAGTGTTTCAGAAATGAACCGACGATCTTTCGAGCCGAGATAGTGCCGCGTACGAAAGAAATCCTTGACGATAATATCGGCCGGTTGCTTGAGCGGACGAACAAGGTCGAGAAGTTCACAGACGTGGCCGATGAGGGAGGATTTCTTCATTTGACTTTGTGAGAGAGGGGGGCCTTATTCAACGGATATGAGGCTATACTGAACTCTTACAAAGAAAATCAAACTGCAACCCACGGTTGATTCATTTCGGACGTCATATACCCTCGCGCCATGCGGGGCGTGTTATACGCCATTCCAATCTCCCCCTCCATATTCAGCGCAATGACGCCGCCATATCCCTGCACTTTCCGCTCAAGCATGTTCACCCCTTCGAGCGCAGCCTTCGACGGATTGCCACCGTTGCGTTCCATGAAATCCAGCACCGACTTTGCCATCACAACTTTGATTAACGCCTCGCCCCAGCCGGTTGAGGAAACGCCGCCAACGGAATTGTCGGCATACGTTCCGGCTCCTATGATGGGAGAGTCGCCAACCCGGCCGGGAAATTTGTTCGGCGTACCTCCTGTTGATGTGCCGGAGGCGATATTGCCGGCCTTATCAAGCACTACAGCGCCAACAGTATCCAAGGGGACTTTCTTCTTCCGGAATGCTTCTTGAACACTCATGTTCTTTTTCTTCTGCCACTCGCGCCAACGGAGAATCTCCCGCTCGGTAATCAGATCATCCTGCCTGCATGACTTCATGCCGTGTTCTTTCGCAAACCGGAGGGCGCCCTTTCCCGTCAGGAGAATATGGTCGCTTTCCTCCATAATCCTGCGGGCAAGTGATATGGGGTTTTTGATGTTCTGAACGGAAGCAACGGCTCCGGCCCGGAGATTTCTGCCATCCATGATGCTTGCGTCGAGTTCAACCTCGCCGGCCAAGTTGAGGAACGAACCGGTACCGGCATCAAATGTTTCATCATCTTCGAGAATTGTAATTGCGGCTTCCACGGCATCAACGGCGCTGCCGCCATCGCTCAGTACTGCAAAGCCTATCATGAGGGCTTTCTGGACGCCGTGCCGGTGTGCATCAGCCATGTCGTCGGGAATATCCCAAGCGCCGCCATGGACTACAAGGGCTATCATGAAGTATCCTAGATGAAGAGTACGAAAAGGAAATCGGGGCGTAAGCAATGTACTACACCCCGATATCGAAAACAACGACGAACATCCGGCTGTGACAGTCGCTAACCCCATTGTCACCTTCCACAGAGTTCACGTTATGACTGTCGCATCAGGGTACCGATGACTGTTCAGTTCGCGGCTTCTGCATGCACCTTCGTCACCATTTCAATAAGTCCGTGACTATCGAGCCCGACTTCAACGGTGTCCCCATCATTGAAATCCCCCCTCAGTATTCTCTCAGACATGACATTCACTATATGTTTTTGGATGACCCGCTTCAGGGGACGAGCTCCGTACATCGGGTCATACCCCAGCTTCGCAAGCCAATCTTTCGCATCATCGGTAACATCAAGGGTGATTCCCTTCTCACTCAACAACTGCTCAACGTGCTTCAGCTGCAATGTTACAATTGCCCGGATATCTGCCTGAGCAAGCGGTTTGAAGACGATCACTTCGTCAATCCGGTTGAGAAACTCGGGACGGATATTCTTTTTCAGCAAGGAAAGTAGTTCCTGTTTCAGAGTGCTGAATTCTTCATCCCAATCGCTGTGTTTCTCGAATCCTGCCCCGACCCGTTCACTGATCAAATGTGAACCGAGATTCGATGTCATGATGATGATCGTGTTCTTGAAATCAACTGTCCGGCCCTTGCTATCCGTCAATCTGCCTTCATCTAACACTTGCAGGAGGACGTTGAATACTTCGGGATGGGCTTTCTCAATCTCATCCAACAACACGACTGAGTACGGCTTGCGCCGAACAGCTTCCGTCAGTTGCCCGCCTTCATCATACCCGACATATCCGGGCGGCGCGCCGATGAGGCGGGAAACGGAAAACTTCTCCATATACTCACTCATGTCGATACGAACCATGGCGCTTTCATCGTTGAAGAGGAACTCGGCAAGCGCCCGCGCAAGCTCGGTTTTCCCGACTCCCGTACTTCCGAGAAAGATGAACGAACCGATCGGCCGTTTCTCGTCCTGCAAGCCGGCACGGGAACGCCGGATAGCGTCGCTGACGGCCTTGACGGCCTCTTCCTGCGCAACGACTCGTTGCTGCAAGCGTTCTTCAAGATGCAGCAGCTTCTGCCTGTCGCTTTCCAGCATTCTCGTCACCGGAATCCCGGTCCAACGCGCCACAATCTCGGCTATATCTTCGGCATCGACTTCTTCCTTCAACATCCTCCGCTCCCGCTGGAAACTCTGCAGCTTCGCTGAAGCGTCCCGAATCATCTTCTCCCGCTCCGCGATAACACCATACCGCAACTCCGCGACCCGACCGAGATCACCAACCCTCTCTTTCTGTTCCGCTTCAAGCCTGGCGTTCTCGATTTCCTCCTTCATTTTTCGGATGGACTGAATGAGTTCCTTCTCTACCTGCCAATGAGCTTTCAGTTCGGTTCGAAGCTGGGATTGCTCGGCAATATCGCGTTCAACCTCGGCAAGCCGATCTTGCGATGCCTCATCTTTTTCGCGGCGGATTGCTTCGCGTTCAATCTCCAGTTGCTTGATCTTGCGTTCAACGGCATCGAGTTCTTCGGGCATCGAGTCGATCTCGATTCGCAGCTTCGATGCCGCTTCATCGACAAGATCAATTGCCTTGTCGGGAAGGAACCGGTCGGAGATATACCGGTGACTCAACTGTGCCGCGGCAACAATTGCGCCGTCGGTAATGCGAACGCCGTGATGCAACTCGTAGCGTTCCTTCAAGCCCCGAAGGATTGAGATCGTATCCTCGACGCTCGGCTCATCCACCATCACGGGTTGGAAACGCCGCTCAAGCGCCGGGTCTTTCTCGACATACTTGCGGTACTCATCAATCGTTGTTGCCCCGATTGCACGAAGTTCACCCTTTGCAAGTGCGGGCTTCAGCATATTGGCCGCATCGACCGACCCTTGAGCTGCCCCTGCACCAACGAGCGTGTGCAACTCATCGATGAAGAGAATGATCTCACCTTGAGATTCTTCGACTTCTTTCAAGAGAGCCTTCAACCGTTCCTCGAACTGCCCTCGAAAACTCGTCCCGGCCACGAGCGACCCCATATCCAGCGCAACAATGCGCTTTGTCTTCAGCATTTCGGGAACATCGCCCTGCACGATTCTGTACGCTATCCCCTCCGCAATTGCAGTCTTGCCGACACCCGGTTCGCCGATGAGAACGGGATTATTCTTCGTCCTGCGCGAAAGAACCTGCAACACACGACGGATTTCCTCGTCGCGCCCGATTACCGGGTCCATTTTTCCCTTCCGGACAAGCTCATTGAGATCGCGGCCGTAGCGCTGAAGTGCCTGATATTTGTCTTCGGGGGATTGATCGGTCACGCGTTGCGTACCGCGAATCTCCTTCAGTACCTTCAGGATCGCATCAACGGTAACACCCTGTTCAAGCAACAATTTTCCTGCGTTGGTGTCTTTCGTTTCAACCATGCCAAGCAGGAGATGCTCCGTACTGACAAACTCGTCCTTCAAGTTTGCGGCTTGCTTGCTCGCTCTTTCAAAAAGGCGTCCGAGATTCTGTGAGATGGATTGGTTTGAGACACCCGCTCCGCTTACCTTGGGCAGCCGTTCAAGCACTTCGTTCACTTTGATTTTCACGAAGCCGATGTTAGCGCCGATTTTCTGAAGAATCGGAACCACCGTTCCGCCCGAATCCTGCACAAGTGCTGCCAACACATGCTCCGGCTCGATCAATTGATTACCGTAGCTCGAAGCAATTTCCTGGGCATTCTGTATCGCTTCTTGTGATTTGATCGTAAACTTATTGAAGTTCATCTTCGTCCCGTTTCTCTTTCTCTAACGATGTTCTGTCACCTTCTTCGTTGGTTTGTTCAAACTGCTTTCCCTTTCTGCACAAAAGGCGAGGATTACCCTCGCCTTCGTGTCCGACAACATATCGATGGATGCGGCTACTTCTTCTTTTCCTCGTCAACCACTTCGTACTGTGCATCCTCGACCTTCTTTTCCTCAGTCTTTGACGGCTCGGGACCGGCGGAAGGCCCAGCCTGACCCGGTTGCGGCCCAGCCTGCCCTCCGGTAGCCTGCTGATACATCTGGGCAGAGGCTTCGTTCCATGCGGCGTTGAGTTCCTCAATGGCAGCCTTGATTGCACCAATGTTGCCGCCCTTGAGTGCCTCCTTAAGTGCATTGTTGGCATTCTCGACTTTTGCCTTCCCGGATGTGCTGACTTTGTCGCCGAATTCCTTCAATTGCTTCTCGGTCTGGAATACAAGGTTATCCGCCTGGTTCTTGATATCGATTTCTTCCTTGCGTTTCCGGTCTTCTGCTGCATGCGATTGGGCATCAGCTTTCATCTTTTCCACCTCTTCCTTGCTCAGCCCGCTGGAAGATGTGATGCGAATCGACTGTTCCTTGCCGGTTCCCTTGTCTTTCGCTGCAACGTGAAGAATTCCGTTTGCATCGATATCGAACGTCACTTCAATCTGCGGTACGCCGCGGGGCGCAGGCGGTATTCCATCAAGATGGAATTTGCCGAGTGTGCGGTTATCCACCGCCATCGGACGCTCGCCTTGTAACACGTGAATCTCGACTGAAGGTTGATTGTCTGACGCTGTTGAAAAAATTTCACTTCGCTTTGTCGGGATCGTTGTATTCGCTTCGATCAGCTTCGTCATGACACCGCCGAGTGTTTCAATTCCGAGAGCAAGCGGAGTCACGTCGAGCAACAACACGTCCGTTACATCCCCCGCGAGTACGCCACCCTGAATTGCAGCTCCGACGGCAACCACTTCGTCGGGATTGACGCCTTTGTGCGGCTCACGTCCGAAAATCTCCTTCACCAGAGCCTGCACTTTCGGAACACGTGTCATACCGCCGACAAGAATGACTTCATCAATGTCGGTGGGACGAAGACCCGCATCTTTCAACGCCTGCTCTGTCGGTCCGAATGTCCGCTGAATCAAATCATCAACAAGCTGTTCGAATTTTGCGCGGGTGATGTTCATGTTCAAGTGCTTTGGCCCGTCAGCAGTTGCGGTAATGAACGGCAGGTTCACTTCCGTTTGCATTAACTGGGAAAGCTCCATTTTTGCTTTCTCGGCTGCTTCACGCAAGCGCTGCAACGCCATCGGGTCTTTGCGGAGATCGATGCCTTCCTGCTTCTTGAATTCATCTGCCATGAAATCGACAAGACGCTGGTCGAAGTTGTCGCCGCCAAGGTGAGTGTCGCCGTTGGTGGACTTCACTTCGAACACACCCTCGCCCAACTCGAGGATCGAAATATCGAATGTTCCGCCACCGAGATCGTAGATTGCGACTTTGACTTCCTTGTTCCGCTTGTCGAGTCCGTATGCGAGCGCCGCGGCTGTGGGCTCGTTGATGATCCGCCGAACGTTCAGGCCGGCAATCTCGCCCGCTTCTTTGGTGGCTTGACGCTGCGCGTCATTGAAGTACGCCGGAACCGTGATTACTGCCTCCGTCACCTTCTGGCCGAGATAATCCTCAGCAGTTTGTTTCATCTTCTGAAGAATCATCGCGCTGATTTCCGGCGGCGAGTACACACGATCCCCCACCTCGATGCGTGCCGTATTGTTTTCGCCCTTCACCACTTTGTAGGGTACAAGCGTCATTTCTTCGTTCACTTCATTGTGGAAACGTCCCATGAATCGCTTGATGGAGAATACCGTGTTCTGCGAGTTCGTCACTGCCTGACGTTTAGCAGCCTGGCCTACGAGGCGCTCGCCGTTCTTCGCAAAAGCAACCACCGAAGGGGTTGTGCGCCCTCCTTCTGAATTTGCAATAACAACCGGATCGCTGCCTTCCATCACGGCAACAACCGAGTTGGTCGTTCCGAGGTCAATGCCGATGATTTTTCCCATAGAAAACTCCTTCGTTTGAAAGGTAGAATTGAAATTGATACACTAATCTGCTTCTACAATACCCAACGTTGTGCCAGAACATTGCGATATGTGAAATTCTTTGTAAGTCTTGACATATCAATTAGTTATAGCGACTCTTACATCCGCGAATATTCTGCCGTGCGTCAGGTTGTTTGTCATGCTGACACAATGAAAGACGCATCTTGTCAGCCTATGGCCAATTTTGTGACAGAATTGCTGCTCAAATTATTAACTTGACTTTCCATTTTGTTTGTACTATTCTGAGTGGTGCAGATTGAAGAACCTCAGCCTCGTGTCGCTTCTCTGCCTCGTCCCGGGTTGGTTCACATAATTCCTCCGCTCATTCAGTCAAGAACAAGAATTTTCGCCAAGGTGATACATGTTTACAGAGCGTGTACTTCGCAAGGGCTTGAAAACGAAGACGTTCGGCAACAAGATTTTCACATTTCAGTCCATCGATTCAACAAACAACTGTGCAAAGGCAGTTGCAAATATCGGCGCCGCTGAAGGTGTCGTGGTTATTGCCGAAGAGCAGACAGCCGGAAAAGGACGCCTCGGAAGAAGTTGGCAGGCCAATCCTGAGGAGAATCTTACATTCTCTATCGTTCTTCGACCAAAAATCTCACCGGAAGCCGTAAACCTTTTACCGCTCTATGTGGCAGTCGCCGTTGCGCAGGCAATTGAGCGTGCAACCGCTCTCAAAGTAGAATGCAAGTGGCCCAACGACTTGCTCATCGGCAAGAGGAAAGTGGCCGGTATTCTCATCGAAGGCTCGATTCAACAGGGTATTTTGGAGTATGTAGTGGTGGGATTAGGCATCAATGTGAACCAAACCAAATTCCCTTCGGATTTAATGCAAAAGGCGACTTCGCTCAAATTGGAGACCGGTCAGGAAATTGACAGAGTTCAACTATTCAGACATATTCTCTCGTCTTTTGAATCATCCTATACGAATTCTCTCCGGAACGGTTTCGAGTCAACAATTCCCACATGGCTAACCCGCTCCACAATGCTCAACAAGCCCATTGTCGTATCCCAACAGGGCAACATCATCAATGGCGTTGTCAAGGGACTGAGTAAGGATGGGGGAATTGTACTGCAAACGAACGGATCAGAAAAAACGTTGTTTGCGGGAGATGTGACGATAGTGGGAGATGCGGCCGACCAGATCGCTGCCCTCAAGAATGAACCGGTTGCCGCGTTCGCAGTCACAAACCCCTGATGCTTCTTGCACTCGATATCGGAAATTCTACGATAAGCTGCGCCCTGTTCGATGGCGAAAAGCAGGCGGGAAGCCTCAGCGTTTCCAGCACGGTTCAGCGCAGCACAGAAGAAACATGGGGTGTGATTCGGGCCTTTCTGTCAGAACACAACGTCGCTTCGGACAGCATTACGGGTTTCGGGATATCTTCTGTCGTTCCATTTCTTACCTCTCTCTTCAGCACTTTGGCAAGAGAACGCCTCAACATTGAGCCTGTAGTCGTCAACAGTACATTGGACCTTGGCATCACTATCCGCTACACTGATCCCTCCTCCCTCGGGTCCGACAGGATTTGCAGCGCCGTTGCCGGGTACAAGAAATTCGGCGGGCCGCTCATCATTGTTGATTTCGGCACTGCAACAACGTATGGCGTCGTGGCAGAGAATGGCGATTTCCTTGGCGGGGCAATCTCCCTGGGCGTGAAATCAACGGCCGATGCCCTTTCGAAGAGAACCGCACAACTTCCCTCAATCGAGCTTCACCCGCCAGCCTCTGCAATCTGCACAGACACGCGCTCCGCAATTCAGGCGGGAGTTATGTTCAGCACGATCGATGCAGTAGAAGGAATGATACAACGATTCAAGAAGGAATTGGGAATTGATGCCAGAGTAGTGGCAACAGGAGGCCTCTCAACATTGATTGGCAAGTACACAACCATTATCGATGCCTGCGAGCCGGCACTTGTGCTCGAGGGTATCAAACTGATTCATGAACGGGTGAAACAAAGGCCTTCTTAAAGCAAAAAGCCCCATGTGGGGCTTGTTTGCTTTTCGGGTGGTGGTGATGTGAGAATTCAGGGTGTTCCGAATATCTTCACCGACGCCTGAGCCAGTTGCACAAGCGGGGTGAAGTAGAGGCCGAACAACAACGTCGGGACAAGCAGAAACATGATGACGAGTTTCTGGGCAAAACTGAAATCGAGGGAAACGTTCGAGTGGCGCTCATCCGACCGCAAATACATATTCCTGAACACCCGCACGTAGTAGTATAGCGAAACTACACTGTTCAGCGCCCCAACCACTGCCAACCAAACCCATCCGCTATTCAGCAATGCCGCAAATAAATAGAGTTTTCCGATGAACCCTGCAGTCGGAGGCAAACCCGTCAGCGATACGAGAAAGATGGAGAGTGCCACCATCGCCAAAGGCGCCTTCGGTCCGATACCCCTGTAGTCGTCGATATCCTCGCTGCCTATTTTGTTCGCAACCAGCATCACAATGTAGAAGGCACCGAGGTTCATAAACAAGTACACAACAAAGTAGAGCATGATTGCCGCCAAACCTTCGTTGTTCAGAACCACAATACCCATCAACATATAGCCGGCGTGTGCAATACTGGAGTACGCCAGCATACGTTTGAGATTGTTCTGCCAGATTGCGACAAGATTCCCGAATGTCATCGTTAACACGGACAGGGCAACGATCACCGCGACCCAGTCAAATCCTTGAACACTTTCCCATGCGCCCTCCGGCAAAGTCAAAATGCTTGAATCGAAGAACGTGACCTTGAAGAAGCGAATCATCATTGCAAAGCCGCCTGCCTTCGAGGCTACGGAGAGAAATGCTGTGATTGTAATCGGGGCGCCCTCGTACACATCGGGCGTCCAGAAGTGGAACGGCACAGCCGAAATCTTGTAGCCGAAGCCTGCAATCACAAGAATCCCGGCAATGAGTAACGCGAGACTGTTCACCTCTCCGCCTGCAAGCACCTGGTTGATTGTGTAGAGATCAAGAGAGCCTGTCATTCCGTAAATGATCGAAATGCCATACAACATCAATCCCGACGAAAGCGAGCCATAGATAACGTACTTGAGCGACGCCTCACTGGAATCCTGTGCCTCACGAGTATAGCCCGAAAGGATGTAAGAGGTGATGGAAGAAAGTTCGAGCGCAAGATACATCATCAGCAGATTGCTTGCCCCGGCCATCAACATCATACCCAACGTCAGCGCAAGGAGCAACGAGTAGTATTCCCCGAGTCTCCTTCCGGCGGAATTCAGCTCGGCAGAACTCAAGGAGAACACAACAATCAGAACCGCCGAAAAGACAATGAGCAGTTTGAAGAAGAACGCAAACGAATCGACGGCTATCATGTTGCTGAAGATTGATGCATGCATCGTCGATTGTCCAAGAACAAGAACGCCCGTCACTGCAAGACCCGCCAGAGCAACAAAGGCGACTACCTTGGTTGATCGCCGGAAAATCAGATCTGCGATAATCGCCGCGAGGAAAGCAAGTACAAGGGCTGTCTCGGGATAAAACAAGCGTAAGTCGTGAAGAATTTGTTCCGTCATATTCAGATCAGAGTTAGCAAATCGTACAAACGCATTAACGTGCGCCCATCATCACGGCGCCTTGAGCGGTATGCAGCAATTCCGCAAGATGATTCAGCGACGTATTCATCAAATCAAGGACAGGTGAAGGATAAATGCCGAGGAAGATGATAATGACAGCAAGAGGCACAAGCATCACCATCTCCCGACCATCCATATCGGTCAAGTCCTTCCACTTCTCCGGCAACGTACCAAGGAACACACGCTGCAAAGTCCACAACATATAGCCTGCTGTGAAGACAATAGTAATCGCGCCGATGATCGTCAGAGTCCGGAATGTCTGAAATGCACCGAGCAGCGAAAAGGCCTCACTGATGAATCCGCTTAGTCCCGGCAAGCCAAGGGCCGCAAAGAACGCAATAGACATTATTGCCGCGTATTTCGGCATTTTGTTCATGAGTCCGCCGAACTCATTCAACCCGCGAGTGTGGGCACGGTCATAAATCACGCCCACTATCAAGAAGAGCATTGCCGTGATGGTTCCGTGGTTGAACATCTGGAACACGGCGCCCGTCATGCCCTGGGTATTCATCGACGCCATGCCGAGCGTAACAACACCCATGTGGCTGATACTCGAGTATGCAATCAACTTCTTGAAATCCGTCTGCGCCATTGCCACCAACGCCCCGTACACCATACTGATCACGCCGAGCAACGCAATCCACCATGCGTAGTGAATCATCGCATCGGGGAAAATCGGAATGCTGATACGCATAATGCCGTAAGTGCCAAGCTTCAGGAGAACGCCCGCCAGAATAACGCTGATAGGCGTGGGCGCCTCCACGTGTGCATCCGGCAACCATGTGTGGAACGGAAAACTCGGTATCTTAATCGCAAAGCCTATAAACAATCCGACAAATGCAAGATAGCGCCACGACGTATCGAGACCGGCGAGCAGCGAATCGGGCACAAAATTCCCCGGATTCATCATTTGCAGCATATTGAAGGTGTAGATTTTTTCAAGACCCTCTGTACCTCTCTGCATCGCTTCAGTTACAGAATACATTACGCCGTTTGCATCGATGTACACGTTCACGCTGAAGTAGAGGGCGATCATCACGAGCAGCATAAGAACGGAGCCGAAGAGTGTGTAGAGGAAGAACTTGATTGCCGCATATTCCCTACGCGGGCCTCCCCAAATGCCGATCAGAAAATACATCGGAAGCAGCATCACTTCCCAGAATACATAGAACAGGAAGAAATCGAGCGACACAAACACACCCATCATTCCGGTGTCGAGCAAGAGAAGCAGAGCAAAGTAGCCCTTGAGTGATTTGTCTATCGTCCACGATGAAATGACGGCAACAAAGCTGATGAGAGCTGTCAACAACACCATCGTAATGCTCAATCCGTCGACGCCGAGCAAATACTCAATGTGAATTCTGCCGAACCACGCAACACTTTTGATATCAATCCATGTCGCCTTTTCAACAAACTGCATCCCTTCCTGCGTGTTGATGCCCGCCAATCCCTTGTCGAATTTCATTACCAGCGCGAAGGCGACAATCAGTTGAAGTCCCACGAAGGCCAGCGACGACCACTTGATGGCATTGCGCTGCTCCTTGGGGATCATCAGAACGATGATCATACCGACGACCGGCAGAAACGTCACCCACGTGAGGGCGCCTACACCGAGAATTGAGAATTCCATATTTCCATACCTATGTGAGAAAATTCAGAATCGAATTACAGTAACCGCATCGCAAAATAAAACACCATAACGCCAAACACGGCAAGCGCCACGTAGGTTTGCACTTTCCCGGTCTGGGTTTTCTTCAACGCAATTCCAAAAAAGCCCGAGATATACGCAACGGCATTCACCGCTCCATCAATCACCCAATTGTCAAACCAGCCGCTGATCGCGGAAGTGACCTTCGTTATCCATCCGGACCCGTTCACAATGCCGTCGATAATTGTATTGTCAAACCATTTCAGGATTTCCGTCAGCCGAAGCGACGCACCAATAGCAATGACACCATACAGTTCATCGAAATACCATTTGTTCAGCAGGAACTTGTGAAGCCCGCTGAAGTTCTCAGCGACTTTGTCGGCGCTGATTTTCTTCCAGTGATATGTGGCGAAGGCGATGAGGATTCCGAGTCCGGCAACCGCCAGCGAAAGGAACATTGCCGTGTAATGGGCATGATGATGTGCTTCTTCAAACACTTCCGTTGATGCTGCCGCTACCGAAGCCGGCACAACCGTTTCCGGCCTTTGGGTAGCCTGGGAAATCCAGCCCTCTGCTCCATCCAACGGGTTCATACTGTAGAAGAAGAAGAACGAGAGCGCGGCAAGAATCATCAACGGCACCGTCATCACCTTCGGTGATTCATGAATGAGACTGAAACGCTCAGGACTTTTGTGTTCGCCCAAGAATGTCAGGATGACAATTCGAAACATATAGAAAGCAGTCAGTCCGGCAACAAAGAATCCTACAATGGGGATAAGAATGTGTCCCGTCAGGTTGCCGAACGCAAGAGTGCCTGCAAGAATCGAGTCCTTGCTCAGGAAACCGGATGTAAGGGGAACGCCCGAAATCGCAAGCGTGAATATAAGGAATGTCCAGAATGTCACCGGCATCTTTGCCTTTAATCCCCCCATGTTGCGAATATCCTGCGGGTCGGTGTGATGGTCATGCTGATGGTGGAGAGCATGATGCATCGCGTGAATCACCGACCCGGAGCCGAGGAAGAGACCTGCCTTGAACATTGCATGCGTTACAAGATGGAAGAAGCCGGCTGAATACGCCCCGACACCGAGACCCATCACCATATACCCAAGCTGGCTGATTGTAGAGTAAGCAAGAACTTTCTTGATGTCATTCTGCGCAACCGCTATCGTTGCAGAAATGAACGCTGTAGTTGCTCCAATGTAGGTAATCACCATCAATGCATCAGCCGTCATCAGCGGGAACGTTCGTGCAACCAAGTATACGCCTGCCGCTACCATCGTTGCGGCATGAATCAAGGCACTGACGGGAGTCGGACCTTCCATTGCGTCGGGCAACCAGACGTGCAGCGGAAATTGTGCCGATTTGCCGATCGCCCCGCAGAAAATCAGCACGCCCGCGGCAGTCAACCACCATTCACTGCCGAAGGGAAGATTGCCGGCTTTCACCTGCTCGAAAATCTCCGTCAAGCCAAACGTGTGGAATGTCCCGAAGAGAATCATGATGCCGACAAAGAAACCAACGTCGCCGATACGGTTGGTGATGAATGCCTTCATGCCCGCATCCGATGCACTCTTCTTTTCATACCAATGTCCAATGAGAAGGTACGAACTCAAACCGACCAACTCCCAACCGACGTACAGGAGAAACAGGTTGTTCGCAAGAACGATCATCAGCATCGAGAACGAGAAGATGCCGAGAAATGCAAAGTAGCGCGAGTAACGGACGTCGCCTTGCATATAGCCGATCGAGAAGAAATGCACGAGCGTGCTGATCAGCGTCACGACAACAAGCATAATAGCGGCAAGATTGTCGATCGAGAAGCCCAGGATAATCTTGAGCGGCCCGATGCCGGGCACATCATGAAAATCTATCCACGTAAAGTTGAGCGAAAGTGTTTCCGCATGATACAGCGTCAGTTTCTGGTAAAGAACAAGAAGCGAGAGCAGAAGGGCAACCGAAATGGCGAGCGTTTCCAGCCAATCACCCTGACGGGGCAACCTCTTCCCGAAGAAGATCACCTTCACGAAACCGATCAACGGCAACAGAAGGATCGCAACAGAGAGATACATCAACAATTCTTGAGACATCACACAGTCAATTCTAATTGAACAATGTTCGGGGTCAACATTCCTTTATTCCTTCATCGTGCTGATTTCATCCACGTTCACGGTCTGGAAGCGCTGGTAAATATTAAGAACAATTGCCAGAGCAACCGCAGCCTCGGCCGCCGCAAGGATAATGACGAAAATGGCGGCCACCTGTCCGTCAAAATTCACTCCTCCGTAGCGCGAGAATGCAACGAAGTTGATGTTCGCGGCATTCAACACCAGTTCAACACCCATCAACACCATAATTGCGTTGCGGCGTGTCGAAATGCCGTAGATGCCGAGAGCAAAGAGAATAGCGCTGACAATCAGGAAGTGGGAAAGCCCGACCTTCGGCAGCCAGCGGATGAATTCAGCGAAAAAGGTTTCCATAATTCGTTGTGTTACGTTTTCGTTCGTCTTCGGGCAAACATCGCTGCCCCCATCAGGGCAACAAGCAGGAGAACCGATGCTATTTCAAACGGCAAGAGATAGCTCGTCATGAGCATCTCGCCGAGCGTTTTCGTTGTTGACTCGAACGGCGGCGGCGGCGGCGCAACATCGCCTTTCCACGTTGAATAGAACAAACCGCCGAGCGTACCGGCAACGACGGATACGAGAAGAAGAGCCGGAATAGTATGCAATGTTCCGGTCTTCAACTCAACGTTCACGATCTTGTTCGTCAGCATCACGCCGAACAGCATCAGAACAAGAATTCCGCCGACATAAATCAGCACTTGCGTTACGGCAATAAAATCGGCGTGAAGCAAAACGTATAATGCCGCAACGCCGAAGAAGGTAAAGAGCAGCGAAAAAGCAGAGTAGATAACGCTCTTCGAGAAGACGACGATGAATGCCGAGACGACGGTGATGAAGGCAAAAACGAAGAAGGCAATATCAAACAATTCCATAGCGCTACGATTTATTTTCAGGATTCTCCGGCGGATCAACAGGTGCCGGGGCAGGTGATGAAACAGGTTTGGCAGCGGGCACACCTGCCGGCTTTGCGCCGACCGGAACGCGGGCAGGTGCCGGGGCCGCCGGTTTCGGCGGAGCAGCGGCTTTCTTTTCCGCCTGCTCTTTTTCGTACGCGGCCAGTTTCGTTTTTGCCGCGTCAATCTCTGCCGGAGTCATGGTAGCGTACCGGTAAATCAGATTGTTGCGTTCGTATTCCGAGAACTCGTATACGTCCGTCATCTTGATACACTCGGTCGGACACGGAGGAACACACAAACCGCAGTAACAGCATTTTGCAATATCGATATCGAAGCGCGGAACGTACAGCCGCTTTTTCGTTCCGACGGAAGTCAGGCCAAGATCAACATCGGGAGTTGACTTGAGTGTTTCGATCGTGATGCAATCAACCGGACACGCCATTGCACATTGATCGCAGCCGATGCAATCATCCATGTTGACATACAGCCGGTTGCGCGCCCGTTCCGGAAGTTTCAGCTTTACGTCGGGGTACTGAATTGTCACCGCAGGCGTGAACAAATGCGACCAGGTGATTTTCATCCCGACGAGAACCGTCCAGATCCCTTCCCAGATATTCTTGAAATATGTACCCATGAACTTTCCCTTTTGTCTCAACTCAACGGGCGAGCATCACCCAGAACCCGACTCCGAGCACAATCACAAACGAAAACGGAATCAACACCTTCCATCCCACATACATCAATTGATCGACACGCAGGCGAGGCAACGTCCACCGAAGCCACATGTGGACGAAGATGAAGGCCATACCTTTGCTGATGAACCAGAAGAGTCCCCAAACCGGTCCGGACATGAAATCGCCGAAAGGCGAGTTCCAGCCGCCGAAGAACACTGTCGCGGCAATTGCTGAAACGGCAAACATGTTGGCATACTCCGCGAGAAAAAGAAGCGCAAACTTCATCCCGCCGTATTCCGTGTGATAGCCCGCGACAAGCTCGGATTCCGCTTCAGGAATGTCGAACGGCGTTCTGTTGACTTCCGCAAGTGATGCAACAAAGTAAATGGTTGCGGCGACGAAGAGAAGAGGAAATTTCTGAAAGACGAACCAGTTCCAGAAATACCCCGATTGTGCCCGGTTGATTTCCTGCAAGTCGAACGTGCCGACGATCATGACAACGGCAAGCAACGAAAGCGCAACCGGAATTTCGTAGCTGACAATTTGTGCCGCAGCACGCATTGCACCGAACAACGACCATTTGTTGTTAGATGCCCATCCGGCCATCAACAATCCGACAACAACAAATGACGAGACTGCAAGAATGTAGAACAGCCCGATGTTGATTTCGCTGCCAACATAGGCTGCACTGAACGGGATGGCGGCATAGGCCGCGAAGGAACCGACGAACACAACGTACGGCGCAAGATTGAAGAGTTTCCTGTCCGCAGCAGCTGGAATAATATCCTCTTTCTGTATGAGTTTCAGAATATCGGCAATCGTCTGTGCCCAACCGTGCCAGCCCCCTGTACGCATCGGGCCGAGTCGATCCTGCATGTGGGCGGAGATTTTGCGCTCCCACCACACCGCAAACAATGCGAACGGGATGATCCACACCAACGGAACAGCAGCCATCAGCACGTACACAAGAATTTCGTTTTGAAGTATGTCGATGAGGAATTCTTTCATAGGCGTTTCAATACATCGTCATGCGTGATGATTACCTGTCCACCTCGCCCAGCACAATATCGACGCTGCCGAGGATCGCAATCACATCCGAAATCATGGCTCCGCGACTTATCGCCGGCAAGACCGCGAGGTTGACGAAACAAGGTGGCCGGACTTTCACTCTGAACGGACTTGCTGTGCCGTCGGCAACAACGTAGTAGCCGATTTCGCCTTTCGGCGTTTCGGTGCGAACATACACTTCGCCGGCATCCGGGCGAATCCGCTTGGGGATTGCGGATTGCACATCGCCCGGAGGCAGCTTGTCAACGGCCTGTTCGATAATGTTGACGCTCTGTTCCATCTCATCAACGCGAACCATATATCGATCCCAGCAGTCGCCGGTGGTTCCTTTTAATCCTTTTCCTGTGGGGATTTCGAACTCGAGTTTGTCGTACACCGAGTAGGGATCGTTCTTCCGCAAATCGAACTTCACGCCCGAACCGCGCAGCACCGGGCCGCTTGCGCCGTAGTTGATAGCAACATCGGCAGGCAACACGCCGACATTTGCGGTACGCTCAACAAAAATCTTGTTGTACGAGAGAAGATTGTTGAGCTCCTTGATGGTACCGCGAAACATCTTGCAGAATCGCTTCACCTTCTCCGCAAAATCCGCCGGCACATCGTGCGACAATCCGCCGATCCACATGTAGTTGTAAAGAAGACGGGCGCCGCATGTCTGTTCGAAAATGTCGAGAATTGCCTCACGATCCCGCATACAGAACAGGAACGGCGTGAACGCTCCGATATCCATGCCGTACGTTCCGATCGCAATCAGGTGGCTTGCGATACGCTGAAATTCCGCCATGATAACACGGATGTACTCAACCCGCTCGGGTACTTTGATGTTGAGCAACTTCTCGCACGCAACAACATAGCCGAACTCCGCATTCATCGCGGCGACATAGTCCATCCGGTCACAGTATGGAATCACCTGCTGGTAATTCGTCATGTGTTCGGCATGCTTCTCGAAGCACCGGTGCAGATAGCCGATGTGCGGAATTGCGTCAACAACAATCTCGCCGTCAACAATCAATTCCAACCGCAAGACACCGTGTGTGGACGGATGTTGGGGCCCCATGTTGATGACCATTTCCTCGGAGCGCAATGCCCTGCCGAAACCGGGAATCGTCATCGGACGTGCATCAATTTTCTCTTCAAGTGTTTCCATTAATACGGCACCTTCATGCCATTGTAAAACTCAGGCACTTGATAGTCTTTGCGTAAAGGATGTCCCTCCCAATCATACGGCATCAAAATCCGACGCAGGTCGGGATGTTCATCGAAAATAATCCCGTACATATCAAACGCTTCGCGCTCATGCCAGTTGGCAGTTTTCCAAACGGATTCAACCGACACGCAATGCGGATTTTCGACAGTAACATCTACCTTGAGTGTAATCTTGTGATTCCACTTGATCGAGTGTAGATGATAGACGACGCCTAACTTCCCGCCGGTGTAATCGATTCCGCTAAGACACATGAGCGAGTCGAATGCGAGAGCTTCATCGTCACGCAGGAACAAAGCGACTTCTTTGATTTTATCCGGCGCAATCTTCACCCACGGATCAATAACGCCGTCGATCTTCGCTTCGACGACTGCGTCACCAAACCGTGTTTTGATGTTGTCGTGGATTTCCTGGGGGATCATGCAGATCGATAGTTTCTTGTTGGTGATGGAGGGACGGGCATCAGGCTGACTTTCGTTTTGCGAGGCTTTCGTTGCGGATTTTTTCCTGCAGTTTCATCAGCCCTTCGATCAGCGCTTCGGGTCGAGGAGGGCATCCCGGAACGTATACATCAACAGGAATTACCCTGTCAACTCCTTTGAGCACGTGATACCCGTGCTCCCAATACGGGCCGCCGCAGTTTGCGCAACTACCCATCGAAAGCACATAGCGCGGCTCGGACATTTGATCGTACAGCGTTTTGATGCGAGACGCCATTTTGAGTGTTACGGTTCCCGCAACAATCATCACGTCGGATTGGCGCGGTGTTCCCCTGAAGAAGATGCCAAAACGATCGGTATCGTAATGCGAAGCGCCCGTGGCCATCATTTCAATTGCACAACACGCAAGTCCGAATTGCATGCCCCACATCGACGACAATCGTGCCCAGTTCAGGAGATTGTCCATCGAGGTGATGATGACGTTACTGTTCTCAAATTTCTGGTCTAAAAGACCCATAATTCCTCTTCAGTCTATGAGGTCATGCAACAACTTCTTCTTCCATTAAATGCGTTTCTCTCACGCCTACTCCCTTCTCGTACTTCGGAATTTTCGGCTCCGGCTTGTCCCAGTCAAGGTCGCCGTTGCGCCATACGTATGCGTACCCGACGAACAGAATGGTGAGAAACACGAACATCTCAATAAACGCAAACCAGCCCAACTCTTTGAAAACAGTAGCCCAAGGGAACAAGAATACGACTTCAACATCGAAGATGATAAAGATGAGGGCAATAACGTAGAAGCGGATATTGAAGCGGACTCGAGTGTCACCAATGGGCGACTCGCCACATTCGTATGTGGTGAGTTTGCTCGGATAGGGTCTGTTGGGGCGCAACAACCAGGCAAAAATCAAACCGCCTGCAACAAATACCAACCCTACGAGGAAAAACAGAAATACCCGTCCAAATTCGGTGAGCATGAAGTAGGTGTCTCCTGAGAATCAGGTGATGCGTGTTGTGTGTCGTTGACCAAGTACAAACGACATATGAACGGAGAGAAAGTTAACCCGAATAATAATACAAAGAAGGTGGAGAAGAGTCAAGAAAAGTTTCGTTGCCGCCCTTCTCTGATACATACAACGCTCACTCCCACCGAAACATCTTCACCGCAATAATAATTGAAATGACAGACCATACACCCAACCCGCCGAGTTGCGGCAAAATCTGCGTAAGAGTTGCATCATCGATTGCAATGGAACGCATTGCATCGGCCAAATATGAAAGCGGAAGAAGATCCACAACAGAGCGGATAAACCCCGGCAGCGAGTCGCGGCTGAAGAAGATCCCCGACAGCAGCATCATGGGCATCGCAATAATATTGGCAAGCGGCGCGACCTGATCTTCGCTCTTGCTCGTACCCGCAATGGCGAAGCCAAGCGCAAGGAACACAATTGCACCGAACATGCCGACAACGAACATCCTCCAGAAACTCCCGATGAAATGCAGATCGAGAAAGAAGTATGGAACAAGCGTCATGATCACGATTTGCGTCATGACAAGAACAAGACGCATTGCAACAGATGATATAATGAAATCGTTCGGGTTGATGGGCGTGACGAACAAGCGGCGGAGAATCCCCCGTTTCTTCATCGACACGAAGCCGAACGCAACACCGAAAATACCAAGCTGCATAATCGACATTGAAAGGATGCCGGGGGCAACGAAATCGAAGTACGTGAGGTTGCGGCTTTCTACCATCTGCGCATTCAGTTTGATGCGTCCGGATTCGCCGCGTTCGGCAAACGTAATCTCATCCAGCACACGTTGTAGAATCAACAGGCCGAGTTGTGATTCCTGTGGCTTCGCGTCATTAGTGAAGGCTGCCATCTCAAGTGCGTAACCGGGTTGGTAGTCCGGCGGCACAATAAGTACGACGGCCCGTTCCCCCTTCTTCAACAACTGAAGCTCGGATTCTCTCTCGCCCTCAAACATCTTCAGCGTCTTAACCTCTCTCAAGGCGGTCAGCAGTCCTGACGCGTGCACACCGGCTTCATTGACAATGCCTAATTCCACACGCCCGATGCCGTCGAAACGAACAAAACTAAAAAGCAGTATCATGAACAACGGCAGGATAAGCGACCAGAGAATCGCCTCCCTTTGACGCAGAAGCATCTTCATTGACGCGATGAACAATTTCCATTTGAGACGCATCAGAGCTAATCCTCCCTCAACAAATGCCCTGTCAAACTCAGGAACACATCCTCGAGATTGGCGAGCCGCTCGACCCGTTCCTTCTTGAATCCGCCAGAGACGAGTTTGCTGATCAGCACTTGCGGCTTATCGAGCGCAATGATCTTCCCTTTATCCATGATGGCAACCCGGTCGCAAAGTTCTTCCGCTTCTTCCATGTAATGTGTTGTGATAACAATAGTTTTCCCCTCCGAGCGGATGCGCTTGATAACACCCCAGAGGTGTCTTCGTGATTGCGGGTCAAGGCCTGTTGTTGGTTCATCCAGAAAGAGAACAACCGGGTCGTTCACGAGTGCCGCCGCAATCGAGAATCGTTGCTTCTGTCCGCCCGAAAGATGTACCACTTGAGACTTCGCCTTATCCTCAAGTTCCACTTCTGCAAGCAACCGCATCGGATCTACGCGACGCCCGTACATCTCTCCAAACAACTCCAGGAGTTCCTTCAGATTCAGCTTGTCGAAGAACGAAGACGATTGCAGCTGTACACCGATGATGCGTTTCACCTGCTGCGGCCGGGTTCTGACGTCGAGGCCGCTGAGTATGATTTCACCGCCGTCGATTGGCCTGAGTGTTTCAATCATTTCGAGCGTGCTGGTTTTACCCGCGCCATTCGGGCCGAGAATTCCGAAGATTTCCCGCGAGAAGACATCAAAGCTGACGCCGTCAACGGCGATAAGGCCGTTGTAGCGCTTGGAGAGATTCTGAACGTTGAGAACAGTTTCCATCAACCTATTTCAATTCCAAAGAACTATCCAACTCAAGGCGACGCTGAGAAAGCTTGACATACTTCTCACTCACATCGTATCCCACGTATGAACGGCCGCATTTCTTTGCCGCCAGACATGTTGTGCCGCTGCCGCAGAACGGATCAAGCACAACGTCGCCTGCAAAAGTGTACAGCTCAATCAGGCGGCGCGGCAACTCGACAGGAAACGGCGCGGGATGCCCGACACGCTTCGCCCGTTCTGCGGGAAATCGCCAGACACTTTTTGTGAATTCGAGGAATTCCTCTTTCTTGATTGTGTTCTTCTTCTCCCCTTTTGATCGGGAGTAGTTGCCTTTTGAGAAGATGAGTATGTATTCGTGAATGTCGCGCAGCGTCGGATTGCTGGCGGATTGCCAGCTTCCCCACGCTGTCGAGGGACTTGCGCTCGATGCTTTGTCCCAGATAATCTCCCCCCTCATCTTGTATCCAATTTCCTGCATATCATGAATAATGTAGGCGTGCAGCGGGATGTACGGCTTGCGTCCGAGATTCGCAACATTGACGCAGGCTCTTCCTCCATCTACCAACACGCGGTAGGTTTCGGCAAAGACTCTCTTCAGCAACAGACGATACTCATCCAGCGTAAGATCGTCATCGTATTCTTTCGTAACGTTGTAGGGAGGAGAGGTGATCATCACGTGGATGGAATTATCGGGAAGATCCATCCTCTCGCTGCTTGCACAAATAATTGTATCACGCAACGCAGGCGGGACCGGGTTTTCGTCTTGCGCTCCGTTCTCTTCTGACCGCAACCCATCGTACAGTTTGCTTGCGTAGAATTTCGAAGCATCGTGGCCGATGCGGCCCGCTGTTCCGAATGCGCTTGTTGCCGTCGCCGTACGATTGTATTTTTTCTTCCCTTTCATCGCTTCGCAATTGCAAATGAATCAACGGCGGAGATGGTTGTCCGGTATTCGATATTGGTAAACTCACGCTGCAACCTGATTGGAAACGCGACAGAGTCAAACACCACTTCAACACGTTCGGTTACGCGTTGCGTATCGCGCAGCGTGAAGGTCACCGGAATCCTCAACAATGTATCGGGAAAGGAATACCACCGGAACACTTTCCGCATCTCTGTTTCCCGCAATCTGCGATCCCGGACTTGCGGTCCGTGCGCCCATTGTGATTGTACTTCGAAGGGTTGATCGCTTTCATACACCACACTTACCGACAACGGCCTGAATTGAGAGTGAAGTTCAAGCACACGCTCGATTCGCCAGGTCGAGTCGGAGATTTTCGCCGGTTCATCAACTGATTGTGACACGCCGACCCAATTCACTGAGAACCCCTTCGCTTCCTGAACCGCTGCATAATTCTGCCTTCCGGTCAATGTGGTGTCGCGTCCATTGATTGTGCCGGTTAATCCTTCAAAGTACTCTGAACTTTTGATGGTCAACGAACTTGTATCGGCGCCGATTTGATACTGATGAGCAACCCGAACGTTGTTGAACCACAGATTGTCGTACACAGGTTGCGCGAGAAGATATGTGGCAACACTGACAGCGGCGAGTGATATCACAAGAAGCCCGCTTCCCTTTCTCAATCTTCTTAACCAGAACAAGTCAACTCCCGAGCCCCGGTACATGGCGGCAAAGCCGTACACAAACGGGAGCGACAATCCCGTAAAGACGACAACGTAGCCAAGATGAAACAAGCCCTTCTGCCAGAAAACGGAAACTTGATTCTGCGCGAGGCCGCGCTGGAACAATCCTAATCCGTCAAAAAAGATAAGTTTGTACATCACGAGAAATGCAGCAGCGAAAAAAACAAGCTTCGCCGCGGGTTTCTTGACAAATGTCGCCAAGGACATGCATAACAGCGAAGCAGCCAGATACATTCCAAGTTCGTGAGTGAGATACGTTGAAAGCAGCGTCATGACAAAAAGAGAAACCAACGCAGGACGGACGAACACATACGCATCCTCACTCAATCTGTATCGTCCGACAGCCTGCAGAACAAACCACAACCCTATCAGTCCGCACAGCACGCCGAGAATGAGAAATCCTGTTTCATTGTTCACCCACGGAAAACGATATCCCCCGATCAGTCCGACAACTGTTTCTGAACTCCAGACAAATAGTTGAAGAACGAGTGCAGCACCAATGAGTTTGAATCGTGACCATTTGATTTTCTTTTCCGGGTCAGGAACAATCCGGTTCTTGCGGGCACGGACAAATGCAACAACTGCAACCGCGAGAGAAATTCCGATAAACACCCAAATGACCGGATATGAGATGAAGAACACCTGTGACCCGAATTGAATCATCTGATATTGTTCCGTTGTTCGTGAAGGCACGCCGCCGTCATACTTCTCGAACAACTTCAGCACAAGATCGCCCGATCGCTTCAGTCCCGATGGGGTGAAGTTCTCCCAATTATCCTGCGGCGTGTGAATCGGGAACGTAACATCGCTCGTGAAGTCGATTGCGGGAATTCCCTTGTCGATGAACGGAATATGATCTGAACCGAATGCGCCACCCGCGGCAAGATTCAGCGTTGACGAGGCGGTGTGATATACCAGTCCGGATTTTTCCAAGTCGTGATAGAAAATATCGAACGCCGATTTCACCAGCCACGACGGAGCACTTGCATTGCTGCCATCCGGATCAGCGATAAGATGGCTTGAGCCGTCGGCCATGTCGAGTTGCAACATGAGAACCACGCTGTCGAGATGCTCGAAATTATTCACAAAGAATGTGGAGCCGCGTAAACCCTGTTCTTCACCGCCCCAACAGCAGAAGTACACAGTTGATTCGGTTTCGCGCCTGCAGATCACACGCGCAAGTTCAATCACACATGCGGTTCCGGAGCCATCGTCGTTTGCGCCGGGTATTTCCGGTCCGGAAGAATCGATATGCCCGCCAATAACAATAATGCGGTTGGTCTTCCCCTTCTTCACGCCGACAGCCACGCCGCTTCTCGTGTTGACTCCCGCGGCAACCGTCATCGGCAGAACGTAACTTGTGTCGCAGCCGTATTCCTTGAACTTCCCGGCGGCAAAATTCAGCGCACGTTGTTCGGCAGGCGAGCCCATCGGGCGGGGGCCGATATCCAGCACGAGAGTCTTCAGAATGGGGATGGCATTCTCTTGGGAGAATTCTGTCTTTTGTGAAAAAGAATCGGAGAAGAAGAGAACAAGAAGCGGGAGAAGAAGGGTGAGTTTTGTGAGCAAGTTACGATTTCCACTTTGTTTCAGGGATATTGGCAACGTGATTCGCATACCGCGCCATCACAAACAGCAAGTCCGAAAGTCTGTTAAGAAAGATCGTAATTCCGTCTCCGATATCCTCGTTACGTGACAGGCGAACAACCGTCCGTTCTGCGCGGCGGCACACGGTTCGGGCAAAGTGAAGCCGCGATGCAACCGGTGATCCGCCCGGGAGAATAAACGAGCGCAACGGCTTGAGATGCATCTCGAACGAATCAATGCTCTTTTCAAGATGTTTGGAATCTTTAGGTTCGATACGCTTGACCTGCTTCGTTGCAGCGGATCTCGGTGTTGCAAGGTCTGCCCCAAGTTCAAACAGATCATTCTGAACTCTGTCGAGAACCGCATCAATTTCTGCATCCGTGTTGTCGGCACGCACAATACCGAGAACGGAATTCAATTCGTCGACGGTGCCGTACGCTTCAATACGTAGTGCGTCTTTGGGAACGCGCTGTCCGCCGAAGAGTGAGGTATCACCTTTGTCGCCGGTTTTGGTGTAGATTTTCAATGGTATAGTTCGCAAATCTGTGTCGGAATTTAGGCATTCACCCCCTGACAAGCAACGAGGCTGCCGAATACGAATTGATCCGGCAAGACGAGCTTAACTGAACAACGCCTCCACATCTTGCTTCGTCAGTGTTTTCATGAAGCCGCTATCCGTTGTGATGATACTCGTTACCAGGGTTTTCTTCTTTTCCTGCAGTGCAAGAATCTTCTCTTCAACACTTTCCCGGGTAATGAGTTTGTAGGAGAACACTTGTTTCGTCTGCCCGATGCGATGCGTTCGGTCTGTAGCTTGCATTTCTACAGCAGGGTTCCACCATGGATCGTAGTGGATGACGTAGTCGGCGGCAGTCAGATTCAAACCCGTGCCTCCCGCTTTCAGGCTGATGAGAAACAGCCTTACATGATCATCAGATTGGAATCTCTCCACTCGTTCCTTCCGGTTGGTTGTGCTGCCGTCGAGGTACTCGTACACAATCTTGTTCTGATCACAATACTCACGCAGCACGGTCAGCATTTTCACGAATTGCGAAAAGACCAATACCTTGTGGCCCTCGGCGAGAATGTCCTCGAGCATTTCGCTGAAGACATCGAACTTGCCGGACGTTCCGCCATAGCCGACTTCTACCAGCCGGGGATGACAGCACACCTGCCGCAATCGCATCAATCCTTCAAGGACTTTGATTTTGCTTTTCTGAAACCCGACCGTTTCAATACTGTTCAAGATGGATTCACGGTAGTACCGGCGCCAGTACTCGTAGTGCCGCTTCTGTTCAGCATCCATCTCACAATACACCACCGACTCGACTTTCGGGGGAAGTTCGGTGGCCACAAGATCTTTCGTGCGTCGAAGGATGAAAGGAAAAATGAGCTGCTTCAAGGCTGTTGAGGCCTGTTCGTCGGCAAACTTCTCGATTGGCTTCGCGAATTGTTCCGAAAACACACGCTCGGAGCCCAACATTCCCGGATTGAGAAACGCAAACTGCGACCAGAGTTCGTTCAGGTTATTTTCAACGGGCGTTCCCGAAAGCGCCAACCTGTGTCGTGCCCTCAGGGCTCGCGTTGCCTGTGCGTTGATCGACACCGGATTCTTGATGTTCTGAGATTCGTCGAGAACAACATACAGAAATTTCTTCTGCTTCAATATGTCAACATCACGCCTGAGAATACCGTAGCTTGTTACAATCAGATGATACTTGTCAAACAATTCAAGATGCTGTTTGCGATCGGATCCTGTATAGAGCAGCGTGCGCAGTTGCGGCGTGAATCGTTCAATCTCCTTCTGCCAATTGAACAGCGGAGATGTCGGCACAACGATCAAGCTGGGAAGACTCTCTCCATTGTCATACACATGTTGCAACAAAGCAAGTGTCTGCACCGTCTTGCCAAGCCCCATGTCATCCGCGAGAATTCCTCCAACGCCAAACTCACGAAGGAAATGCAGCCAGTCAAAACCTGCTTTCTGATAGGGACGCAACTCGCCGTGAAACGAACCGGGGAGTTCGCAAGTATCGATTGAGGTAAATGATTGCAGGCGCTGCCGCATTTGCTCAAATTGTTCATCACTCTCGAACTCATCGGCTCCATCGGAAAGTTCGGCAAGCAGGCCGATGTGTGTCCGGGGAAGTTTCAGCAGATTGTCCCCCGCGGCCCCCAGCGCAACGACCCGTCCGAATTTCTTCACCCACTGTTCCGGCATGACGCCAAATGTTCCGTCATCGAGCTTGACAAATTGTTCGTTTCTTCGGATTGCTTCCACAAACGACTGAAATGGAATAGAACTCTCCTCGAACTGCACATCAACCCGAAGGTCAAACCAGTCAATCCCCGATGACACCCGGATACCGAATTTCGGGCGTTCGGCGCGCAACCGGTGCTTTTTCAGATTTTCCTGACCGAAGATTTCAAATCCGTTTCCGGCAAGAACCGGAAGCTTCTTTAGCAGCCACTCAAGCGGATCCATCACCGGGAAATAATGCTTCGAGCCGTCGTGCCGTGTATAGGGAGTCAGGGATGAATCCATCAACTTCTTGACTGCTCGAGATTCCATGTCCGGACTTCTATGAACATAGACGAACTTCCCTTGCTCAACAAGCAATTCCTGCGACATTGCGTTGTACTCAGATTCATTTGCCTGACCTTCGGTGACTTCCACGTTGTGATAGGCAAAACGTAACTGGATATTCAGCTTGTCATTGTACTCACTCAGATAGATTCTGAAAGTGGGGTCGGTTTCGATTGTCTTGATGGTCGATAATTCGGAGCGGACTCTGAACCGTCTTACCAACCGCGGAAGAATTTCGTCCATGAATTCATCATGGTCGGCAGGCGGCACGACTACTTTGTCTCTCAACATCTGCATTGTCTGGAATCCTGCCGCGTTGGTACCGGCCAGCCTCACAACGTTGTTGCCGAAGAGAATCCACGGAGTGTCAATTGAGAGAATCTCCGCATCTTCGGGGAACGGATGTACCATTCCCCGCCATTCCAGTTCCGGTAGAATTGCGATGCTTCCTCCGTTTGTCTCGCTCACGTTGAGGTTCACGCGAGCGGGCTCGGCACTCACATGAAGCCTTCGAAAGGTATAGTGTGTTTGATGAGTGAGGTACAATTCTTTGTTCACAAGCAAGTTGAACAGATCGCCCATGATGATATCATTCATCGACCACGAATGGTCGTCATCCATGTGATCGGACAGCCCGGTAGCCGCTTGATCCGGCACGATTGTGCAGAAGTCCTTTTCGATACGCTCCAGGATCACCCGGTCAACAAAATCGAAATGAGGATCGCCAAAGAGATCGTAACGTCTCAGCAATGTTCCCTGCCCGTCAAAGCCTTCTTTGGAAAGCTTGAGTTTGATGGGGTACAGATGACGGCGCCTGCCGTTGATTTTCAGGCTGTACACAAGCCGCCATGACGTATCCGCCTTTCCCTCGGCCGGGTCATTTATGGATGGAGCAAGAAACGGGCGGACATTCTGCACCCACGTTGTGGCCTGATCTTCACGCTTCTTTAACTCAAGTTGACGCGGGTCATAGTCGACTTTCGCGTTGCTATATAAAACTGCAAACATCGCCGCCACGATATGTTTGCATTTCCCCTCCCATTGGAAGGGACACGTGCAGCTTGCTTCGATGCCGGAGGCATCGCCGTGTATCTCAACCGTATACAGATCGGAACCATCCACCATTGCGCGAGCAAAGGTGTCGGTAATATGGTCGAGGTGGACACGCCCGTCATGGAAGTACGCACGGCCGCGTGCAACAACTTCGGGTGAAGCAAGCGTGTCAATAAGTCTGAGAGAAATATCCATTCAATTGGTGTGAGTGCACAAGTGATTGTGGCGAAATTGCGCTCGCCTGAGCCATCGGAAAAACGAACGCCACCCCGCAAGATACGGAGTGGCGTTCAAAGAAACGAGACTATTTTTCAATTATTTCAGGTTCTATTTCCCGCTTTTGATGAATCTGAGTGCAGCGGAATTGAGGCAGTATCTCTTTCCCGTCGGCTCCGGCCCATCGTCAAATACATGGCCGAGATGTGCATCACACCGTGCACAGAGAATTTCGGTGCGTATCATACCATGGCTGGTATCACGTTCCTCTTTCACATTCTCATCCGCAACAGGCTTCCAGAAACTCGGCCAGCCTGTATTGGACTGATACTTTGCATCGGAAGTGAACAAATCAATGTCGCAACAGACACACTTGTATAATCCTTTCTCCTTGTTGTCCCAATACTCGCAGGTGAATGCACGCTGCGTTCCTTTCTTGCGAGTAATTTCGTATTGAAGAGGAGTGAGTTGTTTCTTCCACTCCTCGTCGGATTTGACAACCTTGTCAAGCATAAGGTACCCTTTCTTCTCCAGAGAGTATATCTTGAGTTTTGGTCCGGCAGAGTAGAGTGTGGCCACTCCCAACACCATCACAACTCCAAGGACAATAATGCGTTCGGTCATTCCTATCTTCTCCTGTTTTCTTTGATTTCTCCACATCAAGTAATACAACGAATGAACCGAAAAGGTTCTCGCACAAGTACAATTGTTCCGATTCGCACTTAAAGCCGGTCAACCTCTACATCGCGGAGCACGGCAGCACTTTCCTCAGGGACAGAAGTATTGATGAACATTCCGCTTCCAAACTCAAACCCGGCGGTCTTTGTGATCCTCGGAATAATAGTGACATACCAGTGGAAATATTCTGTGCGTAACCCGGCCGTCGGGAGAGAACGAATTGAATAGTTGTAATCCGGGTCGTCGAGCGCAACATAGAGTCGAGCGAGAACAGATTTGAGAATCGGCGCAAGACTCATGACCTCGGCATCAGTGATATCATCAAACGAGGAAGCATGCCGTTTGGGGAAAATCCACATATGATACGGAGACAAGGCCGCATAAGGAATGAACGCAACAAAGTGCTCGTTTTCCTCAATCACACGCTCGCGTGAGGCAAGTTCCTCGGCAATCGTCCGGCAATAGACGCATTCGCCCATATCATCAAAGTAGCGGATCGATTCGTCTATGCGGACCCGAAACTGGTTCGGGACAATAGGGGTTGCGACAAGCTGCGAGTGCGGGTGCTGAAGGCTGGTACCTGCGGCTTCACCATGATTTTTGAATATAATGATGGCTTCGATGCGTTCATCCTTGCGGACATGCTCATAGCGCTGCCGGTAAGCACGAATGACATCTGCAACATGTGCCTCCGGCATCAGCGCCAAGGTCGTGTCGTGCCGCGGATGCTCGATGACAACCTCTTGAATGCCAACTGCCGGCATGGATCGAAAGACTCCCGCAACACGGCGGTTGCGCTGGCCATGAGGTGAAAGAGCGGCAAATTTGTTCGGGACGACACGGACTCTCCATCCATCGTTGCCGCGAATGGCGAAGGACTCATCCAGCGTTTCGTGCTCGTTCCCCGCGCAGAAGGGGCAGCGGGAATCGTACGCAGGCAGTACTTGCCGCTCTTTTTTCTTTCCGGCAAATTCGTTGGGTCTTCCGGCACGCGTCTTGGAAATGATCACCCAATCACGCGTAATAATGTTTTGCCGAATCTCTTCCATCTCTCAATTCTCCCCGGAATATTCGAGGAACTGAATTATACGATGATATCTTTACGGATCTATATCCTCTCGGGACTTTCTACTGTCCGTTCATTTTCCACGTTGCCCGTATTCAACGTCTGTATCGGCTCAAACAACATCAACCATACTTCGTTTTCGGCAACGGGTTTGTGTTCAACGCCCTTCGGCACCACTATCATTTCGCCCTCGTTCAACACAATGTCCTTGTCGCGAAACTTGATGGTAAGGGTCCCTTTCACAACGAAAAACAACTCGTCTTCCGCATCGTGATGATGCCACACGAACTCACCCTTCACCTTTGCAAGCTTCACGGCCTGCCCATTCAGTTCCGCAACAATCTTCGGCTGCCAGTGTTCGCTGAACAGACTGAATTTCTCGCTGAGATTGACTTTCTCCATCATGTTCCTTCATTCACCGGAAGCTGATCGGGGACCGGGCTTTGACACCCGAACCCCGTTATGGTTTCTTCATCCTTCCAACTTCGCATCAAGCGTGATTTTTGCAGTCAACGATTTCGAGATGGGGCAAGTAGCCTTTGCTTCGTTTGCGCATTCCGCAAATTTCTCCGCGGAAATACTGGGAACTTTTGCCTTCAATTCAAGATGACTCTCAATGATTGCGCCCTGTTCGAGGTTCACAGTGCATGTCACGTTGAGGGCGTCCGGTGTGAAGCCTGCCGCACCGAGAACAAAACTCAGCTTCATGGCGAAGCATCCGGCGTGTGCCGCTGCAACCAGTTCTTCGGGATTGGTTCCGACGGCATTTTCGAAGCGCGAGGCATACGTATAAGCCTGGTTCTTGATGAAACCGCTTTGCACCGAAACGACACCCTTGCCTTCTTTGCCGGAGCCGTTCCATACTGCTGTTGCTGATCGTTTCATGATGTGTGTTTCCTTTCTGCGTAAATGATTGTGAAGTTTAGAGTTTGTGCCTTGAAGTAACAATCCGATATCTCATTTCGTTCGCCATTCTTAAAGAAACCATAATTCTGACTCGTTCAAAGACTGGTAAATCATCAACTCAGAAAATGTATGCCAGAACAAAAATCCCGATCATCGTAAACACCAACGCAATCTTGGCTGCTATGCCGATTGCAAGTCCGAGCCATGCGCCCCCGCCGGCCTTACCGGCTTGCTTGAGATCCTTCCTCATGACCAACTCGCCGAGGAATGCTCCGACAAACGGGCCCACAAGCAGTCCCACAATCCCGAAGAACATACCAACGAGCATGCCTGCTGTTGCGCCAAACATCGCCAGTTTGCTTGCCCCGAACCTTTTCACGCCGAAACTCGCCAGGTAGAAATCTATTCCGAATGACGTTACGGCAAGTAAGCCCAGGATTCCTATCGTGAACCAGCTTACTTTCACGAAGCCATCCGCCCAAGCCGCAATGAGAAGTCCGACAAAAACAAGCGAGGTTCCGGGAAGAACCGGAACAACGACACCGACTATGCCGGTAATAACCAGGATAACTGCAACAACCCAAAGGAATACTGACATTCTACGTCACAATCCTTAGTTCGCGCCATTTACGGACCGAGTTGATGAGGAATGCCCGTTTTGCGTTCATGAATTCATCTTTGGCGATTATGCGTTCTTTGATCTTGCCTTCGTACAACAACTGTGCACGATACGTTCCCGCCAGCAACCCGCATTCAACCGGCGGCGTAACCAACTCCCCGTCGATTTCAACAACTACATTCGCGATGGTTGATTCGGTAATCTCGCCGCGTTCATTCCAGAGAATCACATCGTCGCAATCGGAAACGGAAGCAAGCGCATCGTCGTACATTGTGCGATTAGTAGTTTTATGATAGAGAAAGAGATTGTTCGAGTCAACCGGAGCAGACGCAAGACGTACACGAACCGGTATGCTCAGCACTGCGGCATCAATCGGTTTCGTTTCAAGCGCGGGGAGCCCGTTGGGATGCAGTTCCACCTTTACACGGAACGAACCGTGTGAGAACTGCTGCTCTGCTTTGTGCAAGATCTTCAGTACAACGTTCTTGTCAAACGCAAGCCCGAAATACTCGCACGAATTCCTGAGGCGGGTAAGATGTTCATCCAGCAAAAAATAACCATCCTCGTTCGTGTACAAGAGGGTCTCAAACAAATTGAACTGCGGGCGAACCTCGGTGAGAATCCGCGCCTTCGTCAGGCATTCATCATACTCACCTTCGGGTGTTGAATCCCATACAACCCCTCCTCCGACACCGTATTCGGCAACCTTTGATCGTTTGTCAATAAGAACAGTTCTAATTGCGACATTGAACTGTGCTTTGCGATCCGGCGCAATGAAGCCGATTGCGCCTGTGTAGATCTTCCTGGGTGTAGATTCAAGTTCAGCAATAATTCCCATCGTGCTGGCCTTCGGGGCACCGGTAACCGAGGCGCACGGAAACAGCGCCTCCAGGATTTCGAGGATTGAAGCGCTTGACTTCGCAGCAACTGCCGACGTCATTTGCCAGACGGTCGGGTACTTCTCCACGTCAAAGAGCGAGGGCACTTCGACCGTGCCGACTTTAGCGATACGGCCGATGTCGTTCCGCATCATATCAACGATCATCACATTCTCGGCACGGTTCTTTTCGGATGATCGCAGGAATTCTGCTTGTGATGTGTCGTGCTTGAGTGTGGGACATCGAGGAGCTGTTCCCTTCATCGGTCGGGCGAGGACATTCTCGCCATCGATCGAAAAGAAGAGTTCCGGCGATGCAGAGCAGATTGCAAAGTCGTCCGTCTCGATAAATGCTGCATTACGAGAAGGCTGTGCTCGTGTGAGTTGCAGGAAGAGATCATACGGGGCTGCATCACATGAAGCCGTCATCCGAAAACTGAAGTTCACCTGGTACGTATCGCCTGCGGCGATATGATTCTTGATGAGCGCGATGGCATCGTTGTACGATTGGCGGGAGATCGTCGGCCTCCATTCGAGTCGGGGACACAGGCCCGCTCCCTGCAACCGGATGACGGCCGATTTTTCAAACAATCCGAACCACATGAGCGGGAAGGCGTAATCGTGAAGTCGCACACGCAGTGCCTTGTCAAATGCCGGAGATGCCTCATAACTGATGAATCCTGCCGCGTACAATTGTTCATTGTTGACGCGATGTTCAACGTTCCTCAACGAAGGAATAATCCCGCGTATGTCATGCACAACAACGATTTCTTTCGGTTCAGTGAATTGCCTCCATTCACCCGAAGCCGAATCAACGATGATAACGTTGATCATCTTACCCCTTTACGTACGAACGTTTCCCGGCAATCTTGCCATCCCGCACTTCGAAAATATCGACTCCCCGGAGATGCCACGGTTTTCCTTCTTTCGTTTTCCTGTATATCCACCTGACAACGCATCGATCGCCTGAATCGAACATCTCTTCAACCTCAAATACTGCATCAGGATTCGCTGCAAAGAACTTCTCCCACACGGCACGGACTTCGTCCTGTCCCCGATATGTTGCGCCGTCGGGCGGCGGATTGGTGTTCTCAAACACGCAATCATCTGTCATCAATGCCATCACTCCGTCAACATCATGGCGATTGAATGCATCATTGAACCGGCGAACCGCATCAAGCGTAGCCTGGAATTCTGAATTGGGATGTTGCATGAGTCCACCTTCGTTGAACCGGGAAAATGCCTGACAAACCGGAACTGTCACCACGCAAACCAAAAACCTTGTGATTGCTCTCATATCATAGTCTCCGCAATCAGGCCGACCGAATTGTTATGTAGCTTTTCTCGAGACTTTATATTCCGCTTTGGGTTCTTCAACACCAAACCCGATTCGCCGTTTCGGGGGAGGATCGGGAGGGGTAATGAGTTGTTGAATTGCTTCAACAATGCTGTGAAGTTCTTCATCATGACGATCTACCCGCATCTTGAGCAGCGAAAGCTGCGCTGACAATTCCTTGTGCGAGTGCATCATCTTTCTCAACTTCACGAATGTTTGCACGATGAAAATGCTGATTTCGACCGCCCTTGCACTATTGAGCACCGACGCAAGCATCGCAACGCCGTGTTCGGTGAACACGTACGGCATCGTCGACGAATGCTTCAGCGGCTCGAACCGGTGCCAATTTGTCACCAGTTCCTTGGTCTCTTTTCGGGAAAGCTGAAACACAAATTGCGTCGGAAAACGTTTCCGATTCCGTTTCACTTGACGGTTCAGATATTTGGTTTCGACGCCGTACAACTCGGCAAGGTCACGATCCAGCATTACGCGCTGGCCACGAATTGTGAGAATCCGCTCGCCGATGGTTGGCACTTTGACCAGGGATTTTTTTGCCATGAGAGGCTCCGTAGATGTGAAGGAATAGGGGAATATCACATGGGCAATCCGTGAGAGATCTTCGGAAGAGAATTCAAGATGCGCTAACGATGCAACACAATCTTCGATTAGTTGAGAACTAAACGCAGAAGCTTACTGCAGACTTCCTACAGTATTCTCTACGGCTTCCAGTATCTCGCACGACTTGACAAGCGTCTGCATCGCGTTGTGATCAGGAAAGAGCGGGCGATCCTCTTCGAGACGATTCACATGATTGCGAATCACATCTTTCGCCGTTCTTACGCCAAGTCCCGGTGTAAACTGACGGAACTCGATTGCTTGAGCCGCCGCCATGAATTCGATTCCGACAACTCCGTAAGCGTTCTCGAGAATCTGACCATTCTTTATTGCAGTGTTCATTCCCATCGAAACAAAATCCTCCTGATCTGCTGCCGCGGGAATAGAAAGAATCGATGCCGGAGCGGAGAGAATGCGTTGCTCGGTAATGAGTGTATCCGCCGTGTACTGACTCAACATCAATCCCGAAAAGAACCCCGGATCCTTGGTCAAAAATGCAGGAAGCCCGACGCTAAGGGCGGGATTTGTCAGACGATTCAGTCTGCGCTCCGAAAGGACACACACCATCGTCACGGCTGCACCAATCATATCCATCGGCAACGAGACGGGCGACCCCTGAAAATTTGCTCCGGTCAGAGTAAGCTTCGCGTCGGGAATGAAAATGGGATTGTCTGCAACGCCGTTGAGTTCGGTTTCGACTTGCTTCGTTGCCCACGCTACGGCGTCATGCGCTGCACCGATCACTTGCGGAGTCGATCGCATAGAGTATGCATCCTGGACTTTGGTTTTCATCTTACCCGTTGTGAGGTCGCTTCCCTGAATACAGCGCATGATCGCTTTTGCAGTCCGGACGGCGCCGGGGAAACCGCGCAACTCATGCAATCTCGTATCATACGGTTTCAGATTGGCGAACAAGGCCTCAAGCGTCATTGCCGCCGCAATCTCCGCCTGCTTCAACCATCGGTTGATATCATACAAATGAACGGCGCTCATCGCGGTAAGCAAATTTGAGCCGTTTATCGCCGCCAACCCGTCACGCGCATGAAGACCCGGAACAGGAATTCCCGCCCGTTCCATCGCAACACGACCCGGAAGTCGCTCGCCGTTATAGAACGCCTCACCTTCTCCCATAAGCAACAATGCGGCTTGTGCCATTGGGGCAAGATCGCCACATGCACCCACCGATCCTTTCTGGCACACAACGGGTGTCACACCTTTGTTCAGCATCTCGACATATGTCATGGTAATCTCCGGCCTGCACGCGGAGTTCCCATGCGCATGCACATTGATGCGGCTTGCCATCGCTGCGCGGATATGCTCAATTGGTGCAGGGTCTCCGATTCCCGCAGCGTGGTTATAGATCAGATAGCGTTGAAAGTCGCGAACCTGTTCGTCATTCAAGACAATTTCAGAAAACTCGCCGATGCCCGTGTTAGTGCCGTACATGACTTCTTTAGCCCGCAGCTTATCTTCAAGCATTGCGCGGCAGACTTTGATTCGTTCGAGCGCGGCAGGGGCAAGTTCGACTTTTTCTCCGTGTCGTGCGATACGAACCAGTTTTTCAATTGTGAGTGATGAACCATCTAATACTATTGACATGCTTCAGTCCTTTCATTAACAAAATCATCAGGGCAGGTTGAACAATCCGCCCTGATGGCTCGTGTTCAGTTGTTTCAGATTGTTTCGAGTGTTTTTTTAATTTGATGTGTTGTTTCGGCTAACGGAACTGTAACCTGCACTGTCCGGGAAAGTTTCAGCCATTCCTCGCGTTCCTTGCCTTGAGCGGTTTTCTTCTTATCCTGCAACTCGCCGCCGAGTTTCAGATTTTTGATTGTCACCTCACCCTTCGCAAACTCATCGCTGCCGATGATGACGGCAAGAGGAATTTGCTGGCGGTTGGCATATTGTAATTGTTTGCCGAGTGTCTTTTCTTCTCCCAAATACATTTCCGTGTTGATGCCTGCTTCGCGCAATTCTCGTGTCAGCTTCTGATACGCAGAAAGACGTGATGGCTCCATCACCGTAACAATGACTTTCGCCGTTGACGGCGCAAGCCGGTGCAAGCCGAGCATTTCCATTGCGGCAAAAAGCCGGTCAACACCGATCGAGGCGCCGACTGCGGGGATTTTTCTTCCGAGGAATCTTTCTACCAATCCGTCATACCGTCCGCCCCCGAATACCGAGCCGAACTCAGGTGCATCGTCAAGGCTCGCTTCAAAAACGGGGCCTGTGTAGTAGTCAAGTCCCCGGGCAATACTGAGATCAAGCTGCACGTGATCTTCAGAGATGGAAAGAGCATCAAGCGAGTTACAGACAAAACGCAATTCTTCAACCGCTTCTTTCGCCGACTCTACTTTCGTAAATAGTGATTCGAGCGAGGAAAGAACTTCACGCCGCTTTCCTTTCGGGACTGCAATGAACTCCTTGATTCGCTCAACCTGATTGTTGTTCAATCCCAATCCGGGAATCTTGTCTCCCGACGCGTCAATCCTCCCCTCCGTCAATTCTGCGGAGACACCATCAATCCCGATTTTCTCCAACTTATCGAGAATGCGGAAGACGCTGTGCGCAGAATCGTGAGAGATTCCTGCAAAGTCCAACAAGCTATTCAGCACTTTTCTGTCACTGAATCTGACCTTAAAGCGTTCGATGCCTAATGCCTTCAACGTATCATGCATTGCACAGAGAATCTCTGCGTCTGCTGCAAGCGATGACGTGCCTACTGCATCCAGATCAAATTGGATGAACTCACGAAACCGTCCCGGGTCCGGCTTGTCGGCACGCCACACCGGCGCGACCTGGTAGCGGCGAAACGGCAACACGAGATCGGGATATTGTGCTACAACGCGGGCAAGCGGAACGGTGAGATCAAAGCGAAGGGCAACGTCTTCTTCTTCCGGGTTCTGAAAAGCGAATATCTGCTTCGTGTTTTCCTCGCCGTAGCCCATCAGCGTGACGCGATATTCCTGAGCCGGCGTGTCGAGAGGTTGAAATCCGTATCGTTCATACACATTCCGGATCGCGGCGATCATCCTCAGCCGCGCATTCATTTGCGCGGGAAGATAGTCTCGAAAGCCGCGAAGCAATCTTGGCTCTACAATTTGTTGTTCGGACATCGGGAAACTCGTAAAGTGGATTACAGGCGGGCTTTATCCGCCACCTGCGGGCTTGTCCGCCTCAGGCGGAATACAAACATTTTTGCATCAACACGCCTCTAAATCTACCGGAAATGTGGCTCTAAATCAATTCCGGGAAAACGACCGGCGGGCATGTGAACGGGAGAATTGCGTCTTGCTACTCAAATTTGCTACCTTATCTTACCAAATCACCCACTTCGATGGCGAACGAAGACGTTCTCACAAAAGAAGATGTCGAGGTAACTGAGGAAGACGTTACCCGGCTCATCCCGCGCTATCATGTCGTGCTGCTCGACGATGATGATCATACGTACGACTATGTGATCGAAATGCTGATGGATATTTTCGGTCACAGCATGGCAACGGCGTACGAGATGGCATGTGAGGTGGATGCGAAGAAGCGTGTCATTGTTGACACAACGCATAAAGAACGGGCTGAACACAAGAAGCAACAAATCGAATCGTACGGCGCAGATTGGCGGATGCCGAACTGCAAAGGCTCAATGTCTGCAACACTTGAACCGGCCGAATAGGCTTACTTCACCGGCTTTCGCTGCAAAGCAAATTCCACTATCATTTTAAGCGTTTCAGAAAAGGAAATCCCTGCCTTCTCCGCAGACTCCATGAAGGAGACGCCTTCCGTCAGATCGGGATTCGGGTTCACTTCAAGAACAAACGGGTGATTGTTCTTGTCGAGGCGGATGTCAAGCCGGGCATAGTCACGGCATCCGGTTAGTTTGTATGCGCGCAACGCAATCTCTTCAATCTTCTTCTGAACCCGCTTCGGGAGTTTGGCCGGACACATCGAATGCATGCGATGATATGCTTCATCAAGCGGATCCCACTTTGCCGCGTAGCTGATAATCGTCGGGTGGTCGGGTAGAAATTCCGAAAAATCAAATTCAATTATCGGAAGCACAACCGGAGGATCATTTCCCAAAATGGAAACATGAAGCTCGCGCCCTTCAATGAATTCTTCTACAATAATCGGGGGCGCAAAGGTGGCGAACACCTTTTCGAGTCGTGACGTCAATCCGGAGTAATCATATACAACAGATTCCTTGTCGATGCCGCTGCTGCCATCTTCCCGCGCAGGCTTGATGATGAGCGGGTAATGCAGCCCATGTCGTTTCGGAACAGTAGGGTGGAAAAGAAGTCGGAAGCGCGGAGTCGGAACGCCGTTGGCCAGCAGAACCTGCTTCGTCAATCCTTTGCGCTGGCACAATTCAAGGGCAAACGGCGGCGCCCCGGTGTAGGCTACGCGGTGAATTTCGTACATCCCCGCAACCGATCCCTCAAGTCTCGATGTGTCGTGGAAAAACTCAATCAGGTTGAACACAACATCCGGCGGGTTTCGATGCAGCAGGGTTTCCAGCTTGTGCAGGTTCTCTTCGACATTGACCGCCCGCGCCCTGAATCCCTCGGACCGCAAGGCTTTGACTATGGCGTTGTACTCTTCCTTGACAGTGGACACATGGATGGGGTATTCCGTCTTGAAGCCCAAGGAAAGGGGGTCAACCTTGCGTAAGTCTTCATATTCATCTTTCCCGACCTGGTTGTAGAGGACGAGAACTCTGGTTTTCTTGGTTTTCACTGGTATTCCTCGATCTTCCCCCGAAAAAATATCTGAAATACGCGAGGGAGAAGCAACAGAACCCGTTGCGAATGGGGCGAACTTTGAATAGCTTTGATAGCCTTTTCCAACAACAGTGGTCAATGGGAATACAACAACAACCGAACTTGTGGCAGTGCGGACCCTTCGCGCTGAAGCATGCACTTATCACACTCGGGATATTTGCAGAAGAGGGAACCATTACACGCATTGCGGGAAGCCGCTCGGCAAACGGAACGGACGAAGTACAACTCGGACGAGCGGCTCGGTTCTACGACTGCGATTTGGAGATGGTGCGAAGGCACGACGCCGAAAGCGCCCGCACAGAGTTGGTACGGTTTCTTCGCCGCGGCATTCCGGTGCTTATTTGTATTTATGAATGGAGCCACTGGGTCACTGTCGTAAAAGCAGAAAGCGGCAAGTTCATTCTTCTTGACAGCCGCGAAGAGGCGGTACTCACGATTCTTGCATGGAATGAACTCAAAAGCCGGTGGGTCTACAACGAGCAGGATGAATTTGACGAGAAGCATTGGGAGAAGATCTACGACCTGCATCCTGTTGTTCCGCGGTTTCGGGTTCAAACGAAAGCCAAGTTCTCGCTTGAATTAGCCCGGTATCTGCGCCGACCGGAGAATCGGGCGTTGTCGCGGCTGTGGGATCAATATCTCGCCGACTTGATGACGATTGCGAAGCCGCGTACTTCGCTGAGCAAGCGAGTGTTCTCATTGGGCGAATTTCTTCGCCGGCACGAGCAGATGATTCTCGATCAAGTGGACTACTGGCACGGAAGTATCAATCGAAGGGCTGCGTTCAAAGTTCTTCAGAACATGCACTTTGTTGCAGATACATACGGTCTTGTAATTCACGATGAGGACGAGAAGCGGGCGATCGCCGGCATTACCTCCATCCTTGCCTTGTGGGCGGCGAGCAACTACGGCATTTCGCCCGTGTACGAATAGTCTCTCCGACAAACGAGACACAAAAAAAGGCACCACCTGATGCCCTTTTTTTGCTGCAAGCTACTTCTTCTCCCGACTCAAGCAACCAAACGCTCAACTTCAACAATCGCTGTACTGATTTCCGATTCTGATTTCAGGTATGCGTTGGGGTCGTGATACAACGAGCCCTCGGGAAGCCAGTGCCACATCGAGCCGAGGTCTTTCCGCACGCTGTCCGAATAGAATTGCGGAATCTCATGTGTTTGACTTTCGAAGAAATTCCTGAACTTGGAATCATGCTCGAGCATTCGGCGTACTTCAGTGTAATGGTTTATCCTCCCGTACCCTTCGGATGAGATTGCCCTGACCACATTGAGCCATCGGGGAACGAATGCGTTGGTTGCCTTCACACGCCGGAAAATTGCCTTCGGCGAGAATGTGTATCCGGTCAAATCGATCACATGCCCGTAGAACTCGGACCATGCATAGTTCTGCGGTTTCAAATTCATGGCGCCGTTGTTATTGAGAAAATGAAACGGAAAGGGAATCACACGGTCATTACGTTGATATTCCAGATTCAGAGGGGCCGCCTGTCCGAATGCCGAAAGAAGCGAGTAACCGGGAAATGCGCCTGGCGTAAGATCAACAAATCGCTTCGTCAGTTCAAAGGGTTCTGCTCCCGCATCCGAGTCGAGCCCCAGCACAAAGTTCGTCTGAATGTAAGGGATGTACCTCAAAATCATGTTGACGTGATCGGACACTTGCCGCACTTTTTCCATTCCCTGCGCCCTACCTGTCCGGGATTTTTCGCCCAGATCGTACCACGATTCAATCCCCGGCAAAAGCGCCTTGAACCCGTTGTGCTTGAGCCGCTTCATGTGGGGTTCCGAAAGGAGGGAGAGACTGCTCTCCGCGACGAAATCGATCTTGCCGGGCGGAACTGCCTCTTCAATCACATCCATAAAATCATCGAATCGAACACCGAAGTTCGGGTCGTGCCACCCGACGAGCGGACGCCGGAATTTGGTAAGAAGAAACCGGAGATCGTCCTTCATCACATCAAAACTCAACGCCTGGTATGGCACTGTTGAATCAATGCAGAAGCTGCACGTGTACGGACACCCGATGCTGCCGAGCATCGGCACCATTTTTATCAGCGGAGCTTTCCGAAGCGTGGACTCGATAAATTCCCACCTCTCACGCACACCCGGTATGTGCGATGGCTGCTGCATCGCCGCAAGACGGATTCCCAGCGGCCGATGGTGCGAGCAATCATCAAGAACATCCTTGATGATCCGCTTGTCTGTAAAGCCCAAAACATAATCGAAGTACTTTTGCGCATCCTGCGGATAGCATCGGGCGTGCGGCCCGCCGATTACGGTAACCGCTCCCCGGGATTGAAATTGATTGCTCAACGCGTACGCAAGTTGCGCGGCTTCCGTGAATGCTCCGATGAAGACAAGATCAACATCTGCCGGAAGTTCTTCTGCAAGATTTTCGAAGCCGGTGTAACAGAGAAACGTCACGTCATGGCCTTCTTCCTTGCACCAGAGAGCAACGGCCTGAGGCATGATGCTGGCGAGATTTGCGTTCATGACACGTGCCCACAGCGCCCGCGTCGGTCCTTTGCTGACCAAATCAATAACACCAATACGCAGTTTCCGCATTGTTGCTCCTTCTGTTTGTGGATGAACTACTTCCCTTGCCGCTTACGTTTTCTGATTGCCTCTTTGACGATTTTCGAGAAGACTTCCTGCGTCAACTGATGGGTGTATGCGAACCCTTTTCCTGATGCAGACCGCATCGTTTTCAGGAAGTCTTCGATTGTGGATTCCCTCATAATGAAGCGTTCCACGCCTTCCTTGACGAAATCTTCAATACTCTTCCTTTTGTTCGGACGAGATGTTTTCTTTTCCGGCTTATGATGACGACCGGAACTCTGCTTGACTGGCAAGATTATCCATCCTTTTGAATGGATGTAACATAACAAGGAGGCTAATCAGGAAGTATAGCCCGAAGGGTGGAAAAAGGGACTGGTCCTTTAGAGGTGGAGATTAGCGGGTTGAAGTTTTTGCCTTGAGGGAAGAACTTTCTGCGTGAGCGTACGAGGCGATCTCGAGGCGAGTATGCAGGGCGAGTTTCTCCAGAATGTTGTGCACGTGACCCTTCACGGTATCTGTGGCAAGAAAAAGGCGTTTGGCGATTTCTTTGTTGCTCAGCCCTTCTGCAATCAGCGCAACGACCTCGCGTTCACGGCTCGTCATTTTCACGGATGCGAAGGCAATTCTTTTCTTCTGCACAACGGCATGTTCAATGATTTGTGAGAAGAGGGAGTCTGTCATCAGGGGAGGAAGCACCTTCCTTCCCTTTGCAACAGCCCTGATTGTTCTAAGAAAGTCATCAAACGTCGCGTCTTTCAGAACAAACCCGGCAACACCTGCCCGCACATACTCGATCAACTCGGCGTGAACGGGAGCAAGATCCATGACAATCACTCTTGCGTCGGGCCTTCTCTTTGTAATCAGCTTGAGTACCCGTAAACTGCTTTGACTTCGAAGTCCGACATCAAGAAGAACTACATCGGGCTTCAACCGCTTCCCTTTCAGCACGGCATCACTGTTTCCCGACGCGGGCTCGACGGTAATATCCGGCTGCTCTCTCAGCATGGCTGCAAGGCCCTCGCGGAGCAAGCGATTATCTTCGATAAGTAAGACGCGGATTTTTTTCATTGAGCGGCCTCTGGGGGCTCTGGAGGTCCGATCCTCGGTTGGTCAAACGTTAGACATGTGTAACTGCTGCAATCCTCGTGTGTGGGAGAAGTCAGTACCGACGGCGGGATTCGAACCTGCGACCCCCAGATCCACAATCTGGTGCTCTAACCAACTGAGCTACGTCGGCAATACCTTAGAAATACACGAAAATATATTGAAACTGTGGGGAAGAAGCAACGAACGACGCCCTTCCCCACAATCAACATCCGGAAAATTTCCTCGCCTATTTCTTCTTCTTCCCGTTCATGTAGTTCGGCAGTTCTGCAAAGAAATGCGCGCTTGTCCGCATACCGCCGAAGAAATTATCAAGATTGATAAATTCGTCAGGAGCGTGCGCATTCTCATCCGGTAAGCCGAAGCCGAGCAACACAGTATCCAGTCCGAGTACTTCTTTGAATTGCACAACAATGGGAATTGAACCGCCCTCGCGCTGGTACAACGGCTTCTTGCCGAAGCCCTTCTCCAGTGCCGCGACCGCGGCCATCACGCCGGGCGAATCAATGGGGGTAATCGCCGCTTCGCCGCCGTGCAGACTGCGAACCGTGACGCTGACCGTCTTCGGGGCAATCTTCTTGATGTGTTTCTCAAACAGCTTTGCAATCTTATCCGATTTCTGGTCTGGAACGAGACGCATGGAAATTTTCGCCGAAGCTTTCGACGGCAGTACTGTCTTTGCACCTTCGCCGGTAAATCCGCCCCAAATACCGTTACACTCAAGTGTTGGCCGTGCCCACACACGCTCGAGCGTCGAGAATCCCTTCTCGCCATACAACTGTCCCACGCCAAGCTCTTTCGCGTACTTCTTGTCGCTCCATGGCAGCTTCTTGAAGGCATCCCTCTCCTTTTTGCTCAGCGGACGAACATTTTTGTAAAAACCGGGAATTGTGATCTTGCCATTCTTGTCGTGTAACTGTGCGATGATTTCGCTCAACGCCTGAATCGGGTTGTGCACAGTGCCGCCGAACGAGCCGGAATGTAAATCCTTGTTCGGCCCGACGAGGTCAATCTGCATGTACGCGAGTCCGCGCAACGCATAACAAATGGAAGGAACGCCTTTGGCAAACATCGAAGAGTCGGAAATGAGCACGAGGTCGGCTTTCAGCATCTCCTTGTGTTCCGTAACGAACGGCACAAGATGTTCGCTGCCGATTTCCTCTTCGCCTTCAATCAGCAATTTAATGTTGACGGGCAGCGAACCTACATTCTTCATATACGCTTCAATACTTTTCAGATGTATGTACACCTGGCCCTTGTCGTCTGCCGAGCCGCGGGCATAGAGATTCTCCCCTCGAATCGTCGCCTCGAATGGCGGCGAAGTCCACAACTCAAGCGGCTCCGGCGGTTGAACGTCATAGTGGCCATACAGCAACACGGTCGGTTTACCGGGCGCGTTCAGCCAGTCGCCGTACACCACCGGATGGCCCGGAGTCGGCATCACTTTCACGTTTTGCAGCCCGATGTTCGTCATATGATCGGCAATCCAACCTGCACAACGCTGTACGTCGCCCTTGTTGTCGGGGTTCGTGCTGACACTGGGAATGGCGAGCAACTCTTTTAATTCAGCGAGGTAGCGCTCTTTGTTTTGGTCGAGATAGGTGAGAACTTGTTCCATTGTTGGTCTCCTTTGGTGAGAATGTGTGTGAAGATGTTTCAATATACGCAACGCTGGTATGATGGGCAAACGGATCGGCATACGGTCTGGAAACCCCAACTCGTTTTGCCACGGAGGCACAGAGGGGCAGAGACAATCAAGATGAATGTCACATTCCAACCTGATACTTGTGCCTTTGACGCCATTCCTATACGAAATCTCTGTGGGACATTGTGTTTCCGCGGGCAGCTGAATGTCGTTTTTCGACTACATGCGAGCACCTTGCGCCTCTTGTTTGATTTCAATATCGTTGAGTGTACCCTTTCAGGAGACTTCCATGTTCGCATACCTCAACGGCGTTCCCTTTTACTATGTTGATGAAGGATCACATGCCCCGACTCCCGTTATTTTTCTTCACGGATTTCCTTTCAGCCACGAAATGTGGACGAATCAGATTGAACTTCTGAAAAAGGATTTTCGCGCCGTCGCTTATGATATTCGCGGCCATGGAAAAAGCTATGTGGGCGAAGGGCAATTCACCATTGAGCATCACGTCGATGATCTGATTGCGTTGCTCGACTACCTTCAGATTGAGAAGACAATCATCGTCGGGCTTTCGATGGGGGGCTACATCACACTCAGGGCGCTTGAGCGAAATCCCCAACGCTTCATAGCGGCGGTTCTTTGCGATACAAAAAGCGAAGCCGACACGAACGAGGGAAAGCTGAAGCGTTTCGAGAGCATGAAGGGTGTGCGTGAACACGGATCAGAGGTTTTTGCCGAGGCGTTTGTCAAAAATGTATTCGCCGCGGAAACGTTCAAGACAAATCCGGATGCCATCTCATTTATCAAGAAGATTATTTCGGCAACACCCCCTCTCAGCATTGCGGGCACATTGCTGGCACTCGCAGCCCGAACAGACACGACGCCATCCCTGTCGAACATAACAATCCCGACACTTATCCTGGTTGGCGAACATGATGTAACAACGCCTCCGGCGCAATCGTACATGATGCACGAAAAGATCGCCGGCTCCGAGATGCATATCATCCCGAAGGCAGCACATATGAGTAACCTCGAGAATACGGAAGCGTTCAATCGTCACCTTCTCGCTTTTCTCGAACGCATAAGGAAGTCATGAAGAACGTTCTGGTGACGGGGGGAACAGGTTTTGTCGGGTCGAATCTTGCGGAAGCGTTGTTGGAAAAGGGATGCAACGTCAGGATTCTCCGTCGCGAGAGTTCCGACATGAGGGCGATTGAAGGAATAGATGTTGAGCATGTTATCGGAGATGTCAGGGATTGCGAGTCGTTGAAGAAGGCGATGAAGGGATGCGATACTGTGTTCCATACTGCTGCGCTGGTGACGTTCGAAAAAGAGAAGGCTGAGCTCCAACGCGAGATCAACGTAGGCGGAACACGAAACATTGTTCACGCTTGTCTTGCGTCAGGAGTTCAGAGACTTGTTCACACAAGTTCGATTGCAGCACTAGGCTACCCGATTAACGGCGCACTGGCAACGGAGGAAACGCCGTTCAACTGGCCAAAAACGTGGGGATACAAGTATTCGAAACATAAATCTGAAGAAGAGGTTCTGAATGGCGTCAAGCAGGGATTGGATGCAGTTATCGTGAACCCGTCTGTTATTGTGGGAGAACGCGACATTCACTTTCATGGCGGCGATATCCTCCGAAGGGTAAAGAAGTGGCAGGTATTCATGTATGTTGAGGGTGGAATGAATGTCGTGTACGTTGGCGATGTTGTGAAGGGACACATCGCTGCCGCCGAGAATGGACGCAGCGGCGAGCGGTACATTCTCGCCGGAGAAAATCTCACACACAAGGAAGTGTTCCGGCGAACGGCACGCATCGTCGGCGGGTTTTCACCCGTTGCTAAACTCCCTCTACCCGCACTCCGGCTTGCGGCAAAAATTATTGAGCGGGGAAGCAAACTCATCGGCACAGAGCCGATTATAACGCAAGATCTCGTCTCGGGAGCCGGAAGATATAACTGGTTTTCATGCGAGAAGGCGACGCGTGAATTGCATTACACCATCACACCTTTCGAGGACACAGTTCGCCGGGCCTACTCCTGGTATCGGATGAAAGGACTTATGTAGTATTTGTATTCCCATGCACGTGTCTGCACGACATCGTGCGTACCTCCTCCGCATGACACAGGAGAAGAGTCATGGATGTTCTTATTGCAGATGATCATCAGTTGATTCGGGAGGGAATCAAGTACATGCTGAGCGAAGCGCCGGAAATCGGCACTATCGGCGAGGCTAAGAATGCAGTGGAGATTTTCGAGCAGATTGAAATGCGGCCGTGGGATGTTCTGGTGCTGGACATCAATCTGCCGGGTCGCAGCGGGCTCGACGTACTGAAGGAACTTCGAGTGAAACATCCCAAGCTACCCGTTTTGATTTTGAGTATGTATCCCGAGGATCAGTTCGCTGTCCGCGTTATCAAAGCCGGCGCGGCAGGTTACCTCACAAAAAGCAGCGCGGCAAAAGAACTCGTCGATGCCCTCCGTAAAATCGCCTCCGGCGGAAAATACATCAACGCGGCAGTTGCCGAAAAACTTGCCGAAGCTGTTGATGATGGAATCGTCTCAACACCCCATGAACGTCTTTCGGACCGTGAGTTTGAGATCTTCAAGCTGATCGGAAGCGGGAAGACGGTAGGCGAAATCGCCGAACTTCTCAACCGCAGCGTCAAGACCATCAGCACTCACCGGACACATATTCTCGAAAAAATGAATCTGCACAACAACGCCGATATTATGCAGTACGTTTTTGAGCACAAGCTGACGGAGTAGAAAAACCCGCAGCCCTCCGGCTCCCTCTTTCCACAGCAGCCAGCGAAGTATCTTCACATCACAGCTTCGTGTTATAGGACAAACGCCTATAATACGACCTGCCATTCTCCTACCAAAATACGATTGCCTCATTGATATTCACATGACAAAGGAATGTTTATCTTGAGCAAGAAACATTCGGGGTAGAAATGGTCGAAACGTGTTCAGTGGTCGGGAGCGAGAGATTGAAAGTATTCATCGTGGATAAATCGTCGCTGTTTGTTGCCCGCTTCAGCGAGGCAGTCGGCAGAATCGAGGGTGTCGAGATGGTGGGCAAGACAAGTTCTGCCATCGAAGCAATGGAGGCAATAGAAAGAACACAGCCCGATGTTGTCGTGCTCGATATCCGGTTGCGTGTCGGAACAGGGTTTGATGTATTGCGGATGGTGAAAAGCAACATGTACACACCGACGGTCGCCATTGTCATGACCAACTACCCGTATGAGCAATACCGGAGAGTCAGCATGAGGATGGGGGTTGATTATTTCTTTCACAAAACAACGCAGTTTGGCGAGCTGATTACCCTGCTGAAGGATCTGGCATCAAAGAACCGCGAGCTTGCGGTCAGTTCAACTGTTGCAGTTACGATATAAGACTTCGCCAATGCACTCATCAATGCAAGGTATGCACCAATCACTTGAGGAACATGTTCGCCAATCCAGAAGGCTGGAGAACATCGGCATTCTTGCCGGCGGCATTGCGCAGGATTTCGACAATCTGTTAAGCATTATTCAAGGACACGTGGCATTGCTTGGCAAGTCAGTCCCGCAGGACGAAGGGATCAAGAAGCGCCTTGCCGCGATCAACGCGGCCATCGGCCGCGGCTCACTCCTTGTCCGGCAATTGCTTGCATTCTCGGGTACAGCAGCCGACGGCATTGTCCACGTTCAGCTCAATGATGAAGTGAAGAAGTTTGTCGAAATGTTCTCCGGAATTCTTCCTGCGGGAATTTCTGTCGTAACGGATTTGCAGGAAGAACTTCCGCAATCGGCTGCCGACCGGACTGCATTGCATCAGGCTCTTCTGAACCTCGCGCTCAATGCGCGTGATGCAATCATTGACGGTCAGGGAAGCGGCAGCATAACGATACGGACGAAGGCAATCAAGGGTGACAATGTCCGTGCTCTTTTTCCCGAAGCTCAAGGAAACAACTACATCTGTTTGAGCGTTGCCGATACAGGCAAGGGAATGGATGAGCAGACAAAGCGGCGGGCGTTTGAACCGTTCTTTACCACAAAGAATCAAGCCGCAGGTCTTGGCTTATCGGTAGTACACGGCATTACACGAACATTGCGGGGATATGTGCAGGTTGAAAGTGACTTGGGCGAAGGGGCTACATTCTCCCTGTACATCCCTGCCGATGTTCAAAGCAACGCCGGGCACAAAGAACCGGCAACAATGCACAATCTCCGCGGAAGCGAAACCATTCTTATTGTTGAGGATGAACGAATGCTGCGCGAACTTCTCGCCTCTACCCTACAAGAATTTGGCTACAGAGTGTTTTCGGCTGAAGACGGGCAGGAGGCAATGGATATCTTCAGGGCAAGCGGACACGAGATTGATCTTGTATTCACCGATATCGGGCTTCCTCATCAAAACGGATTGGAGATTTTCATGAAGATGAAGAATTCCAGGCCGGGAATGAACTTCATTTTCTCAAGCGGATATCTTGAACCAAGCACTCGTGAAAACCTGCTACGCGCCGGGGCGAAAAGAGTAGTGCAGAAACCGTTTCATGGCGATGAGATTGTGCGGGCAGTCCGGCAGGTATTTGATGGCAAGTATGAAGAGGCGTCCGAGACGAGGAATTGAAGTAAGATTGATGTGAACCGCATCTTTTCTTTCAGCGGTTCTCACAAGCCCGGATCATCGCTCCACCAGCGGTCACCGGGGAATTGTGGTCAAAGAAGGAAATCGCGTGAGAAGGGGAGAAAGTCAGGGGAACTCACGATTTCCGTCTGTCCCCGCATGACGGGTCCACCTCCGGCATGTCGGGGACAACTTTTTTTGTCAGAACTATGTACTTTTACTCAGTCAATCCGGCAAGTTTCACTGAGAAAATTCCGTACACACGTGCCATCTAAACCATCAACCAAAAAGAGACGAACGAAGACTCAAGACCTGCCGCAGTTCTGCGATTTCGATTGCACTCATTCCGCCTTTCCGCCGAATGATGCCGTGGGAGCATGCCGAAGAGAACAAGCCGTTTACTGTTCGCTGCTGAAGAAATACAACAACCGGCACAACAAGTGCTTGGCGCGTTAGTCTCTGTGTACCAACTCCATCGAAAACGCGGGCAGGCACACGGCCACGTATTCCGCTCCTTCCGGTCTTGGCGTACTGTACTGAACCCATTCCCCTTTTTGTGTGATGATGGCTTGTCCGGCTTCGACGTCAGTAACGCCCTCACGCGTTGTCACGCGCAACATCCCCTTCAGCACAACGGTGAACTCGTTGAACTCAGGGGTTTGCCCGGGCTCTACCCAGCCGCCGGGACTGCGCATTCGTGCAACGCTGGCGTCGGACGTTCCCGAGTTGACGCGGCCTACATACTCCTCGATAATCTTCGGCTTGTTGCCGGCAGCTTCGATGATAGAGGGCTTCGCAATATGTATCGGCATAGTATCTCTTATGACGGAAGTTGAACTTCTTGAGTCTCGATTAAGCCCGACGAATGATCTTCGCTACTCCCCATCCTACTCCCACCATAATCGACAGCACAATCCAGTTTTCTGTTGCGCCATACGTGATTGTCGGGAAGTGGTTGCTGATCATCAAGAACACAACCGAAACAGCCATGAATGTATTGTGTTTTGATCGACCTTTTGACCGTTGCGCCAGATTCTTATCCGGTTCTTTGCCCTGACTTAACGCAGCAACCATTCTTCGCTGCGACGGAATGATCACCATCCAAACATTCGCCGCCATGAGTCCGCCAAGAACTGCACCGACGTGAATGTACGCCGCTCGCGGGCCCATGAATTGGTGCAACAGATACGCAAGCCCGACCACTAACAGAAATGAAATGGCTGTTCCCAGTCGTTCGTCTTTTGCAAGGGGCGACTTCCATAAAAAATCATATACAGGCCATGAGAGAATCAGCAGCACAACACCGAGAAGCACGGCAGTCGGATGATCCATCGTTTCATCCACCATTAAGCCGCCGAAGTAGTAGAGGTAGATGAGAAGAAGAAAGCCGCTCGCCCATGTTATGGCCGCCTCCCAACGAAACCAATGCAATTGTCCGGGAACAATGCGTGGGGCCTTTTGCTTCCCGACAACATAAAATCCTCCGCTGTGAACCATCCAGACATTTGAGCCTTCGCCTGATTTGCGTTCTCCTTCAGAGAACCGGCCGTCGAGCCACGTGAAAAAGAAGGTCGCTCCAACCCACATGATACCTGCAAAGATGTGAATCCAGCGCAGGGCCAGATTGAGCCATTCCATGAAATCAAATTCCACTTATTTCATTCCTTTTGATTGAGAGACGCCGAACTTGAAATATTCACAATGCAAGTACAATATCCCTTTAAAGTCAATCTTGACCCGACTGAGTCACCGTAAATGAGCTGACTCGACCAGACACATCGAAGATTATGTACAGCACCTTAGTATCTGATGTCATGCTTGCTTTCCCTGGGCTTGCGGACACTTTCGATTTGGAATACGAGTACGTCCATGTCTCGACACTATCGCTTACCGTTGTGCTGAACGGGCGCCCAAATAATGAAGTCACCTGCTCCTTCGTCGTTTCGTTTTTTACAATTGACTTCGCCCGCTCAATGGGAAAATCTCTGCCATATTCCCCCGTACTGGTTGTAGAAAAACAACCTGCCAGAAGTAAAATGCTAACTATCACCACATTTTTTATCATAACAGCCTCCTACTCAGAATATGAAGAGAAATCGTATTGCATCCACCGAATCACTTCCCCACCTGTGCCGCTAAATTTGCGCGCAAATTGAAAAAATAGCGGAATGTCAGAGTCACAACCCCGACCGCAAGCCCGAGAAGAAAGATGTCCGTCACCAATAACGTCCAGCTTTCGAGCCTGATGTATCTGCCGAGCAGAATAACAAGCGACGTCAGAGTCGTCAGAACCATGAACGCCGCCGGAATTGCGGTAAACCAGTACGTCTTTGCCTTTTGTGCGAGCCATGCGGTTACAGCAATGAGCGTAAGCGCGGCCAGAAGTTGATTTGCCGCGCCGAAGATCGGCCAGATTTTCAGGTAGGCATTTGTGAATGTGAGTGAAAGAAATCCGGCAACAATCAACAGACTGTTGGTGATCGGGCTCTTGAGCCACGCCGGAGGATTGTCCAGAACTGTCACCCAAAATTCTTCAAGTAAGTAGCGTGAAAGACGAACAAGCGTATCAATAGTCGTAACCAGAAAGCCTTCGAGCAAAAGGATTCCCCAGATAGTGCCGAACACTTTCGGCAAGCCTACGCCCGTTTCGAGAACGCTTCCGAGTCCCAACGCGAACGCAAGTGGCGCGTTGCTGGCGCCGGCTGCGGGATACACAAGATTCTTGTATTTTTCAAAATCCATCCCGCCGGAAATCAGCAGGATCACACATAGCGCGAGTAATCCCTCCAACAACATTCCACCGTACCCGATGAGGCGGGCGTGTTTTTCATTCGAGAGTTGCTTGCAGGATGTTCCACCGCACACAAGTCCGTGGGCGCCGGATGCAGCGCCACATGCAATCGTGATGAAAAGAAACGGCCAGATGAGACCAAGATTCGGGGCGGAGAACGCTTCATCCAGGTTGAACGCCGGAACATTGATGACAGCGCCACCGATTCCGGCTCCAAGAACACCGACCACCATCGAAGCAAGCCCGAGATAGAGAATTTGCGCATTCACAAAGTCACGCGGCTGCAAAACAATCCAGACGGGAATCCATGAAGCGAAAAAGACATAGCAAGTGATGATGATGATCCAGCTGTTCGGGTTGAGTGTGACCGGATAATAATATCCGAACAGGATCGATCCGAACGACACGACAAGCGCAACTGCCGTTATCAGCCAGAGATTCGCACGCTTCTTGTAAATCATCCAACCGATGAACGGAGCAAGCACCGTCATGATAATCACCGACATCGATGCAACGCCGCCGATTTGTACTTTCATCACGCCATCATGCTCGAGCAAATGGATGCCGCCTGTTGTTGCACCAAGGCTCACATCATCGGGCGGCAAAAGGGATGTTAGCGCAACAGCCGTGAGTTGCAGAAAGGCTGCAATCACCAACAGACACAGTACAATTGCAAACACGATATAGAATGTAAACCCTGCCTTGCCGAGCGTTTTGCGGGCGACTTCCGCAACGGAACGCCCTCCTTCCCTGACCGCAACAAACAACGCCGTGAAGTCATGCACAGCGCCGATAAACACAACGCCGATCATGATCCACAACCACGCGGGAACAAAGCCGAAGTACAACGCAAGAGTCGGGCCGACAATCGGACCGGCCGCTGCTATTGCTGCAAAATGATGCCCGAACAATACCAGGGGGCGAGTCGGGACATAGTCAACGCCGTCGTTTCTCGTTGTTGCCGGTGTCGGGCGGTTCGAATCAACTCCGACAGCACGGCTGATGTAATTGCTATAGTACCTGTACGCCAATACCAATGCCATGCCCGATACGAGCATCACGATGGCAATGTTCATGCGGAATCTCCCTTGAGGTAGTGTAGATCAGAATGCGTTTGGAATGTAGTTGATTTCCTGCTTACCGCCGATTTTCTTTATCGCCACAACATCGAAGCGGCATTCCTGATTATCGATGTTACGTTCATACAAATAGGCGTGGGCAATTTTCCGGACTTGTGCTTGCTTTTTCGGGGTGATGGCAAATTCCGGATCCCCGTATTCTTCCGTCTTGCGCATCTTTACTTCACAAAACACAAGTACGTCACCGTCCCTTGCGATAATGTCGATCTCGCCCGACTTGCCGAAACGGTACTTCGTTTCGACAATGGTCAGCCCTTTTTGAACGAGAAGGCGTTTTGCAATCTCCTCCCCTTCATCGCCGGATTGTTTTGTGGAATGTTTGAACATCATGTCAGTCGGAGAACTCGAACTCCAGTTGGGGCCGGACGGTGAACGAGCGTCGGTGAATCTCGCACAATCCGAGTTGCTTGATTGCTTCACGATGTTCCGGCGTCGCGTATCCTTTGTGTTTTGCAAAACCGTAGCCGGGATACCGGATGTCGTATTCCACCATCAATCTATCGCGTGTAACCTTCGCTACAATCGACGCGGCAGCAATCGAAAAGCTCAATGCATCGCCATCAATAATTGTCGTGAAGGGAATCCCGTTTTCAGCAAAGCGGTTGCCATCAATAAGCAGATGCTCGGGCACAATCGACAATTGTCGGGTCGCCTCATGCATTGCCCTGTACGTTGCCTGCAGAATGTTGACCGAATCAATAACATCATGATGAACAATGCCAACGCCGAACGTCAGCGCCCCTGCAACGATAAGCAGGTACAATTCTTCCCTTTCTTCATGCGAAAGCTGCTTCGAGTCATTGACACCGGGAATCAGTTTATCACGCTCGAACATGACGGCAGCGGCAACCACGGGGCCTGCAAGCGGGCCGCGGCCGGCTTCATCAATGCCCGCAAGATGATGAATGCCTCTTCCCCATAACTCCCGTTCGAAACGGAGCATATCAACGGCGGGTGCCGGGTGTTTGTCAGAAGTCATTCACGAGTCCGAAATGAATTTTCCCGTTGCTGAAAGATGGATTATCGCTGCCTATCGCAAAACTCACCGCAAGTACACCGATCCCTGTCTCCAATTGAATGCCGATGCCGTACCCATACCGGAAGCCCTCACTTTTCGGGATGAGGCGGTCTGCATCCTCCGAACGGAAGTAATAGCCGGCATCAATGAAGCCGTAGAAGAACGAACGTCGTGCAAGAAGAAAGCGATATTCCGTATTCGACCACGCAAGTCGCGAGCCGAGAAATTGGTTCTCCCGGAATCCTCGGAGCGAGCGGCTTCCCCCCAATCTGAACATCTCTCCCTCCTCCGGCCGTGCGCTCCGCAATTCACGCCCGTGAACTCCGACCGCAAGAACCTGACGGGTGAATGTTGAGAGAAAGAAATCGAGATCGAGCGTGAATCGTTGCACTGTTACTCGTGCAGGGATTGTGTTTTGAAGGGCGGCCGGAATCCGGCTTATTCTCTTTCTTCCATATTGATAGTCGGTACGATAGCGGGCTCCCGAAGCGGGACCAAAGGCGTCATCCCGCGTATCATACAAAAGCTCGGCGCCGACGGAGGTGATTGTACTTTCGAATACCCTCGCAAACAACGAGTCACCAGCCGATGGAATCACCCTCTCAGAATTGAACAGTCCCGCCACGGAAAGTTCTTCCGAAATCATGAGTTCTGCTTTGAGATCGACGACCCGCCGAACGTACGACGTATCCTGTTGACGCTGAAGGAAACCGCCGCCCATGTTGGCGGGCAAGTCGAATATCCACGGCTCAAGATAGCGCACACCCAGTTCCTGCGAAAACCTGTCCTCTCTCGCCCACTTGAAACTCAACTTGCGTCCTGTACCGAAGAGGTTCCGCATCGAGAAGGACACTAGTCCTGTAACGTAGCCTGATTGATCAACGCCGCTTCCGGGAATATAGCCGATAACGCCGTCGAATGTATTCGTGCTACCCTCCTTCACCCTGATGAGCAATCCGCTTGTGTTGTCCCTGATGTACAGTACCGGATCGCTGACATCGGAGAAGATGCTCAGTCTGTTCAGCCGCGCCTTGATGGCATTGACTTTGGCGGGATTGAAAACTTCACCGGGGCCGATTCGTGTCTCGCGCACAACAACGGACGGGTTGGTTTCAGTATTTCCCTCAACACGAATCTCATCGATTGTCACCTTGTTTCCCTCGTCAATCTTCAATTCAATATCGAGCGTGTCTGTTTCGCTTCCAGAATGCAGTTGCATGTTCTCAACATGACATTGCACAAACGGAAATCCGATGCGCTCATAGCGGCCCAACAGAATGTCAATATCCGATTCGAGCGTTGTCTCATCAAGGGGATCGCCGGACTTCAAATCAAACAGCATAAGAATCTCTTCGGCAGAGAACTGCTGATTGCCGTGCGGCGCTATTCTGCCCGTAATCGTCCGCTTCCCTTCGGTTATCTCAAGCAGCAGATCGACACGCGATGTGTCGTCGGGAACAGCAGCAACAAGAGGCCGCACCGATGCAGCAAGATAGCCGCGGCGGCGATAGTGTTCGACAATGGTCTTGATATCGTTTGCGAGAATGGCGGCAGCGTACCGGAGGTTTTCTTTCGACGACATCCACGCCTTTATTTCGCGGGTCGTGAATGCTGTGTTCCCTTCTGTTGCAATCGAGCGGATTGAAGAGTCTGCGAAAGAGAGAGTGAGCGTGCTGAAGAGGAGAGTCACTATCCCCGGAAGATTTCTCGGAAAGCGGCCGTTCATGGAGAAAGTATAGACATTCTCCTTCTGAAGGTCAACAAGAAGGCCGTCGCGGCGGTTAGTTTCTCAGCCGCCGTTGTACTTCCCAGATTGGTGTTGTCAAACGGTAGTCGCCGAAGCCCGTCTGATCAACAAACACAAACGAATGGTTCAATTCGTAGTACGACCAAACTTCGTACGGTTTCGACCCGGCATCAAAAGGATGGCGGTCAACATTGCTGGGCGTCCCGAAAATAACATACACCATCCCCATATCGGTTCGCCAGCCTTCGGTGTAGTGTTTGAAGTACTTGTTTGCATACTCGATGCGTGCGTAATGTTCCTCCATTTTTTCGTTACGCGTTGTGTTCGGATTAGGGTCACGCTTCTTCCAAAACTCGATGAAACGCTTTTGTTTTTCTTCGGGAGTAGTTGCCTCTCTGATATAGGAAAGCTCCTTATCCTTTGCAATATACACGAGTTGGTCAACTGCCATGTCAATGTCTTGGATAGTCTTCGGCAACCCTCCCCAACGCACAGTGATTGATCTGCTGGTGGAGGCAAACGAACTGTCACGCGACGAAGTCGGGAATGCCTGAACGTACAGTCGGTAGTCGCCGATTGGAAGTGACGATTGATCGACGCGGAGGAACACCTGATTTCGTCCGGGGGTCAGTGGAACGAGAGAGTCTGCCTTCAGCATTTCTGCGTTCTTCTCGGAAAGAATGGTGATAACGAATTGTGCCGAATCGAGTGTCGAATCATTGTACGCTTCAAAGAAAAGGTACATTGAGCCGCCGATGTTACCGACGTTCGGGGAAATGCTGGGCGTGATACTCCTCTTGTCCCCGCTCAGTGTGAGTCTGCTAATGAGCATGATGTCGCTCAAATGCAAGCCCGGTTGAGTGAAGTCGGAGACCGTCAGTTGTTTTGCCACCCGCCGCGTAACCTTGCTTTCCAGGTCACGATACAGAACGGAGATTCTGTACAGTCCCGGCGGAAGATCAAACGAGCGGCGGACGATACTGAAAGAAGAAGGCGAAACGGATTGTTCAAAACTCGCCGTCGTGACATTTTCGGTCCAGAGTCTTTCGACAACCAGCGCATTCGCGGAATCGTACAGCGCCATGGTCATCTCGTACGATGCCGTGAACTGATCGCTTTGTTTTACAAAACTCAATTGTTCGTATGCAATGGCGGCATACACATCGAGACGGGTCATATCGGATGTTGTTGACGCAAAACTGATGGCATCAACATCGAAGGGGGGGATGATCTCGCCTGCCGCTTTCCTTGAGATTTCTACCTGCGCCTGTGCATGGGCAAGCACGAGCATCACAGCTAAAACAAGAGCCGGTAATTTCATAAAGCCTCCTTGTCAATCACACGTTGTCATTGAAGTTTGTTTTCTCCGGATGGTGTGATGTGTTCTTGCGCGACCAAGGCAAATCTCTCCTCATGTTCGCCGTTCGCAAAACATGCATACAAATCATACTCAGAAGCACTTTCAATTGCAACGTCGCAGAAGTTGCCGATTGAAAGATGCCCGCCGTTTCTTACATACACTTCGTTGTCAATCTCGGGGGCATCGTATTCCGTCCGCCCGACAAACAGGCTTCCTTCCTTCCTGTCAATCAGAACCTTCTGCGTGCTGCCGACCAGCTTGTTGTTTTTTTCTTCCGAGATATTCCGCTGCAGTTCCATCAGCAGAGACTTCCGTCGTTCTTTTTCATCCGATGAAACGGGGTCGCCAAGTCCGTATGCTGCCGTGCCTTCCTCTGCGGAATACGTAAACACTCCGAGCCTGTCGAACTTCACCTCTCCCACAAAATTCAACAATTCATCGAACTCTTTGGTGCCCTCGTTCGGGTAGCCGACAATCAGTGTAGTACGGAGGGCAATCCCCGGAACCCCGTTGCGAATTTCATCAATCAACTCTCGCAATGCACGTTGTGATATCCCCCGGCGCATGGATTTCAACACATCGTCCGATACGTGCTGAATGGGCATGTCGATATATTTGCAGATATTCGGATGTTGGGCAATTACTTCAAAAACTTCTCTCGGAAATTTCGCCGGGTAGGCATACATCAACCTGACCCACTCAACTCCCTCGATATCCGCCAGCGAAGTCAGCAATGCGGAAAGTCGACGGGAACCGTAATTGTCAATCCCGAAGTATGTTGTATCCTGTCCGATGATGACGAGTTCTTTTACGCCTTTGCGCGCAAGAAGTTTACCCTCTGCAACAATCTCCTCAACGGTACGTCCCACATGCTTTCCGCGCATGATTGGTATCGCGCAGAACGAACAGGGATTGTCGCAACCTTCCGAGATCTTGAGATAGGCGAAATGCAATGGGGTTGTGAGCATCCGTTCGCCTAACAATTCGAACTTGTACTCAGCCCCCAGTTCTGTCAGAATGCCATTCAGATTGTTGGATGAACCGAAGAACTTGTCAACCTCGGGAATCTCTTTCTGCATATCCACCATATAGCGCTCGGTGAGGCAGCCCATCGCGTAGACTTTTTTCAACTTACCTTTTGCCTTGCGCTGAACGTTCGCAATAATCATGTCGATGGATTCTTCCTTTGCGGCATGAATGAAACCACAGGTGTTGATAACAGCAATGTCGGCATCTTCAATTTCTGCCGTCACTTCAATATCATTCAACTGAAGTTGCGCCATCAGTTTTTCCGAATCCACGATGTTCTTTGCACAGCCCATCGTGATGACATGCACTTTTTGCTTCGTATTGCCCAGCACCGCTCTCCTTTTGAGAATTTTATGTAAAAAGGATACGGAGATTTCGTCAAAACTCAAAGAGACCTTCGGAATTGTAGCCGGAAAGGGCTATTTGCATCTCACCCGCGTTTTGATGTAATTTTTTTGAACAGCGGAAGAAAAATCCGCTATAGAGGTTCGATTCGAGGGTTTGCCGGAATTACATGACGTTCTTAAATCCGCTTTTGCTTTTCGGGCTGATCGCTGCTGCCATCCCCATCATCATTCATTTGCTGAATCTGCGGAAACTCAAGACTGTTGAGTTCAGCACACTGCAGTTTCTCAAGGAGTTGCAGAAAACCAAAATGCGGCGGGTGAAAATCCGCCAGTGGTTGCTTCTCGCGCTGAGGACTCTGCTCATTATTGCGGTTGTGATGGCATTCTCACGACCCGCAATGCGAGGATCGCTTGCAGGATTTGGCGGCGCCACGACCGCAAAAACTACGCTTGTGATTCTTCTGGATGATTCTCCGAGCATGAACGTCAGAAACGAACGCGGCACATTTCTCGCTCAAGCGAAAGAAACTACCAACCGGATTCTTGATGTCGTAAAAGATGGAGATGAAATTCACCTTGTCACGTTGTCGAGTATTCGTCATGCGCCAACGTTCAACGCCGCCCATTCACCCGCTCCACTGCGAACAATGCTGGAACACCTGATGCCCTCACAGGAAACGCTTCCGTTCCGGGATGCGATGGGCATTGCAGCAAAGCTGATCAGCGAATCGAAGAATTTCAATCGTGAAGTGTACTTGGTTACCGATGCGCAGGCGACACAGTTTGCTCAAGCCGGCCGGGCTGACACTTCGGATTTATTTGATGATAATGTGAAGCTCTTCCTCGCTGATGTCCGCAGCGGCTCAACCGCTCGCATCGACAACGCGGGAATCACTTCTGCGGAAATTGCATCGAAGATCGTTACGCAACACAAGCCGCTCACAATCAAAGCTCAGGTACAAAACTCCGGATCATCAGCGTTACGGAATGCGGCGCTGAGTGTGTACCTCGATGGCTCCCGCGTGTTCCAACATTCGATGGATATCCAACAAGGCGGAACGGTGTCGCCCGTGGTTTCTATCGTGCCGAAACGCAGGGGCATCATCAAGGGTTATTTGCAGCTTGAAGATGATGCATTCGAGGCCGATAACATTCGGCACTTCGTCGTGAATGTTCCCGACATCATTCGTGTGCTTTGTGTTGGTGCCGCCGCCGCCGATACGCGGCTTCCCTCCCTTGCGTTGACGCTCGACCGGGATACGAATGTTGCGGGACTGTTTGCCGTGGAACAAATCACGGAGCCCCAGCTTTCTTCACATGATCTGAACAAGAGCGATGTACTTATTCTGAGCGGCGTACGGGATTTCTCAACCGGAGAGGCGGATCGCATCGCGCAGTTTGTCAACGGCGGCGGCGGATTGCTGCTGTTCGCCGGGAAGGAAATGGACATCAACAACTATAACGATGTTCTCTTCCCGAAACTCGGCGCGCCGAAAATGCTGCCGCCGAAACTTGTCGGATCGGCAGATCAATCCATTTCAAGTTTTCTTTCATTTCAGAAAATCGAATTCGAGCATCCCTTGTTTGCAGGGTTATTCGAGCAGCAGCCGGGAAAAACGGCGCAACACGCTGTCGAATCGCCTAAAGTTCTGCGTACCCTCGTGCCGCAAGCCGGCGCAAAGGGACACACGATCATCTCCCTTTCCGACGGCACCGGTTTCCTGATTGAGTATCAACACGGAGCCGGCAGGATTCTTCTTTTTTCCGTTGAGGCCGGATTGACCTGGTCGGATTTTCCGCTCAAAGGAATTTTTGTTCCCTTGCTTTATCGTTCGGGGCTGTATCTCTCGCAAACCGAAGCGGCGGCATCGTTCACAACGGGCGAGGAAATCAAGATTCATCTGAGGCTCAGCAATCGGTCGGATAAGGATGCGTTTCTGTTGCGTTCTCCTTCGGGAATCGACGAGAGGGTTGTGCCACAGTTCATGACGCAAACAGGCACAGCATCGTTTTCATCCACGAATTCAGCCGAAGCGGGTATTTATGAGTTGAGGAAGATTGCAGGCGAAAAAGAAGGCGAGTTGCTTCATGCAGCCCCTGTCAACATTGCGTCTTCGGAAACTGACCTGACGCACGCAAGCGATGAAATCGTGAACGCATTCTTCACAAGCATCGGATTGAAGCCCGAACAAATCCGCCGACTTTCCCGATCCGACAAAATCGACACTGTTGTGTTGGAATCCCGTTTCGGTGTCGAATTGTGGAAGTATTTCGTTGGGTTGGCATTGCTGTTTGCGCTGATCGAAATGGCAATCGGCCGTGAGTCGAAAGAACAGAAGACATAACTCATGCGTGCAAAGAGCTTCGAACGAAAATCTGACATCAACCTGATTGCAACAACGGAGAAGGAACGGGCAGTTCTCATCGGCGTTGCAACACGGGCGCTTTCCGGCACACTGAGGGAAAGCGAACTCGGCGCCAATTACGGGCTCGCAACCGACCGCAGCCAGCGGGCAAATGCATTGCGAAATCGTGTCGAGGATTATCTTGAAGAACTGCAACTGCTTGCTGAATCGGCAGGAGCCGAAGTTGTTGCGACGCTTATTCAGGAACGGCAAAGCATTGACCCTGCATATTTCATCGGCAGCGGAAAGGCCCGTGAACTTGCCGAGTTTGTCGAGAACGAAAGAATCAATCTGGTTGTGTTTGATGATGATCTTTCGGCCGTTCAGGTCCGCAATCTCGAACGTATCATCAAATGCAAGATCGTCGATCGTAGCGGCATCATTCTTGACATATTCGCTTCGCGAGCAAGAACAAGAGAAGCAAAGACACAAGTCGAATTGGCGCAACTTCAGTACATGCTTCCCCGCCTGACCCGGCAGTGGACTCACTTGTCGAAGCAGTTCGGCGGCATCGGCACGAAAGGTCCGGGCGAAACGCAAATTGAAACCGACCGCCGCGCCATCCGCACACGCATCAGCCACCTGCGGGAGAAAATCAAACACATAGCCAAGGAACGGAAGGAACAACGTAAAGGCAGGGATAAATTTCCCCGCGTTGCGCTGGTCGGTTACACGAACGCCGGGAAATCGACGCTGCTCAATTGGTTTTCCAGTGCAGATGTGTTGGTGGAAGACAAGCTGTTCGCCACGCTCGATTCAACTGTGCGGGCGGTAAGTCTCTCTCCCGCGCATAAAATACTCCTTTCAGATACTGTCGGTTTCATCCGCAAGTTGCCGCATAATCTTGTCGCATCATTTAAGAGTACGCTGGAAGAGGTGGTTGAATCGGATATTCTGCTTCATGTTGTTGATATCAGCCATCCGCTGTTTGAGGACCAAATCGAAGTAGTAAACGAAACGCTGGAAGAACTTCACGCTGCAAACAAACCGACAATTTTCGTGTTCAATAAGATTGACAGGCTGGAAGACCGGAGTATTGTTGCGCTTCTCGGCAAGCAATACCCGAATGCGGTGTTCATTTCCGCCTCACGCAGTATCAATCTTGGCTCGCTACAGACGAAAATCATGGAACTACTCGACGACGATATTGCCGAGCAGACGATGACATTCAGCCAAGCTGACCATCATATCATCTCCCAAATTCACGACATGGCCGAGATTGTGGACAAGCAGTACCACGGCGAACAGATTGTTATCCGGTTCAGAATGAACAGTATTCACGCGGATAAGCTGAAAAAGGCGCTTGCAAAGAAACATGCTGTGTAAACAAATTTAAGTTGCGCAAAAACCTACTACGGAGTACAATGCTCACTATCGCCATCGAAGCCGCAAAAGAAGCGGGCAAGTTTCTCAAGTACAATGTCGGACGTGTCAAATCCATCGAAACGAAGAAAGGCGAGGAACGCAACCTCGTCTCCGAAATCGACAAAGGCTCGGAAGAACGCATCATCAGTATCATCAAGCGGCACTATCCTCATCACGCCATTCTTGCCGAAGAAAGTGGCGCAAGTCCCGACTTGTCGGGATCCGATTACAAATGGGTGATCGATCCGCTCGACGGCACAACAAACTTTCTGCACGGACTCCCCATCTTCTGTGTTACGATCGGGATTGAATACAAAGGAGAGATTGTTGCGGGCGTTGTGTACGATCCGAATCTTGATGAACTCTTCACCGCCGAAAAAGGCTCCGGAGCATTCCTCAACGGCAAACGATTGAAAGTGACTTCTTCTTCAAAACTGATTGACAGTCTGCTCGTCACGGGTTTTCCGTACGACATCGCGGAAAACCCCGACAACGCCATCGGGCACTTTGTGAATTTTCTGATGGAGGCGAGGGGCATCAGGCGGCTTGGTTCGGCGGCGCTCGATTTGTCGTACGTAGCAGCAGGAAGATTCGACGGGTTTTGGGAAGTGAATCTCAATCCCTGGGATATGGCAGCGGGAATACTGTTCGTGCGCGAGGCAGGCGGAAGCGTGACCGACTTTGCAGGCAGCGAGTCAACGATCTACAATAAGCAGGTGCTCGCTACCAACGGCATCATTCATGATGCAATGCTCACGGTACTGAGCAAGGGATTCCGTTGATTTCATCACTCAATGGACAACAACGGTTCCTGCACTCTCGAACTTTCCGAGAATAACTCGCAGCATTTCGGATTTTTTCTTCAATCCCGTTTTGTAATCAAAATCATCGGTGGAGGCAATTTCCGACCGAAGATCTGCGAGGTATTCTTCAATGATATCCGAGAGCAGCTTTGTCTCTTCGAGTGTAAGGCGTTCGAACATTGCTTTCTCCTTTCTCCCACACGAAATGTACGGCAGAGTTGCAAGAATGACAAGGGCAAAATGCTAACCGCTCTAAAACAGGTGAATCATATCGAGAAGGAGAACCACGAACATCGCAGCAAGAACAAGCCCGAAGAACGATGCTATGCCGATCAGCGCAAAGCGTTCCTTGGTTTTCTGCTTGTCCGTTATGCGGGAAGGGCAGGTTCTAACGACAATATCCCCTGTGATATTGGTCTGGCAGGCTAACCGCAAATTCTTATCCACGACTTTTGCGATCACAAGATTACCCATAAGCGTGGCCTCTTCATCCTGGCCGCGAGGTGAGGCTCCTTTGCCATCAACAACTTCAACGGCACACGTTCCGCAGAAATTATTGCCGCGGCAGTTCAGTAGAATATCAAGTCCGCGATACGGCGAGACGTTGACTTTCTGCATGAGTGTGCGAAGATTGGTGTTGGGTTCGACGTCGAATGAGCGGTGTTCGTTGAAGAATGTTACGACAGGCATGGTATAGCGGCTCCGGATGTTGTGGTGGATTATCGTTCGTATTTCTTTTCCATGCCCGCGGGAACGTGGAACATGTAGTGGTTCAGGAACTCGATCTTGTCATCCTTTTCGTGAATATCCACCTGCAGCAGGTCACGCAACGAAATGAACCCGATCAACGTTTCGCCCTCCACAACAGGAAGATGACGGCAGTTTGCTTGTTTCATCTTCTTCAAACAATCCTCATACGTCTCGTCGGATTCTGCTACAACGATGTTTGTCGTCATCACATCACCAACCCGAGTCTGTGCCGGGACGAGGTTGCGAACAACGACCCGGTTGATAACGTCCCGTTCTGAAAACACCCCCACCAACCGTTCAGCATCAACAACGGGCAATGCGCCGATGTTGTTCTTTGCCATGTATTCGGCCGCCATTTGAACCGATGCGTCCTTGTCAATCGTGAACAATGGACGATTTTCAAGCAATTGTCTGATAATGGATGTCATGGCGAAACCCTCGTTGATGTTGTGTATAGTGAAGAACAGCTGTGCACTGAATTCGTATCAACTTAACAGGTAACGACAACCGGTAGCGTACAAGGGAGGTTGCAACCTCTCCCACGCCGGACAACCCGACCTGCGGCACGGGAGGAAACCGACAATTCTAGCGATGTGCCTACGAAGAAAATAGCTTAGAATCGGTAGAATGTCAATAACTTGGCGCCTCTAAAAAGACCACAACCTGATTCCAGTTTCGTCGATGTACGACACGATTATCGGAGGGGGCGTCACCGGGCGATCAACAATCTCTATCATCGAGGCCAGTTTGTCACTCGCTGTGTTAAGAATATTCTCCTTGTCTGTGTGGATTGTTGCCAGCAACTCGCCCTTGTCTACCCTGTCCCCTAATTTTTTCGTAAGGATGATACCCGCCTTCGGATCAATAACGTCATCAAGCTTTATGCGGCCTGCGCCGAGTTCAATCGCGAGCAATCCGATTTCCATCGTTGCGAAGCCGGAGATATATCCTCCTTTTTTGCTACGGACTTCCTTGACATGGGCTGCCCGAGGATACGAATCCGGATTGTCGAGATACGAGACATCGCCACCCTGCCGCTTCACGAGTTCGCGGAATTTGTTGAACGCCTTTCCCGACGAGACCGCTGACTTGCATCGTTCAATCCCTTCGTTAATCGAGTCAGCCTTCTTGCCGAGCCGGAGCATGGTGCCTCCCAACACGTACGTCACCTCCATCAAATCCGGAACGTTTTTCCCTTTCAGGCATTCGACTGATTCAACCACCTCAAGCCAATTCCCTATGTTGAATCCGAGAGGCTGGTTCATGTCCGTAATAAACCCGATTGTCTTCTTCCCCATCGAATTGCCGATGGAGACAAGTGCCTCGGCGAGTTTCACCGAGTCGTCATACCGTTGCATGAAAGCGCCGTTGCCCGTCTTCACATCGAGCACAAGCGCATCAATTCCTTCTGCAAGTTTCTTGCTCATGATGCTGCCCGCAATGAGAGGAATCGATTCCACGGTTGCCGTCACGTCCCGCAAGGCATACATCTTCTTGTCTGCCGGAGCGACCTCTTCCGTTTGCCCGATCAGCACGAGGCCCGTTTCCGCAATGACGTTCTTGTATTCATCAATACTCAAGTCTGTTCGGAAACCGGGGATGGACTCAAGCTTATCCAGCGTGCCGCCCGTGTGTCCGAGGCCGCGACCACTGATCATCGGTACGGGAACTCCGCAGGCTGCAACCATCGGAGCAAGAATCAACGAGACTTTGTCGCCGACGCCTCCGGTGGAGTGTTTGTCCACCTTCACGCCGGGGATCATCGAGAGGTCGACCACAATGCCGGAATGCAACATCACCTCCGTGAACGTGGCACGTTCTTCAACCGACATCCCGTTAAAGTACACTGCCATGAGAAAGGCAGACATTTGATATTCGGGAATTGTACCGTTGACGAACCCCGTGATGAACGCATGCAGTTCATCCTTCGACAACGAGCCGCCGTTGCGTTTTTTGCGGATGAGTTCAACAGGTGTCATACCTCACTCGGACCTTGTGAAGCAAAGAAAGAATTAAACGAGCGACAGCAGTTGCGGAAAGCTGTCGATGAGATAATCAGGATTGTACCGCCGCAACTGTTCCGAGGATAGGGAGCCGTATGTGACCGCACAGGTGGTAATGCCGGCGTTCTTTCCGGCAAGGATATCATTGTCGGTATCGCCGACCATCAACGTTTCATTTGCGTTCCACTGTTGGTCGGAAATTATCAAATGGATGATGAACGGATCGGGTTTGTACGGAATGCCGTCGCTCCCCTGCAACTGAACAAAGAATTCCGTTATGCCGAAATGATCGGTTGCCCGGCGGATACCTTGTCCCTTTTTGGTTGAAGCAATTGCCATTCTCTTTCCGTGAGAGTGGAAAATCTCGAGAGTCTCACGGACTCCCGGAAAGAGCTTTGTTGTTTCGAGTGATCTGGGCCGGTAGTAGTCGGAATACATTTGCGCCGCCTCCGGAATGCGATCATGCAACTCAGCCGGAAGGAGAGTGGAGAATGTCTCCTCCAGCGTTTTTCCGATATACGGAAACAGCATTTCTTTCGGGACATTCTGCACGCCAAGTTGTTGCAACACCCACACTTGTGCGCCCGCAATATCGTGTTTCGAATCGGTCAGCGTTCCATCGAAATCGAAAATGATATTGGCAAAGCCCATTCCCCTAACACTCCACTTTCACGACAAATCGTCGCTTGCATTTCTCGCATTCCAATTCCACGGTCGCCCAATTGTTCCGTTCGTAGTATGAGATTTCCGCCAGTTCACCGCCGCATGCCTGCACAATGCAGGCTTTCAGGTCGAGCCGATAGGTTCTGTCTGAGGGATACGGCGAGTGTTCCATTGCTATTTCTCCCTTTCAAGATATCGTCGGGCAAGCAACAAACCGATAATAGTTTTGCTATCCTTCAACTCGCCGTGTTCCGCCATCTTCACCGCATCAGAAAGAGGAAGGAGATGAATCGTCATGGAACGCTCGCCCTCTTCGCGCTTGTGCCCGTCTTCGGCCGGATGCAAACCTGTAGCAAGATAAATGTGCAGTTCTTCATCACAGAATCCCGGCGTGGTATAAATTGATGTGAGTTTGTTAAGCGATGAAGCGAGCCAGCCGGTCTCTTCCTCGAGTTCACGCCGAGCAGCCACCGCCGGGTCCTCACCCTTGTCCAGTTTTCCCGCCGGAAGTTCCAGTACATGTACACCAAGCGGATAGCGAAGCTGCCGCACCATCATCACTGTTCCGTTTTCGAACAACGGCACAACAACCGCGCCGCCGGGGTGGTGGGCTATTTCCCGGACGCCCTTGTTTCCGGACGGATACTCGACCTGATCCACAATCAGATCAAATACTTTTCCTGTGTACAATACATCACGCTTGAGGCGTTTCAGATCCATCAGGATGGGTTTTTCATGTGAACAACACGTTGAGGAAACGGAATCTCGATATTGTGTTTGTTGAGTGCTTCATAGATTTGTTCCCGTAGGTCACATTCGGCTTTGTATCGCTTCGTGAAATCCGATGCCCGGGCGATAAGTGTGAACTCGAGCGCCGAGTCGTTCATCGCCGTAAAGAACACATCGGGCGGAGGGTCGGGTAAAATATCCGGATGACTCCGGGCGATATCGAGGAGAATCGACCGCACGCGTGACGCTTCTGTTCCATAGGCAACACTCACCTTCACGATGGCGCGCATCTGATTATGCGGATAGGCGAAATTCACGATACGGCCCTTGACGAGTTCAGCGTTGGGCACGACAATCACGTTACTATCGAAATTCATGATCAATGTCGAGCGCAATCCGATTTGCTGCACGTCGCCAATCTGTCCCGACGGCAACTCAATCCGGTCGCCGACACGAAACGGACGGTCGGCAAGAATGACAAAGCCGGCAATCATGTTCGCAAGCGTATCCTGTGCGGCAAGGGCAACTGCAAGGGAGCCGACGCCAAGTGAGACGAGCAGACTTCCGATATTGACATCAAAATGATCGAGAACGATAATCGCCGCCACCAATCCAACAATCAACCCAACGATTTTGGACGCCAACGGACCCAGCGTTCGCTTGAGCTGGGAAGAATCATCCGACACGCGGTCAAGCGACCAGTTGATGAACACACGAAGAACGCCGAGAATCACTCTGACAAGAACGAAGATGCCGGCAAGATATACCAGTGTATCGGCGTAGCTGAGAATCTGCAGCAAGGTCACATCATCGAGCTCCGCTGCTTTCCGTATTTCACGCAGCCCGACGTGCAGCCCGAAAATGACCATCAATGACCTGACGTTCCGTTGCAGTGTCGCAACGATCAGGTCGTCAAGTTCGGTTTCTGTTTTGGCGAACACCTTCCGCGCAAACCAGCCCATCGTTCGCTTCACGAGCGATGAGAGGAACGCAAACACAACCACAATCACTACCGCAACAATTGTATGGTAGAGCAGCTTGTTGTTCACAATATGTTCCAGCCAACCGGACATTTCAATACTTCCTTACATACATTTATTGTTGCCTACGCCGCCGCATTGCTACGACTGCCGGGCTTTGTAACCGGAATGCCCTGTTTACACATCGGGCACACATCCTGCTTGTATGCAACAACCTCCATGTAGAGCGTTGCAAACTGGCTTCCTCCGGCCTCTGTTTCAAATTTCACTGTCCCGCCGCTCCGGTCAACAATATAGCCGACGCCGGCGACGAGCCCGCCTTTTTCTTTCACGATTTTGATGACTTCATGAACCGAACCGCCTGTTGTGACAACATCCTCGCAGACTAACACCCGTTCGCTTTTAGCGATGTCAAACCCTCGGCGTAGCTGCATGATGCCGTCCTTCCGTTCGGTGAACATCGTTCTGAGTCCCAGTTGACGGCCGACTTCTTGTCCTACAACGATACCTCCGAGCGCGGGGGCAATTACCGCATCGAACCTGCCTTTCCCGAAATGCGCGGCAATTGTACCGCACAACAACTCGGCGTGACTTGGGTACTGAAGAACTTTGGCACACTGAAAGTACTGGGAACTGTGAAGTCCGGATGTGAGTTGGAAATGCCCCTCGAGCAGCGCACCGGTTTGCTTAAAGATGGAAAGAACTTCAGTTTGATTCATACGTTGAGAATTGTCCGGATGTAGTTACGGCAGAATAGTTTACAAGAATCCGTAGCCAATATACGAAGGATGGCCGTGGATTTGCAAGAAATTGTGGAGAGCCATCTCACATCCCGAAAAGAAAAATGGTGAGCATATCACTCACCATCGTTCCCCGATTGATTCACGAGAGATTTCCGGCCTTTCAGTTCAGTACTCCCTGCCGGTGAATAACGATGTCTTTCTCGCGAATCGTCCCCTGTGCCAGTGTCATAGCTGCACGAATCACATTACGCAATTCTCTCACATTGCCCGGCCATGCATAATTGAGCAGTTTACGAACCGCCCCCGGCTCTAATCCCGACACCGAGAGGTTGAACTCCCTGTTCGCCTCGTCAACAAAGTGAGCGGCAAGAACAGGAATATCGTTGTCACGCTCGCGCAGCGGCGGCAGCACCACTTCGTACTGACGGATGAGATCATACAACTGGGCATTGAATTTCCCCTGCCGGCTCAGCAGTTTCAAATCAGATGTCGTTGAAGCAATCAAGTGGATATCGCACGGAACGGGGGCTCCCCCGTAACGGGGTTTGAATGTTTTGGTTTGAATGATGCTGAGAATTGCTTCCTGCGCAGGCAATGCAAGCCAGTCAATTCTGTCGAGATAGAGAGTTCCGAGATTCGCCTCCTCAATCTTGCCGATTTTCCGCGGTGCAACAGGCTTGCCGTCGCCGAAAAGTTCGGTTTCCATAATGCTCGGCGGGTATGCCGCGCAATCGAACACCACCATCGGCTTTTCTTTTCTGCGTCCGGAGTGGTGGACAGCCCACGCAGCCAAGTCCTTGCCTGTTCCCGGTTCTCCGACAATCAACAGTGGCTTGTCGTAGGCCGAAATCTTCTGCAGCATCTCGACAGCCGCGGCCATCGATTCGCTTTCGCGAATAATGCTGTTCATGGAAAACCGCTTGTTGATATACTCTTTGAGATAGCTTAATTCTTTCTGGAGGGTCTTGTTGCGTAAGGCAGATTCAATTTTGTAGGTGATCTCGTCGTTGCTGAGGGGCTTTTGCAGGTAGTCTGTCGCACCCATTCGAATGGCGCCAACTGCAGAATCCACCGAGCCGTAGCCCGTAATCATGATAACAATCGCATCCGGATCGAAGGAAATTACCTCTTTCAGCACCTGCAGGCCGTCCATTCCGGGCAGCCGCAAATCAAGGAGAAGCACAGAAGGCAGTTCTTCCATGTACTTCACCACCCCTTCTTCACCACTGAGCGAGTAGGTTACATCATAACCTTCAATTTCCAGAACATCCTTCAAGATGGCGCAAATTGCATCGTCGTCATCTATGATCATGACTTTCGTCATCAAAAGCCCTCGTGCGTGGAATAACGAAATAGGGGAGAGAAACTGCGAGCCAATATAACTAAAGGGGTGAAGTACTGCAAGAAGGAACCTCCGAAATCGCCGTTTCGTGTGTGCAATCTCACGAATTGCATCTTTATGCACAAACGACTATACTGGATTGAAATCGCTCCCGGACAGCCGTCAACAGGACTCATGTACTCCATCGTAATCCCCATCTACAACGAAGAATCGACTCTTCCCGAACTTCGCAGCAGGCTCGTAAGCGCTACCGCGTCCCTTGATGCGGATTTTGAAGTTATTTTGATAGATGATGGAAGTGTTGACCGGTCATTCGAGTTGATGAGGGAAATCCATGCCCTCGATGGCCGCTTCAAGATACTCCAACTTTCACGCAACTTCGGACACCAGATTGCTATATCGGCGGGAATGGATGTGGCACAGGGAGATGCCGTTATTCTAATGGACGGCGATTTGCAGGACCCGCCCGAGCTTCTCAGCCAAATGATTGCAAAGTGGAAGGAAGGCTACCACGTCGTTTATACTGTCAAGAGAAGCAGAAAAGAGGGACGCATCAAACGGTGGGCGTTTACAGCCTTTTATCGTGTCCTCTACGCTGTCTCCTCAATCCGAATTCCGATGGATGCGGGAAACTTCTCGCTACTCGACAGGCGGGTTGTTGATGTTCTCAGGCAAATTCCCGAGCGTCACAGATACATCAGCGGATTGCGTGCCTGGGTTGGCTTCAAGCAGATCGGAATCGAATACGACCGAGGAGCCCGTTTTGCAGGCGAGCCTCAAATGTCTATCGGGAGGCTGTTTTCGCTGGCCTTTGACGGGATTTTCTCGTTCTCGAACATCCCGTTACGATTCGCCACGTTCGTCGGATTTGCGGCGGCGGCGGTTTCTTTTGCCGGCGGACTGTTTGTGATCTATGAAAAGCTCTTTACCGATAAGGCAATTCTCGGGTGGGCTTCGACTATTGTGACAATTACGTTTCTCGGCGGGTTAACCCTGATGACTCTCGGCATCATCGGCGAGTATATCGGCAGGATTTATGACGAGGTGAAGCAGCGGCCGTTGTACATTATCAGCGAAGCAGTCGGATTTGAGGAGAAGAATATCACATCCACCCCGCGTATTGTTGCCCCCTCAATCGATATCAGATCCAACTAACACACTCCAACGAACACGCAAAGGTGGTTTTGCTTTATTCGTACGATGCCGCTTCTTCCTGCGGAACAGGACGATACTCACGATGCACTTTCTTCGCTCCGATGAACCGCCACACAAGTCTCCACATTCCTCTCCACAAAATTCCCATATCCATCCAGAATGACCTGTTGACAGCATAGTATCCTTCGGAAATGATCTGCTCTTCCTCGGTTGTTTCGTCAACTTCGTTGGTATCAAGAATGCTGATAACTCCCCCCTGACACTTCAACCTGGTACGCCTGTACTCTTCAGTAATGGAAAATGCAATCTCCGGATCCATCGGCCTGTTCCCGACAATCATAATGTCGCCCTTTATAACATTTAGAAGATTGCCGATGCGGGAAATGAGGTGCGGCAGTTTCGTCAGGGGGTCGGGGTTGTGACCGAGCGGACGCTTCGTAAGGTCGGCAGGCCCGATATAGATGAGATCAAAAACGCGCAAGCGGAGTTTCCCGAATGCAAGCTGATGCGGATCGGGAGCAATGCGTTTTACACGCGTAATAAGGGGAAACCTGAGTGAAACCATGAGTACTAGAAGCAACACGGCGAGAAAAGGAATCAGGAGCAAAAACATGATCGACGCGATGATCTTGTTCGAAAGAAGATAGAATCTGTAGCCTCGCTTCGGCTGTTCAATTTCGAGTGCGGCAAGCTTGTCTTCAATCGTAAGAAACGAATCCCTCTTTACGTCAATCATCATGTTGCCTTGCAGTATCGCTTCGCTCACATGAGTCTGCGGTCCGACGAATGTATTCGAGAGAACGACGGCATTTTGCAGATTGGCCCCGACGTCCACCATCACGTCATGTCCGATAATGGTTCCCTGTCCGAGGTTCACTCCCTTCCCGATGCGACACCGGTCGCCAATGACAAGAGGTGCCTGAAACGCAACGTGGCTTGATGAACTGACGCCCTTCCCGATCCACACACCGGGCTGCAACTCGATTCCGGGAATGTTGATACCGGGATATTTGCCCTCGAGAATTTCCCTCTGAACATCAAGGTATGGCTTCCATCCGTTAATCCGCATCAGCGGCCCTTCCGTCTCGAGGCCAAACAAGTTGAGGGCGACATTTTGGCTGGCAAGCCAGCATGCCTGCAGCAGGTTGTAGCCTGCGACATCCGGCAGGAGTTCAATGACTTCGGGCTCAAGAAAGCAGATTCCGGAATCCACCATTTGCAGATTGCCGACAAGATGCATCCGGGTACCGACCGAGTGAATTCGACTGAATTCGTCGAATACGACAGTGAGACCTTGAGCAGCTTCCCTTGTGGTCGTACAGAGAAATGTCGCATCGGCCCGTTTGGACCAATGGAAATCCAGCGCTTCACGCAGGTCAATATCTGTAACAATATCTGACGAAATGATAACGAGTGTTTCGTTCTCAAAGTAATGCTTCATGTGTCGGAGAGCATTCACAAAACCGAATGGCGGGCGCTCGAAATTATAGGAAATCGTTGCTCCCCACCGGGCTCCGTTGTTGAAGTACTCTTCGACACGGTTCGACATGTGGTTACAACTCATCCTGATGGACTTGATGCCGTGTCGAACAAACCATTCAACTTGATGCTCCATGATCGGTTTGTTGACAATCGGAAGCAACCCGACCGGAACCTGGTACGTCAGCGGCTTGAACGCCTCGGAAATAGCCGAAGGAAGGATAATACTGGTGACGTTGTTTTTCATGTTACCGACGACGGGCTATAATGTCCTTGTATGCAAGTTCTTCCGATTCGTACATCTCAAACACATTGTGCAGATTCATCAACTTGAACATCCGTCCGATTTCGGGTCGCAGAGCAACCAGCGCAAAAAAACCGTTTACCGTGTCCATATGCTTACGGGCATTCACCAACGCCCCAACACCGGAACTGTCCACAGTCTTGATATCCCGCATATTCACAATAAGGATCGGTCCGATTGCCGCGGGCAAAGCCTGCACAAGCTCCAGGAACTCATGGGCATTTTCGAGCGTCAACCGGGGACCCGGGTCTATCACGGTCAGTCCTTTGTCCGCAAGTTCTCGGATGGAAATCATGACTTAGAGTACCTTGGTCACAACGAGAGTGAGATCATCTGTTGGGGCAAGCGAGTTAAATCTCGCGAGATCGGCTTTTAGGCTATTCAGAATCATATCCGCAGTCTCGGTTTTGCGTTGCTGCACAAGATGTATCAGCCGTTCTTCGCCATATGCTTCGAGCTTCCTGTTGCGATGCTCGGTTACACCGTCGGTGAAATACACCACAACGTCGTCCGTTTGTAGCTGCACCGAATGTTCGCTGAATCGTTGCACCGGATCGACGCCGATGAGTGTTCCATCAGAATACAGCCGGATCGTTTCCTTGCCATCTCCCCGAATGACCATCGGCGACACGTGACCCGAACCTGTGTACGTGAGAATCTTCGTTTCCGGATCGAACAGCGCATAGAACATTGTGAACAACTTGCGCGACGAGACTGCCTTTTTGTGCAGAATGAAATTTATCTTCGTCATAACCGCCGATGTTGACGGAGTCTCATGCGTGAGAAAATGCGTTGTTGTGCGCAGCAGATTTCCGAACAGCGCTGCCGGAACGCCCTTTCCTTCTACATCTGCAACAACAATTCCCATCTTCTTGCCTTCAACAAGAATCAAGTCGAAATAGTCTCCTCCAACAAACTCGGCTGACTGCGTGTATGTTGCAATGGAAAGTCCGCACGAATGAGACGGCGGAATGGAGGGAAGCAGGCTCTGTTGAACCGCGATGGCATTACGTATTTCATGTTGCTGCGCAACATGTTGACGCGACAAGGAGGAAGAAGAGAGTTTCAACCCGAATATCGCCGCAAGCTGATTCGACAGTGCGTGAAGCCCGGCTCTGTCCGACGGCAGAAGCCGCTGGTCGGGTCGGTCGAAGGCAATCAACCCGATTGGCGCGCCTTGCCACATCAACGGCGTGAGGAGGAGCCCGTTGGCAACATGTGTACGACGACGTTGTTCCGAAGCAAGCACAGAGAAGACTTTGTCCCCCCGTTCGCGCACGGCACGCTCAAGACGTTCCACTGCTTCGGAAGGATGGAGGTGTTTTGTGTACAATAAATCGGTCGAAACGGCAAAAAGTCCGGCATGTGCCTCAAGAACAGGCATCAAACCATCCAGCACTTCGCGCATGATGACGTACCCGTCATTGAGTCCGTTTACTTTATCGGAAAGCTCAATAAACGCCCGCCCCTTATTCAGCCGCGGGGAGGGGATGCCATGGTAAACCACAGAAGATTCTTGAACAAGGCTCATTGTTGCACCTCGTTGCGTTGCTCATGTATTTGTGATGTATTGCCGGTTTTCATTATCCATTCACAGCAAAAACCCGCATGCCATACCTTCAGCACATGGCGATACTGAAGCGTGCACACGATTCATTTCGAATAGACAAGTTTGAGTGTCAGGCATGAAAGATCGTCATGATTGAATTCTGCAAACGAAGGTGACACCTTCAGGCCATTGAGTTCAATGCTCTCCGATCGTTCCTCGACCAACTTGAATCCCGAATCTGCAAAGTATTTCAACCACTCCGGACGCTGTATGCGGTTGAAGTATTGAACATCATTCTGAAAACAGAGACGCCACACTGTGTTGGAATAACGCAGATAGTTCTTGTTGTACGGCATTGTCCTGTCATACAACGTCAGGTGATCGCCAAGATCAACAAGATGAATCGCCAGCCCGCGGGGGTTCAGAACGCGATGACATCCTTTCATGAACTCCGAAATGATTTGCTTCTCCACATGCTCGAGCACGGAACAACTGAAAATCAGGTCAAAATAACCGTCGGGGAATTGTTCAAGCGACCCAGTCGGGCTCAGCACATACTTGTGTCCAAGTAGTGCATATACTTCTTCGAATGTCGTTGCCTGAAGTACCTTGTCGAGAAGGCCGTGTACGCGTACTTTTTCTTGATCCGTCATCGGGATGGTTTGATCGACGAGTTCAGCGAACTCCTTGAAGTACTGATGAAAAGCCGGAAACTGACGGTTATCCCACACGTCAAATAAGTACACTTCCACGTCATAGAAAAGACGGAGAATCGTGGATTCCCAATGCAACCATCCTGTTCCCAATTCCAGAAGCCGGTCGCCGTTCTTGACAGCGTTGTGTTTGCGCACCTGCGTGATTATCTCTTGTGCACGATCAACATACACTTTCGGCAATCCTGCCGTCACTCTCCTCTTTGCGCCAACCGTGTTTCCAAGGTGTCGGTAGATTTTCTTTGTTTGACCGGTGGCAGAGAAGAGCTTGAGCGCTCCTGCTGCGATCATGTAACGAACCATTGAGAAATCCCTTTATGAAGAGTTCAGTGAAGCAAAACAGTGAGTTTATGTAGTCCCTCGAATACGCTGCCAGAGCGTAATTATAATGAACAGTGGATTGCCAATCAGGTAGCGCTTTGCGAGGCGGCGCGGTTCCATGCGGAGACGCCACAACCACTCGATCCCAAGCTCGCGCCATGCAACGGGCGCACGGGGAATCCGGCCGGAAAAGAAATCGAACAATCCTCCAACGGTGACTACTGTGGTATGACTCGCATCTTTCAGGTGTTGCCACGCCCAGCGTTCCTGCAACGGACTTCCCATCCCGACAAGCACAAGGCATCTGCCGATTGATTTTACGTGCGCAGCAACTTCTTTCGACGATGCGTCGTCCAAATAGCCGTGATGGATATACGCAATCCGGAGTCCGGGCGTATCACGCATCAGGTTCTGAGCGCATTGTTCGGCAACGCCCGGCTCTCCTCCAACAAGAACCATCGGAAGCTCCTTATCCGCGGCGGCTTTACAGAGAAGGGGAAGCAAGTCGGTTCCGTTAAGGTTGTGACGCAAGGAGATACCGAGAAGCGAGCCGGCAATGCGAATGCCAATACCATCGGGAAGAACAAGATCGGCAAGTGTCAACTGACGGGCAAAATCGGAATTGAACGCAGCAAGATTGAGCGCATGAGGATGAACAATATACACTATGCGCGCCTGCCGGCCGTTGTGTGCTTCGGTCATTGCCGCTAAGGCTTCGTCTATCGTGATGTTATCAACATAGGCGGAAACTACCCGCGGTCTGCGCAAAGAGCGCAATCCGCTCCGTGGCGCCATCACCCTCGCTATCATTGAGCGCATCAGCACAGCAAGTCTGCTTCCCATCGATTGGCTGTCGAGCAACCGCTGCTCTTCAACAGCCATATCGCCGTAGGGTATGCCCAGATAGACGCGGGCCTCGACAGGGGAAACCCAGCCGCGCGGCCTTCCGGTAGAAACGCGTGCCCCCACCAGCGGTGACTTCCCTACCATCACATCACGAAACCGGGCACGAGGCAGTAAGCCATAGCTGTCGCGTGGCTCCCGGTCTTCCGTTCCCGCTCGAGTCTGCTCCTGCAACTCATCTATTTCTGTTTCGGTCTGCATCTTTCCCACCGCTTACGATGCTCCCCTTGCAGTGATCACAGCTTTAACCGTTTGCAAAAGGATCTTGAGATCCGAACGAAGCGTTCTCTTGTGAATGTACTGAACGTCGAGTTTCACCTGATCTTCAAACTGGATTTGGTTGCGTCCGCTCACTTGCCAAATGCACGTGATACCGGGGAGAATATCCAGCCGGTAGTGATGGCGGTTGTTGTAGAGAGCTACTTCGCCGGGCAATGGCGGACGCGGTCCCACAAGCGACATGTCGCCTTTCAGTACACACCACAACTGGGGCAATTCATCAATGCTCAACTTCCGGATAATCCTGCCGACAGGCGTAATACGCGGATCATTTTTCATCTTGAAGATCACGCCATTCATTTCGTTGTGCTGCATCAACTTGGATTTCAAATCCTCGGCATTGAGAATCATGGATCTGAATTTGTAGAACTTAAAGGGCTTCCCCCATTTGCCGACTCGTGTTTGCGTGAAGATCACCGGCCCTCCATCCTGCAACTTGATGGCTATGGCTGTAATGATGAAGAAAGGGGAAAGCATGATCATGCAAATGATCGATCCGACGATGTCGAACAATCGTTTGACCGGAGCCTGAAGCCCGACAAACAGGCTCCATGTCTTGATCTTGGTTTTCACCATGATTGTGCGGTATAGCCGCTTCAATGCCATAAGTACCGATGGTGGATGAGAAGCCGTTTTCGTTGTTGCTGCTGCCGTTGCCGGCTGCAGCAAGTCTTCTTGTGATTGAAGTCCAAGTGTATCTTCTATGTTATTTGACTGCATGATAGCCCCCGTCATATCATTGCAAAAAACTTATCGTAAGCAGTAACGTCTTTTCACCGGAAAGACATGTTACCGCTCGGTGCGCATCCACACCTTGTTAGTCTTTCCGGCGAGCATGGAAAAGTACACGCCGACTTTCCAGATGAGGTAACGCGGCAAATACAGAAAGGCCAGCAGGTTCCTCGGATGCACACGTGCAAGAATTAATCCCAGAATGCAATGGATGGCAATCATGCCGACAACAGACCACCATCCCCACAATATCCATTGCGTCAACAAGAGACCGAACGAATCAAGAACCATATTGACAAGAACAAACCCCGCCGCACCAAGAAACAAGATGGCCAGCGGTGGAAATGCCGCGTCCAACGCGGCTTCAAATGCATACAGGCTTTTCCTCTTCCATGCTTCTTTCATGAGAAGAGGAACCCGGTTTGTCATACTCGCAAAACGCCCGCCTTCCCATCGAATACGCTGCGTTTTGGCGTTCGAAGAATCTTCGGGCATTATTGCGTACACGATCGGCTTGGGATTGAAATGGATCTTTTCTCCCTCACGCACCAATTCCATTCCCATATCAAGGTCTTCCCCCAATGAAGTTTCATCCCATTTCATCGTGCGAAGTACGTCAACCGAAAAACACATGCCGTTCCCTTTGAGGGGAACCGAGAAGCCGAGCGCGGCTTTGCCCAGCGGCCTCACGTAGTTTTGAAGGGCAAATGCAATAAGCATAAGCTGAACGCGCCATGAGCCTGCGTTATCCAACACAAGGTCGCTGCTCTGCACAATACGATGCCCTTCATCCAGCGAGATGTTCATTTCGTGCAGGAAATCCTTGCTGATAACTGAGTCGGCATCGACGAATACACAGGCATCGTAGCCGGGAGCGGGAAGTCTCTCAAGTACTTGGGGGATGATCCAATTGAGCGCAAAGCCCTTGCCTCTCTTGGCCGGATCGGACCGCTGGAAAACGATGGCACCTGCACCGAGCGCAAGTTTCGACGTTTGATCAGTGCAGTTATCCGCAACTACAATCACGTCAAACAACTCTCGCGGATATGCAATTTCGAAGGCGCTGCGCAACGTTCCTTCAATAACCTTCTCTTCGTTATGTGCAGGAATGATGATGGCAAACTTTCTCTGTCTCGAAGGCTGGGGCTTCTTCTTTGCCGGAATGACAAAAGGAGCAAGCGTCAACAGAATGAGATAAAGAGAAAGGAACAGCGCCAGCAGCAGAAAAGGCGCCTGAAGTACGAGAAAAGCAATTTCCATTATGAACAATACCCATTTAGTGGCAATGAACTTTGCAATCAATATGCCAACGGCCACCCCCCGAATTCCACCTCAAACTCCACAAAAATGAGAATTGTTGTGTGGAACAAATTGAATGGCGTGTAAGAATTATCCACTCTTCGGACTGCACCCGGCACACCGTGTCGCGATGTGCCTGTTACCTCACATTGTATTGAGGCTTTCTGCCTACAATCTGCTTCGTCACAGACCACATCCAGCGGACTCCCTTTTCCGCCCCTGATAGCTTGAAATTCAAATACAGAGCATCCGCCCGATTCGAAATCAACGTACGGCGAATTTGGAATAAATCGCCGAAAAACGACCATGGGCCGTAGTTCGTTGCAAATGCGCATTGATACCCTGACTTCTCGGCAAAGGCAGCAACGCGCTCGTCAACTTCACCGTACGGGTATGCAAAGAACCGCACCGGCTTGTTTAACAGCTTTTCAAGGATTTGTTTTGAATGATGAAGTTCCTCGGCAAGCTCGTCATCTTTCAGCAGTGGAAGCGACCGATGGCTCCACCCATGCGATCCGATCTCGATTCCAAAATCCCGGATCCTCATAACCTGCTCTTCGTTCATTAGTCTTGCTTCTGCCATGTTGTATGGCAGATCCCACCAGTTGTTCTGACGTGAGAAATCGCTGATAACGAACACGATAGCGGAAAATCCATACTTGATCAGCAGCGGTGCAGCGTTTTCGAGGGTATCAAGGTAGCCGTCATCAAACGTTATGACCAGCGGCTTCCCGGTGAACGGCCCGTGACGCTTGGAATTGAGCAAGTCATCAATCGGTGGGGTTTGATACCCGCGATGAGCGAAATACTGAAGTTGCCGCTCAAATACTTCGGTACTGACAACATAGTCATTCCCGGCGCTTACTTCAGCTGGCTTGCAGATGCGATGGTACATCAGTACAGGAACATGCATCATTGCCGGCAAACGTCCATTCTTAACGAGGTTCTCATCATGAAATCCGTTATTCATAAAAGTGATGGTCTATTCTCCCCCGACTTAATTGGCTGTGGCGGATTTGCGAGAGTGTTTCTCGCACAACTCCCCGTCCACATCTGAGATTCCTTGGTTGGTTCCTGCTGAATTTCTATTTGCAACTTGATGAGATTCAACGACGGACTGAACAACAGATTTAACGCTGCTCACGAATCCATCGAGGGTTTGTTCTTGCTCAATATACTTGCGTGCAGCCTGCCCCATGCGTTCGACCTCGGTCGGATTGTTCCACAGGCGCAGGATTGCATTGCGCAGAGCGACCGGATCGCCGACAGGGACAAAAAGTCCTGTCACGCCTTCCCGAATTACATCAACCTGCCCCTTCGTGCGTGAACAAATAACGGGTTTGCCCATGGCAAAAGCTTCAAGGATACAAGTAATGCCGTTGTCGGTATCCGATTGGAGCAATGGAATAACGACAAAACGGGAGCGCGCATACAGCTCACGCAACTCCAAGAAGTTCCTCTTTCCAACCGTGACATTCGGAGGCAGTTCGCCTACTGAATCGACAGCCGTTACCCATCGCGAGCGTTTACGATGCAACGTTCCGGCGGCAATGTGGCAGGAAATGTCAAGTCCGCGCATGGCCTCCAAAAACGTCGGGAAGTCACGCATTTCACTGCCCACGGAACAGATCATATCCGTTTCCCCGGGCATTGGTCGAAAGAATTTTTGGTCAACAAAATAATGAACAAAATCTATCTTTGCCACCGGTACGTGAAGTTTGTTCACAACAAGCGCCCGCTGCACCGTCGACCACATAATCAGGCGTGTAATACGGGAGTGCGCAAGCCTGAGGAGAATTGCCTTGATGCCTCTTGTGGGCCAACTGCACATTGCAACGTGAGGAACCGGCTTTCTGCCTGTTATTTTGCAGAGCAAAGCAAATGAAAATGCAGCCCGTTCATACCACGATAATACAATATCATACCTTTGATGGATGGTATAGGCCTCGATTATTTGTGCCAATTCAGTCGGCAGAAAGCGGTAGAATGCACGGCGAATTGCAGGAGCCTTTTCGAGCATTCTGCTGTCAAGAATATCTGCATTGAATTCGTCCCGAAAGATCGACGCACGGGGCGTCTGATTGTGTTTTTCAAGCCGCCGTAGCTCCTCCTCCGGCGGCCGGTGGATATCATAGAACAACGCCAGCACTTTCAGGCGTTTGTCGTGAGCCATAAAGTAGTCCCCCTACTACATACTTGCGTAGATCAACGCAATACATGCACAAACCCACAAGAGCACAGTCATCAGAATCGGAGGGTCTGAAGTCAGAACATCCGTCGGTTTATCTGTTGACGTTGTCGTGTGAATAAGATACAAGTATCGAAACACTCCGTAGAGAACAAAAACAGTTGTATAGATCAACTTGTCAGTATTGAACAGATGCACCGTACGCGGCGCAACTGTGTAAAGCGCATACGAAATCACCGTCCCCGCGGCAGCAATAGTCAACATCTGATCCACGAAACTTACACGGTAGAGTTGCAGCACTTTCCTCTCCGGAAACGTCGAATCCGGTAAATGTACCAACTCGCTGCGCCGTTTTGCAAAACCAAGAAATAGCGAAACAAAGAGTGTACACAGTACAAGCCATGTCGACACTTCCACCCGAAGGGCGTACGCCCCGCCTATGACACGCATCATGAAACCCGCGGCTATAACAAACACATCCAGAAGGACAACATTTTTCAGCTTGAAAGAATACGCAAGGTTCATGACAAAGTACGACACAACAACCAGCGCGAAGAAATGATCCATCCCGTACAGAATTGCGCCGCTGCAGACAAGCAACACACCTATCAAAACGTACGCTTCAGCAAATGTAACTGATCCGGCAGCAATCGGGCGATTCTTCTTTTCGGGATGAGCGCGATCAGACTCAACATCCGCCATGTCATTGATGACATACACCGCGCTCGCCGCCAAGCAAAAAGCGAGAAACGCCATCAATGATGTTACAACCGGCTCGAACTCAAAAAGCTCTTTCGCAAAAACGAGCGGAACAAAAACGAAGAGGTTTTTGATCCACTGCTTCGGGCGTATTAACGCCACAAAGGCCTGTATTTTTGCCTTCCCCCCCCGGCTGTGCGCTAATTCCGACATTTTCTTCGCTTGTTGAGAAGCGGAAATTTACAGATGCTTTTCGACTTGTGCAACAACGTACTCCGGTGAAAGTGTGTTCATGCACGTCACCGTCTTGTCGCATCGGGAACGATAGCACACAAGGCACTCAATATCGCTGTACAACACATCGCCCTTGCCGAACACGTCCAGCTCCCAGGGAGAAGTAGGGCCGACAAGTACAATTGTCGGCTTTCCTAATGCAACACCAATGTGCATGCCCAAACTGTCAGACGTCAGCATCGCATCAAACAAGTTGACGATGCCGCCGAATTCCATCAACGAATTGTTGCAACCGGCATCCGCCACCTTGTTGCCGACCGCCTTCAGAATTTCCTTATTGAGTTCTACCTCTTCGGGCCCGCCGACAAGGACGATACCGAGATCGGGGTGCTTCTTCTTCATGAGTTCGATAAACCCGACATATCCTTCAAAAGTCCATTTCTTGTACTGCCAACGTCCGCCGCCGCCCGTGTTCAGGCCGAGAATTTTCTTTGCGCCTTTGAGTGCCTCGTTTTTGTCCATGAAGCTCTTCGCCACATTTTCCGCGCTTCCATTGAGCACAAGTTGGGGCGGAAGAGTAGGAAGATCGAGGCCGCAGATTTCATACATGATGTGCTGGTAGGTTTTGCGATTGGCCTTCTTGCGCTGGTCATTCACGCCCATCAACCACCATTCGTGTGCGCGTTTATTCACCGGTTGAACTTTGCCGGCAGCGTCGCACACAAAGCCGGATCGTTCCTTACATCGCGCCACTGAATGAATGGTAGCACTGTGCTGATCCGCATCAAGGCAGATTCCAAGATCAAACTCCTCGTTCTGCAGGTACGCGGAATACTCGCCCTCCGTCACAAGAATTCTGTCAACGTACGGGTTACCGTGAAGCAGCGGTGCGCCACTTGATTTTGTTATCCACGTAATTTCAGCTCCGTCGTACTTCCGTTTCAATGCGGGCAGTATTGACGTGGTTCTCAGCACATCACCAACCGCCGCGAGTTTCACGATCAGGATGCGAAACTTGACAGGATCATAATCGGCACAAGACTCACATAGCCTGCCGTCCTGTTTGTGAAATGTGCAGGGCATGCTTCCTTTGTAGTATCGGCAGTCGGTATGTATCAAAAGCGGTTCCATCTTCTCGTCGAAAAGTGATTATTCAGCTTGTTGTGTGGATGGTACAAGTCCTTTGGCCGGGCGGCTCGGGTTGGGGGGATGGTTCCCGAATACGATATCCGCCTTCGGGACCAGAGATTGGTACACACGTTCAAGGGTCAGGCCGTTCACTTCCCAACTATAGCCCTCAACCACGTTCTGGTATGCTTTATCCGTCAGTTTCTTTCGAAGGGCTGCATCATTGAGGAGGCGGATCACTGAATTGGCAAAGTCTTGCGGTGTGTCGGCAAACAGTGCCGATTCTTCGTGTTTCAAGTTTATACCTTCACAGCCAAGAGTAGTCGAGACGATCGGTCTTCGCATTGCCATAGCCTCAAGTGCCTTACCCCGAATTCCTCCTCCAATCAGGAGCGGAATCGCAAACACACGACCTGTGGCAAAGTACGGTTTCACGTCGTCGACAAATCCTGTGACTGTGATATATTCGTTGGCCCGGTGTTGAAGCCGCTTTGGTGGATACGCCCCGACCACGAGGAGGCGCGCTTGCGGATTCTGCTCACGAATCAGCGGGAATATCTCGTCAAGAAAATACAAGATGCCGTGATAGTTCGGGTAGTAGCTCATCAAACCGGCGAAGACTATCGTGTGCGGGTCTTCCTCCACCGGTTGTTGTTTGAAGAACGCCGGATCGACTCCGTTCGGAATCACATGAATTGCTTTGTTCGGGAGTTCCTTCCGGATGATATCACGATCACGCTCCGTTGTTGTGACCACAACGTTGAATTTGTCAGTGATACGGGTTTCATCCCTCTTCAATAGAACATGTTCCCAATAATAGTAGGGCTTCGTAAGAATATTCTTGGTCTGTTCGTATGCACGGTATACATTGTCATACTCGACATTGTGCATGTCGCCGACCAGCGGAATGGTGTGAGGGAGTTCGTGATACCCAAGGATGGTTGTGCAACAATGGATTAAGTCAAATTTTTCCTGCGCAATCAACCGATCGAGCGCCTTCTGGAGTTTCGGGCTCCAGAATTGCAGATAGGAACTTTGCCCTGTGAAAAGCCGCCACATTCGGGAAATGAAGTTCAGGATGCGCGAACGCGAATTGTTGACAAAGACAACATGCCTGCAACGATCGCCGTATGCATCCCGGAATTTCCTCTCGTCGTCGGCGGTCCCGAAGGAAAGAACAGACACTTCGTGCCGCTTCAATGTCTCAAGAAAAAAAGGGAAATTCCGTTTTGACGGGCCAATGTCAGGAGGATAGGGAGCGTTCTGAAAGATCATCAGGATTTTCATTGTTGCCACATTCCGTCTATTTGTTCGCGGTTGACGAGGCTGTCTGCTTACGAAGCGGCAACACACTGATCAGGTACTTCACTTCTCTTCCTGACAGGATGTTCATCGAGAACAGCACTCCGGCATACACGGCGCATCCTATGATCGCAGCTACGACCCAGTTGGTAAACAGTTCCTGCATAAAATAGATCGTGACTGCCATAACCAATCCGCCTCCAAGGGTTTTCGCCGCTGCTCTAAGATCCGCCGCTCCGAAACAACCCTTCGGCAGAAGGAAAATATTCACCGACAGCGCAAACATCTCGGTGAACGCTGTGGTTATTGCAGCACCGATAGCGCCGTTGCCATAATTGCTTTGAAAGTAGGGAATGGCCATGAGGTTCATAGTGACATTAATCACCGTAGCAATTGGCGCAATCCAGGAAACCTGCTTCTGCTTGTTGTATGAAACAAGTACTGTATTCAGCACAAAATTGACATACACCAGCACAAGGCTGGCAGATAACACTTGGAGAAGAACAACAGAATTTTCGTATTCCTTGAGTCCGAAGAGAAGCGAAATGATGGGGCGCGCAACCATCAGCATGCCCACCGCTACAGGCACTGCTCCGATCATGGTCAGGCTCAGCAGTTTTCGCGCCGTCGTATGTACCTTGTCGGGTGAGGTTTGGAATTGACGCGAGAGAACCGGAAAGACGGTCGTATTGAGAATGACAGGAAAGAACATGAGTGTATCGAACAACCGGTAGGGAGCTCCGTACCACCCGACGACCGCATCGTTGGTCATTGAAGACAGCATCATGACATCAATGCGGTAATAAATGAACCCGAAAACCCCCGAGATCATGAACGGAAATCCTTCGCGCAGCAGGCCGGGCCAACTGGACGGCTCATATTCACGTGGATTGATTTTCGTCAGTTTGCTCAGAAAGAAAAAGCTCAGCAAGAAGTTCACGGTCATGCTCAACAGCATAACAACCGCTATCGTCGTTGCCCCGGCACCCAGCAACAGAGCAACAACTCCGACGACCGCAAGGAATACTTTTTCCAGAATCAGTCCGAACGAGCTGTACTGCAACTGTTCAAGCCCGACAAACAACCTGTGGATGAGTGTATAGACTCCCAGAAACACATTCGCGAGGCCCAGAATAAAGACGATGGTGACCGTGTTGGAAGGATAGTCAGAGAGAATGACAAAGAACATGGTTATTGCCAGTGAAATAGCCCAGGCAATAATCCGCAGCACGCCTCCATTAATGAACAGGCTGTTCACTTTCTCTCTGTTACGCGCCACTTCTTTCACGACCAGCATGGTCAAGCCCAGGTCCATCACCAATCCTGCCAGCGCATTCAGCGAGATCGCGAAATAGAGTCTGCCGTACTCCTCGGCTCCCAGGTAGCGGGGCAGGAACGACATGAGCACAAACGATGAGACCCACGTAACAAGCTGTGAGCTCATCATCATTCTTGTGTTGCGCGCTATGACATTTGTCGATTCGCTCATTTACTTACAAAGTCCGCTACTCACTGATTGTTGACAGTGTGAGAAATCCTTTTAGGGGGAGTTCCATTTCCACGTTTGGCTCTGCGGGGGGAACAGCTCAAGCGCAAAATCCGTTGTGTCACCTGTCAGACCAGACAGGGGCCTTTTCTTTTTCCCCCGTTTCCAGAAGCCAAGGCACAGGCATCCGTGTGTTTCCATTGCCGGGCGGCGACGCAGAGATTATTTCGGGTTGCGATTCCGACTTTGCCATCGCAATAATTGCCGACGCAAGGCCGAACAACCCGCCGACATAGACATTAGGCCGATAGTATGTAAGGATAATGTCAAAGAAAGAAAAAATCAGATGCCCGATTGCGGCAGCCGCCACAAATACGAGTACCGCCTGCATGTGCTTGTCATGCATCAAACGTCTGAACCCCAGCGTGGTCGCCGAAATAATCGAGATATAAAAATTCATGAAGATGATAAACCCAATAATGCCCGTCTTGGCCGCCACGCCAAGAATCTGATTGTGGGGAATGTAGAACCCGAGTTCGAATCCGATCGGAAGAGGTAGTTCGTAGTCGATCAACATGCCGTAGCCGGTGCCGAGAAGAGGCCTCATTCTGAACATGCGGTTCAAATCGTAATTCTCCACCCTGCGAAACAGATTGGATGTGTATGAGTCTCCCGCCGCGTTCTCATCGTCACCCGCAAGTCCTTCACGGATGCTGCGCGCAGGGCCAACGAGGACACTTTCTGAATTGGAGTTCCAGAACACGGCAAGGTACACTACAAACACTATCGCCACCTTCCATGAGAGTCGAAGGAGTCTCTTCTGAACCTCGCGTGGCATCAACAACGGAAGCAGCATAAGCCCTGCCGCGAGAATCGGGTAGGAGGATCTCCGCTCGCCGCCAACGATGGCAAGAAGAAGCACCGCCGCGGCAACCGTGAGAAATGCCTTTTGTTTTGTGTCATGGACCTTCAGAGCCCATAGCGCAGCGGCATACACTAACAGAGTTGTGAACAACCCTGAATCTTCATGGCTCCCCCAACCATCTCCGGTAAGCCTGAAGTCCGAATCAACAAAATGGTACGAGACTTCAACCGCTCTGAAAACCACTCCTGCAATTATTGCCCACAAGGCATGATTCACTTGTCTCCTCGTCCGTATCACTTGAGGAACGACGACCATGAGAATCACGAGATATCCTATTCCCCTCACTTCCCAGAGTGCAACATTCCCCACACCCCCGCGAGACAGACCCAGGCCAATGAAGAAAATCAACGCGCCACAGTACAGAAGAAGAGGCTTCCAGGCAAGAATTGGAACCCACCTCTCCCGAGTAATCACGAAGCGAATAAAGAGCCCTGCCAGGATACAACAAATATGCAATTCCAACGGATTTATGGACAGGCCTCTCAAGCTCCAGTACATGTTGTTGAGATTCTGATGGTAGGGATTCTCATACGTCCACGCGTACTTTAGTTGTGCCTGCTCAATCGCTATGGCAAGGAACAGCAGCGCGTACACGCTGATACTCGGGCGCAGGATGGAGATACCAACAAAGACAATGATGAAGAGAAGGGCAAAAGTTGCTTGGACTTTGCCGCCCAGATAGACATGAACGATGCCGATTGTAAGCGTAACACCCATCACCGCAATCCATGCGGTCAACTCACTCCTATCCTTCAGAACAGACTTCAGGTCGTTGAAATAGCCGGAGATCCTGTTCGAGCTGTCAAGACTCTGCATGCTTTCCTACTCTGGTATCTCAATTCGGTGGGGAGAGCCCTGCTCCTCAAACTCTTGATTCAGCGCCCTCATGTAGCCCGTCCATCCCACCTTCCAGTAGTTGACGGTCGGTGGCCTGTTTGATTGGTAGTATGAATAGATGAATACTGAAACGGTGAGAAGTGCAGAGACAAGCAGGGTACGCCACTGCGGTCTGAATGCGGACAGACTTACCTTGGCGTCGGTGATAACAATGTAGTACACCGCAATAAGGATCAGAACAATAACAATCACAGTTTTGCCATTCCCTGCGAAACCCTGTTCATAACAAAGCCGATGATCTTGTTTTCGTTGATGAATGTTACGAGCTGCGAAACATCGGTCTTCTTTGTTTTCCCTGCGGCAACAACTACCACAAACCCGTCGATGTGACTACCGATCAGGCCCGGAAATGCAGGGTCGTTCGCACACGGCAAATCAAGGATGATAAACCGGAAGTGTTCTCTGAGAGTGGAAATTACTTCGCGCAGTCCGAGAACGATATCGAAACCCATCTGACTCCCCTTCAGTTCTCCGACCGGAAGAACCCATAGTCCCTTGATGGCAGTCCGTGAAAGTGTGATGGTATCGGTGCGTAACGAATCGCGAATACCCGGCAGAACACTTACGCCGAAAATGTTGTGTATGCGCGGATTGTTAAAGTTCAGATCGACGAGAACCGTATCATCGAGTGAATCGAGGGCAAAGAACGTCGCAAGATTTGCCGCCACAACGGTCTTCCCTTCTCCGGCATTTGCACTTGTGATGCCGGCAACGAGCGGCGACCCCTCGCTCCGGTTCGGATGCAGATTCGAACCGAAGCAATTGTACCGTTCAACTGAAACTACCGTCTCATCCAACATTGGGTTTGGCGGCCTGTTGTACAGAATAAGTCTGCCCTTTCGAACAAGAGGTTGCCCTGAACGGGGGCCCTGGCCTTCGTTCTCGTACTCCGGCTCGATTATTCCATCGTTAAGATCAGGTGTCATATCGTAATGGGTTTACACGCAAATAGTTTATGAGTGCAGGTCTCTGCTGGCTTATGGAATATAGCCGATAATCGGACGATTGAACACTTCAATGTCCTGCCGTCGTCGAATCGTCGGATCGTAAAACTCGACAACAAACATCGCCGCAAAGCCGATAATGAAGCCGAGTGCTGCACCGCCTCCGATGAGCATTCCCTTTTTCGGCTTGCTTGGGGTGGAAGGAACCTTTGCCGGGTCGAGAATAACATACCTGCTGGCGCCGCGATCCGCAAGTTCCTTTTTCACCCTTGCCTGGTCGAGGGATTTTTTCGCAATTTCATAACTCTCTTTCACGCGCAAGAACTCCGATCCGCGTTCAGCCGTTACCGAACCTGAGTTGATTGACGTTGAAATACCGCGAATCATCTCGTCACGCGAATTCTGCAGGCTCGCCCTCTTTGATTTGCTGTTTTGAATTTCCTCTTCCAATGCTTCGCCTGCCTTCTGAAGGAGTTCTGCGAGCTCGTTGCGTGTCGATATGACTTGAGGATACACAGACGTATATCGCATCAGAAGCTGATTGTATCGTACCGAAACAGATTTGAGCGTATCGACGTACAGCATGGCGCCCTTTGGATCGAGCGCCGCGATCTGACTGACAACAGCAGGGTTTTCAAGGTTTTCCCTGAAATGTCGTATCTGATTCAACGCTCTCGACTGTTGTTCCAACGTCCTCTCGACGCCGGTTAAATCGTCTGTAATTCTCACCAACTGCGGTCGAAGCGCTGCTTCTTCCTGCGGCTGAGCGGACAAGTTCCGTTGCCGTGCTCCAAGATATTCCTGCTGTTGTCTTTCAAAATCACCGCGGAGTTCTTCGACTTTCCCCTCAAGGAATTTCACGGTCTCTTCAGCTTGTTGCCGATCAGAGCGAAGTGTTGCTTGTATGTAGATATTGCAGAGCGCTTCTGCTGCCCGTTTCGTCACTTCAGGATCTTCGTCCGCAAAGGAAATCCTGAAGCCGTCCGTTCCTGTGAGAGACGTTCCGATCTGTCGCCGGGTACTCTCAATCGTTGCATCCCAGGCCTCGTTGCTCTTTCCCTCCTGTTTCTTGCCGAGACTATCAAGAAGGCTTTCAATACTCGTCCGGCTCAAGAGTATCTCATTCAGTTTGGTCAACTGATTGTCCCAATTCCACACCATACTTGCTTTCGTCCAGTAGTCCATTAACGGGTCTTTTGCCTGGGATCGTTCAAGCAAGATGGTCGTGTACGATTCATAGCGTTTCGGCATCAAGAACGCTGCGGCAACACTGAACAGAAGAATTACCCCAAAGGGAATTATGAAGAACATCTTCCTTCTTCTGATAACATCCAGAATTGCTGGAATGCTCACGTGCCTTTCCATACTACCCTCGTTTGTGTTGTAAGTGTTCTGAATGACAAAAGATAATGAATCATTTAGGGGGAATCAACCGTCGTGCCAAGCCAAATACCGTTATTCCGGCTCCGTCTTGAAGCAACAGCCTTATTCATTGGCAGTGCGTGTGTAAATTTGTTACAGTAAGCGCTTCAGAAGATGCCGAATGTGGTATTCTGTAATCGTGGCGCATGTCACCCCGCGAGCAAATTCCTGTTGGTGTCAGTTCCGGACACTATTGGTGCTCCATTTCAGGAGACGTTCAATTTGCTCACAGTCACTTTATTCATTCTTTGTATTGGATATACGTGCTCGGTTTCATATATTGGGTCGAATATTTCGAATCAAATTGCCTGCTGTTACTCATCACGGAGTCGGTGAATGAAATACTACATGTGGTCGGTTGCCAAGAGATTTTCTGTTTTGTTCGTGCTTGCCGTACTTGTGGTTCCGGCAGCATACGGACAACCCCGAACCCAAGCTCCCGAATATACCATCAGCAAAGGTGACCAACTGCTGATTACCGTTTGGGGATACAATGAATTCACAACGACCCAAACCGTAAGAGACAATGGCACTATTACTATGCCTTTGTTGGGTGATATTATTGCCGGCGGATTAACAAAAGATGAACTGGTTGCAAGCCTGAAGGACAGGTTGGCCGTTTACATTCAGGGCGAAATCAACATAACAGTTTCGGTATTGTCATCCATCGGTCAGCGTGTTACCATTCTTGGTTCAGTGGGAGCCCCTGGTAACTACCCGGTTTCCAGCGAAATCAATCTGCTTGAACTCCTTTCCATGGCAGGTGGATACTCGTCAGACGCCCGCCTGACGGGCATCAGGATTTTTCACAAAGACAGGCTTCAGCCCGCAACCGAAGTAGATTTGGAATCATATCTGGAAACGTCGAATATCGATAACATACCCAAAATCCGTCCGGGAGATATGGTATTCGTTCCCCGCCAGGAAAATGTTGTCAAAGAGTTCGGAGAATTCTTGCGTGATGTCGCCTTCCTCTTGACATTGTTCAGACTCACTGATTTCGGACGTTGACAGGCGCGATCACCAATATGAATCTCATATCCAGAACAGTCCGACTCTCATTTCTGTTTCGGCTTATTGCCGTTTTCTGTAGTCTCGCTCCCCAGGCATTGTCGCAGATCCTCGGCGAAAAAGTCGGGCCGCAATTCCCTTTTCTCACCGGCACAGCACGCACAATTGGAATGGCCGACGCAGGGGCGGCAATTATTGATCTTGCACCGGGTTTCGGAAGCAACCCCGGAGTCCTTGGTTTTCTTCAACAATCTACCATTGATTTCAGCTCGCAACGGATAAAACAAGGCGTAACGTATGAACACATCGGCGTGGTGTACAAGGCTACACCGGTCGATGCCATCGCTTTCGGGTTGGATGTGCTGCACTACGGCGGGACTGACTTCTACACCAAGGGGGATATTCGTGACCTCGGTTTTGAATTGCGTACAGGGCTGTCATACGGTCGACGTTTGGGAAGCTCGTTTTCGCTCGGCATCAACCTACAAGCCCTAACAGCAACAACAGGGCCGACATCCGTGTGGGCATTTGTTGGCGATATAGGTTTTGCTTATGCGCCCGAGAAGTACATCCGGTACGGTTTCTATTTGACCGGCATTGGTACAGACTATAAGATTACCACGTCCATATTGCCTACAGACTTGTTTACGTCGCGGATTGCACGAGTTCTTGGGTTGAGCATTGCTTTGGACTTTCCGTTTTCAAATAGGACGAAAAGAATCGTTGTTGCTGTCCAGAATGAAAAGATTCTCGGAGAAAGAAACCTCCTCTACAAGTTGGGAATTGAATACTACCCGTTTTGGTCAAGTGAGCGTTTCCGCGGCGCCATTCGCGGAGGGTTTCTTGCCAGAGACCTCGATGTTTCTGCGCGGTTCGGGCTTGGGATCGGGTATGGCAGTTTCTCTCTTGATTACGCCTATCAGTACGCACGCAAGTTCAACCAGCCTTCACATATAACTACCCTGTCGTTCATGTGGTAGATGTGTTTCAGCCGGGGTTCGTTCCGGAACCATGGTGAGAATACTGCTGTTGTTACTCTTGTTGTTTCATATGCTCCTTGACATATTCAGTGGTGGTGATGAAAATGAAGCTTATCCCCAAGAGCTTTCACTTTGTGTTCGGGCTTCGACCGCAGACAGAGCCGTTTCATTTAATGTACTATCTATGCCTGGCTTCCTGTATCGAAGTAAACAAGCCGGACAAGGTGTATTTCTACTACCTCCACGAACCCTACGGGCCCTGGTGGGATCTGATAAAACCCCACTTGACCTTGGAGCGAGTTGAACTCAACCGATTCGTTGCCGAATTTCCTTACCATTCCGACATCGGAATCAAATACAGCTATGCACATCATGCCGATTTCATCCGACTCGAAAAGCTTCTCGAGAGAGGCGGAGTGTATGCTGATATCGACACTCTCTTCGTGAATGAACTTCCCGAAGAGTTTTACAATGAGCAGTTTATTTTGGGTGAAGAGTTAGGGCAGGTAATCGACGGCAACTATCATGGCTCGTTATGTAACGCATGGATTATGTCGGCGCCAAATTCCGAATTCGGCAAAGAGTGGCTCGCAAACATGAAGGAGATGTTTGACGGGTCCTGGTCGGCACACTCGACTTTGCTTCCGTTCAAGCTCAGCCAACAGTTCACCAATTTGATACGGGTCGAGCCTGAGAGATCGTTCTTCAAGCACCGCTGGACGAAGCAGGGAATCCGGGAACTCTTCGAACAGTTGGATGACGATTTTGAGGGAATCTACAGCTTTCACTTGTGGAGCCATTTGTGGTGGCAAAAGGACAGAATGGACTTTTCTTACTTCCACCATGGATTGCTGACTGAGGAATATGTAAAATATGCCGATACTACATACGCGCATATTGCCCGGCACTTTCTACCCAAAACAGTCACGCCGATGCGCGGTGTTTACAAAAAGCAAATACGCAATGCACGAATTGAGCAAGTATCGCTGTTTCTCAAACATACATCCAAACGGATCCAATCCAAATTGAAGCGGGAAACAGATGCGTAGTGTACCACACGTTGCTTCATCTCTGCAGTAATCAACTCCATTCCTTGGGGGAAAAGTATGAGAAAACTTCTTTCGACTATTCTGTTATTGCTGTTGAGTACCGTGGCAAGTCTGCTCCTCGGCGAAGCTATGGTACGAATGGTTGCCCCCCAACGCCTGCAGAATACCCCCGCAATGTTCACGTCCGACGACTTTCTAGTCTTTAAACTGCAACCTCACTACAAGGGCACATATACGACTTATGAGTTCGAAACACCGATATCCACCAACAGCATTGGCTTGCGAGACAACGAAATCGGCCCGAAACAGGAAAACGGTGTCCGAATAGTAGGGCTGGGAGACTCGTTCAGTTTCGCCAACGGCGTAACACTTGACGAGACCTATTTCAAGCGTGTCGAAAGCCGCCTGAGCTCTGCATACGAAAGGCCAGTTGAACTCATTAACTGTGCGGTTCCATCGTACAGCCCGCTTCAGTCATTCAGAATGCTCCAAAAGTATGGAATGGCTTTCGACCCGGACATAGTGGTAATGGGCTTTTTCGTTGGAAATGACTTTGTGGAATCGATGGATTTGTTCGATTCGGAAGGCAAACCCTTGCTTACGGCTTCCAACGGAAACCTTGTCTCAGTCAAGGCAAGCGATCGGGAAAACGAGCGGGGGATAATCCGCCCACTAACTACCACTGTACGGGCGCATTTGGCAAGCCGCTCGCATCTGTACGTCTTCCTCAGAGACAGAATGTCGAACATGCTGTCGAAAGCAGGCCTCCGACCGTTTAATCTTCCGCCGGAGTTTTGTGCAAAGGAATACTCGCCCCGGATGGTGCAGGGCTGGTCAATAACGAGTTCCATCCTGCGGGACTTGTCCCAATATGTACGAGGCCACAACAAGCGCCTTGTAGTTGTGGTACTCCCTGCAATCTATCAAGTGTACACAAAATCGTGGGATGAATACATCAATGCTCTGAAGCTGAATCCCGATCTCTACGACCTCGACAAGCCCCAAAAACTTCTCGCTGAGTTTTGCAGTGCTGAGGGAATTGAGATGGTTGATGTGCTCCCTGCGTTGCGCTCAAACTCAGCCAAAGCTCAACTCTTCTTCCCCGTTGATGGTCACCCGACCAAAGAAGGCCATGAAATAATTAGCGAAGTACTTGCCGGCTACCTTTTGAGCAACGCTAATCCTCCAGACAACAAGTAGTCGCAAAAATTTACATAGATTTTGTTTTTAGTACAAGTATCATCTTGAATCGGCGATAATTAACAAAAATTACTCGTCTTGATTCTTGATTTTCCTGTTCTATTCGTTATATTCAAGAGCCACTTGTGCACTTGTTAAACAAAAGCAACGTGAGGAGGGTAGGAAATGAGAACTTTTCAGGTTTTTCTTCTGTGGTTGTTCTGTGTTCTTTGTGTACCGCAACTTTCTGCGCAGGAACCAAGCGGTGGCATAATCACCGATCTTATCTTGTTCGACGATGCTCTGAACCCAAAAGTCCGGTTCCATCCATGGGCCAGCACCTTCAGCGGAAGTGATACGAACATCAAGAGAAACGGAACAGCGAGCCACAGGTTTGCATTCGGGAATCATGGCGGATTTCATGCATTCTGGCACGGGATAGCAAACGATCCTTCATGGTCAGGACCGGATACATCTGTTTTCTGGGCGCAGTCATCAAGCAGGCTTCAGGTGTGGGTGAGGTCTTCCACTGCTGAACCCGATAACTGTACATTTGAATTTTTTGATAACTTCGATTCACGCCTCGGAAGGGTCCATTCGGCGCCAATAGCGCAGGCAGACACGTGGTTCCTGATTGACGTGCCCATTCCTGCCAACCTGAGAAACATTCCATTGAAAGGAATTGAAATCTATGCGGGCGGGAGAAGCAAGAATCTCTGGATTGACGACTTCAAAATAACGAACGTACGACTCTATGCCGGGTCGGGTGTACGCGTTGTTGACATGAACTTCATCGGAGCGACCCAACTCGGCTTCTTCCCTTCCGCGAAAAAACAATTCTCAACCCCAACAGAGTTCACATCATTTGTCGTCAGGCGAGTCAGCGACAATGCCACGGTGTTTACCGGTGGCGCTCCCGTCCGGACTGTCACGGACGGACAGGGAGTCCTAAACGGAGCCCCTGTGTGGGTGGGGGATTTTTCGAACCTTCAGACGCCGGGCCGATACAAAATTGTTGCGGGGAACAAAGAATCCAGGCCGTTTGATATCCGACCAAACATCTACGACGAGGTAACGCGCTCCGCTCTTCGGTTCTTCTACTATCAGCGCGCATTCACTGCAATAACCCAGCAACACGCAGAAGGTCCCTGGTTCCGGCCAACGGATGCCGACAAAGCTCCGACAGGAATTGTAAAAGGCTGGCACGATGCGGGCGACCTGACAGTCTATAATGCGACCATGACGCAATCCATTTTCTGGCTGCTCGAAACGTGGTCTGATTTTGCCCCGACCGAAGACAATCTGAACATCCCCGAAAGCGGCAACGGAGTTCCCGACCTGCTCGACGAAACCCGTTGGGGAATTGAGTGGCTTCTCTCACAGCAAGAAGCGGCGGGCGGGTTCTGGTGCAACACCACCGCCGCCAACGGTACAAACTCGTACCCGTATGGTCAGACCTTCCCCCACACGGTTGCGCCGTACATTAAAGGTGTTCCCCCAACGACCCAGGCAACTGCAAAGGCAGTTGCTGTTCTCGGTTACGCCGCAGGTGTGTACAGACCTTTCGACCTTGTATTTGCGAATCGATGTCTTGAAGCCGCAACACGTGGCTGGAACTGGATGGTGGCAAATCCCAACCTCACCAATGACGGAAGCCCATGGGGAACCGGTAACATGCTCAACCCGTATGCCCAAGGAGGCGATCAATCCCTCCTCAAAACCAACAGGATGTGGGCTGCTGCAGGCATGTTGTATGCTACCGGAGAGCAGCAATACGAGAATGCATTTCAACAGTTCTACGAGCCGATCGGCTGGATCAGTTCATACAGCAAGAGTGAAGCGTTCGCGGCAAGTTTGTACTTGCGTGTTCCGAGCGGCGCAAACCAATCCACCAAAAATACAATCAGGCAACGCATTTTTGAGATGGCGAACGGAGTCCGCAATGATGCGCAGGGGCATCCGTTCCAGTTTGCAACACATTATTACTGGGGCTGCAATAGCAATGCAATGCACCGTAGCGGACAGTTTTCATGGCGGGCATACACGCTGGATACAACCCGCTCTGCCGACCGTGATCAGGGGTTGGCGAATATCGAATACTTGCTTGGACGAAACTATCTCAATCAATGCTATATCAGCGGCGTGACAGGTGTGACCGATCAACGCATGAAGGGTTTTCACCACTGGATGAAGGCTTTGAACGCAAATCCATGGCATTTCCCCGGCGCGCTTGCGGGCGGACCGAACCAATCGCCCGACCCGAATGATATTTCGTACCCGAATGCGCAACCATACCCCGTGTTCGGGTATTGGGGAGACCCTTCCAACCCCCGAACGGGAAGCGTGCCCATAGAGGGCCGTTTCACGGATAACGACAGTTGGTCAACAAATGAAGTCTGCATCAACTGGAATGCAGCCCTCGTGTACAATTTGTACGCCGCACGACGGGTTGCACGCGGTTCCTCGCCAACCGTGTCGCCAGGGGACAGGGGGGTGCCGAGCGAGTATGTTCTCGAGCAGAATTTCCCCAACCCGTTCAATCCGACCACTGAAATCCGCTTTTCCGTTCCTGAAGCAAGTTCAGTACGTTTGACCGTCTATAACATCCTCGGTCAGAAAATCAAAGTACTGGTGAACGACGTGATTGGCCAGGGCAACCACACTGTGGTTTGGGACGGAAGCGACAATGACGGCAAACAGGTTTCATCAGGAATCTACTTCTACCGAATGCAGGGAGAGAACTTCGCAGCAGTAAAGAAAATGATCTTTGCAAAGTAGAATTCCCTCCTCCTTTTGGAATACATCGAAAGCCCCATTTCTACGGAATGGGGCTTCTTGTTTCTCGAGGTCTGCTCTCGGCTCCGTCCGTTACTTCAGCAAATCGAGATTCAGTGCCGTATTTCGTTGGACTTGCCCTGCCTTTTGAATATATTTCTTCAACAAAATCTTACTCATCAGGAATTGCCCAAATGAAAATCCTTATTTCCACGTTACTCGCCTTGCATTTCTTGTTCATGCCAACGTCGTGCAAGAATGAAATTAGAAATGAACTCAAGAGAGCAACAGAAAAGGAACCCGACACCTTCGTGCATTACGTCCGGGGAAAGATTATTTCCCTTGACCTTGAAAAGCAAATGCTCACCGTGTCACACCAGGGTATTCCTGATTATCTTGAAGCAACAACGAGCAGTTTTCGTGTGGGGCATTCCTATCTCTTCGCGGGGCTTGAAGTCGGGAAAGAAGTTGAGGGAAATCTCATAGTTTCAAAAGCTGATACGTGGCTTGAATCGTTGAACCTTGTTCTCCTGGAACCGCAAGGTGGTAAGATAACAGATCTTGTTATCTTTGATGAAGACACAAACCCCCTGATCTCCCTCGGATCGTACTCGATCAATAATCTGAACAGGACTACTACGGCGGCAAAAGTAGGCAAGTATTCTCTTGGCGCGCAATGGGGATATCATGCGGGATTGCAGATCAATATGCTGAACAGTGATACGTCGGTATTCTGGTTTCAAAAGAACTCCCGATTGCAGTTCTGGACCCGGTCAAGCGCAAGCGGCAACAGCGCACTCAATATCTCAATTGTCCCCCTCGGAGGCACCTACTTCTCCCTGAATCCCTCCTTTGATCCCGGATCGAGCGCAAACCAATGGTATTTGGTTGATATTCCCATTCCGGAGAATTTTCGTGATATGCCGTTCGTCGGACTCGTAATTCAGGGTCCGGGAGTGCAACACACGCGTTATATCGATGACCTGAAGATCACGAATGTTCGGCTGTATGCAGGTCCGGGTGAGCCGCCGGTTGCCGCCATCGATTACATCGCAGCATCCCAGATTGGATACGCGCCGAACATGAAGAAGCAGTTTACTTCACCTCTTGATTTTCAGTCGTTCCAGATTGTCCGGCTAAGCGACAATGCGGTGGTGTTCACGGGAGGGCCGCCCGTGCGTACCGTGAAATCGGACGTGGTGGGCGTGCCGCCGCCCAAAGTGTACTTCGGAGACTTCTCTCAATTCAAAACTCCCGGACGATACAAGATTGTCGTCGCCAAGAAAGAAAGCCTGCCGTTCAACATCAAGGACGATGTGTTTGATGCACCGATTGTTGCTGTTCAGAGGATGCTGTACTACCAGCGTGCCTTTACGGCAATTGAGGAGCCGTACGCCGAGAAGCACTGGACTCACCCGTCCGATGCCGACAAAGCGCCGCCCGGTGTTGTCAAAGGTTGGCACGACGCCGGTGACCTGACGATATATATGCCGACAGTTTGTCAAACCCTCTACTGGCTGCTGGAGGCGTATAACGATTTCCGGCCGACGGATGATCAAACCAACATTCCGGAAAGCGGCAACAACGTGCCCGACCTTCTTGACGAAACACGATGGGGCTTGGAATGGGTTCTTTCAATGCAAGACAACAACAAGTCTCAGAGCGGAGGATTTTGGGGAACGGCGTGCGTAGGATGCTCAAACAAGGATCAGGGGTATGGCAGAACTACACCGAACACTGTCGAACGGTACTGCAAGGTTCACCCACCCACAACACAGAATACCGCAAAAGCTGTAGCTGTGTTGGCATACGCTTCCGTGCTATATCAGCCTTTCGACAAGGACTTCGCCACAAAGTGCCTTACGGCAGCCAAAAATGGCTGGCGATGGATGCAATCTAACCCTAACTCCACAAGGGACGGAGGCACCAATTGCGATGCATATCAGCAGGGGAATGACCAAAACCAACTGAAATCCGCCCGAGCCTGGGCAAGCGCCTCGCTTTTCTACGCAACAGGCGAGCAACAATACAACGCCGCCTACCTGAAGGATTATCTGCCGACGGATTGGATTTCGTCGTACTCAAAGAATGAGGGTTTTGCGAACAGGACGTATTTACGAGCCGCAGGCGGCGACCCCAATCTCAAACAACAAATACGCGATCAAATCTACAACCATGCAGACGGCGTGCGCAACGATGCGAACAACCATGCATTCCAGTTCGGCACGTTTTACTACTGGGGATGCAACAGCAACGCAATGCACCGAACCGGGCAGTTTTCGTGGCCTGCATACCACCTTGACCCGACACGTACCGCAGATCGCGATGCCGGATTTGACAACCTTCACTATATTTTCGGCAGGAACTACCTCAACATTTGCTACGTGAGCGGCGCATACGCATGGGGCGCTACTCGGTACAGAACGGAAGGGTTCCATCACTGGATGAAGGCGCTGAACAGACCCGACTCGCTGTTTCATTTCCCCGGCGCACTGGCCGGAGGCCCGAATCAGGCCCCGGACTTCAACGACAAATCGTGGTTGAACAACACGCCTCCAACGTATGGCTACTTCGGCGACACACGCGGGGCTAAAGGAAGCCGCATCAGCAATATCCGCGACGGGAGAACGCCGCTCGACGGGCGTTTTACGGATAACGACAGCTGGTCGACAAACGAGATTGTGATAAGCTGGAATGCGGTATTTCTATATAACTTGTACGCGGCACGGGCAGCAATCAAGGATTGATTTCACCCTGACTAACGCAGGAAGAGAATTGTCTCCGCGGCAAATGCAGAGCACCGTCAATGAAGTAGCTCCTCCTTTAGATACGGTTCGAGATGGCTTCTGAGTTTCGCGGTTGCAAGTTCATGCCCGGCAGAAGTCCAATGCCCGTCGAATGTGTGATACAACGGCCTCTCGGGAACCGAGGCGTTTTTGAAGTCCTCACACATATTGATGACTTTGATGCCTGCCTTGTTGCAGAACTTCTCCATGTGTTCCTGTGGCCACATGGAGTAAACACTGTCGGCCTCAAAATCCCAGAACTTGCGACCCTCCCTCCACTCCCATCCGTTCACCTGGATTCCATACGGGTACAGCGTTATCCAGAAATCGATATTTCGGTGTTGCAATGTGTCTCGAATCAGCGATATGTACTCCAACGATAGAGCCCAATCCTCGTCTCCCCGGTTGATGTAGTGACTGCGCAACTGGGCAAGCTTGTCGAAACGAAGATCGCCTGAACGGGAACCTTCACGTTTCCTTTGTTCGTTTCGCAGGTACACCCGAAATCGTACAAAATTGTAGAGACGGATATGGTCCTTGAGAAAGTCTTTTACTTCAAGCATGAGACGCGAAAGAAAAGAGTCTGCCTTTATGCTTCTGTTCAATGTTGGATCAAACGGAGCGGCGACCGGTACTCCGTCGCCGTCAAGACGCACGGTCTGCGAATATTGAATGTCATCGTAGAGATCTGAAATATCGAAGTTAAGGACAACAAGATCAGGTTGAAGTTGAAGTCCGTTGTGCCGCAGATACAGAAATTCCAGCAACGGGGAATAGCTGCCAACACCTGCGTTGATAACCTCGATTCGACGTTCCGATGGAGCATTGGCATTCAACGCTGCTTCGAGAAGTTTAGAAAACGTCTCTGCATGGTTAACCCCCTCTCCCACCGTGAACGAGTCTCCCAGCATCAGAATACGAAATGTGTTTGGTGGTTTGGAAACCGTAAACTCCCTGTCCCTAAGTCCCAGTGAGTTCGTGTTGAAGTCCGTATCAAAGTCAGTTCGGATGAGCCTGCCCTGTACGTTGGGCGGAATGACGTGGTTCAAGATCATGTCATCATTGAATGCGACGTACACACCGGTTGCATGTGGTTCAATAATTCTTACAATTGCCTCCAGCAAAAGAACACCTGCAAGGGTTCCGAAGAGAAGCAAGCCGAAAAGCCTCAGGCTCCTGCCGATAAAAGACTGAGCGGCAGATCCCGGTTTCATAATAGAGTCTCTCCTTGATAATGCAATTCGCCTGCTAGGGGCCTGCATATCGCAATGCAGGGCTCAGCGGAAGGGTTCTGAAAACTTGAGCGAAAGAGAACGCCGCCCGAGTATTTGTAAGCCATGATGCGGAAATAAGTGCGGACGAGAGCCTCTCCGGAGCACAAGATCAGGATATAACATGATTGTCTGGCCCCTAAATACAGCAGGGCCTCGTCGTTGGATGGTTCACTGCAATCGGGGTCGATGAGCCTGACGGAGGCATTGTGGTAATCACTTCCTTGGAACGATACAGCGGGAGGAGGATCTCCTTTGGTCAGGATGGTCCTCCTCCGGAATTTGAGAACGAGCAAGTTCTAGAACAAGGTGTAAATGAACGGCGCCAAAGCCGAACCTTGAGTAAACACAAGTAGGAACCCAAGCAGTAGCAGCATAAACACGATTGGTCCGAGCCACCACTTCTTGCGTACCCGCATGAACTGCCACAATTCCCCTACAATAGCAAATTTGCTTCTTGCCACGAGTTCTCCTCCTATGAAATATGAAAATCTTAGAATGTCCGTGAGGCGTGTTTCGGGTCGAACTTGCTCAGATCACGCTTCACCCAATAGCTCTGTGCCGATCTGTCGATCTTCTCGTCAAGCAGATCCTTGCCAAGGGCTCTCATCAACAACCCGATGGGCGTGATGATAAGATAGAAAAAAATGCCAAGAAAAATGCGCGTCCAGAACCAGCCGAGTATGAACGCAAACTTCATCCAAGCATAGTGGAAATGCTTCATCACCGGATACGCAACATGACATAACGCGTAGATTGCGATGCCGGCAGGCAGAAAGATCTTCCACCAGAATGCCGACATTCCTGCACTCCAATCCCAGCCCGTCCAGCCGGCTATGTGACTATTCTTGACGAAGATAAAAGCAGCTATGGCCGTAAATACAATAAGGAATGCTTTTCCTGTCTTCTTAACTGCCTCACGCGAGGTGTCTACTTTTTCAATCAAGTTCGAACTCCTTCATCCAATCTGAATCTTGTTCAAGTGGTTTCTGTTGTGTTTTTGCAACGATGTAATTTCCAATCACCAGATAGTCCATATGCGTTCGCATCAGGCATTTGTACGCTTCCGCCGGACGGCAGACAATCGGTTCGCCGCGAACGTTGAACGACGTATTAATGATAACCGGGCAACCGGTTTTCTTGTAAAACGCATTGATGAGATCGTAATACATCGGGTTGGTTTCACGGACAACTGTTTGAATGCGGGCAGAGTAATCGACGTGTGTAACCGCGGGAATGTCTGAACGCGGTACATTCAGTTTGTCGATGCCGAACAACGCATCCTCCTCCGCCGTCATCTTTACGCGACGATCCTTGACAACATCCGCGACAAGAAGCATGTACGGGCTCTCACATTCCATCTCGAAATAATCCGAAACCTTCTCGCGCAGCACTGACGGAGCAAAGGGCCGGAACGATTCGCGGAATTTGATCTTCAGATTCATGATGGATTGCATCTTGGGCGAACGGGCGTCGCCGATAATGCTTCTGCCGCCAAGTGCACGGGGGCCGAATTCCATTCTGCCCTGGAACCACCCGATGACATTTTCGTTTGCAATGAGCTCGGCAACAGTGTCAGCCAGATCCTCCGGGGCAACTTTCTGATACACTATTTCATTCATTCGAAGGTAGTGCTCAATCTCGGCATCTGTGTACACGGGCCCGAGATATGATCCCGCCTGCGAATCCTTGACGTTGTCGGCTTGCCGTGGATTGTTCAGATACACATGCCACGTGTACAACGCAGCTCCAAGTGCACCGCCGGCATCGCCTGCAGCCGGTTGAATCCAGATATTCTCGAACGGACCTTCACGCAGCACCCGTCCGTTACCGACGCAATTCAACGCCACCCCGCCTGCAAGTACAAGGTTCTTCTGTCCGGTTTCCTTGTGGACATGCCGGGTTTGTCGCAACATGACTTCTTCAGTGACTTCCTGAACGGAACGGGCGAGATCCATTTCTCTTTGAGTAAGCTTTGTCTCACCAACGCGGGGGGGACCTCCGAACAAGTCGGCGAACTTGTCGTTAGTCATCCTCAAGCCTGCACAGTAGTCGAAGAACTCCATGTTCATCTTGAATGACCCGTCTTCCTTCAAATCAAGGATATGATCATAGATCTGTTGAACATACTTCGGCTCGCCGTACGGCGCAAGACCCATCACTTTGTATTCCGCCGAATTGACTTTGAATCCTGTGAAATACGTGAACGCTGAATACAACAATCCGAGCGAGTGTGGAAAATTCAGTTCTCCATGAATCTTCAATTCATTCCCGCTGCCCACACCGTAACTCGTTGTCGTCCATTCTCCGACACCATCAAGCGTCAGGAATGCAGCCTCTTGATATGGCGACGGAAAGAATGCAGACGCCGCATGTGATTCATGATGTTCGGGGAATAGTATTTCGCCCTCATACCCCAAATCCTTCTCAATCATGTTGGGAATCCAGAGCTTGTCCCTCAGCCACAGCGGCATTGCCATGAAGAATGATTGAATACCCCGGGGGGCATACGCAAGATAGGTTTCGAGAAGGCGTTCAAACTTGAGCAATGGTTTGTCGTAGAAGGCGACGTAGGATAGATCCGACGCCGTGATCTTTCCCTCCGTAAGGCAATACTCGATCGCGTTCTTCGGAAAGTTGAAATCATGCTTCTTTCTGGTGAAGCGTTCTTCCTGCGCTGCTGCAATGATCTTGCCGTCTTTGATAAGCGCGGCCGCAGAATCGTGATAGTAGGCCGAAATGCCTAAAATGTACATTGCTCTTCTCGCTGGTGATGTTATTGTGTGGTGTGATTATTCAAAGATATTCAAAACATATCAATTTAATGTGCCGTAAGCCACAACTTGCATACGGCCAAACGTGCCGACTTCACAACTGGAACGAGCGTATATATTCCACCATTCGTTCACAGTCTTCCAGTGTTTCCACGGGTTTTGCCTCTCCTCCCTGAGCGGCAAGGTCATGGTGCTCCTGAATACTGAGCACAGAAAGTTGATTACTCTTAATCTCTTCAATACTTTTGCTTGCAGAAGCGGCTGCAGCAAGCGTTGTGATAAACGGAACCTTGTATTCCATTGCAGTCCGCCCGATCGCATGTTCATCTTCACGAGAGGTTTGCCCCAAGGGGGTCAGAATGATCAACTGTACCCAGCCGTTCTTGATAATATCAACGATGTTCAGCGTCCAATCCCCTGCTTTGAGAACAGGCCGGTTCGCAATGCCGTTCTCAGTAAGAAAATGCGATGTACCCTCGGTAGAGAGGATATTGAACCCGAGCCGAACATAGCTTCTAATGATGTTTGCAGCCCGCTCTTTTTTGTCATTATCATTCAAGCTGACAAAAATCGTTCCCGCCTGCGGCAACGCCATACCTGCGGCGATGGACGCTTTTGCAAAGGACACTCCAAAACTATCGGAGATGCCCATAACTTCTCCCGTTGATCGCATCTCGGGCCCGAGGAAATGCCTGGCTTGAGGAAACTTGTTGAACGGGAAAACCGATTCTTTAACAGAAACGTGTTTCGCCCAACTGAATCCTTTTACATCCAAATCCTTCAACTTTCTGCCCACCATGAGCTTCGCGGCAATTTTCGCCAACGGTACACCTGTTGCCTTGCTGACAAACGGAACTGTACGCGATGCTCTCGGGTTTACCTCCAGCACATACACAATCCCATCCTGCATTGCATATTGGACGTTCACAAGGCCCACAACGTTGAGCGCAAGAGCAAGTTTGCGCGTATAAGTCATCAACGTATGGAGTTGTTGAGCAGTAATATGATACGGCGGAAGAACGCAAGAACTGTCGCCGGAATGTATGCCCGCTTCCTCGATATGCTGCATCACACCGCCGATATACACATCTGCTCCGTCGCTCACAGCATCAACATCGAATTCGAATGCATCTTCGAGAAACCTGTCGATCAGCACGGGATGTTCCGGAGATGCAAATACTGCTTTTTGCATATACTCCCGCAACGCCTCATCACTATAGCAAATCTCCATCGCCCTGCCACCAAGAACGTATGACGGGCGAACGAGAACAGGATAACCGATCGTGGCTGTAATTTCCAACGCTTCATCGACATTTGAGGCGGTTCCCCACGGCGGACATGGAATGTCCAGTTCCCTTAGCAGTTTCCCGAAGCGTTTTCTGTCTTCCGCAAGATCGATTCCTTCGGTTGAAGTCCCGATAATCTTGAAGCCATTTGCTTCAAGCGCCTTGGCAATTTTCAGCGGCGTTTGGCCACCAAAACTCACAATAATCCCGTCCGGCCTCTCTTGCTCGCAGATACTCAACACATCTTCCAATGTCAGAGGCTCGAAGTACAGCTTGTCGGTCGTATCGTAGTCCGTTGAGACGGTTTCGGGGTTACAGTTGATCATGATGGTCTCGTACCCTTCTTCCTCAAGACCCATTACACCGTGTACGCAACAATAATCGAACTCAATTCCCTGTCCGATACGGTTCGGCCCGCCGCCAAGTATGATAATCTTTTTCCTGTCAGACCGTAGCGATTCGTTCTCGGTTTCATAGGTCGAGTAGTGGTACGGCGTTTCTGCTGCAAACTCTGCGGCACACGTGTCAACAGTCTTGAACACAGGAATCACGTCAAGTGTCTTGCGAAGGTCGCGGACTGTTTTTTCCTCCGTCTTCCAGATTGTAGCAAGTTGGCGGTCGGAAAAGCCATACTGTTTCGCCTTGAGCAATATGTCGCGGGTAATTTTCTTCACTGTCGTCTGTCTATCGCTTCACGCTTCAATCGAATATCCCTTCAATTCTTCTTCCATGTCGACAATCTGTTTAATATTGAAAAGGAACCAGGGATCAATCTTGGTAATCGCGAACAACTCCTCAATTGACATTCCAAGCAAAAAGCCGTACCGGAGATAAAAGATATTTTCGGGTCTGGATCGTGAGAGTTGTTTTTTGATTTTCTGTTTCCACTCTTCTTTTTCTTCGAGAGAGAGAAGTGCCGGGTCGAAGGAATCCTTGCCGTCGGAACCAAGTCCGAAGCGTCCCTGCTCAAGGGAGCGGAGGGCTTTTTGCAGGGCTTCCTTGAACGTTCGTCCGAAGGCCATCGCTTCGCCGACGGATTTCATTTGAATCCCGAGCGCGCTGTCCACGCCCTTGAACTTCTCAAAATCCCAACGCGGAATTTTCACGACAGTGTAATCAATTGTCGGCTCAAACGAGGCCGGCGTGAGTTTGGTAATGTCGTTGGGGATTTCATCAAGCGTATAGCCGACTGCCAGCTTTGCGGCAATCTTTGCAATAGGGAAACCCGTGGCTTTTGAAGCAAGAGCTGATGAGCGCGAGACACGAGGATTCATTTCGATAACAAGACGGCGGCCTGTTTGCGGGTTAACGGCAAATTGAATATTCGATCCGCCCGTTTCGACTCCGATGGCACGAATGATCGTGAGAGCATCATCGCGCATCGCTTCGTATTCCTTGTCTGTCAAAGTCTGTTGGGGCGCACATGTAATCGAATCGCCGGTGTGCACACCCATCGGATCGAAATTCTCAATCGAACAGATGATAACCACATTGTCTTTCAGGTCCCGCATTACTTCAAGTTCGTACTCTTTCCACCCGAGGATGGACTCTTCGAGCAGTACTTCGTGAATCGGGCTAGCTTCAAGTCCATGTTCAAGCTTCTCGATGAACTCATCGCCATTCTCCGCAATGCCGCCTCCGGAACCCCCGAGTGTAAATGAAGGCCGGATGATAATAGGGAAGTTGATCCAACTGGCGAGCTTCAACCCTTCTTCGATTGAACGGACAAAACCTCCACGCGGGGTTTCTATTCCCACTTCATCCATGGTTTTTTTGAACAGCTCGCGATCCTCCGCTTTTTCAATGGCTTCAAGCTTTGCCCCGATGAGTTCAACATTATGTCGCGCCAGTACACCGCTTTTTGCAAGAGCAACAGCAGTATTGAGGGCAGTTTGCCCTCCCATTGTGGGCAGGATTGCGTCAGGATGTTCCCGCTCGATAATCTTTTCAACAAAAGCAGGAGTGATGGGTTCAATGTAGGTTCGGTCAGCCATATCCGGGTCTGTCATAATAGTCGCCGGATTGCTGTTGATGAGGATAATGCGGTAGCCCTCTTCACGCAACACTTTGCAGGCTTGCGTTCCAGAATAGTCAAATTCGCAAGCTTGCCCAATGACAATAGGCCCCGCACCTATGATCAGGATGGAATTAAGATCAGTTCGTTTTGGCAAAAGAACAAGTCCCCAGAATCGTGTGGATTCAAATATAACAAACTGCTGTCTGTGAGGCAAAGTTTTATATCACAAATAGCAAAGGCGATTCGCAACGAATCACCCATGTCTCGCACTCATTGAGAATCCCTTTGAATAACCGTTTCAGGTCGAGAGGATGGAAGCAAGTCGCCATAGATCTTTGTCTATCGACTTGCGTTTTGTCCACGTTTCTTTGAGCGGTGTAAATGAGATTTTCCCGTGAATTTCACCCACCATTACTCCACTTTGACCTTCAAGCAGGGCGTCGACCGCAGCCACGCCAAGCCGGCTCGCAAGCAACCGATCGCGGGCGGTCGGGGTTCCTCCCCGTTGGATATGCCCCAGTACGCAAATCCTGTAATCGTACCCCGCGGCATCCTTGATTCTTTCTGCAAGGCTGAGGGCGCCACCTGATTCTTCCCCTTCGGCGACAATGATTATCGCGCTGCTTTTGTGGCGTTTTGAACCAGCAAGTGCCTCTTCCAATTCCGAAATATTGGTTTGCGTTTCGGGTACTGCGATGTGTTCTGAACCGGATGTAATTCCTACGTCAAGCGCAATAAATCCGGAATCCCGACCCATGACTTCAACATAAAAAAGCCGATCATGCGACGCGGCGGTATCACGAATCTTGTCTATCGCCTCCACGGCAGTATTTACTGCCGTATCATACCCGATGGTATAGTCTGTTCCAAAGAGATCGTTGTCGATTGTGCCCGGCACTCCGATAATCGCCACGTTGTGTTCCTCGGCTAACCTCGTCGCTCCTTGGAAGGTTCCATCGCCACCAATTGCAACCAAGCCGTCAATATCGGCATCCTTCAGGTTTCCTGCTGCCCGGGCACGGCCTTCCGGTGTGCGAAACTGCTCCGAGCGTGCAGTCCGAAGAATTGTTCCGCCGCGTTGAATGATGTTTGAAACCGAACGCGCCTGAAGGTCAACAAATCTCCCCTCAATCATCCCTTCATACCCGTATTGAATGCCTACAACTTCCAGCCCGTTGTAAATCGCACCGCGGACAACGGCGCGGACACAGGCATTCATGCCCGGGGCATCACCGCCGCTCGTAAACACTCCAATTTTCTTCATATAGTTTGTGCTAAAGCTAACATTCACAAATTCGGTTTCAAATCTATTCAACAACCTTTTGAAATGCAAAGAATTTCCCTCACAATCTTGAATCTTCACATCAATATCGCTATGTTCATCAGGCGATCAACACCATCCTTCCGGTCGCTGCTTCTTCTACCCTGCTTCCGGCAGAACGCAAACCTTATTCATTAACACTGAAAGGTTTCTATGTCGTCAAACAATGAACGGTGGGGCTCGCGTGTCGGGTTGGTGCTGGCAATGGCCGGCAACGCGGTCGGCCTCGGCAACTTTCTCCGGTTTCCCGTACAGGCCGTGAACAACGGAGGCGGGGCTTTTATCATCCCCTACCTCGTTTCATTTCTCGTCATGGGCATTCCTCTTCTGTGGATTGAGTGGTCGATGGGACGATTCGGAGGAAAGCAGGGAAACCACTCAACACCTTACATTCTCGACAGCATGACGAAGGCCCGATGGTTCAAGTACTTCGGTGTGTTCGGCATCTGGACGAATCTGGCGGTTGCGGCCTATTACTGCTACATCGAATCGTGGACGATGTCGTACGTCTACCATTCAATCATGCGCTCGTTCAGCGGCCTCACGCAAACAGAAGTTGCCCAGTTCTTTGTGAACTACCTTGACGTTAACCAGTCGTACACCGGAATACCGTTTGAAGCAGTGTTTTTCTACATCCTCTGCTTGTTGCTCAACACGTGGATACTCTCTCACGGACTCAGCGGCGGCGTGGAGCGGGCAGCAAAAATAGGAATGCCCTTGCTCATTCTCTTCGGCTTCTTCCTTGCAATCAGAGGCCTCACGTTGGGTACATCGGGCGCTACACCCGATCATCCCGATGCAAGCGCCTGGGCCGGCATCGATTTCTTGTGGAATCCGCAATTTGATTCACTCAGCAACCCGAAGGTCTGGCTTGCTGCTGCCGGGCAGATTTTCTTTACGCTCTCGGTCGGTATGGGAACAATCCACTGCTACGCGGCCTACGTCAAGGCAAAGGATGATATTGCCCTCAATGCAATGTCAGCAGGATGGATGAACGAATTTGTAGAAGTCTGTTTGGGCAGCTTGATCGTTATCCCCATCGCCGCAGGTTATCTCGGACTTGATTGGGTGAAGGAAAATGCAGGATTCGGTATGGCGTTTCAGACAATGCCGTTCCTCTTCGAGAATTGGGGGCCATTCCTTGCTACAATGGCGGGGTTGTTCTGGTTCGGACTCTTGTTTTTTGCAGGCATTACCTCCTCCCTTGCTATGGGAACGCCGTGGATGGGATTCATGCAGGATGAATTCGGATGGAGCAGGCGAAAGTCCGCTTGGTCATTTGGTACGATTACACTAATCCTCGGCGTCCCTACCGTGCTCTTTTACAGTTATGGCGTGTTCGATGAGTATGACTACTGGGCAGGAACCGTTTCACTTGTCGTGTTTGCTCTCGCGGAGTCAATCCTGTTTGCGTGGATTTTCGGGATGGATAAAGGCTGGCGGGAGATCACCAGCGGCGCAGACATGAAGGTGCCGGACATTTACAAGTTCATTATCAAATGGGTGACGCCGTTCTTTCTCTTGTTTGTCTTCATAGGCTCAATCTTCTCCCCCCTTGGTGGAGATTGGACGGGTGCAATCGCCAGCCTCACCAGTGGAAACGGATGGCCGCTCGACAACGGCTCGATCATCCGGCAGCTTTTTAACAGCGGTTTGCGTGAACAAATTGCAGCGGCAACCGATCCGGCGGTAAAGGCGGAACTCGAAACACGCCTCACATACATTATCGGTGCACGCATCCTTTTGACGACAGTATTCGTCGGAATCGCCTATCTTGTTTATCTTGCATACAAACGTCGAACAGCAACGGGGAGATTATCATGACAACACTTGCAATCGGAACGATGGTAACTACCATGAGTATCATTGTAGCACTCACAGGATATTTCTTCATGAAGATGTTGCGAACACCGCGCAAACCGGATGACGATACACAATAGTCTGAAGCTCACCAACACACTCAAATGCAAGAGCCGAATCCTTCGATTCGGCTCTTGTGTTTCCGGTTCTATGCCGTTTATGACATTGCTATACCGGCTCCCAATCAAGATGTTTTTTGTAGAAATTGATAAGCCCGTTCGTAGAGGAATCGTGGGAAACAACCCTTGCTTGTGTTGCGAGTTCGGGCAGGATTGTTTTTGCGAGCTGCTTGCCCAACTCGACACCCCACTGATCAAAGGAATTGATGTTCCAGATTATCCCTTGCACGAAGATCTTGTGTTCATACAACGCAATCAACGAGCCGAGAACCCGGGGCGTCAGTTTCTTGAACAGAAGGGAATTTGTCGGGCGGTTACCCGGAAATACTTTGTGCGGCAGAAGCGCCTTGATCTCTGCACGACTCAATCCTGCGGCTTTAAGTTCCTCCCTCGCTTCCTTCGCCGTCTTTCCCCGCATCAACGCCTCCGTTTGAGCAAAGAAATTCGAGAGAAGAATAGCATGATGCTCTCCCAAGGGATTATGTGTTTCAATCGGCGCGAGAAAATCCGCCGGAATCAATCTTGTCCCTTGATGGATGAGTTGATAGAATGCATGCTGCCCATTTGTTCCTGGCTCACCCCAAATCACAGAGCCGGTAGCGTAATCCACTTCCCTTCCCTCACGATCAATGTACTTCCCGTTGCTTTCCATGTCCCCCTGCTGAAGATATGCAGGAAAACGATGGAGGTATTGATCATAGGGAAGTACAGTATGTGTCTCCGCATCAAAGAAATTATTGTACCACACACCGAGCAGCGCAAGGATGACGGGTAAATTCTGCTCCAGCGGTGCAGATCGGAAATGCTCGTCCATTTCAAATGCGCCCGTAAGGAGTTCTATAAAATTCTCAAATCCGACCGCCACTGCGATGGAAAGGCCTATTGCCGACCACAATGAGTATCTTCCTCCAACCCAATCCCAAAAAGTGAACATATTCTTCGGGTCAATGCCGAACTTCCCCACTTCCACGGTATTCGTCGAGGGGGCGACAAAATGTCTTGCAACCGCCGTTTCATCACTTGCAGAGGCAAGGAACCACCGCCGTGCGGAGAATGCATTGGTGAGTGTTTCCTGAGTGGTGAATGTCTTGGAAGCTATGATGAACAATGTTGTTTCGGGGTCGCAGAGTTTCAGCGTTTCGGCAAGATGGGTTCCGTCTACATTCGACACAAAATGAACATTGAGCCCGTGCAAGGTGTACGGCTTCAGCGCTTCTGTCACCATCACCGGCCCGAGATCCGATCCGCCGATACCGATATTGACAACGTCGCGAACGGGTTTGCCCGTGTATCCTTTCCAATCGCCGTTCCGCACCGATTCACTGAACTCTTTCATCTGCCCCAGCACGGCTCGAATGTTGGGCGTAACATCTTTTCCATCAACCTCAATGGGACGATTTAAGCGATTCCTCAAAGCAACATGCAGCACAGCCCGATTCTCGGTGAAGTTGATTTTCTCTCCGCTAAACATCTTCTCGCGCCAGCCTTCTACGTCGGCCTGTCGGGCAAGGTCAAACAGAAGCCGCATGGTTTTTCCCGATATACGGTTTTTTGAATAATCAACGAATATCCCGCATGCTTTCATCGAGAATTTCTCGAAACGTTTCGGATCCTTTGCAAACATTTCGCGCATGTGCCTGCGTGCCATTTTCCTGTGGTGAGCGGCAAGCGCTTTCCACGCCTTGGATTTCGTGAGTTTTGACATGGGAATTCCTTCGGGATTCTCTGTTGTTCTTCAGTAGTGGTGAAGTGAATATAACGAGATGAGAGAGAAAACCCAACTGTCGGCGCCTTGCTCTTCGTGCTTCAAATTTCTACTTTATGAAAGCTCAAACATCGAACTACTCATGAACCTCCAACTTTCCCGCCCCTTGATCTTCTTTGATCTCGAAACTACGGGCACAGACATCGTCGCTGACAGGATCGTGCAAATCTCCGTCCTGAAGATTCATCCCGACTCGTCGGAGGAGTCACGGACGAGGCTCATCAATCCTGGCATGCCTATTCCGCGGGAGGCTTCGGCCGTTCACGGGATAACAGACGACATGGTCAGAGATCAGCCACACCTTAGGGCTATAGCACGGGGACTCTTCGACTTCTTCTCCCGTTGCGATATTGCCGGCTACAATTCAAACTACTTCGATGTGCCGTTTCTCGTGGAAGAATTTGCCCGTTGCGGCATCGAATTCCCGCAAGAAGGAACTAAGCTCATCGACGTGTGCACAATCTTCAAGCGGAAAGAGGAAAGAACTCTGACGGCGGCATACAAGTTCTATTGCGGGAAGATTCTTGAAAACGCCCACAATGCCGAAGCGGATGTGCGGGCAACGTTCGAAGTCTTCAAAGGGCAACTCGACCGTTACGAGGATTTGGGTTCGGCTACAGTTGAGGAGTTGCACGACTATTGCGGCCGCGAGGAAATCGTCGACTACGCACGCAAACTGACGAAGAATGAAGCCGGCGAGATTGTTTTCAATTTCGGCAAGTACAAAAATCAGTCGGTGGCATCACAATTGGACTACGCGCAATGGATGGTTGATAGCGATTTTCCGGAAAGCACAAAAACCATTCTTCGCAAAATCATAAGCGCGCAATCGTCTTGAGCGCCGCTACGTACCGGTTGCCTTCGCCAGCGCATCGAGCACAATTCCCGTGGTAATAACCTCAGGGAGAACAATCGGCTCATTCGGTCTTCCAGCCGGAAAGATAACGTACAGAGGAACGCCTGACCTGCCAAACTTCTGAAGTAGCCGTGTAATTGACTCGTTCCTGTTTGTCCAATCCGCCTTCATGGAAATAATGTTGTCACCGTTCAACCGCTCTACAACGGCTTTGTCGGCAAGAACGGTTTTCTCGTTGACTTTGCATGTAAGGCACCATTCAGCCGTGAAATCAAGGAACACAGTCTTGTTATCTCTTAAGTGGGATTCAAGACTTTCCACGGAAAAAGGATGCCATGCAACACCCGCCACGTTCTGCGGCGATGAAGTCGTACTTGAGTACGAATCGGATTGTGCGAGAACATCGCGTGCTTCAAGTACATCACCGATAAACAGTTTGTAGCCTGCAATCACAAGAAGAATCGCTACTCCCCACGAGCTGAAGTACTTGGTACGTGATGCGGTGAGTGTCGCAAATCTCCCCAAAATCCAACACGCTAACGCGACAAACAGGAGAAACGCAGCCGTCCAAATAACGGCCTCCATGCCAAGTTGCGAGCCGAGAACCTGCAATAGCCAAACCATCGTCCCCATCATCAGGAAGCCCATGAATTGCTTCGCCGTCACCATCCACTCGCCGGGTTTCGGCAAGAACCTCATCCATTTCGGCTTCGCTGTGAGAATCAGATACGGAAGCGACATGCCGAACGCAACGCTGGCAAACAACAACAGAATGATATAGGCAGGCTGAGAGAATGCGAATCCCATTGCAGAACCGAGAAACGGAGCTGTACAAGGCGTTGCAAGTACTGTCGCAAAGACTCCCTCCGAGAATGATGCAACATAGCCTTTGTCCTTGTCGCGCTTCTCGAGCGCACTGCCAAGCCCGACGAACGCCAGCATGAACGGAAGGCTGATCTCAAACACGCCGAACAGACTGAGGCCGAATGCAAAAACCACCGTGCTCATGCCGATGACGAAGAGAGGCTCCTGAAACTGAAAACCCCACCCGACATGCTCGCCTGCCGTCTTCAGGAAAATGACAAGAAGTGCAAGAACAAGGAATGAACCGAGAATCCCGAACGAGAAGAACCATCCGAGTTTCTTGACACGTACCGGTTCGTCTCCCGACATTTTCACTAATCCGAAAATCTTCAGGCCGATAACCGGCAGAACGCATGGCATCACGTTCAACAACAATCCACCGATAATGGCAAACAGAATGAATAGCACCAACGATTGCTCGGATTGCGCTGTCTCGATTGTCGTAAATGTCTGATCGAACAAGCCGCCGCCACTCTGCAATGTCGATGATCCAGATTCTCCTTCTATCGGTATTGTTGAGGTAAATTCTTTCGGAAGCGGAATTTCGACAGTGCCGGAGCGCAATTCCTCGCCCTGCAGTTGGTACACCAGTACGCCTTTCAGTGTCAACGCTTCGTCAACCTTCTCATAGGCCGATAGCGGAATCCGAAGAACTGCACGACGGCCGTCTGCGACAACACTCGTTCTACCGAGGGACAGCTCATCAACAATCTCGGGGAAGAAATCCGGAATCTCGCCGGGCTTTACGAGTAGCGATTTTCCGCCCGAAGCCTCCAGGGTCAGCACAACCTCGCGATTCTTTGTTTCAGTCTTGAGTGAAAGATCAGGGCCTGGTGAAAATGGCTGCGGAACTTGTGACCTGAATTTCTCGAACAGTTCAGCATGTGCCTTTTCAGGCACCCGATCCGCAACCGGCAATGTCATCTCAATTTTTGCATCACCCGGAATGCAGAGCTTTTCACATTCCAGCCAACTCACATCAGCTTTCAGCGTAACGGAACTTCCGCTCTTCAGTGAACGCGGCGGCGTAATCTGAACCAGCAACATATTCTCGTCGGCGTAGCCGTACGTGAGAACGTCGCCGCTTTCGTTGTACTTATGTGGTAACGGCCACTCAATCTCACCGGCAGCAAACCCGTCAGGCAACGCCCACTTGATCTCGGTGGGCAACCCTGATTCACCGCCGTTTTTCCAGTACGTGTGCCACCCTTCATCCATTTTCATCAATATGCCTGCCGTGAAGGAGACGCCCGGCTGAATGGAACGTACATCAGCTATCAGGGCAACTTGTGTGTGATGTTTCGTATCTGCCGCCTTGAAGAGTTGTGTCTGTGCAGTCACGAAAGAGGGCGAAAGCAACATCAATATCAGAAGTGTCGAAACGATCATTTCAGAGCCAATAATTGAAAAACATATCGAAAGACAAGGCTATTCTGTACATAATGATACCCAAAACGAGAGGAATTTACAAGGAGAGCGGTGTGAGGCGAAGCGGAGCGGGATACTATTTCTTCTCTTCTTCTTTCCGATGGAGAAATTCCTGCTTCCTCCGCTTTCTGATAAGAAGAACGAAATAGCCAAATATGCCGAACGCGATCAGCGCAATAAGCAGAAGATTGTCTCTGAAGAAATCGATGTAGCCGGAATCCATTCTGAAGTTCGATAGGGGAAGAAAGCTAAAGGTCGTACGAAAAACGGAGGTGTTTGTTTCTTTCAAGTCCACAAGAATATAGCAATCACTCCATGAGTTTGCAAGAAGAAGTGGAAAGAGTTTGCCTGCGCGATCAGAGTTTCAGCCATTCGGCGGTGAGGTCTTCGAGATCTTTCGCCCGAATTTTGGGAGATGCAAATGCGCCAGCAAGAATACGTTGCCGCAGCGCTTCGTACAAACACACCGCGCAGGCGACGGAGATATTCAGGCTTTGAATCATCCCCACCATCGGAATGACAAAATTGCAGTCTGCCTTTGCGGCAGCCTCATCGCTGAGGCCCCGATGCTCGTTACCGAACACAAGGGCAACTTTCTGCGTCAAATCGAGATCGTACAAACTCATTCCCTCTGTCACAAGATGTGTTGCATAGATTTTGAAACCTTCCGAACGAAGCGTGCTGTAGCATTCATCAACCGATGTATGCTTCCGCCGCTCGAGCCATTTGTTGGCGCTGGACGAGCTTTTCTTCCCGATGCGGGGAAACCTCTCTACGTTGTACAGAAGTTCAACGCGCTTGACGCCTACGGCATCGCACGAGCGGAACACGGCGCTGACGTTGTGCGGATCATGAATGTTCTCCATCACAACAGTCAAATCCGGTTGACGATGACGCAACACGTGATTGATTTTCTGAATTCGACGTTCGCTTCGCGGCATGAGTTATTCCCGTACCGGTTGTGGTTCCGCAAGGGCGGCATTCTCCCTCCGGATTTGAAGAAGAATGATCGCACAGATGACGAGAAATGCGCCTGCAGTCTGGACTCCGCTCAGCAATTCTCCCAAAACAACGGCCGCCGTTCCGATTGCCACAACGGGTTCAAGTGTGCTTGTGATGACTGCCCGGGAAGGAACGATGTACCGCAGTCCTCCAGAAAAGAGAAGATTCGGAATCAAGACAGATACCATCGCGAGAATGAACAGAACTCCCCACGTTTCAGCGTCAGGACTTTGAGCAGCCACAACCCATGGCGGATTGATGAAAAGCCAGAAGAGTGAAGCAAATGCAATGCTGTAGAATGTGACACTCAGAACGCTGTACTGTACAAGAAGATGCCGAGTCACGATTGTGAGAATCGAAAACGTTATGATGGAGCCGATACCGGTAAACACACCGAGACGTGAAATGCGCATAGTGGAAAGCTCGAGACCTGTCACGGCAAGGAAGCATCCGAGCAACGACAGAATTGCCGCAACCAACTTGAGAGTTGTGAATTTCTCTTCCTTCCGCCATACTTCATACGCCATGACAAACAGGGGTGCTGTGTATTGAATCGTGATTGCCGTCCCGACAGTACTTTCCCTGATTGTGATGTAATATGTCAGATTGGCTCCGGCTAAGCCCGCAACACCCAGCAAGGCAAACCGCCCGAAATCAGAAAAGCGAATCCGCAAATGCTGCCTCGAAAACAGGAAGAGGGCAACGAACATCACCATGCACGAGAACGATGCACGAGCCTGTGCAAGCAATACAGCATCCAATTGCTGGTTCAGGAGGAACTTTGCAAGCGTTGCGGCTGCTCCCCAGAAACACGCCGCTCCGATAATCATCAGGTACCCCTTGAGATCTTTCATGCGTCGGGCGATGTGTCAAGCGCTTCAGCTTTCCTTCGGCAGGACTCGGCTTCTTCATCTTCACCTGCCAGCTCGTACAACCGGGCAAGACGTTTGTAGAGCAGCGAAGGGTGAATTACGTTTTCAACTCCCCTGTTCACGAATTCGATAATGGAGGACAAAGGGGGAATATTGAGGTCGGGTTCGTAGCAATCGCATGCATCAAGATAGGGGTCGGGCTCGGACGGACGGGCCTGCGCAGCCTTCTGAAAATAATGAAATGCCAATTCGTAGTTGTCGTTTGTGGAGGTTGTGGCTTCAAAAATCGTGGCAAGCCAGAGAAAAATGTCGTACGCAATTTCAGGGAATTCGCCGGCGAGTTTCTCGCCGAACAGGCGGACTTCATCCGGGGTCAGTGAGTGGTTCCAGAACAGAAGCCGGTAGAGTTCAATGTCTGCTATCCGTTGTCCAATAGCCGACTCAAACGCATCGAAAATCTCGTTAAAATCCTCCGAAGAAGAAAAGCAGCGCCGTATTTCCTCCCTGGTGTAGGTGTGCATAGGATGAGTTTCAGACGGGATTAGACTCCCTCCACAATAATGAACCCTTCTCTGAAAATCAACCTTCACAAGCGAAAAACGGGCAGTCCCGGTGCGGAACCGCCCGTTTGCCAATCATATCCGGTTTGAACTTACCTGACGAGAATCATTCTCTTTACCTCCGACTTGCCGCCCGATTGAAGCCGATAAATATACACGCTGCTTGCAAGTCCGGCCGCATTGAATGTTCGTTTGTAGAATCCGGCCGGAAGATTCTCATTGACGATCGTCGCCACTTCCTTGCCCAGAATATCATAAACCTTCAGCGATGCAGGGCCCGATTGCGGCAACCGAAAATCGATTATTGTCGAGGGATTGAAGGGATTGGGGTAGTTCTGGTCGAGGCCGAAAGCGAGAGGTACGTCGGTCGCCTGCCCGACACTTGTCGGTGTTGCATAGTAGAAACGGAACGTATCTACGCTGGCCGTTGTGTTCCACTCATCACGAACAGTCACGCTCCACGTATATTGCTGGCCGTTCTGCAATACTGCACTGTTCGTGAACGACGTAACACTGTCGGTTGCCCGCCACGTCGTGTCGAGTCCCCCCGCTCCGGCAAGATGAATCTCGTACCAATGCGGATCCTTGTTTAAGTCGGCAGTTTTGTTCCATCGAAACTGGATTGTGTTCTGGACGCGTACGGTATCGTTATTTGCCGGAGACGAAAGGTGAACGGGGAGTCTCGGCGCAAGGTCGCTGAACCGGAACACCCACAAACCGTTCTGCATATCGCTGGCGACAATCTTCCCCGAGGGAAAATACGGGTACACACCCCACACACCGGCGTAATTCCCGGGCGGTTGCGTCGAAGTATCAAAGCCGCCTGCATCAAGAGGCGAGGCGGGATTAGCAAGATTGACTACCCGAACCCCGGCGGTGTACCATGCCACGTACGCATAGTCGCCCCGAATTGTAATATTGTGAACGATGTCTGATGGCGTAGCAGTGAACGTTGCTGCAGGAGCCGAAGGAATGGCCGGAAGATTCGACCTGTCCCAAATCTTGAGCGTTTTGGGAGTCGTGCCTATTTCGTCCGTGGTGATGACATACCGCTTGTCTCTTGTCACCCAAGCGTTGTGTGTTCCCGAGCCGGAATACGTAATCTTGCCAATGGTTTGTATATTCGATTTGTTTGTCGCATCCGCAATGAAGAGCCCGCCGTTGCTGTACACTGCCGACGCATAGATGGTATCATCCAAAACATAACTGTCATGAACATACAACGGACTGTACTCCCCGGCATACGTAGGATTGACCGGATCATGGCTTAATCGGAAAATCACCATTCCTCGTTGGTCACGCGATCCCCAATTGGCGCAACCGTTCAGATACATAAAATCGCCGTGAATGGAAATTGTATGCGCCTTTGCAGTATTTTTGGTGAGAGTGTCGGGATGAACGTACGTGAATGAATTGACGAGTCTGGCCGTATCGGGCAGTTGCGAGAGGTCTATGATCTGTGTGCCGCCTCCCGCCTCCGAAACAACGTACGCATAGTGTTTGTAGGTTTTCATCTCACGCCATCCGCTGGCAGGCCCGGAAATGAATGCCACTTCTTGCGGATTGTTATCGACGGTAATATCAATAATTGATGTCCCCGGCGGCCTGCCGCTGCTTCCGTTGCACGCAAGCAAGGCATACTCGCGCCCGTCAGGGGCTGTATACCCCCAGATAGCGGAGTACCCTCCACCGTTCTTGACATTTAGATGTCGTAATGTATCGAGATGTGTTGGCTGGGCAAAGGCACTGCCGGAAAGGCATGCCAATGCCACGACGAAGAAGAAAGGTGATTTCAAGGCTTTCCCTTTGTTGTTGGAAGAACAGTTTGCAACTATCGGACAATCATCATTCTCTTGTGTATCGCATTGCCGCCCGCCAGCAAACGATAGAGATAGACGCCGCTCGGCAAGTTCCCCGCATCAAATGAAACCGATTTCACGCCCGCAGCCTGCACTTCGTTGACCAGAGTGGCCACCAATTCGCCGAGAGTTGAATACACTGTAAGTTCAACGTGAGAAGTTGCGGGAATCGAATACTCAATCGTTGTTGCCGGATTGAACGGGTTGGGATAGTTCTGCGAAAGTGTGAATGTCAAAGGCCTTTCAGGTGCCGGAGTTGAAGAACTACCGGCCCTGTACACAATCTGAAACGTATCAGGGCTCGAAACATCAGTGAATTCATCCCTGATCCAAATGTGCCAGCGATGCGTCTGCCCGTTTTGCATCGATGCAAACGGCGTGATTGTCAGCGATGTATCACGTGTCGTGAGTAGCGTGTCGAGTCCCGGTCCCCACATATGCAGTTGGTAATAGTGGGGATCTTCGGCCTGATTTGCTGCCGATCTCCATCGGAACGTCTTTGCAACACCCTGACTGAATGTATCGCTGTTGGCAGGGGCCAATAGCGGCGAGCGCAGGCGTGGCGCGAGTCCGTTGAAGTTGAAAAGATATAACCCCGTCTGCATATCCGATCCAATCCATCTCCCCGAAGGAAAATAAGGATAGACTCCCCAGCAGCCGTCGAAGCCGCTGGCGGGGCCGGGAGCGGGATAGGAATCATAAGAACCCGCAACAACGGGCGAGGTCGGGTTGCGCATATCCAGCACGTACATCCCTTCTGTATAATGGGAGATATACGCATAGTGGCCGCGGCCGTGCACGTTGTGAATTTTTCGTGAGGGATTTGCCGTGAATGACGCAATAGGAGTATACGGCGGGCCGCTTCCGAGATTCTGCATGTCCCACACCTTCAGACTGGAAACAGTCGAGCCTATCTCATCCGTCGTCAACGCGTAGCGCCCGTCGATTGTTGCCCACGCGTGATGCGTTCCGCTGCCCGTATAGGAAATCTTCCTGATAAGTTGCGGATTGGCTTTGTTGCTGATATTTACAACGTACAACCCTCCACCGCCGTAAATGGCAGCGGCGTACAGCGTGTCATTGCGAACGTAGGAATCGTGAATGTACATCGGCTGGTATTCGCCGACATATTCCGGGTTGGTGGGATCGTTCTTGAGGGAGAAGATGATCATACCTGACGGTGACCATCCGTTAGATCCGTTCAAATACAGATATCCGTCCGCAAGGGTTACCGTGTGAGAAGTGAGCGTGTTGCGTGTGCCACTCACATAATTGAATTCGCGGACGAGAAGCCCTGTTGTGTCGGGCAGGCGCGAGAGATCGACTATCTGCACGCCGCGGCCGCCTTCAGAAACGATGTATGCATAATGCCTGTACGTTTTGATCTCGCGATAGCAATACGAGGCAGTCGGGCCGGGCACAAAAGCAACCTCGCGAATCGGCGACACATTCAGGTCAATGATGGAGGTTCCGGTGTAGACGCCAATGAGAGCGTACTCGCGGCCATCAGGGGAAACCCAGCCCCAACATGCCGAGTACCGTGTGCCTTGCGGCGAAACGCCATGCGATCGGTTCAGTGTATCAAGCAAAGATACGCCGTTCTGGGCAGAAGCCCCCACCGCCACCAGCATGAGAACAAAAAGTCCCGACAGCCGGCTGAACCAGATGTTTGCACAATCCTTCATGCAAAACCTCCAATAGTATGAGAAAGAACCCCGCTACAACTTAGCGGACAAGCATAAGTTTCTTCGTGGCTGAAAACGAACCCGATTGTATCCTGTAGAAATAGACACCGCTCGCCAAACCACCGGCATTGAATTCGACCGTATAGCCCCCGGCGTTCAACGGCTCGTGCACAAGTGTGGCAACTTCTTTTCCGAGAAGATCATACACTTTCAGTGTCACAAAACTGAAAGTCGGGATCCCAAACTTGATGGTCGTGGCCGGATTGAACGGGTTTGGATAATTCTGATCGAGAGAGAACGTAGCCGGTATCGTCGAACCGGATCCCTGCACGCTGACTCGTATCGTATCTGTTCCACCGAACTGGAGATAGCGTGCGGCAAATTCCTGCAGGTACTGGTTGGTGATATTGCCATCCCGCACTATGACAGTATTCTCATTATTCGAATTCTCTGCCGAGTTCGACCAGTTATGGGAGCCCGTTACCGTGATTGCATTCCAGTTCGGGTCTTCGGCATCAATAATAGCGTACTTGTGGTGAAGTAATCCCGAAACCCCTGTCTTCAGCCGGACATCGATGCCATTTGCCTGCAAGAACCCGAATTGCGAACCCGTATCCGAATCCGAATCGAGGTTGCCGCGTACCTTCTTGCCTGCAAGCTTTCTGTTCACCAACGCTGTTGCGAGGTCGTTGCGTGTTATGAGCAGCAGTTGAAATCCAACAGAGTATTGCGCGTTACTGATTTCCCTGATAATCTTGGATGTTGTACGGTCGCTCGGACTGAAGTACACTTCAACGGCCTTTCCTCCCACTACAAACCGGTGTGGAGTATTGTCGAGCTTTCGGGCGCCGAAGCGTGATGCTGCGGCATTCGGTACTTCGGTGTCACTTCCCCACATCTCGTTGAACTCCATCGTGAACGCGTTTGCCATCGCCTGATCCTGAAATTCTATCGCATTCTGAAAATCGGCATTCGTACCCGGATCCGTAGGGTTCCAGGAGCCCGTCCACACCCACACACTTTCAGCCGCGCCGCTCCGCCCGTCGAATACAAAGAACTTGTTATGATGCAGGCCGAACCCGTTATTGATCGGATCGAACCTGTCGGTGATGAGAGGAATTCCGTTTGCGACAATGAAGTTGTACGCCGCCGAGTTTCTTGTGTCATCCTCGCAAACCACTCTCACCCTCACTCCCCTGTTTTTGGCCCCGACCAACGCGCTCGCAATGTCATTGCCCGGTGTTCCGCTCAGACTGTACAGGGCAGCGTCTATCGAGCGGCGGGCGTTGTTGATGCGCGTGATGAGCCTCTGCGCCAGATTCTGATTCTGATTGGCAGGCTGAAACCAAGCAAGACTCGTGTTGGCACTTTTTGAAAAGTACGCATTAATTTCCCCGGTGGACTGCGCCGGAGAAGCGGTGCTTGCTATCAGAGTTGTTGCGGTGCTCGTGTCCTGGCCGGAAACAGAGAATGCCTGAATGTAATACACCGACGCCGGAAGAAGACTGGTGATCTGTACGCTGTGATTTGTTGTCGGAGTTGACGTGCCGGTAATTCCCAATTCAAACGACGGGGTCAATCCGTAGCGGACGTACGATGAGCCGTTGTAGGATGTTTCCCATTGAACTGTCAGGCTGTTGGGCTGGATGTTCGTTTCGACAGGGAATGTGGCAATGATCGGCCCTGTGAACAGAATATCGGACGTGAACCGCGGCATCAACTGGTATCCGCCAATGAACGGCGGCGTTTGCTTGAACTGCCCCACGACTCCTATCACATCAAATACTCCGCCGGGTATAGGCGTTCCAACAATGTTCGTGTTGTTATCAATCCTGATCTCGGTCGTCCCGGTCGGGTCGATCAAGGGATAATTTGTGTTTGCTCCCCAAACCCCTGAGCCCGTTACCGTTGCGGCGTTGACTCGAACGAGCCGGCCTTCATATTCCTCAACTCCGCCAATCCCGTCATTGGCAATCTGGCTCGCCGTGACCGGTACCGGCGTGACAACGTTGCCAATACTCACGATTGAATGCAGGCGGGGATTGACGATCTCAAACAGTCCCGAAAACGGTTGCACAATTCCTGAAACAATCACCTCATCGCCGATACCAACCGCGGTTGAAAACTGTGATCCGAAAATTGCCATACCGCCCGAATTATCCTGAATGTACGATGGGCCGCCGAACTCATTTGCCACCGTCACAACACCCCGGACGGTTATGAGTTGATTGATATTAAGCGGTACGCCGAGTGAGTCATTCACTTTCATTTCCGCAATCGGCATCGGGAGGCCGAACACCACAACCCTCGGTATCGGATTGACGGTCGCAAACGCAAACTCTCTTGACTGAACGACGAACGGGTAGATGGCCGTGCTTTCGGGAGATGTAACGTTAGAGATTGTAACCACAACAGAATCGGCTGAGAAAATCACATTACTGAACGAAATCGTATCGCCTATAACTGTATCGACGGCAGTCATATTCGTGAAAGAAACATCCGTTCTGTTGCGCGACCAACTGAATGCGGGGGGAATAACGATCCTCAGTCCGTTAACCGTAACTTGAGTATTTCTTCGGTAGATAACCTGCATTGAGCCTGTTGTTCCGCCATTGAGTGTATCCGGGACAACAGCAGCACTTCCGGTGCCGTCTCCGGGCAGTTGCCCTGATTGAACGAGAATATTGTCGACACGAAGTTGCGGACGTGTATTGCCACCCGTAACATAGTAGTACTTCCATCGCAACTGAACCACGGGCTGATTGTTCACTGCGGCAGGAAGCAGCGTCGGGCCGAAATCCTGGCTGTGGCCTGCGGGTGCGGTTGATGTATATTCGATGGGTCCTGGAACATCAGCAAAGGATCCGCCGGTTCCCACACGATATTGGAGGCGAATGCGATACTCCCGGGTGGTCGCATCTATGGCAACCGTACCGCCCGTCCACGAAACATAGATATTTGACAACCCCGTTGTATTAAGCGCGAGTACGGCCGCGCCGAGGTTACCTTCCGTTCCGATATTCCGCCAAGAAAACCCGTCGGTGCCCAAGCCGTTCATACGACTTCCCGATGTCCCGTTGTATGCGCCTGTGTAGTCGGCATTCGGTTCGGCAGTCAATCCGGGATCCTGCGACGGGCCACGATGAAACCGCATGTTCAGGGGATATGATCCTGCAGGACTCGACGCATCCCATGACGTGAACGTATAGTTACCTCCCGAAAGTACATGCGGAGTCGGGTTTGTTTGCGCACTCGAAAAACTGACCAGGGTGACAATGCACAACAACACATAAAGCGGAAATTTCATCTACATTCTCTTTGAATAGTGTTATGAATACGTTGCAGAAAGGCGGATTGTATGCAGGAGCCGACAGGCGCAACAAGGGAAGCCGTCACGAAAGACGCATCGATGAAACTGTTGCAAAGAACCACCCCCAACAATTGAGTTACTGACACTGATGAGCGAACGATGGTAGTAGTACATCAGAGGGACAAGAAAAGATACCCAATACGCATGTGAGTATCAATACCCGATTGCAACCCCTTCTTCACGTGGATCCGCCCCGCCCAAGAACAATCGTGTTGCCGGATCGAACATGATGGCATGGGCACGCGCATTGAAGGTTGTTGTGTGCTCCAGCGTGTACCCTTTGCGTTTAAGATTCTCCATGACATCAAGAGGCAGCCCGTTGGTTTCGTAGAAGATTCTGTCGGGCAGCCACTGGTGGTGGATGCGCGGAGATTCCACAGCATCTTGTACATTCAGTCCGAAATCAATCACATTAATGATGATATTCGCAACAGCGGTTGTGATGCGACTTCCTCCCCTTCCTCCAAGGGTGAGAAACGGCATACTGTCCTTCATGACAATCGTCGGGGTCATCGAACTGAGCATTCGCTTTGTCGGCGCAATGGCATTTGCCTCAGCGCCGGTAAGGCCGTACATGTTGGGAGTTCCGGGCTTGACGGAGAAATCATCCATCTCATTATTCAGAAAGAATCCCGCTCCGCCAACGACTGTTTTGCATCCGAATAATCCGTTCAGAGTCGTCGTTACAGACACAATATTGCCAAAGCTGTCCGCCACACAGAAATGAGTTGTGTTGCTGTGCCCCAACTCGGCGGATGTGGCGGGAGGAATACTCGAACTGGCAACTGCTTGCAAGGTGTCAATTGATTCGCTTCGCGTGAGAGCATACTCCTTTGAGATGAGCCGGGATACAGGCATGCTCACAAAATCAGGATCGCCGAGAAATTCCGAACGGTCGGCGTAGGCGCGTTGCGCTGCGGCAGCAAACAGATGAATCGACTCGGAGGAATTCTGCCCTCTGCCCTTCAGATCATATCGCTCAAGCATGTTGAGCATTTGCAGAAGCACAACTCCCCCGGCTGACGGAGGCGAGGCAGTGATAATGCCGTACCCTCGATACGAGCCGTACAACGGCTTCCGCTCCACCGGATGATAGTTGAGAAGATCGTGCGCCGAGATGATACCGCCGTGTCGTTGCATTTCGGCCACTATCAACTCGGCAATGTAGCCCCTGTAGAAGCCGTCCACCCCGAACGCGCTGATGTTGCGCAATGTGTTCGCCAAATCCGGTTGACGGAGGATTTCTCCCTTTTCGTAGGGAGTTCCCTTCTTCGTAAAAGCATTCATTGTTGAGGGAAAGGCCGAGAACTCCTTCATGCTTTGCTTCAGGCTTTCTACAAATCGCTCGGAGAGAGGAAACCCTTTGACTGCCGCTTCAATCGCCGGGGCAATGACTCGTTGGCGGGAGAGTGTGCCGTATTTTTCCAGCGCGTGCAGATACCCGGCAACTGTCCCGGGCACGCCTGCAGCAAGCGGCCCGAGCTCACTTTTCATCGGAATGACATTTCCGTTGCTGTCCAGATACATGTTGCGTGACGCTTTTGCCGGAGCTTTCTCGCGGAAATCAATCATCGTTGTTGTGCTATTCGCAAGGCGGATGAGCATGAACCCGCCTCCTCCGATATTCCCCGCTTCTGGGTATGTTACAGCAAGTGTGAAGCCAACGGCAATGGCAGCATCGATAGCATTGCCGCCGTTCTTGAGGATGTCAACGCCTGCCTGCGTTGCAAGCGATTCGGCCGAAACCACCATGCCGTTTTTCGCGCTGACCGGTTTCCGCCACGACGCGCAAAGCGTTCCTGAATGAATCAGGAACGCCGCAACGAAAATGCTGATAGTTGGAACAGAGTGCCGTCGGTTCATGCGAATTGAATCAGAACGGAAGATCATCTTCCGGCGAAGCGGGAATCGTCGGCTCGGCCGGCGTCTGAGTTGCGCCCGAATTATCCTGAGTTGCCGCACGGCCGCCCCCGCCATCAAGCATGATCATGTTGTCGGCAACGATTTCGGTGATATACCGTTTCTGACCCGTATTCTTGTCGTCATAGCTGCGGTTTTGAATGCGGCCTTCAATGTACACTCGCTTCCCTTTCTTCAACCACTCGCCGCAAATTTCGGCAAGCTTCCGCCACGCTACGATATTATGCCACTCGGTCCGCTCCTGCATGTTTCCTTCCTGATCTTTCCACGAATCGCTTGTCGCAAGACTGAATGTTGCGACTGCAATTCCGCTTGTCGTGTAGCGCAATTCGGGGTCTTTTCCCAGATTGCCGATCAACATTGCTTTGTTCAGACTTTTTGCCATGACTATCCTCCGTATGAGTTGATGTGTGTTCTACTTTGTCATTTCTCAAAATGCATCTCACGCGGGTCGGGAGCAGTGACTATCCCGTGCGTAGTGAGAAGATACAGCGTTCCCCTGCTGATCACAAATGCCCGGATTTCGGGAGTAGCTTCAGTGAGCAGCGTCGCAAGTGGGACCTCGAAAACGAATCTGTTACCGCGATCGAAGAAAAACAATTTTGTTCCTTCAAAAACAACAATCCCCGCGTCGTCTGCAAAGATCATGACATCCGTCGAGAAAAGGCCTTCGCCGAGATTCAGGATGAAATTGCCGAAACTGTCGAACACGACCACCCTATTGCCATCTTGCACGTAAACGTTATCGTCCGGCCCGACCTCGAGTTGCGTTGGCTTCCGCAATCTTCCCTTCCCGGCATCAAATCCGCCGAATGTCCGTTCCACTTTACTGAGACCCGTGATTTTGAGAATACGTGAGTTTTCGCTGTCGCAGATAAACAAATCGCCCAACCGCGAAACGGCAACATCCGTCGGGTATCCGAATCGTTCATCGGGATTGGATCGTTCCCGGGACGAAAATGAGGAAATGAATGCAAGATTGCGGTCAAATCTCTGAATGCGATGATTGCCGAAGTCGGCAACAAACACGTCTATCCCGTTTCTCGCCCATACGCCCGCCGGCTGGTCGAACTGACTGTCGTTCCAACCCGTGCCGCCTATTTCTTTCAGCAGGGATTGTTCACGGGAGTATTGCCGCAGCACATTCTTCTCACCGTCTGCGACAATGATTCTGCCGTTGATATCGACATCAAAACGGGTACCGGTGAGTACCGTCTTGTCGTATCGTTGCGATTGAACTGCACTACAGGAGATGAAAAGCGCAAACACCAGCAGTGAGGAATACCGGAAGCGAGTCATAACGCCTGCAAAAAAGGAGAAAAGCTTGGGATAAAGAAACGATTTGGCTCCGACAAATGCAAGCCTGCAACAGGCATACATGAGTTCACGAAACAACTATGGCGCGGCTTGTCACCCCGCGCCATGTCACGCAATATCTTTGCGTATATGTTCTTACCCGATAAGTAACATCTTCTTCGTGCTCGTGAAACGAGCCGCGCCGTCCGAACTGACAGCCTCGATGCGATAGAAGTAAACACCCGTTGCCGCTTGAGCGCCATACCGATTCCGACCATTCCACGGTGCAGTGTGATACCCGGCGCTCTGTAACCCTTCCACCAAAGTTGCCACCTCCTGCCCTAAGAGATTGTAGATTTTGAGATTTGCGGAAGCCGCAGCAGGCAACGCGTACTGAATTGTCGTCGTCGGGTTGAATGGATTGGGATAGTTTTGAGATAGATCAAACGATTTCGGTACACCGGAGCCGTCATTCTCGGGGCTGGAGATGATGGGCGGGGGGCGAAAATCAAAATCATCAATGTACATTTCATGACGGGCCGTAAAACCATAGAAATTGCTGGCCTCGAGACGCAATGGACTTGTACCACCCGATGCCCCCAAAGTCCACCGCCAGGTGCGAATCACATGATCGTTAACACTGAACCGAGCCGAATCAATAAGAAGATCCACCTCAAGCTTTGCAGAGTGCCAGACATTTTGAGTGTAGCCGAAATGCGTTGGCGTTGACGCACCGGCAAACAGTCTGCCTTGACCAGTGGAATCGAAGACCACTTCCATAGCCCAGTTGAAGGAAGGAGGAGAAAAAGTTGCCAAGGTGGCGAAGTATCCGATCTTTCCTGTTGGGATGAAAAACTTGAACCTGATGATCGACATTCGGTACCAGGGATCTTGCCGATGCCGAATGATCAGATCATTATACTGCTTGATAACGACAGACTTCGTACCGCTATATGCATAGGCGTCCGAGATCATCGGGTCTTCAAGACTGTCACAAGGAATCAAACTAAAAGTAGTCCAATTGGTAGGGTTCTGACAGGCGAGACGCTGGCCGATGTTATAACTTTCGAAGTTATCGAAATACTGAATGAAAACAGTGTCGGGAGAAAATGCTTGGGATGTTGCTGTGAAAATCAAACAGACAATCAACCCCAGGGCAGTCCGAATTGGGTGAGACGTTTTAACCGAGTGAGACATGACCAGCTCCGGAATATCTCTGAACCAAAGTAACTGTAATTCGGGATTGATTCAAATCAGAGAATCCAAAAAACAAGCAGGGGCATGCAGAACCGTCATATCCCTGCCTCGAGTTCGTCAGGGTCACCTCACAAACAACATTTTTTTCGTGCTCGTGAAACGAGCCGAGCCATCTGAACCGACGGCCTCAATGCGATAGAAGTAGACACCCGTTGCCACTTGAACGCCATACGTATTCCGACCATTCCACGGTGCAGCGTGATACCCGGCGCCCTGTAACTCTTCCACTAATGTTGCTAGCTCCTGCCCTAAGAGATTGTAGATCTTGAGATTTACGGAAGCCTCAGCAGGCAACGCGTACTGAATTGTCGTCGTCGGGTTGAATGGATTGGGATAGTTCTGATAGAGAGCAAATGACTCCGGCACCATTCCGGAATTTCCGCCAACACTCACTCCCGAGAGATTGGCCGAGATGATTGTTGCGTCGGTACCCGAAGCCCAGATTCTGTTTGCAGCGATGTCGAAATCGAAAAGAGTCTTGCCCGAGGCAAGAATCCGTGTCGCCCGAACCCATGTCGCGCCGCCATCGGTTGTGCGGAAGATCGAGCCGAGACTCCCGCTCGTCCACCCGTTCTGAAGATCCGTGAAGTGAATGCGGTAAAGAATGCCGGTTGTTCCGATCGTTTGCGGCGACCAGCTCAGTCCGCCGTTTGTTGTACGGCGAATTGTTCCCGCCGAGCCGCTTACATATCCCGTGTCACGATCATACCACCAGCTTGAATACACAGTTATCGTGCCGCCGATGCCGATTGAACTCCACAGCGCGCCGCCGTCCGTTGTTCTGTACACGCGTCCCGACCCGCCGGTAGTAACTGCATACTGGGCATCGATAATATGAATGTCATAGATTGCCGAATTCCCGTGGCCGCTCACTTGCGGAGTCCACACTGCTCCCCCATTGGTTGTTTTGGCAAGAAAGCCTGCGCTTCCGCACACATATCCCGTCTGGCTGTCAAGGAACTTCACGCTGTACCAGATGCTTGTCGCAACGCCAATTCCAAGATTGAGTTGCGTGAAAGTCGAACCGCCATCCGTCGTCTTCCACATTCCTGTAGGGCCTTGCGTTGCAATATAGCCGGTGTCCGCATCAATCCAATACTGACTGTAAATGCGAGAGCGGGGGTTGAACGGAAGCAGTGACCAGTTGGTTCCGCCATCGGTTGTTTTCAAGATCACACCGAGACTGTCGGCGGCAACCAGACTCCCTCCGACAGCGTATCCTGTCGTTGCGTTGAGAAACTGAATTCCCCTCAGCTCCTGGCGAACAACGAAATTCGTGTGGCCATCCCACGTTGATCCCCAAGTCGCGCTGCTGGCAATAGCCCCGCCAACGCCACCCACGAGAATCGTTGTTGTGCCCGTTGCCCTTCCCGCTCTGCCAAGAATGCCGGACATTCCCAGCCCGAAGACATTCGAGTTATACCCGATGTTCGTCGGAGTCCAATTCACACCGCTGTTGGTCGTAACATACACATCACCGCTGGCGCCAATTGCAACACCTTCGAGAGAATTGATGAATTTGATTTCGTAGAATGAGCCCGTCCCGAAAGTGCCTTGCAGATCGAACGTAGTGCCGCCGTTCGTCGTTCTGTAGATTTGATATAGCGAATTCGTAACCCAGCCGGTGTCGGGATTAATGAAGAAGATGCCGCGGGTCGTTCCTCCTCCGGTGTAGCCGGGTACATTGTTCCACGTCTGGCCGGCATCCGTTGATCGCAGAAGCCTCCCAACCGTTGCGGACGACGTGCCGATGTATGCAGTCATTGCATTGACATAATGGACCTTGTAGATGAGCGTCGATGTCGCAAGATTGAACGGCAACCACGTCGTACCCCCATTCGTCGTTCTCAGAATCGTGCTTGAAGCGCCTACGGCAAGTCCGGTATCGGCGTTGAAGAAATCGAGATACCAGAGTTGCGCCGACGTGCCGGAGTTTTGGTATTGCCACGTTACTCCGCCATCAGTCGTTTTCATGATGGTGCCGTTGGTGGTGCAAAAGTAGCCGATGTTATCATTAACAAACATCGATTCGTAGATGTCGCTGCCGAGTGTTTCGGGGTAGGCAACAGTCCACGTTGTGCCATTGTTGGTGGAGCGTGCGACAGTCGAGCCGTCACCTGTCAACACCCATGTTCCCGAAGGAAGGATTATCGCATCGTTCAGATTGTTTCCCACGGGAGTTGGATGCTGCCATTGAAATGTTTGGGCGGCACCGATATTGAGGGAAAGAAGAAAGAGAGAACATATTACAACCTGCTTCATTGTCAGTAACTCCTTTCTGCAAAATGAATTAAGACCGCATCCAGAAAACAGCATGGCGCAGAAGCTTTCACTCCCGCGCCATTGTGAGAACTGAAAAGAACAGGCCTTACTTCACCAGCAACATTTTTTTGAGATTGGTGAAGGGGGCCGCGCCGTCTGCGCCTTTGGCTTCGATGCGGTAGAAGTACACGCCCGTGGCAACCTGTGAGCCGTACTGATTGCGGCCGTTCC